>NZ_CP091975.1:629163-1258327 GCF_029016285.1 Vibrio sp. DW001 | reverse complement strand
TACTCAGCTTCCTATATCAATTAATCGAAGAGGGTGTGCAGCAGTCGATATTTAAACCCTACTCTGAGGAACTGCTTACCGACTGGTGCCACAGCCAATTCCTATCAAGTGCGCGGTATCTGACGAGCCAACCTCCATCTCAATTTGATGAGTTAACGCTCGCCACCTTTACTCTATTTTGGGATGGCATCGCTAAAAAACACTGATTCTAAAAATTGTATTCGATCTCTATTACCATCAACAGGTCGGTGTTTTCAGGTTTGCGCCCCTCTTCGTTCGCAACAGGGCTAAAGGTATTGTTTATAATGGCGGCAATTTCCAGATCGATGTCGTCGATTAGCTCTATTTCAATACCGGTCTCTAGGTGTTGTATAAATCGCCCTGATTCTTGATTTACCACCTTACCGTCGTAGATAAAAAAGTATTCAAGATCTTTGGTGATATCTAATTCGTAGTCCATTCCAAAGGCAAACACGGGTGAAACATTGTTCTTCTTTTCACCCACTTCCACACTGTTGTATTTTGTATGCAATACACTAAACCCTGCGTAAACATCCAATTCGACATCACTCGTATCGAACACTTCGTACCCCATCGAAACGCCGAGTGTCGTCTGCGCGTCAATGTTCTTAAATTCATCAATATAGAGTTCATAAGTCGGAAGACGAAAGTAAATTTGCTCTGAGTAATACAGATCAAAGGATCCATTTAACCTGTGATTGTCTTCTGTTTTCTCCCTACTTTCAGAGTCATTATTTGCACTTTCTGACACAACTCCTCGATAATTAAATAGAAACCGGCCATGAGCAGAGAGATATCGGGCTTTCGCACTAAAACTATAATCTAGGCTTTCTGAATTGCCGCTTTTGTATTTTAGTCCTGCACCAAGCTCCCCATCCCAAAGGCTTTGTTCGCTTTTTTCGGAAGGGGATATAGAGAGAATCATCTCTCTTGGGTAAGCTTTGTCGGGAAGGTCAATAAAAGTCAAAGTGGAATCCGTTAGCCAAAGCTGGCCATCTCTAATAATTCCATCTTTAAAACGTACTCTCATCTTTTGCTTGGTTCGCAGCTCCCTAATGTCTTTCATCTCGATATCAACGAGTCCCACTTCATCGCTATCAAACTCAATCTCTTCTTGGTACATAGCAATCAAGTCGCCTGCAAATAGCTCTCCTTTTTTAAGAAGAACCCAATCGTACTTAATTGGTACACTCGGAATATCGACCTTCCATGGTGAAGGGGTTGTATCATTTGAGCTAACGGCCGTTTTCGGTAGTATTACCAACAACCCTAACAGTAGAATAACTTTAACTCTGTTTTGCATCCCTGCCCTTAACCCTAAATTGAATCGACCAATCATCCGTAAAACTCTTCACCTAGCATAATGGATTCATCAATATAAATTAACAGTTTAGGTTGATTTTATGGAGTGCATCATCAAAATATCTGTTGTATTACTTTTCTCGCAGGATAGCGAATTTGGCGACAGCACTAATTAACCAACCAGCCATTTCCTTCAAGTTCTGACATGTTATTCTGTCGCGGTTCATTTTTTGTCATGGCTGCATTTCTTACGTCAATAATATTCGAGAAATGTGCCAATATTAGATCGACCAACTCGGGCTGAAAATGTTTACCTGACTCGCCTTTAAGTAACTCTTTAACTTGATACACAGACCATGGCTCTTTGTAAGGGCGTTGACTCAACAGAGCGTCAATAACATCTACGATTGCAGTAATTCGTCCATATATATGTATTTCTTCGGCCACCTTTCCATTAGGGTACCCAGAACCATCCCATTTCTCATGATGTTCATGAGCCACTATTGCAGCCATCTCCATTAAGTGGCCACGACCTGAAGAAAGGAGCTTATAGCCTTCTGTAGTATGACGTTTCATCACTTCAAACTCGTCATGATTGAGTTTACCCGGTTTATCCAGTATCTTTTCACTGATCGCTATTTTACCAATATCATGCATGGGGCTAATGACTTTTAATACTTCGCATTCCGCGTCACTTAATCCATAAAGTTTGCCGACGTAATAGGATAGTTGAGCGACTCGTTTAACATGGCTTCCTGTTTCTCCCGAGCGACACTCAATGGCCTTTCCCATCATGGTTAATATATTTTTTTGTAGATCAAATGCTTCCTGTTTTACCTTCGTCAAGGCAAGTTCACGCTGTGCAATCACTCGCGCCTTACTGGTATGCCTATACATCGCATAGAAAAACGAAATGATTAACGGTAATAATACCAAGATTAACAATACGTCATCACCGAGTAAGGCAATATGAGAGTCGATAGCCGTATCGTCGTGCGGTTTAGTCCGTTCATTTAAAGTATTCAGCATAATAATAGGTATCTTCAGTGTTAATTTAAAATGATATATAGGCTCTTTCTACGAGAAAAATAATATCACTGAAAATACGCATCAAAGGACGTTTAGGAATAGCCCTACATAGAAGTAGGAATTCTTAACTGAACAGATAAAAATAGAGTTGAAAAAGAAAATTGCATATAGGAACCCTCTGTTTATATACGACATAACGTATTACATAAACAGAGAGGTTTCATCGAATCACAGAATGTGGGCAGTTAGAATTTCATTACGTTCAAGGTTAAAGGCGACCAGATCAACGAGTGCCATTACTATATGGGCTATTCACTACCCAATCACTCCATAATGCGTAGGCGAGTTCGTAGGCTTTATCTCTATCATTTACCTTGGCGAACAATACGGCACATAATGTCGCGACAACCGTATTTGCCATCATATTGTAATCGCTAGGATCCGTCCCTAGCAACGGCTGTTTGGGCTGGGGAAGATCTGAGGCCATCGTTTCTGGCCAGTAGTGCGAAGTTACGCCATTGTTATCACTTCTCCAAACCGTTTGGCTTACCTTAGGATTGTATTCTGACTCACCAGACTGGCCTTTAAAAGAGATGACCGCGTGTTTGCTTAGGCCTACTGCTTGCTCTACTTCGGCATGTAGTTGCTGAAAACCTGGGTGAAAGCTACCTCTAATACCATATCTTGCGTTGCCAGGATTAAGCGCTCTTACTACCGTATTGATTGGTGTTCGTAAGCCATATCGATTTTTCCAATCCAACATGGTCACCACTTGAGGAGCAAAACTGGTTAGAGGTAGATAAACAATATTGTGATGCTCAATCATCTCTTTTGCTTGCTTCACATCCGCTGCAAATGGAATATCAAGCGCATCAATGTAGTCACGAACGTGTTCACGAATCGAGGTTTCTTCTAGGTGTCCATGCACCAATACTTTGTAACCATTCTCGGCGAGTATTTTGGCGGCGATAATGTGCCAAGGTTTTCCTGCGCTTGCCCTTTTTCCAGCATAGCAAGGCCAGTCGATGTCAGCGCCAATATCCGGCATCCTCGTTTGGAACGCCTTAACAAATCCTGCAATTTCGTCATGGGTTTCATTTTGAACTCGAATAAGCATCATCAACATAGCCATCTGGTCGTCACCAATTTTGCCATCGAGATACTCATCCATCACTTGATAAGCTTGTTCAAAATTAAGAGGTTTTCGTCCCCTTTCGCCTTTACCTACCGTTCGTATACAATCGAGAATTGTGCTCATTATCTTCCTTGATTTTTATCTATTGTTTGCAGACATAGTTCGGCTAAAAACCATTTTATGCCGTTAAATGTATCGTATTAAACATAGATAGCAACTGTTCTCGGACATTCACTCACTCATTTAAACCGCACCAACGGTCACCGTAAGCTGAAGAGTAATCAGGCATTGCTATGCCTTCGCCGAGATCGGCTACAGGTTCAAGAGGCCCGATAACCGTTCTATAAGGCAAAATACCCGCCCATACTGGTCTGTCCAAATCCGCCATATCGTCGTTGACACCATGGTTACCAATTTTAACTGAGGCTTCTGATAATGGCATTCTCAGTAGCAGGGTCGCAGACAACTCTTTTTGATTACCTAAACGAACCTCACAAGTACGATTAGGCGCGATTTGTTCCACAAAGTGGTTCAATATACGGTCTTTTTCGTCATTTTCACTTATCTGTTCAAACCGACCAAATACCACAGCACTTCGATAGTGCGCACTATGATGCATTGCCGATCGAGCCAGTACCCAGCCATCAAACAGTGTAAACGTCAGACTCGTTTCTACACTATTTTTCAATGTCCTGAGCAGGCGGCTATTATTCGCGCCGTGGATATAGATATGATCGTCGACTCTCCAAGCTAACATAGGAATAACAATAGGTACTCCTTTCTCCACAATAGCGACATGAGCAAGCAAACTTTCATCAATTATTTGATGCAACTTAGCTTCGTCATCGCACGCTTTATGCGCACCCTTTTTGATCGCTGTTCGTTCTGTTTTTGAAAGCATTATTTTGGCCCCTAGTTTGATCTTTTTGTCTGGTGTTTTTACAATATACAATCAAACTGGTATCTTAATTAGATCCAATTACAAATAAATTAAAGAGCCAGTTATGAATTTAATCGACGTCGGCGACCTTTTCCTATCAAAGCAAAGTTCTACACTTCAACAAACACTATTTGACGCCATTCAACAAAAAATAATCAATGGGCATTGGAAAAGAGAACAAAAGTTACCCTCTACCAGAAAGATGGCAGAAGAGCTTACACTGAGTCGAAATACGGTAACCAGTGCATACGAACAGCTTGTTGCAGAGGGGTACTTGCAAAGCCGAAAAGGTTCAGGTTTTTTCGTCGCGGTATCTATCCCCGAGTATTTTCTGAAGACCGCTATCAGCCAATCAGAACGACCAGACAGATCCGTCGTAAATAGTAAAAAACTCACCCTTGGGTCCCCATTCGATACACAACGATCACTTTATCTAAATCGACCATTTTCTCCCGGTATACCTGACCTTGTTGAATTCCCATATACCAAATGGCAACGATTGCTACAGAGGCATATTCACCGGGACTCATTGTCAGGAATGGGGGACATACAAGGTTACTTCCCATTGCGTGAAGCACTCAGCCATTATCTACAATCAAGCCGCTCTGTTTCCTGTCACCCTAAACGAATCATCGTCACCTCCGGCGCGCAGCAAGCACTTTCCATCGCAACACTCGCGACTCTAGATCCAAATCAAACGGTGTTAATGGAAGAACCAGGATACTCACAGATGCGTAAAGTGCTGAACCTTTATCGTATTAAAACGGCTTCAGTATCAGTTGACCCGTTATTGGGACTCAATATTTCCTCATTGTTAAAACACAAGGCGGCGGCCGTTTACTTAACACCCAGCAACCAATACCCAATGGGAACCAGCCTCAATACAGAGCAGCGATTACAAATATTACAGTGGGCAGAGGCGAACCAAGCTTGGGTTATCGAAGACGATTATGATAGCGAGTTCCAATTTGCTCATAGACCCTATACGTCACTTCAGGGGTTATCTGCACAATCTGGGTTTTCAGACCGTTGTATTTACGTCGGATCGTTGAGTAAAACGATGTTTAACGGCTTAAGGATTGGCTACATGGTAGTGCCGGAAAGTCTAGTAGAGGCATGTTTAAAGATTAAAGATGCAATGGCAGGCAATACCGCGATACATAGCCAAGCCGCTTTGGCAGACTTTATCTCTGAGGGGCATTTTCTTCGTCATCTAAGGCGAATGAGAAAAATCTATCAACAAAAATCTATTTTATTACGAGGCGCACTCACGCAACATTTTGGGCGAGAATGGCAAGTGATCAGTCAAGAAGCAGGATTACACACCACCGTTCGTTGGCAGGGTTCACCTAGCGAAGATCAAGTGGTTGAAGCAGCAGAGAAAAAAGGGATCACGGTTCGACCCCTATCTTATTATGAGAAACACTCCTATCAGCGCGACTGGAATGCTCTGGTTCTTGGCTATGGTAATGTACAAAGTAATAAAATTGAACCGCTTATTGCACAGCTCAGACAGATTTATCTCAGTCTGTGAATAGAACTCTTTTTTACTTTATTTCTTATTACGGAACTTACGATGACAACCTTTGCAGGTACCAGTCGCATCTTTAAATCCGGCTAGTAGAGCGGCCTGATCCTGTACCTTTGCTGCCGCATAGAAATCTTGAAAGCCTTGATCGAGTTTATCTAGATTCGTTGAGAATTTCTCAAAATCCTTCCATACCGCCTTTTTGGCGTTACTGCCTTCTTGGCTTCCTTCTGGGAACAGCGTTTTTAGGCTAGATGAGTGCTTGGTTAGTGCCTCTCCCAGCATCTCAAACTTAGCGTAATCAAATTGACCACTTTCGAGCATGCCGCCAACCGCTTCGACGTTGTCTTTGATACCTGAATATGCATCCTGACGAGCCTCTATTTCCGCTTCAAACGTTGCTGCGCTAGCCGAAACCGAAATAAGCATAAATAGGCTTACTAATTGCTTTTTCATTTTACTTCCTCCATGTCGCTCATATGAGAGCTGTTTATTATTTAAGCATAGTTACACAATAATCACGCTTAAGTAAATAGTTGTTATTACGTAAGTAGTGTTTGTTATGTAAATAGTTGCAATAGGCATTACTCTTCGGTTAATCAGATTGTATAATGAGGAATGGCAAACTACCTACAAGGACGGGACATGAAAGTTTGGGACTTACCGACACGTTTATATCATTGGATTCAGGCACTACTATTCGCTGGGTTGGCCTTTAGCGGTCTCACGGAACAAGGACCACACGTTTACTTTGGTCTAACCCTTTTTACTCTGCTCATATGGCGTATTATTTGGGGCTTTTTCGGAAGTGATACAAGTCGTTTCTCACGATTTATCCGGTCACCAAAAACGGTCGTTCAATACCTAAATGGACAACATTCGGAGCAACCAGGCCATAACCCTGCAGGTGGTTATATGGTCCTCGCCATGATTGGTGCACTATTGCTTCAAGCGCTGACTGGTCTTGCTCTATCTGGGATGTTGGACCCCTTACCCGGTTCACAAATCTGGCTTAACGATGACATATTTGATGTATGCGTTCTCATACATGAAAACCTCGTTAATGGGTTATTTGTACTTGTAGGGCTACACGTGCTGGCCATTATTATCTATAAATGGCAGAACAAACCTCTCGTCAAAGCAATGTTTACAGGCTATCAAAAAAACATGACAACCAAGATAAACCTAGCTTCCAATAGAAGAGCCTTAGTGATACTGATGATCGCCTTAGCAATAACATCGATAATTTATACGCTTTCTATCGAATAAAACGTCGAACAACCATCAATTCGAATTAACGCTTCATCGTCGTTAATAGAGGCCCTGATACAGCAATCACTGCTTTGCTTAACTATAGAGTCTGGCAAAGCAGCGACTCAGGTATTTAATTACTCTTGTAGCGCCAACGCGGACTCTTTCGTCTCTTGTGCTTCACGCCACCATGCATAACTGCTAACCGGATTGTCGAGCTCAATCGCATCACCAAACACTGGCGTTAATAGATTAACGTTATTTTGCTTCGCCAATTCTGTAATTCGCTCAAACGGTTCAAACCAGTCGTGCATTGATAGATCAAAAGTACCATTGTGGATTGGCAGCATCGCTTTGCCTTTAAGATCCAGGTGTGCCTGCATGCTATGTTCAGGTAGCATATGGATATCTGCCCACAGGTCATTATAAGCCCCCGTCTCTATCATTGTGACATCAAACGGACCGTATTTTTCACCAATCTCTTTGAAACCATCAAAATAACCGCCATCTCCACTAAAGAATAGATTGTGTCTGTCGCTTTGGATTACCCAACTTGCCCACAATGTTTCGTCTCGATCAAACAGACTTCGACCAGAGAAGTGTTGAGCAGGTGTCGCAACAAGATGAATATTGCCAAGCTGCACATCTTGCCACCAGTCCAATTGGGTCACTTTAGATTTTTCAACACCCCAATCGATAAGATAGTCTCCCACTTTTAAAGGGGTAACAAAATGCTCGACTTTGTTCGCCAATTTTTTGATTGCCGCTTTGTCCAAATGGTCATAATGGTCATGACTGATAATCACCACTTTAATATTGGGTAAATCTTCAATAGAAATTGGGGTTGGATGAAACCGCTTAGGCCCCGCCCATTGCACTGGTGATGCTCTTTCGCTGAATACCGGATCAGTCATGACATACTCACCATTTAACCTCATCAAGATGGTTGAGTGTCCTAAGCGAAAAATGGCGTCTTCATCACTGCTCTGTAATTGAGCCTGCGATAATGATTTCAAAGGAACCTCACCTGCCGGCTCCGCTGCAGTTCGTTTGGTATTAAAACGTTCGACTACCATGTCCCAGAGATTCCCTAGAGACGGGTTGTATTTGATTTCCGTATTTACAAACTTTCCTTCATTTTGAGTCGCACCAGTACTGGTTACACGCGCGCCAATCGTTACAACTGTCATAAATAAAACTCCTAAACCAAATATTTTAAATTTCTTCATTCGAGGGCTCTAACTTGTAAACTACACTGAGTAGTTTACATTTATACATTGAAAAGTAAACTACTCAGTGTAAAATAATTGGCAGTCTATAAATGAGTTGATGTTTAAATGTCTGAAGTAAAAAGAACGAGAAGTGAACTTAAAAGAGAAGCAATTCTTAATGCCGCGAAGAAGGCCTTTATAAAAGATGGCGTGCAGAGCACCAGCATGGACAAGGTATCCGAATTGGCTCAAGTTTCAAAAAGAACGGTTTACAACCATTTTGAAACCAAAGAGATACTCGTCATGCAAATCATGGCGGAGATGTGGCGAAAATCAACCATTCAGCCTGATTTTGAGTACCTAACAGAGACCTCTCTACATGAGCAATTAAGCGCTATTTTACTGGCTGAAGCAAAGATGTTCTCCGCTAAAGAAAATCTTGATCTTTCGCGCGTCGCATTTGGGCACTTTTTTTACAACCCTGAGGCACTACAAAAAGAGATGGGCAAATTCTCCGCTAGAGAAACCACCCTTTTTAAATGGCTGGAAGCTGCGGTCGCTGACAACAGGCTCAAACCAATGGATTTTGAGTTTGCTAATAGCCAATTACATAACATGATTAAAGGACACTGTTTCTGGCCCTTATTGCTCAATATAGGTAGCAAGATAGAGTTAGAAAAACTCAAAAATATCACCGATGAAACAGCCGCTATGTTTTTGAGTCACTATGCAAGGAACTAGTCTATCGTCACCCAATGGCAGAAAATACTGAAGCAACCATGTAGATTAGAGCAGCAGCACCAACGACGGCAAACTGGTCTGTTATATTGCGATGAAGGCTCACTGTACAATCTCATAGTATACGGGTCACAGTACCGACCAATACTACCTGTGAATAACAAGCAAACCATTATCTTTGAAAATCAGTTAACAATAGGAATGACATAAAACTACTGATATCACTCGCTTTAATCAATAGTCCACACTAATAACTCTATTGCATATAAAAAACGATAAATTTTATGTATTTATTATTACATTAACTCAATTAATATTTGTATCGAATTGTAAAAAATGATCATTTTCGCTTTTTTTATAATAAAGAAAAACATCAATTAATCTAGACGACCTATGTCTCAACTTAATATATAAAACACAATTAAAATTGAATAAATTTGATCAGTTTAAAAAAGGACACATAGATGAATAAAATAATAAATACACTAGGTTTAGCGATAATTGTAAGTAAATATGCCGTTGTCATCTTGCTCGCAGGTCTGTCAATCACTACCGGTGCCGTGGCCTCTGATATGATGACGTTGGCCTGTTTAGGCTCGAATGAGTAACCGCTTTTATCTATATTTTTTATCATTCAACTTTCATCAATTAACGTTAAATTAATTACGTGACTCGCTCGTAAAAGACAATGTTCCATCATATATATTTGACCTTAAAGCTATGATAAAAAACCGTACCTAAATAACATTAGATACGTTTTTTTTCTGGTTAATATATTAACCACTTATTAACCTGGATGTCCATCCACTCTAGGCGTCATAAGCATAATAGCAAAATTATATAGAAACATAACAAACGCAATCGTCCATAACACGGCAGCACTATTCACTAACAACATCAGATGTTCAGGAAATAGCGCGACAGCAAAACTTCTTATCAAAGCGGCGATAAACAGGGCCAGGAAGGCAGGCCACATTCTTGGCCCTTCATAGATAGCATGACCTGTATGTCCCATCGTTACTCGAGAAATCATCGCTAAAATCACCCCACTCAATGCACCAATAGCGAATAAATGAATCATAGAGTGTTTGAAAAAGCCTTCACTAAGACCGCTTGCAAGCAAACCCAATGGTATACAAAGATAGGCACCATGCAGTGACCATACAAGTGGTTCGCTTAATGTGAGCCACGGCTTCCAACGTGCAAAACGAATAAATTGAAATAGCGCGCCAACGAGTAAAAAGGCCTGTGACAGCTGTTGATTCGCTAAAGGGAAAAAACTGAGCACAAACAACATCACTAATGGCAAGTTAGCACCAACATCAAGCCATAATTGTGGTTGAGCTTTTTCGAAATTAAATTTTCGAGCGGTAAAAAATGGTATTACTCGTCCACCCATTACGGACAAAAGTAACATAAACCACCAAAGCATCGCCTGCCACACAGCAAGGGAAGGGAATGGTGGCAATCCCTTGATTGTTGCGTAACTGGCAAAATTCGCGATTAACGCAAGAACAAAAAGAGGAACAAAAAATAGATTTCTCCACCCTTTTGACTTAATCACTCGGAAACCCACTTCATACGTAACGGCGGCCAAAAATAGTGCCTCGACTATAGAGATGAGCCACAAAGGTGTTTGTGTCCAAAAAAGTAATCTAGGTAATGCCCACAACGACACAATAACCCCGAGTCGAAAACCCTTAGTACCATTAATTCCGGTCCATGTTTGCACCGCCGTTAATACAAAACCGGCAACGATTGCCATTGCAAAGCCAAACAACATTTCGTGGACATGCCACCAAAGAGCCGGAACGTTAAGTGCACTCGGTTGACCATATTGAAATGAATACACCCAAACGAGAATCGATAAAACCGTGTATAACGAACCAAAAAGAAAGAATGGACGGAAACCAAGCCTTAAAAGAGGGGTAATTTTGTCTTCTTTGCTTTTGTCAGTGATGTTTAACAATGTTGGACCTTAGTAAAATAGAGCAATTGACATCAAAATGCAGGAAATGTGCCGATAATATTGATCAATAGAAAATACCAACTGCCCTTAAAAATCAGTCTATTGAAGATGTATTTCGGAAAACAAGTTACACACCAGTCGTCATAAAGACAATCAAAAGATGTCCATTTGACAGTAAGCGTGTCTTAAAGACAGTTCATCCTGACGTCTGATATATTTAATTATGTTATATCAAACAGTTACTAACTGGCACAAATACTGCTTTACCAAGAAAATATCCTTGCATAATGGTCACGATATGAATCCGAATTTATCCGCTATTCTGAAATCCAGCGTCATTCTATTCGCGGTATATTGGCTCGCAGTATACGCCGCTATTTTACCAGAGTTAATTTATATGTTTGCACTAAAGATAGGTCTGTTTTAATCGTAAACCCATTCTCCCCCCACTGATAAGAGGGGGAAGTTAAGGTAAGCTATCGATTGGTTTTACTTCTGAGCGGTCAACTCAACATGCGGGGCAATCGTCCCCGTACTTCGAGTCGCTAACTCTTCGTATAATTGCCATTTCCTGTGGGCAACCTGTTGGGCCTCTTCCGTAATTTTCTCTGCCATTTCCGGGTCGCTTCGTTGTAACATTCGATATCTATCCTCATTCATTCGATACTCTTTAAGAGAAATACTTGGTCTTAATGAATCTAGAGAAAAGGGATTAACATCAACCTCTCTAAGCGATGGATTATAACGGAACAAAGGCCAGTGACCCGATTGGACGGCAAGTTGTTGCTGTCGTAAACCATCCTCCATATTAATACCATGGGCAATACAGTGGCTATACGCAATAACGATAGAAGGTCCGCGGTACATTTCAGCCTCACGCATTGCCAATAGTGATTGCTGTGGGTCCCCGCCAAGTGCGATACGAGCAACATAAACATTGTTATAAGCAATGGCTTGCATTGCGAGATCTTTTTTCGTCGCCTGCTTCCCTGCCGAAGCGAATTTCGCTACCGCACCTAGCGGTGTTGATTTTGACATCTGACCACCGGTATTTGAATACACCTCAGTATCCATAACCAACACGTTTACATCCGCACCACTAGCCAACACATGGTCTAATCCACCTGAATCAATATCGTAAGCCCAGCCATCACCACCAACAATCCATATTGAACGGCGAACGAGCTGCTCAGCAACGGAAGTGAGATTACGTGCTGATTCTGTATCTATCTGTTCAAGGCGTTCCTTAAGCGTATTGACACGTTTGATCTGCGCCTGTATTTCAGATTCCGTTAATTGCTTTGCATTAAGCAGTTGGTCAACTAATAACGGATCAAAGTGTTCGCGATTTTCTAACAACAATTGCTCCGCCAATTCACGCTGCTTAACGGCCGCTAACCTAAAGCCAAAACCAAATTCTGCATTATCTTCAAACAACGAATTGGACCAAGACGGACCTCTGCCATCACTGTTCACTGACCAAGGTGTTGTGGGTAGGTTGCCACCGTAAATAGAGGAACAACCTGTCGCATTCGCTATCATTAATCGGTCACCAAAAAGCTGTGACATCAATTTTAGATACGGAGTTTCACCGCATCCTGAACATGCACCGGAAAACTCAAACAAAGGTTGAAGGAACTGAACACCTCGAACGTGTGAGAAGTCCACTCGAGATCGGTCGTTGTAATCTAACTCTTCAAAGAACGCCAGATTGCTAATTTCTTGTTCTAGATAAGGTTCTTTAAGCTCCATATTAATCGCTTTACACGTCTCACCCCCATTTGAGTTAGCGCTTACTATAGCCGGACACGCGTCTACACATAAACCACATCCTGTGCAATCCTCGGCGTACACTTGCAATGTGTAGCGAATTTCCGGGAATCCTCTCGCCGAGATATGCGCTGTTTTGAACCCATCAGGTGCAGAGTCCAACATCGATTTGTCATAAAACTTGGCTCGAATCGCAGCATGAGGACAAACAATACTGCAATTGCCACATTGAATACACGCATCGAAATCCCAGATAGGGATACGCTGTGCGATGTTTCGTTTTTCCCACTGCGTTGTGCCTGAAGGATAGGTGCCATCGACTGGCAACTGGGAAACAGGAATCAAATCACCCTTGCCTGCCATCATCATCGCGGTCACTTCTTTTACAAAATCAGGCGCTTTATCAGAGACAAATTTTATCTCTTCAATTTTTGCAGTTACCTGTTTAGGAATATCAATCTGATGTAGATTCGCTAGAGCTTGATCCACCGCTAAGAAGTTTTTTTCAACGAGCGCTGATCCTTTTTTCGAATACGTTTTTTCAATCGCTTTCTTAATTTTCTCTATCGCTTGGTCTTTCTCGATCACGCCGGAGAGGGCAAAAAAGCAGGTCTGCATGATGGTGTTGGTTCTGTTGCCCATCCCTGTTTCACGCGCCACTTTATAGCCATCAATCACATAGAGCTTCATCTGTTTATCGATCAACTGTTTTTGCATCCTTGCAGGCAAAGAATCCCACACCAACTCATTATCAACCGAGGAATTAAGCAAGAAAGTGGCATGTAATGCCGCCTTAGCCAACATATCTGTTTTTTCGACAAAGGTCTGTTGGTGACAAGCAATAAAATTTGCAGACTGAATCAGATATGGGCTATTAATTTCATGGTGACCAAATCTAAGGTGGGATTCAGTTTGCGAGCCTGATTTCTTAGAATCATAGACAAAATAACCCTGTGCAAAATAGTCAGGGTCGTCCCCTATAATCTTTATCGTGTTCTTGTTTGCACCAACGGTACCATCGGCACCCAAGCCATAAAACATGGCTCGAACCACTTCATTCGGTTCAATATCAAAGCTTTCATCAACCTCTAGATGTGACAAACCTACATCATCAATAATGCCAACAGTAAAATGCCGCTTAGTTTCGCCTTTCACATTATCAAACACCGCTTTTGCCATTGCTGGGGTAAATTCTTTGCTCGAGAGACCATATCTTCCGGCCAATACTCTTGGCATAGATTCGAATTTACTTCCGTCTTCCATTAACGCGGTAATAATATCTTGATAAAGGGGATCCGCCGTTGCACTCGGCTCTTTCGTACGATCAAGCACCGTAATGTATTTTACGCTATCCGGTAATTCAGCTAAAAGGTGTTCGGTCGACAATGGGCGATAAAGGCGTATTTTTAACACCCCCACTTTCTCGCCCTTTACGACAAGGTAATCGACTGTTTCAGTGAGGGTCTCAACCCCCGACCCCATCGCAATAACGACGTGTTCGGCATCTTCTGCACCATGGAATTCGATAAGTTTGTAATGTCGGCCAGTTAATTCTGCTAGCTTATCCATGCAACCCTGAACAATACTTGGTGTTGCTGCATAATACGGGTTTACCGTCTCTCTCGCTTGAAAGTAGACATCTGGATTTTGCGCCGTACCGCGAATGAATGGTGTATCAGGGCTCAGTCCTCTAAGTCTATGTGCTCGTACAAGTTCGTCCGGGATCATTTCTCTTATTACTTCATCAGAGATCAGATTTATTTTGTTCACTTCGTGTGAAGTGCGGAAACCATCGAAAAAATGGATAAACGGTATTCTCGCAGACAATGTCGCTGTATGAGCGACAAGCGCCATATCGTGCGCCTCTTGTACCGAAGATGCCGCCAGTAAAGCAAAGCCAGTACCACGAGCCGCCATAATATCTTGGTGGTCGCCAAATATTGATAACCCTTGTGCTGCCAGCGATCGTGCCGCCACATGGAAGACCGCGGACGTTAACTCTCCAGCAATCTTATACATATTTGGCAGCATCAACATCAAGCCTTGAGAGGCAGTAAATGTGGTCGTTAATGCCCCACTTTGAAGCGCCCCGTGTACCGTTCCGGCTGCTCCTCCTTCACTCTGCATCTCAGCAATTAAAGGGATATTCCCCCAGATATTTCGTTTGTCTTCTGCTGCCCATTGGTCAGCAAATTCAGCCATTGTAGAAGAAGGCGTTATAGGGTAAATGGCACAAACTTCACTAACGCGATACGCGATATGTGCTGTAGCTTCATTACCATCACAGGTATGCATGACATGATTAAAATGACTCATTTAGCGCCTCCTACTTCACTTCAGCTGCGACCATTTCGATCGCATGACATGGGCATTGGGTGTAGCAAGCTTCGCAACCCGTGCATTTATCGTAATCCACAGTATACCCTTTACCCTTACCTTTTGATGTTATCGCACCATAGGGACAAGCCCCCAAGCATCCATCACACTCAAAGCAGTTACCACAAGAATAACAACGTTGGGCTTCAAACAAGGCTTCTTGTAACGTTAAGCCCCCAACGACTTCTTCAAAAGATGAGGTCCGGATTTCAGGTGCTACGGCAGGTTGCTCCCGTTTATCGGCATCGGTTTTATACCAGAGATGCAGTTGATCATATTTAATCAGTGGTTGCTTCGATGCTTTGGAATATGCTCTATCACATAGGAAACCATTTATATGCGCGGCGGCTTTTTTACCATGTCCTACGGCAATCGTAACGGTGCGATCACTTGGTACCATATCACCACCAGCAAACAGGCCAGGATACCCAGTCATCATTTGATTATTTACAACGACAGTTCCATCATCCTTATGATCAACACCCGGTACATTTCGGGTCAATTTGGTATCGATATTTTGTCCAAGGGCAAGAATAAGGGAATCAGCTTGTATGGTTTCATATTCACCCGTTGGCTTCGGCCGTCCATCAACTATATTCATTTTTTCTAGCGTAAAGGTTGAACCATCGATGCTATTGATAGTTCGAAGCCAGTGAAACGCTATCCCTTCTTCCATCGCTTCCACACATTCAAAATCATGCGCAGGCATGAGTTCTCGATTGCGGCGATAGATAACCATCACCTCCGCCCCCATTCGTTTTGCTGTACGAGCGGCATCCATAGCGGTATTACCTCCACCATACACTGCAACGCGTTTACCCAAGGTCGGCGCATCACCCATCCCGATATTGCGCAAATAGGTAACGGCATCAATGGCTACGCCGGGATCATCACTCGGGATCTCAATACCACGACCGACATGGGCACCGATAGCCAAAAATACCGCATCAAACCGCCCCTGCACTTTTGCGGCTAATAGGTCGTCGACTTTACTGTTGAGAACAATATCGATGCCCATTCCTTGAATACGTGCAATTTCTTGATTCAATACTTCTCGAGGTAAGCGGTAGGCAGGAATACCGAAATGCATCATTCCACCCGCCATCGGTCCGGCTTCATGGATTTCGACATCATGACCGAATCGTTTTAGATGATACGCTGTTGCTAAACCACTCGGTCCAGCCCCCACCACTAATACCCTTTTCCCCGTCGCTTTCGCATCAAAGCGCACTGGCCATTTTTTCTCAATAGCAACATCGCCCAAGTAGCGCTCGACAGCATGAATACTGACAGGTTGATCAACATCGGTTCTGTTGCAAGCGGTTTCGCAAGGGTGATAACAAACGCGCCCATGAATCGCGGGAAGCGGGTTATTCAGTACCAGTTCTTGAAACGCTTCTTCATACCGTTCTTCTTGCGCTAAGGATAGCCATTTTTGAATGTTGCTGCCTGTCGGGCATGCATGGTTACAAGGCGGCAGAGAGTTTGAATAGATTGGAAATTTAGTACGTACGGGGCCAGACCCTTTTTTAATGGTCAGGTCAGGTGGCAGGGTCATATCCTTTAACGAATTGCTCATATTGTTCTACCTTATGTTTGGGTAAAAACGAAAGCGGCGTCACGATTGTGGCAAATTTTTCTTCTAACGTGCGCTCCATTGTAAAATCTTTACTATTGCTTCTCACTCGTTGTTTTTCTCTTTTTTAGGCTTTTACTATAGCCCTGCGCACAATTTAAATTTGTGCTAGTGGTCAATTACTGAACGTATTTATCCGCTTAAATTAGAAAAACGAGATATAACCCTTTAGTCGTACGTACTCGTCGCACTATCAATAGATCTATTAATCTATCTCTCTAATATTGATGCATAAAAAATTGAATGGTCATGTACACTCACTCAACACACCAATGCCATTCGGGTTTGAATTCGGTCGAAAACTTGCTTTTTACTCATAATTTCATAGAGTTAAATGTAGAACGGCATCATTGGAATATCCTTATGACAGCACTCTGTACGGAGGTGGACCGCATTGAATACTCAATCTATGAACGCATACGATCCTAATGAATCTCGATTTTTGCGGCTCATAGAGTCAATGCCAAAAGTGGCAGTACAAGGTTATGACAAAAACAGGAAGGTAATCTATTGGAATGAAGCAAGCTGCGAGATCTATGGATACTCCAAAGAAGAGGCGTTCGGACAAACCTTAGAAGATCTCATTATTCCTGACGCCATGCAACAGATCGTTATTGACCTCCATAAAGCGTGGATCGACCACAACATCGCTATTCCTGCCGGAGAGCTTTGCTTACGACGCAAAGACGGCCAGCAAGTAATCGTGTACTCAAGCCACATCATGTTTAAACAAGGATCGGATGAACCAGAAATGTTCTGCGTCGATGTTGATCTTACCGAGCAGTATAATTCGAAGCTCGAACTGCAACGAATAGCAACCACAGACAGTTTAACTGACCTCCCCAACCGGAGGTATTTTGAGGAAGAACTCGCTCGCCGAATCAGCGAAGCAAAACGATTCAATCAGAAAATGGCCGTGTTGTTTATCGATCTCGACCTATTTAAAGAGATTAACGATACTATGGGACATAATGCTGGGGACCGCTTATTAATACAGGTTGCTCAGCGACTCAAGCGTCGTCTAAGGATGTACGATACGCTTTCTCGATTTGGTGGCGATGAGTTTCTAGTCGTTCTGCCAAATATTCAAAACAATAGTGACGTCGAGATTGTGGTGCATAAACTCATGTCTGAGTTCGAACAGACGTTTACGCTTTTTAAACAGAATATATACATTACAGCAAGCATCGGAATCAGCCTATACCCAAAGGATGGTATCGATACAGATCAGTTACTTAAATATTCAGATGCCGCCATGTATCAAGCAAAGGAAGATGGCCGGAATCGCTATCGTTTTTTTGACAAATCTATTCATAACGTTCTCCGCTTCCAACGAGAGATCTCAAATCACCTCAGAGATTCACTTTATTTAGATCAGTTTCATCTCGTTTATCAGCCTCAAGTTGACCTTAACAATAATAAAATAATTTCTTGTGAAGCATTAATTCGATGGGATCCAACCCCTACGATTAAGGCAGTAGGTCCGGATATTTTCATCCCAATTGCAGAACGTTCAGATCTGATTATTAAGATTGGCGAATGGGTGCTCAGAAGTGCCTGCAAACAGATATCGCAATGGAAGCAACAAGGTATTAAAGACATACGAGTTGACATCAATGTCTCTGGTAGACAATTAACACAGAACCACTTTTTCTCCTTCTTATTTGACACGTTGCGCGAGTTTGGCTTACAGCCAAAAGATCTCGGCATTGAGTTGACGGAACACACATTAATTGCCGCGAACGACGATTTGATGATTAAGTTAAAACG
The DNA here is from genome assembly GCF_029016285.1 of Vibrio sp. DW001. NCBI lineage: Bacteria > Pseudomonadati > Pseudomonadota > Gammaproteobacteria > Vibrionales > Vibrionaceae > Vibrio > Vibrio sp. DW001. The sequence goes on along the minus strand of NZ_CP091975.1, from coordinate 1,239,651 downwards.
TCTACAAAAAGCAGGCACGGCGATATCCATTGACGATTTTGGCACTGGCTATTCATCACTAAGTTATCTACGAAAATTCCCAATCCGTTACCTTAAGATTGATAGGGCATTTGTGACAGAAGTACCGAATGATCGCAAAGATGAAGCGATTTTGAAGGCAATTATAGACGTGGGACACATCCTCGATCTCATTATCGTTGTAGAAGGCGTTGAAACTGAAACTCAAGCTCAGATTTGTCGTCAACTCGGGAGCGATTCCGCTCAAGGGTACTTTTACTACAAGCCAGTAAAAGCCGAACAGATGCTATCTCTATTACAAATCCAACTAGAAAGTTAAGCTATATACCTAAACAGTATATAAAGGTACGACTTATACTAGATTAGGTAATAAAAACACGCCACAATGGCGCAACTATTCGCTAAGAAGTGGTCAATGTGAAAACCTTACTCCTTACCTTTGTTGCTATGCTTGCTTTCGCAGCCAACTCTATTTTATGTCGTATTGCGTTACTAGAAGAACACATCGATGCGGGATCGTTCACACTAATTCGGATTTTTTCTGGAGCAATAACTCTCATTGTTATTACGCTTATTTTCCGTCAATCCAACTCATCCGCCCCGCCCATCAACAAAAAATCCGTATTCATTTCGTCTATATCGCTGCTTGGCTACGCGCTGTTTTTTTCATTTGCGTACATCAAACTTGGAACAGGGACAGGCGCACTTATTCTGTTTGGGGTGGTACAATTAAGTATGTTGATCGCTTACACTTATAGAGGAAACCACATTATTGGTTTTGAGTGGCTAGGCATTGGTGTTGCCATCAGTGGTTTTCTGGTTTTGCTTTTGCCTTCTGCAACGAGACCAGATCTCATCTCGGCTCTATTGATGGCGGTGTCTGGAGTATGTTGGGCAATATTTACCCTTCAAGGAAAAGCGTCTGGCGCACCTCTACAATCTACCACCCAAGGTTTTGTGGGTAGTTTGGTGATTGCTCTTCTAATGCTGCCATGGCTATTAAATATAGACAGTATTACTCAAACTGGTCTTTTGTTGGCTGTCTGCTCTGGCGTTTTCACTTCAGCACTAGGTTATGTCATCTGGTATATGGCGTTAAAGCAACTCACCGTGCTTACGGCATCAATTGTTCAACTTTCAGTACCTGCAATAGCTTTGCTTGGAGGCGCCATCATTGTAAGAGAACCACTCTCTTTTAATATTGTGCTTTCTACCGCGTGTATTTTGGGCGGAATTGCTCTGGTATTCATCGCACAACAGAAAAAAACAGCACGTTAATCATGTGGATGAGACTATCCCGATAAAAAATAAAAAAAAGGACGCTTTATCCGCGTCCTCAACGGGGACCAACCCTATAAAAACATGGCCATGAGGCCCAAAGGAATGACAAGGAGGTAAAGCTCTAATCCACGGTCACTGAGTGCTAGGCAAACCGACTTAATAACCATGCCAAGCTTTAGTCCGAAATGCACAACGTCGAGCTTAAAACTCTTGTCACCATCCATATTGATATGCGAATTGGTTAATTCGATGTGCTTATTGGCATAAGAATTTTTATAGTAAAATAACTTATGTTTTGTTAACTGGTTCATAATAAAACCTCCTCCACCTTTTGTTATCACCTATTATATAAGCATTGTCACGAAATAAAATGTCATGTCTGGTATATTGAATATGCTTAATGGCAACAACAATATTTCGTATGGATGGCACTAATGGTAGAAAAAAATTCACATAAGTTTTACGCAAAGGAAGCATTATTTGAGAGTGAACTGATTGCTAAAGAGTGCTCTGGTGTTAATTCTCCTTCGAATTATTCACGGACATTGGGGGCGTCACAAAACTGGATTGGGTGTGGATACATACATAAACCCGGCATTGAAACTGAACATATTAATATTAAATTTCCCTTCTTTTCTTTGGTTTATGTCATTCGAGGAAATGGGAGTTATACCGACGAAAAAGGCAAACTTTACCCGTTGTCGCCAGGCTGTGTATTTCAACGCAGACCAAAAGTCATACATACCACGGTGGTTAATCCCCACAGTGATTGGCAAGAATACTATCTAGACTGTAACGAAGAGTTGTATGAACACCTAAGTGGCATGTCTTTGATCAACAGAGATATCGCGGTGTACAGTAATGCCGTATGCCCGGGTATTAAGCCCGACATTGAATCCCTAATGTCACAGTTACAAAACGCCAACGAAGAGGATGTATTCGATGCTTATTTAAGTTTCCTGAACATAATGAGAACGTTATTGACCTCTCAAGATGAAGCTACTATTCCAAGCGATATGATCACGGAAAGCATCACCGATTTCGAGGTCCGTTATGCCGTTCGATTTGACCTCAAAGCGTACTGCGCAGATAAAGGCTGGGGCTACGAAAAATTTCGAAAGACATTTAAAAAACACATTGGTGTCTCTCCAAAAGAATATTTGATCAGAAAACGAATGGATGAGGCTTGTCGTCTTTTAAGATCGACCAAAAAACGTATCTCGGTTATCGCAGCAGATCTAGGCTACGCATCACAGTATGAGTTTTCGAATCAATTCAGTAAGTATTTCAACGTTGCACCTAAGCATTATCGGGAAGGCATTTAACGAACCGAATGATTTTAACTGTACAAAAACACAGTAAATTGTACACTTACACTATCATTTATTGTTATAAAGAGACCCAAATGAGAACGGATTACCAAACCAAACTGAAGCCCGTTATTCGTTTTTTAGAACAAAATTACAATGTGCCGCTGAATTTAGTGGAGGTGGCTAAACTAGCCGCACTTTCCCCCTATCACTTCCACCGAGTTTTCAAAAGTGTTACTGGGGAAACATTAAATGAATTTCTGCGTCGTCTTCGATTACAAAAAGCAGCACACGACCTTTTCTATAACAAACCACCTATTATTGACGTCGCCTTAGAGCAAGGGTTTTCCAGTTCCCAAAACTTCGCGAAAGCATTTCGCAAACATTTTGATCTTTCCCCCAGTGAAGTTCGTGAGTGCACCAATCTCACCATTTTTTCTCAGGTTCTTCGAAAGAGCAAGATAGGAAACGCACACAGCAAAAACGGAAACGACTTAGTCGAAAACACTTCCTATAATTCTTCTCACACGACACAGAGGAGAATAAACATGATTAAGCAACAATTTGACCAAGGAACCTTAGCTTACGTTCGAGTCACTGGACCTTACGGTGAGAACTACAAGCCCGCGCTAGACGCCCTTTATGGTTGGGCGAACTCCGAAGGCGTCGCAGACGCTACTTGTATATTCATCTACCACGACAACCCTGAAATAACGCCGGCGGAAAAGTGCCGAACGGATATTGGCTTATTGGTTCCAGAGAATGTAAAAGTAGCAGGAACGGTAGAAAAACAACTATTTGTCGGGGGCCGCTATGCCACGTTGCGAAAACAGATCACTGACATGTCCCAATACGGACCGGCGTGGAACGAACACATCGCCCAAATCGTTGATCTAGGGATAGAGATGGGCGACGGCCCATGCTTCGAGCTTTACCATAGCTTCAACCCAGAAACCAATGAATCGGATGTTAGTTTCTGTAGCTCAGTTAGGTAATAATTGTATACGCAGCCTTATCTCAAGTTAGATAAGGCTAGGGTTTTTTGAGGTCAATCACGCCATCCTTTTCCGGTGGCAGATCAAGAAGGTTGATACCTTCCGCGTCGTTTTGTTTGAACTCTTGCACCTGTTGTTGAATCCAGTCAACAAATGAACGAATCTTTTCACGACGAAAGTACCCTTTAGGTGCACAAAGATAATAACTGTATCGAGACTTTACCGCTTTATCACCGATACGCACCAAGTTCCCCTCACGTAAATATCGATTAGCCAAGCTATGTTTGACTAAGGCAACGCCTTGCGCTGACAATGCCCCTTCCATTACAAATTGCGAACCGTCATATTCAATGGAAGCATGCCCAGTAGAAAGCTGCATCGTTTCAAACCATATTGACCAGTTCATATCCGGCCATACATCTTCAATTAAGTCTACTTTAGATAGATTAGTCACATCAAATAGTTGATGCTTCTGTTGATAACTGGGGTGACAAACAGGGTATAAAATTTCGTCCATCAACCAAACGGATTCAACATTAGCGTATTGGCCGTGACCATAACGAATACAGATATCCACTAAACCATCTTGAAAGTTAACCAGCTCATTTTTCGGATCCACCAATAACGATAACTGAGGGTAGAGAGATCGAAAATGATTAATACGCGGAATCAACCAATGTTGGGCGAAAGTCGGATGGGTTGAAATTGACAATCTACCGGGCTCTGGATCTTGGTTTAGGTTTCTGACGCCATCTTGCAGGTGAGCGAACCCTTTCTTGGCTGACTGAAAAAGCGTCTCGCCTTCGGTCGTCAACAAAACTTTTCTGTGTTGTCGCACAAATAACTCACAATCTAACCATTCTTCTAACTGACGTACTTGTTGACTGATTGCCGCTGCACTAACAAACAACTGCTCAGCGGCTAATTTAAAACTGCCTTTTTCTGCAGCAACATAAAAATAAAACAGGCCTTGTAGGGGAGGCAATTTATCTTTCACTTAAGTTCTCCTTAACTCAATGTCGATTTCTATCGTTTGTCAGAACGAGCACATTAATTGAGTATTGACCATGAAGTCCACCATGTTCAAGGAGTATTTATGACTATTCACACAAATTCATCACTCAATTACAACCGTCTTAGTGCGCAAGTTTCGCTTAAGAATTTCTTCACCTTGATAAAGAAATGGCACCACAATGCTTGTAGTCGACAGGCACTGAACGAGCTCTCCGAGCACCAACTATCCGACATTGGACTAGACAAATTGCAGGCAGAAAAAGAGGTCCAAAAACACTTTTGGCAATAGTAAAAACGCCAGATGCTAACCAAATACACAGAACAGCCATAGTGTAGCGCATTGAAAAAATGAGAAATAAGAATCAAACTCCTTTACTCTAGAGTTCTATTGAAGATTTAGATAATGGAATGAACAATGATTACTGCGCTATATGCCTCTCTACTTATGCTGTTAATAATTTGGTTAACCGTTAAGGTGATTAAACAACGCCAATCCGGAAAAATAGCGTATGCAGACGGAGGAGTAAAAGAACTTCAGATAGCCCGCTCGGCTCACGGTAATGCATCGGAAACCATCCCTATAACATTAGTTTTAATGATTCTTTTAGAGCTAAATGGCGGCAATATTTATCTGTTGCACTTGTGCGGAGTAGCGCTATTATTGGGCCGAATTCTTCATGGGACAGGGATTCTTAACGAAAACTTTGGCAACAGAAAAAAAGGTATGGTACTCACCTTTATCAGCCAAATAATTCTTGTCATGGGCAACCTCATCTACTTACCTTTCGACAAAATGTTTGGTTAAGCAAACTTTGCTAACGTATCACATACTAAAGATAAAAGGTGCCAACAGCGACAAACATCATCGCGGCACCAAATAATTTTTTCTGCCAAAGAACTTTAGACTGATGGATCTGATGCCTAAAAAAGAAAAACGCAAGCAGAACACCAATCACGCCTCGTAAAGATTGGATAACATTTCCTGTGACGACACCGCTCATGTTGAACCCAACCAACAAAAATACCACGGCAATTAACCATGCTATCGCAACCCATTTCACTTGGTAGGCCATTTTAAAAGTAACGCCTTTTACAGGCATTAAAAATAGACTCCCCAATCCGCAGATAAAATAGTTAATAGAAATAGTCACCACCGACTGCTCAAAAGGGTTTGACTGAATGATCTCTTTTGAAAACTGTGCAATGGCCATATCAGCAAAGCTATAACCGACACTTGCCGCCAGAACCAGTAAAAGCGGCTTCATTGCTATTTTTCCTGACAGCGCTGAAAACCGCCACGCGATAAGCAGAATAAATAAAATAGACAGCCATTGCATTAAGGTAAATTCGGCATTAAACATAAAGACAGATATCATTGCCAATACCGGAATTTTAATTGCCAACAGCGGTGAGACTACCGAAGCATCACTTAGCTTTATGGCTTTTATAAGCATGTATTGAGCAAAAAGGTAAGGAAGATTAATAAGCAGTATATCTAAGGTTTGAGAGGGCTCTATTAATCGCCAATAACCCATAAACAAAACGGGGTATGCGGCAAACACCCCGATGGTAACATGTACCGCGATCAGTAGTTTCACCCCATCAATATTAAAATTTTGTTGGCAACGTTGAGTAAGAATATAGTTGGTCGCTTGAAAAAAGGCGGCCAGAAAGCTAGCAATAAACCCAAAAATCATACTAGGTGAATCTTCTAAGTGGTGTGGGGGAACACATGGAGCATTCAATAAAGGAAATAGAATGCAGCCTGAAGGGTTTCTATAACAGTGGCTCTTCTGTACCAACGAACATCGTATTGTATCACCATGCTCTAATTGAAGATATTACCACTACATTTCATTCCGCCTTTTCACCACCAGCAAACGCTCGAACCATTATTGCGCTCGTACGAGCAATCAATGAATTGCAACATTTTAGCAACAAAAACAGTTGATAATGCAAGCTTTAACGACGACAATTGATTATTTACAGTACTAGCCCATCAATTTTGTAAAAAATAATTAACAAATATTTACGCGGTTTTATTCGATTTTTTATCGATTATGTGCTTTTATATATACATCAATGCTCGAACGAACATATAAGAGTCGGTATAATGGAAAAAGTAGAAAACGTTCATGATTTAATAGTCATCGGTGGCGGCATCAATGGTGTCGCTGTCGCAAGTGACGCGGCGGGTCGCGGGTTAGACGTCGCGTTATTTGAGATGAACGATCTTGCATCTGCCACCTCCTCTGCAAGTAGTAAACTGATACATGGTGGACTTCGTTATCTTGAGCATTACGAATTTCGTTTAGTCAGTGAGGCATTAGCAGAGCGTGAAGTATTGTTGAATAACGCGCCTCATCTGGTGGCTCCTTTACGTTTTCAACTACCGCATCGCCCACATCTACGCCCAGCTTGGATGATTCGTATCGGTCTATTTCTTTACGACAACATCGGCAAGCGCGTTTCTTTACCCGCAAGCCACGGACTAAAATTTGCTTCTAACGGCCCTTTATTGCCACAAATGAAAAAAGGCTTCGAGTATTCCGATTGCGCCGTAGACGATGCTCGTTTAGTGGTTATTAACGCCAAATTAGCGCAAGAGAAAGGGGCGAAGATACACACGCGCTCAAAATGTATTGACGCTGCTCGCAGTAAAGAAGGTTGGACGGTCACGATAGAAGATACATTGACAGGAAAAACAACCGAGTTTAAAGCGAAGGCGTTAGTCAATGCTGCTGGGCCATGGGTCGATAAATTTTTTGACTCACAGTTAAAAATGACTTCGCCTCGTGGGATTCGATTGGTGAAAGGCAGCCATGTCATTGTGCCCAAGATGTATGAAGAAAATCATGCCTTCATTTTACAGAACGAAGATAACCGAATTGTATTTGTACTGCCCTATCTCGATGATTATTCAGTTATCGGTACCACCGATGTGGAATATACAGGCAACCCTTCAAAAGTGACGATAGATGATGACGAAATAAGCTACCTATGTGACATCGTTAATCAGCATTTTGTTAAACCCGTCTCCCCAGACGATGTCATCTCAACCTGGTCTGGTGTCCGTCCTCTTTGTGAAGATGAGTCATCCGACGCACAAGCGGTAACGAGAGATTACACCATTGAACTCGATGACCAACAACCAAATGCGCCTTTACTCTCTATATTTGGTGGCAAACTCACCACCTACAGAAAACTTGGTCAAGCTGCCGTCGATCAGCTTTCGCCTTTCTTCCCTCAAATGAATGAACCATGGACCAAAACAGCGACATTACCAGGTGGTGACTTCACCACTCGAGATAGCTTGCAAAGCACGCTTTTAAAGCAGTATCCATGGTTAGAAGCCAAGCTTGCGAGGCGCTTAGTTAGGGCTTACGGCACCCTCTCCGTTTCTATCCTTAAGCAGATAAGTAGCGTAGAAGAACTTGGTACACACTTTGGACACGGCTTGTACCAAGCAGAAGTAGATTATTTGGTCGCTGAGGAGTGGGCCGTCAGTGTCGAAGATATTCTTTGGCGCAGAAGTAAACTCGGACTCAAGTATACGCAAGCAGAAGTTAACGCTTTAGATGCATACCTTAATCCCCTTAGCACACAAGCTGAAAAGGTAGAAGACACGGTTTTATCGGCTTAATTAGCGGGAATACTTTCATTTAAGGCGATGAAATCCGCCCCCCAAGTTCGGTTGTCCCCACTATTGTGGGGAGGTCATCTGTTCTAACGGTCCCATGAGCAACAAGGCATCCCGTAACTATAAATGCATCTCGTTTAACCACTTATCCACGACTTAGTGGTTCATAAACCTGTAGCGGCTTCCCAATCGGTTAGGAGTCGCATGATTGTTCGGGAATCTTCCGGCCGCGCGCTGGTTCCTTTCAACGTGAGTTCACCCTGCTCAACAGCTTGTCTTATATTTCGTACTTGATACAAGAAGCCATTCCCTCTCGCATCGACATTAAACACTCTTCCATCTTGTTCATACTCAGTCACCACAAAATGATTCCCTGCTGCTTCCGGTAACCAAGGGTTCGACGAAATCGTGAGGCTTCCTTTGCTTCCAAGAATCGTGAATTGTGGAAACAAACCGTGGTCTTCTGCCGTATGTAACTGCGCAACAACACCATTTTTAAATTGAAACGTTGCGGCGGTATCACATATATTCCCGTCGGTACCCATTTTACCAAATGCAGCCAAATTGTATTGATCAAACACTTGCTCACCAAAACAGCTTTTTAGTACAAGATGCATAAGAGACACAGGATAACAACCTAGATTATAAAGCGCGCCTTTACTATCTGGATTAACAAACTCAGCGATAGAGGCCACATACTGCGCATTAATCGACTTCACTTCGCCAATACTTCCGTTAACAAGTTCCTGCATGATCTGGGCAATAAGCGGATGGTTGAGATACATCAAACCTTCCGCAAAAAAAACGTTGTGCTTTTCGACCGCTCGCAGCGCTAAATCGGCCTTCTCCATATCAACAGAAAGTGACTTTTCACTCAAGACAGCTTTGCCAGCTTGCGCTGCTTTAATAATGTACTCATGATGAAGGTGATTCGGTAAGGCGACATAAACCACATCAACCTCTTTATCGTTAATCAACGCATCGAAATCTTGGTAAACCTTCTCAACCTGATGCTGTTTTGCAAACGCTTGCAGCGGTTCGAGCGAACGACCAGCAACAGCATATATCTCGGTTGTTCCTTCTTCTTTGATGGCATCGGCCATGACACCGGAAATAAAGCTTGTTCCTAAAATACCCCATTTCAGTTTCTTATCCATATTGTTTCTCTTTAGAATTGGTAAGTTTGATAGGCGCTAACAAGGTCTGTGAATCCTTGTTTAATAAACTTCTGCGTATGTTCTGCGCGAAAATGCTTTTCATAGGCAGCTTCATCTTCATAGCGCTCCCAAAATATAAACTGCCGTGAATCTGTTTTACTCTTCATCGGTATTGCCATGGTACAGCCTTCTTCGCTGTTCATACTTACACAGAACGCTTTGATCGCTAGTAATGCATGGTCATAATCCACATCTTCTTTGATGCGAATTTCTGCTGTAATAAATAGACCTTTATCCACTTCAATCTCTCTAATAACTTGGGTTCATTGTATTCATTAATGTAATTGACTCCCCATGCTTTATAAACGACCATTATGTTTATTGTTTATAAACCATGAGTTACTAATAGGGCATATCAAATGGACAAGTTAAAAAGTATGCAGGTCTTCGTTTACGTGGTCGAACATGGCACATTTTCCAGCGCCGCGGTTCATTTCTCGATAACCGCTACCATGATTGGTAAACATATAAAACAACTTGAGAAACAGCTTGGGACTCAACTCATCACTCGAACCACGAGAAAACAGTCATTAACTGAATCTGGTCAACTTTATTACCGCGATTGCAAACGAATATTAGAAGAGATCACCAATGTAGAAAATAAAATACTCACCGTTGAAAACAGACCAAAAGGGACGGTAAGAATTAATGCGCCTGTCACGTATGGAAGTATTGTTTTGGCCCCTATTGTCGCCGATTTTCTTAAGTTATACCCAGAGATTAACATAGAGCTTACCTTGGATAATCTCCGTATCGACCCTATTCTTGATCAGGTTGACATCATCATTCGCATTGGCCATCTTAACGACTCAGCGTTGATTGCTCGCCCATTAGGCCAGTATGAGATGATCTTTAGCGCCTCCCCAAAATATTTATCCACCTACGGCATACCGAGCAAGGTCAAGGACCTAGTGAATCATCATTGCTTGGGCTTCCACTATGGGGATATTCAATCTCATCAGGCAAGTCGATTAGGCACACATGCCTTTGATAAGACCAATATCCGTTTATCCTCAAACAATGGTTATGCGTTGAAAGTGGCCGCTTTACAAGGCCTTGGGATAATGCTCCAGCCGAAGATTTCACTTACTTCTGAGATAACCGACCAATCACTTATTCAGATTCTTGATGACGAATCACCAACCCCTAATCCAATACATGTGTTGTATAAAAGTAAGTTTATTCCTATCAAAACACGAACATTTGTCGACTATTTATTGGAATGTACTGTGTAATCTGACGCTTATATGTAATTTAAATTGTGATCCAGAGCAAACGGTTACTTTTCTAACTATCATTTTGCAGAACGCCGGCCTATCATGCAAACTTAAGTTTGGTTGACGGACATATGTTTATGACTGAGAGAGAACAACAGATATTAAGTATCTTGCGAACAGAGCCAATGATCGCACAACAAGTTCTAGCGGATAAGCTAGGGTTAAGCCGCAGCGCTGTTGCTGGCCATATCATGAACCTCACGAAAAAAGGGTTCATTCAAGGCAAAGGGTACATCATTGCACCCAACCAATACGCTATGGTCATTGGCGGTGCCAATATGGACCTTTGCGGACGCTCCTCTGCCGCTTTGATACAAGGTGATTCTAATCCTGGCCAGCTCACAAGTGGCGCTGGAGGCGTAGCGAGAAATATTGCTGACAATCTTAGTCGTTTAGGCAGTTCCGTACAGTTTATTGGTGCAATGGGTGACGATAATTGGGGTGAGCAGCTTAAATCTGCCTGCCGTGAAGCTGGCGTTAGTGTCGAGCACTGTTTAACAGTGACAGGCGCAACATCTAGCAGTTATTTGTCGATACACGACCATGACGGCGAGATGCAATTAGCACTTAACGACATGAAGTTGATCGACCGACTTAATGCAGAGCAACTCGCTCAGCGTGAAGGGGCCATTGCTCGCTCTAGCGCGATTGTTCTCGATGCTAACTTAAGCCACAGCGCTCTTGAATACCTCTTTCATGTTCATAGTGACATTGACATTTTTGTCGACCCTGTTTCGTCAGTCAAAGCGCCCAAGCTACTGCCATTCTTAGATAAAATTCACACATTAAAGCCAAACTTAATGGAAGCGGAATTACTGTCTGGCATTACGTTTACACAACAGAGCGACCTAGAAAAAATTGCTGGGACCCTACACAACAAAGGGGTTGAGCAAATACTGATAAGCCTTGGAAGCAAAGGGGCTTATTCCAGCTGTAGCGAGGGAGCAACATTTATCCCTCCATCAAAAACACAGGTTAACAATGTAACCGGAGCGGGCGATGCGTTAATGGCTGGCCTTACTCACGGGTACCTGAATCAATGGCAGTGGAGTAACACTGTCGAATTTGCACTTGGCGCAGCACGATTAGCGCTAGTTGCTGAAAACACGATTAATTCAACTATGTCTGAAAAAGCGGTTCGACGCTTAATAGAGGAAACCATCACATGTTAGAGAAATACCTTGATATCCAACCAGAAGTGGCACAAGCATTAGCCAACAACCAACCTGTTGTTGCCCTAGAATCAACAATCATCTCACATGGTATGCCATTTCCAAGGAATGTAGAAACGGCTCTGTTGGTCGAGAACACCATCCGTGAACAAGGTGCGGTACCTGCCACTATCGCTATCATCAATGGTCGCTTAAAAGTTGGACTTTCAGAAGAACAGATCACACACCTAGGCAAAGCTGGCTCAGCCGTAACCAAAGTAAGCCGTCGTGATATACCTTTTGTCGTCGCAAGCAAGCAAGATGGCGCAACGACCGTCGCAGCTACAATGATTCTGGCATCAATGGCGGGCATTAAAGTCTTCGCTACTGGTGGTATTGGTGGTGTTCACCGTGGTGCACAACAAACCATGGACATCTCTGCTGATCTGCAAGAGCTTGCAAATACAGATGTTGCGGTTATCTGTGCGGGTGCTAAATCGATTCTTGATCTTGGACTTACGCGCGAATACCTTGAAACCCAAGGTGTACCAGTTATTGGTTACCAAACTGACAGCCTTCCAGCATTTTACACGCGAGAAAGTGAGCACAGCATCGATTATCGCCTAGATACTGCGGATCAAATTGCATTGGCACTCAAAGCAAAATGGGAAATGAATTTAAACGGTGGCGTTGTGATAGCCAATCCAATTCCTGTCGAATTTGCCATGCCAACAGACACCATTACTCACGCTGTCAATACTGCGCTGGCGGAAGCGGAAGAACAAGGTATCTTAGGTAAGGAATCGACACCATTCTTGTTGGCTCGCGTTTGCGAACTAACTGGTGGCAACAGCCTAGATTCAAATATTCACCTCGTATTAAACAACGCTCGTTTAGGCGCTCAAATCGCGATTGAATACAGCAAGCTTTAACACATAATTGATTCAGAAAAACGTGGCGACTTAATAATGACTGTCACAAGTAGCGAATCAAATCAAATGAGCTCGATGGCACAAATTGCAATAGACAGAAAAGTCTTGAACAGTTTGCAAAGTCGAGTTCATTTTGATAGTTTTCGCAATACGAACGGTATAATTTCTTCTTTATTCACAACTCTCCTTAGACGACTCGCCTCTCTTTTTCAAGAAAATCAAAGATTCTAAAATTTAATATGCCTTTTTTGAAAGTAATTCGGTCTATCCCCTTTCTATATTCCTACATAACTTTACAAACAACAAAAGGGAAAGACATGAAGCGATTATCCAAGTGGTTGCTCTCTTTCGCGGTGATATTGCCAGCACTCGTACTGATCATCATGCCAGAAAGCTCTGCCAACGCAGAGAGCAACAAACCAACCGCAATAAACAGTCAAGTTGCCACACTTGCTGGTGGTTGCTTTTGGTGTACAGAATCTGATTTCGAGAAACTCGATGGCGTTACAGACGTCGTTTCTGGTTATGCCGGTGGAGAGCTAGATAACCCAACCTACAAACAGGTCTCTTCAGGTAAATCAGGGCACATTGAAGTTATTCAGGTTACCTATGACGCAGATAGCCTAAGCTACGAACAGATACTCGATCACCTCTTTAGGCATATGGATCCAACAGACGACAAAGGTTCATTTGTCGACCGTGGTCCGCAATACCGTCCGGCTATTTTCTATCACACGCCAGAACAAAAAGCCATCGCGATGCAGTTCATTAAAGAGGTAGACGATGCTGGAATATATCCGGATCCAATCGCCACTGAATTAATAGAATATACCGAGTTCTTTCCGGCGGAAGATTACCATCAGGATTACTATAAAAAGAGCAAGGTTCGCTATAACTACTACCGCTATGCATCGGGTCGAGATCAATACTTAGACAAGCTATTTGGAGAAGATAGAAATGAGAACCAAGTAACTTTACGTCAACTAATCGACGGCAAAAAACAGACGGCAAACCTAAAACAGTATCGCAAACCCTCGGATGAAGAAATCCGTAAGAACCTAACCTCACTGCAATATGATGTTACCCAAAAAGATGCGACTGAACGCCCATTTAACAACCCCTATTGGGACAATAAGAAAGAAGGTATCTATGTGGATGTTGTTACAGGTGAGCCCCTTTTCTCTTCGACCGATAAATACAAATCGGGAACTGGCTGGCCAAGTTTTACCAGACCACTCGCGGGTAGTTACGTTGTCACCACTACGGACTACAAACTGATTTATCCAAGAACAGAAGTAAGAAGCAAGTTTGGTGATTCACACCTAGGTCATGTATTCAAAGATGGACCAGCACCTACCGGGCTTAGATATTGTATGAACTCAGCTTCAATGCGATTTGTCCCAGTAGAAAAGATGGGGACAGAAGGATACGAGGAGTATCTACATTTGTTTGAAGGATAAGTAATGATTTCCACTCAGGAATAGCATCTGTCAATGCGGTCCATTCCGCCATCCCCGCCATCCCCACGAAAGTGGGGATTTTCATCACAGAGAACCTCGATGCCAGGTGTATATCTGTCTCCGTTTGGGTTACCTATTAATGAGTAAATACAACATCATTACGACTGACTCTTTGACGTTCGCTGTAAATACCATCTTCAGTACGCGAACCACAGCTTATTATCATGGTAATTTCCGCGTTTTTTTCTAAACCTAACAACACTTTGGCTCGTTTTGAATCAAAACCTTCCATTGGGCACGTATCGTATCCTTCTGCCCGCATAGCGGTCATAAATGTCATTGCGGCAAGCGAACTACTTTTATGTAGACTAACTCGAAGATCAGACTTTCCAACCTCTCTCACTGACGGTTTTTTCACACCTAAATACGCACTCCACAACTTTCTGAATAACCCAAACAAGCCAAATCTATCGTTTCTATATAATATAGGAATAAATTTTTCGTAGTATTGTAAGGCTCTTTTCGAAACCGCATCTTCGCGACCTTCGAAGGCCTTACGCACATTTTCAGCATTCATTTGAGCCCGAGGTCGCCACTTATCGGGAGTGACGACGAAGGCAACCAGTTCGTTAGCAGTTTTTGCGGCTTTCTGCCCCATACAGATATCCGCTAATTCAGTTCGAGCGGGTTCACCAATGATTCGATGAAATTGCCAGAGTTGCATATTGGAACTATTTGGCGACAATATAGCCAAGTCGAGGGACCGGCTCACCGCTTGATGATCAAACGCAGCGCTTTGATCATATTTTCTTACAGAACGACGCGACTGAATCAGTTGCTGAAAAATAACTGATTGCGTTTCCTCTGGAGGATTTATTAACGTTGTTTCCACTTTACATACTCACTAAGTTACAAACAGGATTACTCAATAGGGAAGTCGTGCCTAGAACCCCACTCTGTCCACGAGCCATCATATACCGACAGTTTTTTCTTATTACACTGCATTGCAGCAAGCGCTAAAACGCAAGCGGTGACACCAGAACCACAGGTGAAAATAAGGGACTGAGAATCGTCACAGACGTCGGCAAACATCATTTTCAACTCACTAACTGACTTTAGATAACCATTCTCAACTAAACAAGGGAATGGTAAATTTTTCGAGCTGGGAATATGTCCGCTTCTAACATTCTCCCTCGGTTCTGCTTGTTGGCCATGGAAGCGCTCTGCTGGTCGAGCGTCGATTATTGCCATCTCTGGGAGATGCGTCTTTGTATTCAGTGTCTCGATATTGATCTGCCACTGTGAACATAGTTGCGCTTGATAGCGACAGGTTGGCAAGGCAATAGGTTCACTACTGTCTAATGGTGCACTGGCGGCTTTCCAAGCTGGCAACCCACCATTGAGAACCGCGACATCATTGTGGCCCATGGCCTTAAACATCCACCATACTCGTGGCGAAGAAAACAGACCATGGCTATCGTAGACCACAATTTTTGTGTCATTTCCAATGCCTAACAACCCAACTTGTTCAGCAAAATAATCTGCCGACGGCATCATGTGCGGCAAATCTGAATCTAGATCACATATCAAGGTATCAAAATCAAAAAACAGGGCACCGGGTATTCGCTCTGACTGCCATTCTGACCGCCCATCCCTTTCTATGCCCGGCATAAACCAGCTAGCATCTATCACGGTTAGCTCTGGATGGTTCAGGTGTATTTTTAGCCAGTCGACATCCACGACTGAACTCGATAATTCAATTAAACTCATCTATTTTGTTTCTCCATCTTAAAATTCCATTTCCAGTACTCCAAACTTTTCATATCTGCATATCGACGTTAGGTCTTTCCTTCACTTTCATGGTTATACCATAACAAAATAAGACAAAAAATGAATTCGCCTTCCCCAATAGAAAGTATTAGAGTTAATAGATAAGGGTACCGAGCCCGAATTCAAGCACTAATTTAAAGGAAGACGATGAAAAGTATCTCTATTGCTACAGCGATAATCGCGCTTACTGGTTGTCAAAGCATGAGTATCGACAAACCATCTGACATGCCGATTGAACATGACGACCAAGCCCAACAATGCGCCATCTACGACACGAGAGATTGGCAGGCCAGCATTACGACTTTAACCGGTAGCGAAAACAATTATGTTCTCAAAGTTAGTGGACTGGTTGATCTGCCCTCACCCGCGTATCAGGTGGTATGGCAGAAAGGACCGATGGACAGAGCAAACCCACCAAGTCTGCGTCTAAGGTTAACCACACTAAACGCGACCGAAGGTGCTTCCATACAAGTCATAACGACGGCGAAAATAGAATACACATTAGAGACGCCGTTGCCGGTAATGAGAAACGTGATGGTTTCCTGCGGTGATTCTGTTGTTGCTACGATTCCTGTGTCTATTGGCAGTTATTAATCTGCCCCATAAAAATGCAGGAGGGTTTCGTGTCGATGGTATTTGAGTGACAACTTTCCGGTGTGACAAATAAACAGAGCCAATAGGTGTGAATACCCCCCTATTGGCTCTGTTTGATTCTCGATATAATACGGACTCAGTCGTGATATACCCATTCTACTTAATAACGGGTCAGACGAAATATGTCTGGTATTACTTTCTCATCATAAAATAGGCCTACATCGAGTAGGTATATGGGGCTTGGATACCCAAAGGGATACCTAATGCCCAATACGCGAGTAAAAATATCGTCCAACCAATCAACATTGCGATTGAATAAGGCATCATCAAGGAGGCCAGTGTTCCGATACCCGTCGATTTAACATAGCGCTGGCAATACACCACGACGAGCGGGAAGAAGACCATGAGTGGGGATACAATATTCGATACAGAATCACCTACACGATAAGCCGCTTGAGAAAGCTCAGGCGCGATACCTACCGCCATAAGCATTGGCACTAAAACAGGACCAATTAACGCCCATTTAGCCGAAGCTGACCCCACAAGTAGGTTAATCAGTGCGGTCAATAGAATCATACCCACTATCGTAGCCTGTCCCGGCAGGTTCAGCGCTTTAAGCCCTTCGGCGCCATACAAGGCCAACATGGTTCCGATATTGGATTGACCAAATGCGGCTAAGAATTGAGCACAAAAAAATGACATCACAATGTACGCACCCATGGTTCCCATGGTATTTGACATCGCCTTAATAACATCATTACTACTTGCGAAGGTTCCCGCGACTCGACCATAGACAATCCCCGGAATGACAAACAGAATAAAGATCAGGGGAACAATAGATTTCATCAATGGTGCTGAAAACGAAGTGATATCACCCTCTGGCGATCTCAATGCGGAGTTTTCAGGCAGAATCGCAAACACAAGCAATGCAATACCTGCCATCATCGACCAACCTGCCCATTTGAACGCACGAGATTCTATCGCCGAAAAAGAGGCAAGATCTGGCGCGTCCTCTGCATCCTCATCTACGGATGTGGAGGCAAGCCTAGGTTCTATTATCTTTTCAGTGACATACCAACCAATCGCGACAATTAATACCGAAGAGATCCCAGTAAAAAAGATATTGGCTAACGGATTAATCAGATAATCGGCATCAAGAACCTGTGCTGAAGTTTGGGTAAATCCGGCGAGCAAAGGGTCAATACCAGAAGGAATAAAGTTGGCAGAAAAACCACCAGAAACACCTGCGAACGCCGCAGCAATGCCCGCTAATGGATGTCTACCCGCGGCATGAAAAATAATACCGCCTAATGGAATAACCAACACATAACCAGCGTCTGCTGCCGTATGCGACACAATCGCGACCAAGATCAACATCGGCGTAAGTAATTTGGCTGGCGTAAAGTTCAGCATTTTCTTTAGGCCGGTCGTAATGAAACCTGAAGAGTCCGCGACACCAACACCAAGCATGGCAACCAATACGATGCCCAATGGGGCGAAACTAGTAAACGTTGTCACCATGTTAGCTAGAAACGACGCCAGTGCTTCTCCGGTGAGTAGGTTCGTGACTTGAAGGACTTCACCCGTTCTTGGATTAACCAAATCAAAGGAGATATTGGCGAGAATGGCGGAGCTTACCCAAACAATAATCAACGCCCAAAAAAACAAAATAGCCGGATCTGGAATTTTATTGCCAGTCCGTTCTATAAAGTTAAGAAATCGATCCATACCTGTTGGCTGCGCATCCGTTGCGACTTCTACAGCCTGATTACTCATAGATACTCCAATTAAAAATTAGCCTTAACTAAGGCAAATGAATTGGAGTATTGTATAAAAGTATCGAATATTAACGTGCTAAAACAACCTCAAAACTTCTAAATACTGATTATTTTTATTACTATTCAATTAGTAACAAATTCGGATCTGACCGATTTTAGATGTTCGGTTCATCTCTATTTAGATAAATAATGTGATCTTGGTTAGCCGAATCGACGTTGACGTGAATGGGCAGACATATAGTTGATCTCTGGCCCTTCAGGAACGATTTGTGTTGGGTTAATCATTGTGTGGCTAAAATAATAGTGACGCTTAATATGAAAGAAATCCACCGTATCCGCAACACCTTGAAACTGATAGAGATCTCTTACGTACTCTGCAAGGTTTGGAAACTGTTCTATTTGCTGTCGATTACACTTAAAGTGTCCAAAATAGACCGGGTCAAAACGAATTAAAGTAGTAAAAAGTCGCCAATCTGCCTCAGTCAACATATTGCCAACTAAGTAACGCTGCTGACCGAGAAGTTCTTCGATGGTATCTAGCGTCGAAAAAAGTACGGTGTATGCTTCTTTGTAAGCGGTGGGGCTGGTTGCAAACCCCGCTTTATAAACACCATTATTGATTGCGTGGTAGACAATATCATTCATCTCATCGATCTGCTTTCGTTGCGTCAACGGGTAAAAATCAAGTTGATTACCTGTCAAACCATTAAAGGCGGCGTTAAGCATTCTAATTATCTCGGATGATTCATTACTTACAATACGATTGGATTTTTTATCCCATAAAACGGGCACTGTCACCCGTCCTGTATAGTTAGGCTGATTGCGCGTATAGATTTGAAATAAGTAGTCTGATTGGAAAAGATCATCACCAGAGCTGTGATTGTTTCGGTCGAAACTCCAGCCACTAGTAAGCATATCCGGGCTGACCACCGAGACAGTTATGTGAGATTCTAAGCCTTTTATTGCTCTAAAAATGAGCGCACGATGAGCCCAAGGACACGCCAATGAAACATACAAGTGATATCGACCAGATTCTGCTTTAAAGCCACCTTCTCCTGTTGGACCGGCGGCACCATCTTCTGTCACCCAGTTGCGTAATTGGGCCTCTTCTCGCTTAAACTTACCGCTGTTCTGTTTGGTTTCATACCATTGGTCGTGCCAAACACCATCTACGAGCAAACCCATATTATTATCCTCTTACTTTCTATAGTTTAATCCGTTTTATAAACAAATTAAGGCAAATCAAATACAAGCGCTTTCACCTGAGTATGACCCTTGTTAACAAACAATATATTATCGACTAACTCAATTTTCACACCATCGCCTTCAGTCAACGTTTGGTCGTCCATGGTTAGCTCCCCAGATATATGGTGCACATAAACCTTTCGGCCAGAACCAATGGTGAGGTTCAATTCTGTATTTGGATCAAGCACTAATTGATGCAACGTAGCATCTTGCTTGATGTTAAATTCGGTACCCTGCCCAGTTGGAGATGCAATCGTCGTTAATCCTACATCCGTACCAAAAGATTTTTGTTGGTACCCGGGGTTGTTACCGAATGAATTGGGTTGTATCCAGATCTGCAATAAATGCAGTTCATCACTTTTCGACGCGTTAAATTCACTATGGTATATGCCACTACCCGCCGACATTAACTGGTATTCTCCTGCGGAAAGTTGCTTAATATTGCCTTCGCTGTCTTTATGCTGAATGGCACCTCTAAGCACAAAAGTGATGATTTCCATATCCCGGTGACCATGGGTATCAAAACCTGAGTTTGGTTTCAGCACGTCGTCATTGATCACTCGCAAAGCTGAAAACCCCATATGTTCCGGGTCGTAATAATCAGCAAAAGAAAAGCTATGTTTACTCTCTAACCAGCCGTGATTCGCCTTGCCTCTATCTTGCGATGGTCTTATCGTAATCATGTTAGTACCTACCCATATTTTGTTGGCTATGACAAGTAAACATCAATGTGCTTGCTATCATCAATAGGATCAGTATATCTCTGTTATTTTGGGTTTAATAACGCAATATATTGATACTCTATTTCAAAATATTTGAACCCACTTTGAGGTACTATGCTGCGACCTTTCGACAGTAACAACAGAGTATTTAGAGACGTTTTGATTACAAATCGACTTGCAGATAAACGGTATTGTAGTTGCTCCCGCCCTTTATTCGACCAAACTGAGAGGAAGACTCAAAGATAGCAGAACGATGATGCAGGGAGTAACCCAACCATATATTGTTCCAGTCTCGTTTGTTGAATAAGTCCCCGAGATTAACGTCATATGAAACATCCAAATAATTAAGTAGTTGGCTGGGTTCATACTCTTTATCAGCCATGCTTTTTCCTTCCATGTAGGTGATTTTATCAATATATGAAAGCCCTTCAGCCAAACCAATGCGCCATTTGGTTGGCCAATTCAACGTGTAGTACGCTTTAACCGCCACGACATATTCTGTGCTTGCGCCTTGAGCGTCCGATGTCCAATGATGAATCAAACCAGGCGTAAGATAGATATCGAAATCATATCCAAACAGTTCATCAGTGAGGGGATATCCATAAAAGATTGAACTGAGTGTTCCGTCATTGTCATCTTTTTCGCTCTCCAAGCGGAAAAGAATATCACCCATATTAGACGTCGTGGCCCAACCGTGTGCCACTCTCAAGTAAGGTGATATTGAGAGTGACTCTCGTAATGGCATACTTTTATCATTAAAAAAGGCAATACCGGCATAAGCTTCACCTTGCCACCGTTCCTCAACAATCTCAGCCCCGTAAGCATTACTATCCAAATACGTAGCACCGATGCTTCCCAATAAGTAGAAATTAGAAGTCACATGATATTTAGCCCTAACAGAGGCCGTCGCGTCTATTCCTCCATCAATTGATTCTCCGGTTTCTTGCTTAAAGGCATAGTATTTAGAATTGAAATCTTGGCTTTTCAACCTCAGGGTAAACTTCGGCTCCAACTGCCAGTTACCAAATTCAAAGTCACCTGATAACACAAAATTGGAATGCAGGTAAATATCGTCATCACCCATTAACTCAGCTTCGAAGTCCCAATGTTTATTAAATGGACGCTGGAATTTAAAGCCAAAATCCGCACTATCTCCACCCGCTTCATTTTGCAGAGAACGTGGTATATCAACAAAACGAGTACGCAATATGGCAAAGAGGTTGTAATCCAGTTCTGGGTGGGTATACAGCTTCGCACCACCTTCTAATCCATCGAGATAAAAAGTCTCACCCTGAAAAAAAAGCATCGGTACAAAAGAGTTAACGTAATCATCGTTAGACTCATTAGCAAAAGGAATTGTCGCGGAACGCATCACCCCAGCAATCCCCCATTCTTGCTCTGAATAAGAGGAAAATACAGAGGTTGAAAAAAATAAAACGATACATAAGCCAAAACGCATAGTACAAACCCAACCAAATAAAATTTAAGTCCCTGTTTAGATTGTATAAGAACAATGACAAAAGCACATCGCAAAGTGTGCAGAGAGATAAATAATAATTCAACAACACGACCAACCGTTTTTTATTATCAATGCTACGCTTAATGACGTACCGATAATCCATTCATTGACACCAGTACCGTGAAGTGAATAGCCACTCTATTATTCACTTACTGCATACCACCTTATACCTACAAGTCATTGGATGGATAAATTAAATTCAAATAGAGTAACGACCATACCCATTCAAGCTTATCCTTAACTGACGTGAGATCTATTATGAAATCAGTACTTACCTACATTGCTCTGAGTATTATTATCGCGACACCAGCTATAGCAAACGGGAACTCTCAAAAACTCATTCCTATTACTGAAAGTAATTACCCTACGGCAGAGACTCATCGTCAGATGGTTATCGTCCAAGAAAAAACAGGCGGTATTAACAAATTTCAGCACAAGCGCGAATTAACACCTACTGTCAACCAACCCGTCGTGCGAATGAATCGCGACACCTATTACTCTATGGCTGTTGTCAATGTATCGGAAGGGGCAACTTACACAGTACCGGAAGTGCCTGATGGCATGTATGTATCGGTACAACCTGTGACTGAAGACCATAGAATACAAGCAATGACCTATGGGGCAGGCACCTTCAAAGTAACAACGCATACTGGGAATTTTGTCTACCTTGTCGTCCGTCTTGACTCTCGCTTAGATAAAAAGGACGTTGTTGCAATTCAAGACGCCATGAAAATTAACGCAGGTTCATCTACGCCTTTCTCTGCAGACAGGTTCGATTTTGATTCAATCGGAAAAGTCGAAAACAGCCTGAAAGCAAAAATGCCTGAGATTAATGAACGTGATGGTTATGCCGCTCTCAATGGCATGTTTACTTCCCCAACAGATAAAAGCAACGACGAATTTACATTAGAAAAATATCAAGTAGGGGCGGCCATTGGTTGGGGCGGTGCTCAGACCATTGATAATGTGTATGAAGTGTCGGGGAATTATCCAGCGGATACTTGTCATACAGCAACCTTTGAAAACCCTAAAAACAAGGCATTTTGGTCTATTACTGTCTACGACAAAGCCGGTTTTATGTTCAATGATGTCGCCAACATGAATTCACATACGGCCGCTCAGAACGCCAATGGTTCTTACACCGTCTCTTTTGGTTGTGGTGTAAACGCCATCAATAATATCGAAACGAAGAATCCTTCTGGCGTGTTTAATCTTGGTGTACGTCACTACATGCCAAGTGAACAAGTTCGCTCCGGTGAGCTACGTGTATTACCGACAGTAACCAAGTAGCACGAAATAACATTACGTACTAATAGCCATGTTGGTCAACACCACCAACATGGCTCAATCCAAACGGACATTCGTTTTACTCACATTCCTCACCTTTTTAAAATTCACATTCTGACTTATTCTTACAAGCAATTATGCTAAATTTGGATAATGCCTGAAATGAAAAGAAGCGTAGAGTTTGAATTATCTCGTGTTGACCTCAATCTACTGGTGTCACTTAAAGTACTCCTGAAAGAACGCAACGTTTCAAGAGCCGCGGAACAATTGTTTGTATCCCAATCAGCAATGAGTAGGACGTTGGCAAAACTACGAACTATGTTTGCAGACGATCTGTTTATTAGAACCTCAAGTGGTATTTCTCCTACCCCTAAAGCAATAGAATTGGAATTATTGATTGCCCCGCTACTAAGCGACCTACACCACCTAATTGTGCCAAAAGAGTTTGACCCCTCTGATAGTGAAATTACTTTTAATCTATCTGTGCCTACTTACATCGCCTCCTTTTTAATGCCTCGTTTGGCAACAGACATAATGAAAGTAGCACCAAAAGTGTCAATCACAGAATCAAATATTAAGTCCAATCCCTTCCCCTTACTTGATGCTGGTGAGATCGACTTTACTATGCACTACACTCGGGAAAGTAGTCATAAATATTTCTCTGAACACATCGGTAGTATTTATCCCATACTTTACGCGCGAAAGGGACACCCTCTTTTTGACGGTGATGCCCCAAAGATGGTACAGCTACTCAATTACCCTTTCATCAGTATGAATGTTGAAGAGAATCAGTTGAATGCCTTTTCATCACCGATTCAAAAGCTACTCGAGCTTTCTGATACCTTCAAAAAACCCGCCTTAAGAAGCAGTCAGACACAGATACTACTTGAGGTAGCACAATCTACTGACGCCCTATTATTTGGGTCAAATTTGCATCTAAATCATTTCCAAATGTCGTCACAATTACATCCGGTATACTCTTTTGAGCAGCAAACGGAGCTCTATGTAGATCTATTTTTAATTCAACACAAAAGGAACCGAGAAAACGATGCCTATAAATGGTTCAGAACGTTGATGTTAAGTCATTTGCAGGCTGTCTTAAATTGATCCAGCAGATTAATTATAATCTTCAAATTTACTCCACAATCCTTATTCATACTGACTAAGTTTATTCTAAGGGTTATCTCAACATGGTTGGATTTGGTATTAGACTTATTTTTGTCTTGTTTTCCGTCATTCTTAACACGCCAATTTCTGTCGCTTCGAGTATATCTAGCTTCATATATAATGGTGAAGAAACCACCACTGGTACCGACGGAGACTGGCCGTCAATTGCCAGCTTATATTACGATGCAATAGACTATAGCGGTACATATGGCCTATATTGTGGCGCATCTATTCTTGATAATGAGCATGTACTAACTGCTGCACATTGCTTGTTTGATGGAAATGGTTCTTTAAACGAAGAGTATCTCGTTTATACCTCGGTTGTCCCACAGATGGAAAATGAACAAGAATTTATAGATGCAACAGTACAAATTATTAGAGCCTCTGAATTCTACGTACACAGTGATTATGACGACACTTCCTATAACGATGATACCTCATGGCCAAATGATATCGCGGTGATAAAACTTGTTGAAACGATGAACATAAGTGACGCCGATTATATCACTCGCGCAACAGGTACTCAGTCCGTAGAATATCGCTCTATAGGTGAAAAATTTGTCGCCGTAGGCCATGGATTGACTGAATCAGGTGACGAAGAAGAGCTGCTTCAAACAACGTTAACTTATAACACTGCGAACCTATGCAGTTTCGACAACATCAGCGAATCACAGCTTTGCATGTCTGGCGAGGAAAACGATGACACAGGTGTAAATAACTCCACTTGTTCCGGTGACTCTGGTGGGCCACTATATTGGTACGATGATAGCAACGCTAAATATGTTCAAGCGGGTATCACAAGTTACGGCTGGACTAGTTGTTACAACGCAACAACCAACGACACATCCGTATTTACCGAGGTGTCAGATTATGAAAATTGGATATCTGAAGTGCTTGCTGGAGAAGTAACGCCAGATTACACAATAACAGGCGATCAGCGAGACGCTTATGAGATAAACGATGACGAAACCTCAGAGCCCAATTCAACGGTTTCTACCACATCATCAAGTGGTGGCAGTGTGCCTGTCGGTTCTCTGATCTTCTTGGCGTTAATTGCATTGAAGCGAAAAATCAAAGTCGTTGCCGACACCAACTTTGATGCGATGCAATACTCCATTGCATATGAAAACATCGAGAAAATTGAAGCTTTATTACCTTATTTACAACCGTCTTAAATCACTCAGAAGAGAGCGACAAGGATAATAAGTTAAAACTCGAATACAAAGAGTGCAAAAATATGTTTATTGGTGAGGTCTCAAAAAGAACCGGATTATCCATAAAAGCGATCAGATTCTACGAAGAGAGAGGACTTATTCGGTCGCCATTGCGGCAAGGCCGTTACCGAGTCTACACGAACACAGATATTGAGATTCTCGGTCTAATTTCTGAGGCTAAAAAACTGGGTGTTACATTAGCGAGATTAAAAAACGTGATCGTTTACCATGATGGCGAAATCGACTGGGCTCGCATCAACCAATTTCTTATAGAAGTCAAAAATGAACTGCAGGCAGAGATGTTGGCTATCTCTCGTAAGGTAAGAAATGTGGAGAAATGCATCGATGCGATGAATTTTTCTTCTAATACGCTTGACTCTTCCCTTAAGGGGAGAGAATAAAATATTCGTCACTACTTAAATAAGGAAGTAATGATGAGAAATATTCTATTAATGAACGGCAATCCAAAAGAAGCCAGTTTTGCCAAACAGTTGAGTGATACCTATGAGGACGAAGCGAGTAAAAAGTATCAAGTGTCTCGCTTCAATCTTTCAGAGATGAATTTTAATCCAAGCTTAGAGAATGGTTACGACGAGATACAACCATTGGAACCGGGTCTAATTGAGTTTCAACAATCCGTTCTAATAGCAGACCATATTGTTATCGTTGCGCCGATTTGGTGGGGGGGATTACCCGCGAAATTGAAAGGCTTATTTGATCGCACGTTTTTGCCAGGATTTGCATTTAAATTTGAAGATGACAACCCAGAACCCGTGCAGTTACTGAAAGGTAAAACCTCAAGGCTCATCTTAACGATGGACGCACCGTCTGACTATGCAACAGAACAAGCACAACCCATCATGCAACAACTGGATCAGTTTACGCTTCAATTTAGTGGGGTTAGCAAGGCCGAACATAACTTATTTGGCTCGGTTATTTTATCAGACCGAGAGCAACAACATAATTGGCTTCAAACCGTTAAAGATGTGGCTGCAG
Source organism: Vibrio sp. DW001 (assembly GCF_029016285.1). Lineage (NCBI taxonomy): Bacteria > Pseudomonadati > Pseudomonadota > Gammaproteobacteria > Vibrionales > Vibrionaceae > Vibrio > Vibrio sp. DW001. Next base: position 1,213,004 of record NZ_CP091975.1, on the reverse strand, counting down.
TAGGTAGATAATGTCTAAAAGAGCAGCGGATCAATTCGATGCTCTTTTCTACATCACCTTAATTCGACACTAGAAAGGCTTAATACGGCGCTGGGTAGGTTCTCAATACACCATCAATATTCGTCAATATTTCTTGATTTAACGGCTTAGAAAAAGCACGAATGTTTTCTTTAAGCTGATCCATAGATGTCGCACCAATAATTGTAGAGGTAACACCATCTACTTGGTTACACCACGCTAACGCTAACTGACTAGGTGTAAAATCGTGTGCAACTGCAATCGCCATATACTCTTTAATCGCGCTGCCCGCTATTGGCGTATCACGGAAAATCCCATTGCGTTGCATATATGTCCAACGACTGCCTTCTGGACGCTTTCCGTCTAAATACTTTCCACTAAGCATACCACTCGCGAGTGGAGACCAAGGCAAATAAGCAATGTCCTCGTGAACACAATTTTCGATTAGATAAGGCCAATCTTTAGCATGAAGCAAGTTAAACTCATTTTGAATTGCAACCATACGTGGAAGGTCATATTTTTCACTCAGTTTTAGGTAGGTATTGACCCCCCATGGTGTATCGTCTGATAATCCACAGTGACGAATTTTCCCCGCTTTCACACACTTAGCTAACCCTTGCAGAATATCGAGCATCTGCGCCTCTTGTTGTTTGGCGTCAAACTCACTAAAAGAGATTTTATTGGGCAGATGTTTACCAAAATGAGGCGAAGTACGATTCGGCCAATGCAATTGATAAAGGTCGATGTAATCGGTTTGTAACCGTTGGAGGGAGGCATCTACAGCGGCAATAACCGCATCACCAGTGATAGGACCACCTTCTCTCACCCATGGTATACCTGGACCGGCGATCTTAGTTGCGATAATAAGTTCTTTTCGACGATGCGGGTTATCAGCAAGCCAGTTGCCAATAATGGTCTCTGTTTTTCCGTAGGTGTCTGGTGAAGGAGGAACGGCATACATTTCAGCAGTATCGATAAAATTTATTCCCTCACCTATCGCATACTCTATCTGCCGATTTGCATCTTGTTGATTGTTCTGCAGACCCCACGTCATACTACCTAAACATACTCGTGACACCAAGATATCACTGCTACCGAGTTTAGAAAATTCCATTTACATCGTTCCTTTACTTATCATTTAATAAATATTACTGACAATATTTCATATTAAATTCGTTTTGTCTTTAGTTGATAGCCAACTTAATCATGCTTCCTCATCATTACGCTGTTTTTTCACGCATCAATTCTGCCATTTCTATGAGAGATTGTTCGACGTAAGTCACCATTTTATCCAAATTTTCCCGCATTTGAGTTCGACTCGTCATGTTGAAACATATGCCATCGTTTCTCGTAAAATATCGGATCCCGTAACCATCATCGACAATAGGCCCATACCCCGCGAGATCAACACCATATTCGGACGTTGTACTTGTACAAACGACACTATGGGTTAATGCTTGATAGCCCGTATCTGTAAACAATGTTGGTAGCGTATTTAGACCAATAGAACGGCCGGCTATTTTATACCGATACTTTAACGCAAGAAGATGCGTGTATACCCCATTACCAACCCTACACTCATGGGCCCGTGCAATGTGCTTCTGTAGCGCTTGTCGCAGTAAGTGTTGTTTTTCTTGCACACTACTGTTTGACGAATCTACATTCCGAATAAACGCCATCGACTCGGGAGTGACGGTGTACAAAACATCGATGCGACCATCAAGAAATGTTCGAGTCATTACAGCCTCATAAGCGCTGTAACATTTACCATACAGCTTATATTCTGCCAACTGTAACGCCAACTGAACAAACGCATCTGGACTCACACCAAATTGTTTTATTTGATTTTTGCCAAAATGAGAAAAATTTAGCACCCTCGTTTGAGTATTGGCCGTATGCTGAATGAATCGGTCGCCTGCGTCTTGTACCATGTGGCACAAAGTATCATCTAGCTCAAATTTAATGTCTTCGACATTCGATGAGACCGCGTTATATTTTGTTTCTTCACGATCGCTTTCGTCAAAAATAACCGCATCAATCGAGTCATATATATGCGCAATCAAACGAAGCATAACCGAACCATCCACCCCGGTATGCTCGAAGTTTATTCCGGTTTTCCCGTTGGCAAACACAATAAATTGTACCGATTTATCAAAATAACGATTGCTGCCTGTACCGTGCAACAATTGTTTTGAGATTTCGGTTATCGCTTCCGGCTTATTCTCATCCAAACACAACGCAAAAACCGCCTCTTCAATAACGGTCATGGCCTCTTTATTGCTCGAAGATATATCGAGCAATTCTGCTCTGCGTTCTGCCCAGAGATCGCGCGGCATTGTAGTTAGCAAGCCTATATTTTGTCCTTTATCCGAGGCAGACAAAATGCATTCAAGATCGAATTCGATAGCAGATGGGGATCGAATATTGCCTTTTTCGTCGATAATATTGATTTTATAGATATGTTGATTCTGCAGGACAATAATATGCTGCCTAGATGAAGACACTTTAAACTCATCGGTTCCATTTTTTGGTATTCTGATTGAAGAGAAAATGTTGCTATATTGATTCATGCAAAGCGGCATCTCTTTTTGCATATCGACATTGAGATCATGTTTGTCAATCAAATCGATAAACCTGTAGACACTAACAATGAAAGCAGCAGCGATAGTCGCTTGTTTACACACCTTTTCATCTAGCTTACTTTTAAGGTAATAAAATACATTGCTATTAATGACCAAAGACCCGCGCGATTCCAGATAGAGATCTTTCCAAGCAGATGCAGACCAATTGGAAATATCATCACGATCACTCCAATCACACAGCTCATTTTGTAGTCTTTCACCTTCTCCACCAGAAAGAAGAAACTGCTCTACAACGATTTTCGCACTTGTTCGCTCTTCTTCTGTCAATAACGGCTCAGCCCACTCTAAAAGCCTATTGCATGTATCGTGTAAATCTGGAACTGGCATTGTCGGCAATGCTTCTTGGCAACTAAATGTGCTCACCATCGATCTTTCAACTCCTACTACAAGATAAATAACTTTTTTTCACCCATCGAACCAAGTTAACTTGATTATTACGGAATCTAACCAAATTAACGACCAGCCATCATGACCTCGATCAAATGATTACAACTCAAATGATTACAACTCAAATGATTTAACTGTAAGTAGTCCAGTTTATTGGTTTAAGGTAAGCGCACTATAAATCAACTAAATATTTTAAAAACAATTAGTTAACTATAGATTAGCAAGTATATAATTAAGTTAATAGTCCAAACCCACTTGATCATTAGAACAATAATAATTAGTATTCTAACTAATTTAGAGTTTACCCGATGTCACGTTCACTTGAAAAAGTGCATTTTCTCTCTAATTTCAACGAATAAATCACTGCAATCCATTTGATGTTGTGGTCTTAAAGTACAAGGAAACTTAATGTCATCGTTAGTTGTTTATCAGAACTATGTACACGGTCAATATCTATCTAATAATACGGGTGAAACATTTGAAGTCATTAACCCCGCGACAGGCCAAATAAGCTACTTAGTTGAGACCGCCAACGAAGTCATACAACAAGCCGTAATAGAAAGTGCTAAATCTGGATTTGCCACATGGTCAAAAATGACGCCGATCGAACGGAGTCGTATTCTCTTAAAAGCCGTCGCTTTATTACGCGACTATAATGACGAGCTTGCCGCAGGTGAAGTACTTGATACCGGCAAACCTTGGCAAGAAGCCTCGGTTGTTGATGTGGTTACCGGTGCAGATTCAATCGAGTTCTTCGCAGGCTTAGCCCCAAGTATAGAAGGCAATCAACAAACTGTTGGTGATGACTTTTATTACACACGCCGCGAACCGCTTGGCATTTGCGCGGGTATCGGCGCGTGGAACTACCCTTTGCAGATCGCTTGTTGGAAAGCTGCACCAGCCTTGGCTTGTGGGAACGCTATGATCTTTAAGCCATCAGAAGAAACGCCGAGAGGTGCAATGCGCTTGGCCGAGATATTCACGCAGGCTGGTTTACCCGATGGTGTGTTTAACGTTGTTCAAGGTGATGGTCGTGTCGGTGCGTGGCTAACAGAGCACGAGGACATAGCAAAAATTTCATTCACTGGGGAAGTGGGTACAGGTAAAAAGGTCATGGCTGCCGCCGCCAACTCACTTAAAGAAGTGACCATGGAATTAGGTGGGAAATCTCCTCTAATCATCTTTAATGATGCTGACATAGAAAATGCAATATCTGCTGCCATGCTCGGCAACTTCTATACGCAAGGTGAAGTTTGTACTAACGGTACACGTGTATTTGTTCAACAAGACATTTACCCGCATTTTATTAAACGTCTCATTGAGCGTACCGAACAAAATATTATCTGCGGCGACCCAATGAATGCAGAAACCAATTTCGGGGCTCTCATTTCAAAAAATCATCAGCAAAAAGTGCTCGACTACATTGAAATTGGCAAATCTGAGGGTGCAACACTTCTTACGGGCGGAACCGCCCTGCAACCAGAAGATTGTCCTAACGGATATTTTGTTGCTCCGACCGTTTTCACCGACTGCACCGATGAAATGACCATCGCGAAAGAAGAAATCTTTGGCCCTGTCATGTCGGTACTCACATTTGCCGATGAGGACGAAGTAATTCGTCGTGCAAACAGCACACGCTTAGGATTAGCGGCTGGCATATTTACCCAAGACATTAGTCGTGCCCACCGCGTTATTCATCAAATACAAGCAGGGATTTGCTGGATCAATGCTTATGGTGCTTCACCTGCAGAAATGCCGGTAGGTGGCTATAAAATGTCTGGCATCGGACGAGAAAATGGCAGTGAGACCTTAAAAGCATACACTCAAATCAAGGCCGTATATGTTGGTATGCAATCACTTGATAGCCCGTTTTAAGGAATGACAATGACCAACGCAAATTATGACTACATCATTGTAGGGGCAGGAAGCGCGGGGTGCGTACTCGCGAACCGTTTATCCGCCGACCCAAGCAATAACGTCTTGTTACTAGAAACAGGCGGCAGTGACAAAAGCATTTTCATTCAGATGCCCACAGCATTATCTATCCCGATGAACACAGAAAAATACGCTTGGCAATTTAAGACCGAAGCTGAACCGTTTTTGGATAACCGTCATATGCACTGCCCTCGCGGAAAAGTGTTAGGAGGGTCTTCATCCATCAACGGCATGGTCTATGTGCGCGGTCATGCCCGTGATTTCGACGAATGGCAGAAACATGGAGCAGTTGATTGGGACTATTCGCATTGCCTACCCTATTTCAAAAAAGCGGAAACATGGTCATTCGGTGCTAACGACTATCGAGGCGACCTCGGCCCTCTAGCGGTAAATAACGGCAACAATATGAAAAACCCGTTATATCAAGCATTTGTTGAAGCGGGTAAAGATGCAGGGTATTTGGCCACGGCCGATTACAATGCCGAACAGCAAGAAGGGTTTGGTCCAATGCACATGACGGTAAAAGATGGTGTCCGTTGGTCAACAGCAAATGCCTATCTGAAACCAGCCTTGAAGCGTAATAACTTGACGGTGGTTACTCACGCGCTTGTGCACAAAATTCTGCTCGAAGGTAAAAGCGCCATTGGTGTTCGATACGAACGCAAGAATCAAATAATTGATATACGTTGCAATAAAGAAGTGGTGCTTTCCGCTGGCTCAGTTGGTTCCCCTCATATACTACAACTATCTGGTATAGGTGCATCTGATACATTAAAAAATGCCGGAATTGAACAGGTTCATGAATTACCGGGTGTGGGCGAAAACCTTCAGGACCACCTAGAGTTTTACTTCCAGTTTAAATGCTTAAAACCAATATCATTGAACGGAAAACTTGGCCCATTTAGCAAATTGTTAATTGGTACTCGCTGGATATTCGACAAGTCCGGACTTGGTGCAACCAATCATTTTGAGTCTTGTGGGTTTATCCGTTCTAAAGCAAATTTAGAATGGCCAGATCTCCAATATCACTTCTTGCCCGCCGCGATGCGATACGACGGTAAAGAAGCTTTTTCAGGTCATGGTTTTCAGGTTCACATTGGCCATAACAAACCCAAAAGCCGAGGTACCATTAAGGTTTCGTCAAACGACCCTCATATTGCCCCGAAAATCCAATTTAATTATCTGTCTCACCAAGATGACATCGAAGGGTTTAGAGCCTGCGTACGTCTGACTCGCGAGATCATAAATCAACCTGGACTAGACGAATATCGGGGCGAAGAAATTCAGCCCGGGCTAACCGTGAAGACCGATTCAGAGATCGATCAGTTTGTTAGACGCTCTGTTGAAAGTGCCTATCATCCGTCTTGTTCCTGCAAAATGGGTGAAGACTCAATGTCCGTAGTGAACTCTGAAACCAAGGTTCACGGTATCGACAGTCTACGCGTTGTTGATTCTTCAATATTCCCCACTATCCCTAACGGTAACCTTAATTCACCGACCATTATGGTCGCTGAGCGCGCCGCGGATATTATTTTGGGGAAAGAGCTATTAGAACCAAGTACGGCTCAGGTGGTTACTGCATCGGATTGGCAAACAAGCCAGCGATTACAAAACCCTAAGCGATAAACATTTACCCTAACCAAGGAGTGCATTCACTACCCTATACCTAACGAAAACATTCGTTCATAGAAAGTATGATTAATACGACCAACTTATGCGATGTTCGCAAATGGTCGCCGTAACTATGTTCAATTTATCAGGTTTTAACTATCGTCAAAACGATACTTAAGGCCTGATGGCACGTGCCGTCTTAAAAAATTGGGACATAGCATCAAAACATAAATCAAGGAAATAATTATGTTTGCTCGTATCAACCCCACGGAGGCCAAATAATGACTACTTGGTTATCCATAGGTATTTTATTTACCTTTGCCGCTATCGTGTTTGTCCTTTACCGTTGGGGCAACATGAAGTGTATTGGCGTCACTCCCGTGCGCAAATTTACCTTTATCGCCATCCTCTTTACCTCTGGTTTAGACGTTGGACTGATCATGTTCCCACTAACCGAGTTCGCTGGTTATGCCGATTTAGCCACCAGCCCTGAATACTCTTTTACTAATCCGTTGGCCATAGAGTTTGGCTTTTGGGCATTCTTCATTTGGGCCTTCTATTTCTTAACCTGTTTTTACTTCTGTGTTATTGAGCCAAGGGTCAAATTCTTCGAGATACCGTTAATCAAACTGATTAATAACATGGTTATTATTGGTACGTGCGCGTTTACCGCTTACCTATTGCTGGTTAACTTGCCGTGGTATCTACCCGAGTTAGGTGATGGAGAGACCATCATAGGTAGCTTCTATTTAGTGGTACTTGCCATCATTGCTGTCGCCGTGTACTCAAGTACAAGTATCCGCTACGTCAGAATTCTAAGCTTAGGAAGCAGTTGGTTATTCATGGGCTTGATCGCGTTGATGTGGTCTGGTGCATTTTTATCGGATAATTCTAGTGTTGGCGAATTTTTTACCACACTAAGTCTTTTAGGCGGTTACTTTACTAATCTGCATAAATTTGTATTACCGCTTAACGACTACCACGAATTCTACCTTTATTGGTGGTTTGCATGGAGCATCATGATCGGCCAATTTACCGCTCGTTTTGTCAGTGGTCTCAAAACCTACCAAGTATTGGTTTCTATGATGGTATTCCCGTCTATTCCAATCGCTATTTGGTTCAGTGTTCTTTATTACTACAGCGCCAACGCAATACCTGTTGCTGGCTTCTACAACCTCGCAATGGTCTTGGTTGGGATGACATTTGTTATCAACTCACTTGATTCATTGGTTCGTTTATATACCGACAACCTAAACCTAACAGTACAGCGGTTTGGTAAAGTACGCTACATGATCGGTAATGTGGTTTTACTCAGCGGATTAACACTGCTATTCAAATTAGATTTCCTTCAGATTCAATGGGTCGGAGCATTGGCAATTGCGTTAATTTTAGGTTGCTTTGGATATATTTTATTGTATCACTTTCGTAAAGTTAGCGAGATTGAACGTTCACCTAAAGGGAACGATATCGATTTCAACAAGATTGAATTGATCAACTAGTACATTGCGATAGGTATCGTTTATCCGACACCTATCGCTCATTTTTAACTTAACTAATAATCTATAAAATCAACACGATTAACCTCTTACACCATCCATTTATCAAAAACTCACACCCCGTTTCGTTAGACTATATGTCCCATTGGCATTTCTCGCTCCATATTTTTCATTATCAGCTAATTCCTACATACCATATTTCTCATTTTCATTACCATCACTGCCATCGATAAGCGTCTGCGACACAAGATGTGAATTCCATTTGAATATTGAGAGCAGTTCTCTATGAGTAAGTACAACTCCATACCAAATCTAGGCTACATCGCTATCATTTTAGTATTAGCTGGATGCCATTCAAATTCTGAAACCTATAGCAACGCAACTGATAACAAAGATTTGCCACCTACTAGTATTGTGGTCGATTCGTCACTCTATGAGATTGTTATTGCACCTACCTCACTTACCTATATTCCTATGGTAAAACTGTCGACACAAACAAACTATCAAGCAATTGGAAAGTATTCAGATGGAACCGAAGTTGACATTACTGACGAGGTGGACTGGTCAATAACCTCTTCGGATATTGCTGACATTCACTCGGGTCATATATCCCCAAAGAATGAAGGCAGTACCCGCGTGATTGCAAAATTAGATGGCATTGTCAGCGACGAAGCCAACCTTACTGTTACCGCATCATCAGTGTGTAATCATGACGTTAACTTACCATTGGATGACGCTTCGATTATACCCGGAGGCGGTATCAATGATGTTAATATCGACGCGGCGGGTGGTTGTTTGAAGATAGCGTCAGCGACCGTAGCAGGAAAAACCTTATTATTCACATCGACACCCAGCGTTGCTGTATTACAAAGGCTCGGGTATAAACAAAGCATGGGCATAGATAGTGCTAACGATGGACGCAATTACTCAGCCACTGTTCAAGATAGTGCCTATGGCGAAGCATTTGGTCTATTTGACCAAAGAAACATAGCGGGTAGTCATGGTATCAACGGTCAATATGATCGTTGGTGTACCGATTTAGCACGAATGAAATTCGCTGGAAAAACAGACTGGAAAACAGCAACGATTGCAGAAATTGGTAGCCACGATGCATCTAAGAACCCCGCATTAGAAGGCTTATTCCAAGACAAAGGCGACATGGCAACGTTAGGTTGGCCCACTGATGCGCCTTACTGGTCAAACACGCAAAGCGCTTCACCATCTAATTACGACACGATGCTTCTATCTAACGGTTCGACTTTTTCAGGAGGAGCGAGTTACACAAGTTACGTTTCATGTGTCTCCGAGGGTGAATAAGGCATAGCTTAGGGGACGGGTACTTATTTGTTGTTTGATATCTATCGAGAGTGCTTCTATCAAAGCGAAAGTAGATCAAAATAAAAGACCTCGATATTAAGGTCAATTTGGTCATTAGACTCTGGCAACAATTAACCATTTTTTGAAGGATGCTACATTTCTACAATCCCAAAATGAAAGCTGATTATGTTGTGAGGTTAATCTCATACTTAACATGAAGAGTATGATTTCATAATTACCCCAACAAAAATTGGATAGGATAATTCAATGGAACGAGTAGCAACAAGATTGGATGATTGGAATTTATACAAAGCGGGCGAACAGTACTTCGAATCACAAATAAAACTGACTAGCGAACAATTAGCGTCTGATGGTGAAGAAGTTCTTACCAATTCAGGTAACCTAAAACAACTTGAATTTAATCAAGATTCAGTCAAAAACTGGTTCAACGACAGTAAAACGGAGGATGATTTTCGAAGAATAATGGCCGCCCTAGAACCAATAATTATTGAGCTTTGGACAGAGAAAAAATTAAGTTCTTGGACAATGGAAATATATTAGTAGACTCTGATTTCACCCAATACCAAAAAGCACTGTTTATTGCAATACAGGCTAGATCAGCCACTACCGTTTAACGTTCTGACCACAACGGCTAAAAATGGCTTGCGTAACTTTAGTTTATCAAGCCTCTAGATCTCACCCTCTAAACGGAGGCATGGCGATTATCTAATGACAGCCAATTTTGGTTGCTCTACTTCTTCATTCCGTTTATTCCAGATATAAATCGGGGCTGAAGAAGCACAATCTGAACAGATCACGTGCAGTTCAACCTCCGCATTGTTCCAAGCACCTCTTTTTTGCTCAACATTTAGCATACAACTTCCACAAAATGGACAATTTTTCATGGCGTTTTTCCTTAAAAACTAAGGGGATTAATAGCAAATATAACCATGCTCAACTGATTCAGATAGAGACATGTGTAGATCAACAATGAAGCGTAGCTCCAAAGATATGAGCAAACCATAACACTGGGTGGGTTAAGGGTGGGTTAATGTCGAGTTGGTATGCTGCTCTTTTGCTAAGCCAAAATAGAGTTTAATTTCTGAATTTCCCGCGATTTATTTCCTCAATACCACTAAGTAACTCAACCTTTCAATAATTTCACATCATTCAAGGATTGCTTAAATACAAGTAGGCGTATACTATATAATAATACAAGCATACAATAAGATATTTAGGAGTTAAACATGACAAAACCAGTTATAGGTTTCATCGGTCTCGGCCTTATGGGCAGCAACATGGTTGAGTGCTTACAAAAAAACGGATTTGAACCGATTGTAATGGATCTTAATAAAGATGCCGTTGCGGCGGTTGTCGCTCGCGGCGCTACCGAAGCAACTTCACCAGCTGAACTAGCCGCGGCTAGCGACATTGTGATGCTTTGCCTCACTACATCAGCTATTGTTGAAAAACTGGTTTATGCCGAAGACGGCATACTCGCTGGCATGAAAGAAGGCTCTGTACTTATCGACTTCGGAACATCTATCCCTGCATCTACTCGTAAGATCGGTGCTGAGCTAGCCAAAAAAGGGGCAGGCATGATTGACGCTCCATTAGGCCGCACACCCGCTCATGCAAAAGACGGATTGCTAAACATCATGGCCTCTGGTGATCCGGCGACCTTCGACAAGGTTAAGCCTGTCCTCGACGTGCTTGGCGAAAATATTTTCAATCTAGGTGCGTTAGGCGCTGGTCACACAACCAAACTAATCAATAATTTTATGGGTATGACTACGGTCTGCACCATGTCTCAAGCTTTCGCTGTGGCTGCCCAAGCTGGTGTTGACCGTCAACAACTGTTTGAGATTATGTCTACTGGTCCGTCAAATTCGCCTTTCATGCAGTTCTGTAAGAACTATGCTGTAGACGGCGTGAGTGACTTAGGCTTCTCTATTGGCAATGCCAACAAAGATCTAGGCTATTTCCTCGAGATGGTTAAAGACTTAGGTACGCGAGCTGAGATTGCTGAAGGTACCTCTGCCAATCTTCAGGCTGCCTTCGATGCAGGCATGGGCAACGGTAATGTTCCAGAAATTTTCGATTATTTCCTTACACTAGAAAAATAATTCGAATGCGACCTTACTATTGTGTTGGAGCGGGTAGTAAAGCAAACACACTCTAGTAAGGTCTGACTCAATATTTATTTTTATCCCGACATTCAACATTTACCTACCGACCTTCCCTTCGATTGCAATTTTTGTCAGCAGACAGTTACGTGAAATCAACCACTGAGATATAAAATAATAACCATATCTGTGTCTATCATATTTAGTACATAGCTATAAGTTACCATTACACGAATTGTAGTTATTACTCCCGATTCGATCCTTATTGAATTTACACGTTTATTGGCATCCGTATCTTTAAACCCTCTTGTCTTATCGTTATCTAAGGTTCCTTGTTATACCGATGTTTAATTTGTCCAGCATACATCCTTACTAACACAAAAATTAGACACCTCTTTTTTATAGGCCCTCGACCCAAGATCAATTTATTGTTGACCATAACCGTTCGGCACTGGCACACTCCGTAACGACATCAAATACAACCAGTAGAAAGGTATTGATATGAAGTTATTTTTGACGATGATCTTGGTTGTATTAAGTGCAACCTCTTTTTTCACTTGGTCCAATGATAGTAAATTACAGCAGGCATTTGAATCACGACAAAGTGATGTACAAGTCCAAGGCGTGGGTACTGTAATTCGTTTATTGGCAGACGATATTAAAGGGGCGAGGCATCAAAAATTTATATTGAAACTGTCTAATCGTCAGACTCTCTTGGTGGCACATAATATTGATTTAGCGCCGCGTATTTCGAACTTAGAAACTGGAGACGTTGTTGAGTTTTACGGTGAGTATGAGTGGAATAATAGAGGTGGTATTATCCATTGGACACATCGCGACCCAAGAAATAAACACAAACATGGCTGGCTCAAACATAATGGTCAGGTGTTCAACTAACCTGTCCGACGAGCAATCAGGTACAATTACGAAACAAGTTACCATACTGATATGAAATCACTCATTAACAGCATGATAACCTGAATCATTGATATCAAAATCTAGAAAAAACTGTAAATCTACTGCCCCATAACCATCACATGACATTTTCGACTACGTTCTCTATTTTGGTCAAAATCAATAAAATAGATATAGCCAACCTCTCCTATCAATGGCACACACTCTTTGACAATAAACTGTTCACTGGGCCCAAAGAACGATGCTCGAATATGAGCGTCTGCATTCAAAATCGTGCCAGAGTCACATGGGTAGTTGGGGTCATTGAGTGACATTAAGAAATCAAGGTGTTGTTGACCTGGGTACCGATAGTCAGCATTTTCCGTCAACTCCCTAGGAATTATTTTATCTAAAATGCGGTTCATATCGACGTGCAGAAATTCATCACCATTAAAATCAAGGTCATGCACAAACTCCTCGAATATAACCGAACAAGTGGTATGTGCCGTTTGAACTAAGACTGTGCCATCAACGATACCGCTCTTTTCAATTATTTTTTTCACTTGGTCGGTAACGTTATGATATGAAACTCGGCCTGCGCATGATTCTATACTCATGGTTTCATGAAATACTTTCATATCTACGCTCCTTTTTTAAGGCTTGCAGCATTGTAAACAATACCGCTTTAGGGTCATCAGCACACACAATACCACTCGTGCCTCCAGTACCTCCAGCTCCAGATTGGATAGCTTTAGACACATCATCTGGCGTACTTATCCCAGCAGCCTGAAGCACTTGTGTATTTGGTGAGATGGCCTTAATCATACTGTTGGTATCTCGCATATATTGAGCATCCGCGGTTTTACCAGTACCAATCAATTCAGTTTGTTCACAAACCATAATATCCGGTTCAAGGTAAGCGATGATTTCAGCGTCTTTTAAACTATCAGCGCACACGATAGTGATCAGCCCAACATCATTGGCTCTTTCTACTGCCTTGGTGAGCTCAGCTAAGGTTAACGGATGTTCGGCATGATTCAAAAACGTCGCTTCTGCGCCTGCATTTCTAACGCTCTCAGGAAGAATATGCCCCATTCCTCTTCCCAGTTTTATTGGATCGATGTGCTGAGCTGTAACGATAAGTCTTGATGTTGCTTGTTTTATAGTCACTATGTCGACATGCTGCGCTGTGAAAAATACATCAATATCCAACTCATTAGCCAATGTGTCCGCATACAGTGCTAATTCCAATGACTCTTTTCCAAAAAGATATGCTTTAGGATTTAGGGTAAAAAACGGAGTACTAAACGTTCGTTTCATTTGATACCTCCCATTTTTTAGTGGCAAAAACCCCAAAACAGTGTCCAAGAGTCTCTTCGTAAGTCTCTGAAACGGCTTGATTCAATACCATCATATCGTCAAATTTTTCTTCATAGATTACGTTATGCGCTGCAGTAATAAAATCCGTAAAAATATTAATTTTGCAGATACCATTCCTGGCACATCTATGTAAATTTTCATCTCCTGACGAAGAACCGCCATGGAGCACTAAAGGTGTTCGAGTTTCTTTTTGTACCTCCTCCAATCGTTCAAAGTTGATTTTGGGGACGCCTTTATAATGACCATGTGCAGTACCAATCGATATAGCTAATGAATCTATACCCGTCTTTTTACAGAATAAATCTGCTTGTTTCGGATCGGTATAGATTGAATCACTCTCCTCTTGTGCCTCGAGACTTTCTCCTGAACCAACATGACCAAGTTCAGCCTCAACAACAACACCATGTGAATGAGCCAAATCAACCACTCGTTTTGTAATGGCGATATTCTCATTAAATTCGCAGGTTGATGCATCAATCATTACCGAGGTGAAACCCAGCATTATCGCTTTTTCAATTGTTTTTTCATCTTCCCCATGGTCTAGATGTAAAGCCACCGGAACGGTTGCATTTCGAGCAAGGTGAAGACCAATGGCAGCAGCGTCTTCAAGCGGCAACACACTGGTGTGAACCTGAGCAAAAGAAAGTATTAACGGCATGTTTAATGATTCTGCTTTCTTAACAAATGCACTTGCCATTCTGTAATCTAAAAAATTAGCAGATGGGACGGCGTAACCGCCCATTTCTGCTTGTTTAAACATCTCTGATGTAGTTACAAGCATAATATCCTCACGATTCAATCTGTTGACGAACAGTCGCGAATAGTTCATCCACTCCCATTCCCGTCAATAATGGTAATCCCATGATCACCTTGTTTTGGATATTAGTAGGGACAAGCGTGGTGCTAATAATAATGTCGTATTCATCAATACGGCCAAGCTCGTCAGCGACTTTACCTTGATAGAGATGCACCTTATTAGACAGACCCGCTTCTTCAAGCCATTCTTTGACTTTATTTGTTACAACCGTTGATGTTGCAACCCCTGTTCCACACATGATCATTAATTTTTTCATAAATCCTCACTTACATTATTGTGCTTCGGTAACACTCTGTTTGCTTTGAGCCTGTTTTTTCGGCAAAATCTTGTTAACGTAAACTAGTCCCGCCAACACGACTGCACCTATACTCAATATACCTGCCCAGCTATATAACTTGGTTAAGCCGATATACATCCACGTGGTCCATAATCCACCTTCAGCCAACGCTGTAATCGTGGTGTTGCCTTGAAGATCAAAATTTGCGGCTACCGCGGCTTGAGTCACTAATGGAGCAACCCAAGATGTGATATACAATATGGTCGCCATGTAAAAGGTGCCTGCAATTACTGTGCGGATAATGTTACCTTTGAAAACCGCTGCCATTAAACAGACCAAGAATGGAATTGTCGCTAAATCACCAAATGGTAAGGTTGTGTTACCAGGTAAAATCACGGCTAGAAAGATAGTAATGGGTACAAGCAAAAGAGATGACGAAAGAACCGCTGGATGTCCAACCGACAACGCAGCATCCAAACCTATATAGAGTTCGCGACCTGGAAAACGTCTTTTTACAAATCCATTCGCAGCTTCGGAAATAGGTGTGAGACCTTCCATAAGCAATGCAACCATTCGTGGCATTAACATCATAACCGCTGCCATTTTCATTGCGAGCTGACCAAGTTGAGCAGCCTCATATCCAGCAAGAAGACCAATGACCAAACCAATCAAGGCACCAATGACTGTTGATTGTCCAAAAATACCAAATTTCTTTTGAATAGTTTCTGAATCCGCTTCCCAGTTTTTGAGAACCGGAATACGATCAAATAACCAATTGAATGGCAGTGCGAAAATGAACCCTGGTATGGCAGTACCGTGAGGGAAAGTTACATTTGGAAAACCATAGAAACGATTAACTATACGACCAAGCAGATCACCAAACAGCAGTATCATCATGATGTAAACACACGTTGCCGCAATACTAATACTCATATCATTCGTTAATGCATATATTAACGACGAAATAAAAGCAGCATGCCAAATGTTCCAAAGATCCACGTTTAACGTACGAGTCAATCCCGCGACAATCAATGCAACATTAAGTGCTAAGCCAATAGGTATAGCGAGTCCGCCTAATGCTGTGCCATATGATATTGCAGCAGCGGCAGGCCAACCAACATCAATTACCGTTAACTCTAAGCCCATGCGTTCAACCATTTGTTGTGCCGCAGGGCCAATACTTTCACCCAATAAACCAATAACTAAGTTCAACCCAACAAAACCTATCCCAACAGTTAACGCCGACATAATAGCCTTGTTAGGCTTCGTTCCTAACATGAGACCAAACACTAAGATTAGGGCAGGTAGTACAACTATCGAGCCCAACCCCATAAACCAATTTAAAAATTCCATAGGTACCTCAATTAATAATAAGCATCTAATAATAGATTTCACCTTCTATATTGCAAATTAGATGCCAAGTAATTACATTATTTTTCAATGACTTATATAGATACACTTATAAATGCCCAGTGTCTGCTAATATATTACGTATTATTCGTATTACTATTTTTTATCCGACTCTAACTTGCCCATTATTTATATACATCATTAATTTAATTTTTGTTCCTCACTTCTTTTAGAAACTCATACATATATAACCAAAGAGAGGCAAAAGTACTAAAAATATCGATAAAAAATAATGTAACTGGTAATAAAAAAGATCACGATCGAATGAATCTATCGTGACCTTTTTTATGTTTATGTTGTATGCTTTTATTTTAAATTCTATAAATGCAGCTACATAGTTTCTATATATTTATTTGAGTGTTAAACACAGCCATCAACGTTTGCATATTTTGGTTTTCATCTCCTCCTGCAACTTCTAGTTCGATTTGTGATCCTCTTTTTATTCCCATTCTGAGTACGGCCATCATGCTCTTTGCGCTACATTTATTACCGTTATGTGTAATGTGAATATCCGAATCCATTTTACTACACGACTTAACTAACGTAGCTGCCGGGCGGGCATGAATCCCGTCACTTGCTGTTATATCAACGATATTTTTAATCATTATTGTTGTTTTCCTTTAACTATGAAATGCAATCTGTGTAATGTAACTTAATTCAATGTCACTAATTTCAATCTTATAAGCGAGCTCTATAAGTTCTATATTCTGTCTAGTTTGTTCTAGCGAAAAATCACCGGCTGGAACCGAAATAGGATTGTCGGCACTATTATGAGTCAGACGTTCAATCATGCCACTAATATGTAAAACAAGCTTGAGCTTGATGTCGTCACTAACCATCGATATATAATCATTACTGTCGATGTAACTCTTTACATGGCGAATAACCTGTTTGGGATTTAAATACATAATGTAATCGGACAGAATATCAAAACAATCATCATATATTGATTGCTCTATGGTTTGATTTTTTAACATTTGAGTAAAAGTAGATTCACCGTGATCTGAAAACAACTCTGATATCGAATAAAACGGTACGTCCAGCTCCGGAGCAACGGTCCCTACTGCAAATAAAATATTACTGTTTTCTAAAACTGATTTGAATGTCACAGAACCTTGCTGAAGATCAGAAAGCCCTAACGTGACTACTTTCACGTCGGTCCTTTCAGACAAAATAATTATGTTTTGCAATTTTTGGGTAATAAATTCGCTCGAACCAATACCTGTAGTACAAATTGAAAGAATTGCGTCAGATTTGACAGTGACACAGGGGCCTTGTTCTTTTTCAAAGTGAGCCCTAAGCTCTTCAATACTATCATCTTCATATAGGGTGCGACGCAATACTTCCAAGGCCAGCGGTGTTGACATATTACTAAAACAGACGGTTTTAATGCCTGTCATGTCATTGATAGATTGGGCAATTGAGGTTGTCGACCCCATATCAGCCAAGATAGCCACGCCTTTCCCTTGGTCGATAGAGCAAATCTTTGACTTAATCTCGTCGAAATGATCCTTAATCGAATGATCCAAAGGGATATCGATAGCTTGCATAAACGTGGTATCAAACAAGGTATTACATACCTTGGCAATATTAGAAGCAACGCCGATACCATGACACACTATAATGACGCCTATTCTTGACTTTATCGTTGACCTAGATCCTTCATTAATAAGTTCAAGCAGTAATTGAACATGATGAGCTGGCAAGAACAGTTGATGTTCGTTACATAGTGTATGAATTCTATGTTCTATGGGAGAATCTCTACATATTTTCGATGCTTTTTCTCCTAGATCCTTATTACAAAAAGAGAGCATATGTAAGTGCATCGAAAGTATACTTATCAAGTTATATCGGATATCAGAAGGATTTATTTCACGAGCTAACGCATTTAATTTTCTACATAAATCGATGATATTGGTATCAACATAACCATTAATTTGCCTCATATCTTGATTAGACAAGCTATACATGGAATGTAGATAGGTATAGTAGTCTGCAATCAATATCTTGCGCTGTTGGTCCGAAGCACACGCTCCAATCGCTTCCAGTTTATCAATAACCTTGATATCGGTCAGTTTTGGGTCGATACCCGTATTAGACAGATATATATCTTGAATTGAAGTTTCTGTGAATTTTTGCTTACTAATCGACATTGGAATATTTTCATTCGAAATCGTTAGAAAATCAGATGTATTATTATCTAATAGAAGCGCATTAGCACAGGTCTGTTTTATGTCGGAGCTCAATTGGCCAATAGCACCAGATGGAAGGTATTTTATTAGGTTATTGATGACCTCCCTCTTTACTATTATATCCTTTTGAATATGCTGAGCTTGCTTTGCGAACAGATAGCGTATTAATTCGAACAGCTCATCAAAACTTTTTTCATTCAACCGAGGTAACGTGATTGTTACAGGTATGCGACGCAAAAATGTTTTCAACAGCGCTTTTTCTGGAGAGACTGTCGTCGCTGAAATCAAAAGTACCTGACATTGAATAAGGTTTTCTGATCCAAGTTTAGAATACGTTTTGTTATCAATAAGAGAGAATAACATTTCCTGTCCATCTGGTGGTAGCCGATGAATTTCATCCAAAAATAGAATGCCTCCATTCGCTTTTGCTACCAACCCCTCACGCTCTTGATCTGCCCCACTATATGCACCTTTTACATGTCCAAAAAGGTGAGAAAGTAATAACTGTGGATTTTGATGATAATCCGCACAGTTGAAATGCACAAAAGGAACACGTTTTTCAGTATGAGTTTGATAAAAGTCATGCATACAATGTGCAAATAACGACTTACCAACACCACTTTCCCCAAATATAATTGAGTGTAAACCATGAGGTGGATAAGCAATTGCAGCTCGAGCTGTTTCAATTGATTTCAGTAAAGAACCTTTCACTCCGATAAGGCTATTAAAGGAAAGAGAATTAGTTTCATTCAATTCAGGGTGGTCCAATCGAATGACACTTTCATCCTCTATATAGTTTTCGAGGTCCAAGCGTTGAATAAGCTTCTGACTGACATAACATACTGGCCTGCTCTTCGTTTTAAATATTATGTTGCGATGCACTAAATCATTCAGAAGACTACTCACATTATTCCGGCGAAGATGAAGTGCATTGGCAATATCTTGAGTCGCAACACCTGAGTAGCCTTTATAGCGGTCAACCATTGACTCTACCGTATAAATATAATTGACAACCTCATTAACCCGTTTCATCCCTGTTCCCTTACACATCATTTTCCAATAACTAGTCATGATTCATATCAATTCATTATCGACAAATTGATACACCATAAATATGGTTCACTTGCTAACATTCAAACATGGTATGCAATCTATCATTGATATAAACAGAATTACATTTCGACGTCTTAGGCTATCTCACTGAAAATAAGTCATATTGAGGTCAGTCACAATAATTACTTATTATATTCAATAACTCTGAAGAACTTTCTACTTCGATCATTTTTTCCAACAATGATTGGTGTTGCACCAATCCCATAATAGCTTGGAGCGTATCTATTTGTTTATCGTCAGAAGAGATTGCCAACATAAATATCACTTGCACCTTTAAGATAGAGTCTTCTGTGCCCATTGCCACAAATGCAACTGGGTTCTCAAGTGTCGCCACCGCTATCCCGTCATGAAGAACATGTTGACGATCGGTATGAGGAATAGCAACGCAAATATTGCCCGTATCAAGACCGGTTGCGTAAACATTTTCTCTAGCTATGACTGCATCTCGAAAACTATCCTTAACAATTCCTTGCTCTTGCAACCTATCAGCTAAGCGACCTATAACTTCATCCTGAGAAGAACAGTTTAATTTAACTAAAACGTTGTCAGATCGAATTTTTGAAGTAAGTATGTTGTGACTCATGTATCCCTCATATAACATCATTAAAAGTTCCACTCAATATAAAGCAAATAACATGCCACCAATATACCAATAAAAACAACAAGTTAGATTAGACAGTTCCCTTATTTTATGTATGGGTATACTATTTGGGTAATATAATAGAAGAGGATCGAGTCATGCATCTGCTCTCAGCCGTCGGTACTTTCATAAAACCTTTAGCATTAAAGTTTTCAAATAATCGTTACCATCTTTTTTATTTATTCAGTCCTACTAACCAAATCACGGACAGAAGTGTTGGTCACGCTGTGTCATTAGATATGGTGCATTGGGAACATCAGTCAGTAATTTTACTCAATGCGAATGCCTATCATCCCATTGGTATTTATTGTGACGTCAACAATGTACTTGGCAGATTTCCCGGTATCTCTAATGAAAACTATATGGTTTTTTATCACAATGACACCGGAACCCTTTGTGCCAACTATTGGGACTATGATGATAAAATTTGGCCATTATTACAGGATGCACCGTTGCCTTTTGACCCCAAGATAGAAGGTGCGGTGATAGGCATTGCCAATGATACCGTTAGCTGCACACAAGCATCGTTGTTAAAAAGTTCAGACTCTCTGGTACTTTACATCTATTCTTCGGAAAATAAGATAATTACGAAAACCACAGTGGATGGACTATTACCACAGGATGTAAAGAGTGTTCGCCTTGACGTAGGCAAGTCATTATCCGATGGTGATAATTTAGTCATACTTCTTACTGCATATATCCAAAGCTCTAATAGAAAGTCTTATATCAAATATCATCTCTGTGACAACAAATTAATAGAGGTAGTGCGTACAAGTGAATTAGGTACTACGCGAAGAATGTTAAGTTTAGCTTCGGGTCGGATTTTAGAATTTGGTGTTTCGGATGGTGCTAGAGAATTGATGACTTTACCATGCGAAGTATATATTAATAATTCTGGCTTGATTCGCAACGAGCCCTTGGAAGTTCTAAATTGTTTTAGTCAATCAATGCCTTTAGAATCTGGTTCGTTTACTCCGATAGCCAATACATTTCGAATAATTATGGCATGCCACTCTTTAATTGAAGGTCAGTCAATAACACTGGCTTTATTCGCTAACCAATCACCGTTACTTGAAGTTAGAAAGTTGGCCAACAATTTAATAGCATTAACTTTTGGCTATGATGCAGAGGCCTACAGCCATATTGGAACAGTCACTGATTTAGAAGTTCTCGTCGATGGAGGTATTGTTGAGTTTAGAAATAACAATCAACCAGTATTCGTACTGAACTTTGGTAAAGTTAATAGTATTACACCATCCATTGTTATTTTTCCACCACAGGTTAAGGTGACAATTGCTAGCCTATTTCCTGAGATAAAAAAAGACTAACCCACTGATTATCTATGATCCTAACTTCATATTTAGTTGCGTTGGGATCATAAGAAAAATGAGAAAAAATACACACCTTAAGGTGGCTAATCTTGTTAACTACAAACTATACATAACCACAACGACTGAGGTGCTTATGTTTTTATTTCCGTTGTTATCCCCTTTATATTGAATAATATACTCTCTATTAATGGCAACATTATTGGCCCCATCATTGATAAGCATTTCCGCGTTACTTTGAATATCTTCTGATTTTATCGTCGAAAACAAATCTGGTTGATATAGAAGTGTAATAACGCCTTCCCATGATACTGAAACGGATTTTGCACTAACATTCGTCGAGGACAAAATTATACAGAACAACAACCCCTTAAATAAAATATTCATAACCACCTTCCTAATTATTTTTAAATAACATCCATATTCATGTGGCCGTTCTTCGTACTATGCATAATGAAAAATAAACCACTACTTAAATGCTAGTCTTATTGGCAAGTATAATCAATATTTTTATTATGAATGCTAATTTATAAATTAGATTAAATAATAATAGTAGTAGCGCTTAAATTTATCGCACAGCTCATCTATATAATATAAGTCAATGAGTAATGCTAGATGTTAGACTTTCGTCTTATTGAGAAAATGACTCGTTAAGCGTAGATTCGAAGCAGCGTAAGATTGCAACTGCAGTTCGCTTTGATAAGGAATAGAACAATGGTTGAGAATACCAATTTTCAAATGGCGATCGACTTACTTTGTTGTCACCTAGGGATCACGGAAAAAGAAGCCAAA
This sequence comes from Vibrio sp. DW001, assembly GCF_029016285.1. Taxonomy (NCBI): domain Bacteria; kingdom Pseudomonadati; phylum Pseudomonadota; class Gammaproteobacteria; order Vibrionales; family Vibrionaceae; genus Vibrio; species Vibrio sp. DW001. The sequence continues at coordinate 1,190,629 of NZ_CP091975.1, read as the reverse complement.
GAACAACTAGGTATTGGCGAGGACCAATTACTTCATAAGCAAATATTGGATACCCAACGCACTCTGTCGGATGGGGTTTAGTTCCGAAAAATAAATTTTGTAAAAAAAATGGGTTGCCAAAATTTGGCAACCCATTTTTTTTTATTGAATCTTACGCGTTAATAATTGGTTCTATATTCATATACTTACCAATATTTTTCTTTTTAACGCTAGGTACATAGGGTATTTCACCTAATTTAGGTGCAGGAATTTTTTCTTCCAGCATACGGATAATATCCGCATAGTTCTCCGTTCCAGGATTAATGCGATTTGCAGCCCAACCAATAATTTCCAAGCCATCATTCTGAATCGCTTCTACACTCAGCATGGCATGGCTCAAGCACCCAAGTTTAATGCCGACCACCAATACAACAGGAAGCTTTTCCTGCTTTACCCATGTCGATAAACATTCGGTGTCTGAGATAGGGACACGCCAACCACCCGCACCTTCTACTAGTACCACATCAGCGACACTCTTATGTGTTGCTAATTTTTCGCTTAATAGCGCGGGTTCTATCTGCACATTATCGAACCTAGCGGCTATATGTGGTGATGTCGCGCTCACGAGTGCATACGGATTGGCGTCACCATAAGCAATATCGATCGTTGCCGCTTCTTGCAAATGAAGTGCGTCAGAGTTTCTAAGCCCTTGCTCTGTTTCTTTGCAACCCGCGGCGACAGGTTTATAACCGATGGTTGATAAACCTTTCTCGGCAAGTGCTTGTAATATTGCTTTTGACACAACAGTTTTACCAACTTCAGTATCTGTTCCGGCAATAAAAAATGCATTAATCATAAAAAATTGTTCCTAAACACACTTGATAAGTTGCGGGTAGCAACTCATTGTCATTTTTAAATCTTTGGTACTCGGTCTCAACACGAGACAAGGTGCTTTTTTTGGTCAACCCAGGAGAACGTGCTCCAACATGAGTTGCACCAATGCCCTTTAGGTCCCGCATTAACTTAAATGCTGATGCGTACCAAAGCTGAATTGTTTGTAAGTCTAGATGATGGTTTTGTGATCCAGCTTGCGCTAACGCAATTTTTATCTGTTTCTCACTTAGAAACTGATTCACGTGTTGATATGAATCAATTTCCGCCCACGCATTTCTCAACTCAATTAACGATCCCTGCATTAATGTAGAGAAAAGAACCTTGCCACCTTTTTTTGTTACTCTTTGTAATTCTCTAAGTGGAATAGATAAATCGTCACACCATTGAAGAGCCAAACTTGAAAAAACAATATCGAAATGGTGGTTGTCAAATGGCAATGCTTCTGCATCCGCTTGTCGATATTCAAGCACTTTACTATTACAACGAGTCTTGGCTTGGATGAGCATTTCTTTCGAAAGATCCGCTGCAGTAACCTCCGCTCCTCGGTTAGAGAGAAGCTCGGAAAAATACCCCGTTCCACAGCCAATGTCTAACACCTTCAATCCCGACAAATCTTGCGGCAAGTATTTCAACAGTTCGTTGCCGACATCTCTCTGAAATTGTGCATGTTGGTCATAGCCATGGGCAGCCTTGCTAAATGCCTCTGCAATAGCCATTTTACGAGCCGAATTATTAGGTACGGAACATTCCACTAGTATTAACCTTTATTATTTTTTTCTGAAAACTGGATAATGCTATTCGCCAAATCTGTTACTTGTTTCGTTGTGTGATTAGCCGTGAGCGTAATTCTAATTCTACTACTCTCTTTAGGCACCGTTGGGGGGCGAATTGCTGTCACCCAATTGCCCTCTTTTTTGAGACTATCTGCTAGCGCCATTGTCTTAGCAACATCACCACAAATAAAAGGTTTGATGGGCGTTTTTGTCTCTACGAAGCCAGAAGTACCGGACAAAACCGCATTATACGTATCGTAGAGATTCAATAACTTATCTCTACGCCAATGCTGGTTTTGTAACATCGCAGTTGCGTGAGTGAGGGCATGAGCTTGACTCGGCGGTATCGCCGTGGAGTAAACGTGATGTCTTGCAAACTGTGTTAGGTAATCACCCAATGCGGAACTGCAGAGAACCGCAGCACCTGAAAGCCCAAAGGCTTTACCAAATGTCACAACCAAAACTTGAGGTTCAATATTCGCTTCGTTGCTGCTTCCCGCGCCATTCTCGCCGAGGACTCCTACTCCATGGGCATCGTCGACCATTAACCAGTTCCCGTGACGACTTGTCAACTCCGCTATTTCACTTAACGGTGCTAAGTCTCCGTCCATGCTAAATACGCCTTCAGTCACCACAAGGCTTTGCTTTTTGGTAGAGAGTACTTCATCAAGATGGTTCACATCGTTATGTTTAAATCGCTTCATCGACGCCGGACTAAGCATACCCGCCTCCATAAGTGAGGCGTGGTTTAGCTTATCTTGAATCAATAAGTCTTGCTTTTCTAACAATGAAAAAAGCACCGCTTGATTCGCACTAAAACCTGAACTGAACAAAATTGCCCTTTCAAAACCAAGCCAAGTACAGAGCGTTTCCTCAAGCCTTTTATGTGCCGTTGAAAAACCAGTAACTAACGGCGATGCACCACTGCCTACACCATACTTGTCGATGCCCTCTTGCCACGCTTTAGACAATTCGTTTGAACTAGCCAACCCCATATAATCGTTACTCGAAAAGTTGGTATAGCACATGCTTCCAAGACGAAAATTAGGTTGATTACCGCCCTCAATTACCGTTATTTTACGGTCTAAAGCGGCGGTTCTCCTTCCCTCTAAGGCAGCATCAATTCGACGACTAAACACGATATTTAAATGCTCGCATCATAAAAAAGATCGTCTTTTGTCGGCCGTGCTGCGACTCGCTCTACAACCTGATCGAGTAGCTCACTTTCTTGAATTTGATCCGGCTTTTGACTTACCTCAACGCTATTGATACCCAGCTTATTGAAAAGCTGCATATCACTATCTTCATCCGGGTTTGGTGTTGTCAATAATTTACATCCGTAGAAGACTGAATTTGCTCCAGCCATAAAGCATAGCGCCTGCATCTGTTCATTCATGCTTTCGCGCCCGGCAGAAAGTCTCACAGCTGATTCTGGCATCATGATCCGTGCAACAGCAATAAGACGTATAAAGTCGAAAGGCTCTACGTCCTCTGCGTCTTCTAACGGCGTACCCTGAACTTTCACTAACATGTTAATTGGCACGCTTTCAGGATGGACTGGCAGATTGGCAAGTTCAGCGAACAAGCTCGCCCGATCGTTCACGCTCTCACCCAGACCGATGATGCCACCCGAACAAATCTTCATACCAGAGTCACGAACGTGAGATAGAGTATCTAATCGATCTTGGTAGGTACGAGTGGTAATGATGTTTCCGTAATATTCAGGAGAAGTATCTAGATTATGGTTGTAATAGTCTAGCCCTGCGTGTGCCAAATCGACGGCTTGATCTGGTGTTAGCATACCCAACGTCATGCACGTTTCTAAACCCATTTCCTTAACACCTTTCACCATATCTTTTAGATATGGCATATCACGCTCTTTGGGGTTTTTCCACGCCGCTCCCATGCAAAATCGTGTCGAGCCGGAGTCTTTTGCTTTTTGCGCCGCGTCTAAAACGCTCTGCACTTCCATTAAGCGCTCACGGTCTACATCGGTACGGTAATGGGCGCTCTGAGGGCAGTATTTACAATCTTCCGGACAAGCACCCGTTTTGATGGAGAGAAGAGTACTGACCTGTACATAATTATGTTGCTGATGTTGACGATGAACCAGTTGTGCTTCGAACAACAGGTCCATAAAAGGCTTTTCTAGTAATGCACGAACTTCTTCAATTTCCCAATTATGACGAATTTCCACGTGATGCTTCCTTTAATTATTTTTTTAATACTTGGCTAGTCTACTGATTCGCTTTAAACTGTCAACATAACTAAATGAATCAAGTTTACACTTGCCTAAAAAACAACCAATAAGAAGCATTATGGATTTAGAATTTGATCGGCAACATATTTGGCACCCTTACACCTCTACAATTAATCCATTAACTTGCTACCCCGTGACAGGCGCAGAAGGGGTTGAAATTATGTTAGAAACAGGAGAAATACTTGTTGATGGCATGTCCTCTTGGTGGTCAGCTATACATGGCTATAACCACCCCCATTTAAACGAAGCGGCACATAAACAAATAGACAGCGTTTCTCACATTATGTTTGGCGGGATAACCCACCAACCCGCAATTAGTCTATGCAAAAAATTAGTACAATTAACACCTAGCAAACTTCAGCATGTATTTCTTGCCGATTCGGGGTCTGTTGCGGTTGAAGTCAGCCTGAAGATGGCGATGCAATATTGGCACGCAAAAGGCAAAGCAAAATCTACGTTCCTCACTCTACGCGATGGTTACCATGGTGATACCTTTGCCGCCATGTCTGTTACCGATCCTGACAATTCTATGCATAGCCTATACAAAGGTTTTCTCCCTGATCATCTATTTGCTGATTCTCCAAAGATTGGATACTGGCAGGAGTGGGACGACTCGGATATTAACGACTTTAAGAAAAAGATAACGGAACACCACAATCAGATCGCGGCGGTCATACTGGAACCGATTGTCCAAGGTGCTGGAGGAATGCGTATTTATCATCCAGAATTCCTTAGGCAAGTACGTTCACTATGTGATGAATTCAATGTTCTTCTCATTCTCGACGAAATAGCAACTGGATTTGGCCGAACAGGTAAGCTATTCGCCTGCGAGCATGCTGATATTCAACCCGATATCTTGTGCGTAGGTAAAGCGATAACTGGCGGGTATATGACCTTGTCCGCGACGTTAACCACTAAAGTTGTCGCAGATACTGTATGTGGAGGTGACGCTGGTTGCTTTATGCACGGTCCTACTTTTATGGGCAACCCATTGGCTTGTGCGGTTGCTAATGCAAGTATGGAGCTCATTGAAACGGGTGACTGGCAAAGACAAACCGCCATGATCGAATCTCTTTTTGCTAAGAAATTACCAGAATTAACCCGCTATGAATTGGTACAAGACACGCGTTGGCTGGGTGCAATCGGAGTAATCGAAACAAAGAAAGCGGTCAATATGGAAGTGATTCAGAAATTTTTTGTTGATAACGGTGTTTGGATACGGCCATTTGGCAAGTTGATATATATTATGCCCCCGTATGTCAGTTCGACAGAGCATGTAAGTAAGCTAATCGATGTGATTGAAGAAGCATTGCAAAACGAAGCCTGTTTTATGTAAGAATTTTAAGCGACTCCATACCTAATCAAGACATCGCTGTACGCTTAACCACTGCGTTTCTGGAAAAATAACGGATCAGAAATATGGGGCGTAGTGAAACATAGATCAAAAAAGCCGACATCTGGATGTCGGCTTTCACTTAACTATCTGGCGACTTTAGATTAACCGATATAAGTTAATCCATTCATGTACTTACGCAATACTTCTGGAATTTCTATTCTTCCATCAGCTTGCTGATTGTTTTCTAATATCGCAACCATAGTACGACCAACAGCCAAACCAGAGCCATTTAGTGTATGGACAAGCTCCGGCTTCTTTTCACCCTTACGGCGGAAACGCGCTTGCATACGGCGCGCCTGGAAATCCCACATGTTAGAACATGAAGAGATTTCACGGTAGGTTTCTTGAGCAGGAACCCACACTTCTAAATCGTAGGTTTTGCGAGCACCAAAGCCCATATCACCAGTACAAAGTATGACTTTACGATAAGGGAGTGCTAACAGTTGAAGCACTTTTTCAGCATGACCGGTTAGTTCTTCTAATGCATCCATCGAATCTTCCGGTTTAGTAATCTGCACAAGCTCGACTTTATCGAACTGGTGCATACGAATAAGACCACGAGTATCACGACCATAAGAGCCAGCTTCTGATCGGAAGCAAGGTGTATGAGCCGTCATTTTAAGCGGTAGATCAGCTTCGTCAGAAATAGTATCACGCACCATATTGGTCACTGGAACTTCTGCCGTTGGGATAAGGCACATACCCTGACCTTCTTCCGTCGCAGGTTTAGTATGGAATAGATCCTCGCCAAATTTTGGAAGCTGCCCAGTACCGTAGAGGCTATCGTGGTTCACTAAGTATGGGACATACATTTCTGTATAACCGTGTTGTTCAGTATGAAGATCGAGCATGAACTGGGCAATTGAGCGATGTAGACGCGCAAACTGGCCTTTCATGACGATAAAACGAGCCCCAGAAATCTTTACTGCACTTTGAAAATCTAAGCCGTCACCCATTTCACCAAGGTCAACGTGATCTCTCAGTTGAAAGTCGTAAGATTTAGGTTCACCCCAACGAGCCACTTCTACATTCTCATTTTCATCTTTGCCTGATGGAACAGCATCGTCAGGTAAATTAGGTACAGATAGTGTGATTTCTTCTAGTTGGACTTGTAACTCTGCAAGAGCATTTTTCGCTTGATCGAGTTCGCTACCAAGATTGCCGACTTCTGCAAGAATTCGTGCCGCTTCATCATGGTCGCCTTTTGCTTTTGCTTGACCAATGGACTTCGAACGAGAATTACGTAGCGCCTGTAGTTCTTCAGTTTTCACTTGAAGGGATTTACGTTGTTCTTCAAGTTCACGTATTTTATCTACATCAAGAATAAATCCTCGACGGGCTAGTTTTTCAGCTGTGTCATTCAGCTCTGTTCGAAGTAATTTAGAATCCAGCATTGCTAATCCTATGCTTTAAGTTGTGAAAAAACGCGTTGTTCATTGACTTCAACATCAACACCAACGCGTTATAGAATAATTAATCGAGTAAAGATATCCAAAAAGCACTACTTTTCATAGCGCTTTTGCAGGCTTTTTTCATCTAATGAGGAAAGATAATCCAACTTATCGCCAATTTTTGTTTCTAAGCCGCGATTTGTCGGAAAATAATAGCGCGTTTCTTCCATTTCTTCTGGAAAATAATTCTCTCCGGCAGCATAAGCATTAGGTTCATCATGAGCATATCGGTACTCTGCTCCGTAACCCATATCTTTCATTAAACTGGTGGGAGCGTTACGTAAGTGGTGAGGTACTTCATATTCAGGTTGATTATGCGCGTCCGACAATGCCTGCTTCCACGCAGAATAGACCGCATTACTTTTAGGTGCACAGGCCAAATACACGACAGCTTGGGCAATGGCTCTTTCTCCCTCGGCGGGACCTATTCTGGTAAAACAATCCCAAGCTGAAACCGCAACCTGCATCGCCCTCGGATCGGCATTGCCAATATCTTCAGATGCGATAGCCAACAATCTTCTTACGATATAGAGTGGATCACAACCCGCAGCCATCATACGCGCGGACCAATAAAGTGCGGCATCTGGGTTAGACCCTCGTATCGATTTATGCACGGCAGAAATAAGGTCATACCAAATATCGCCTTTATTATCGAAACGAGACACCTTCTCTCCAGCGACTTCCGCCAGTAACGGCAACGTAATTTGCTTGATGCCCGCATCATCTTCTTCCGCCATGTCATAAAGCAGCTCAAGATAATTAAGTGCCATTCGAGCATCACCATTAACCAATTCGGCTAATCGATCTGAAACATTATCGGTAAAATTCGCTTCAATTTGACCTAAACCGCGTTCTTTATCTTTCGCAGCTTGATCGATAACAGAAAGGATATCTTCTTGATTTAAAGAGGTGAGTTTATAAACTCTCGCTCTGGATAACAGGGCGTTATTAAGTTCGAAAGATGGGTTCTCTGTGGTAGCACCAATAAAGGTAATGGTGCCATCTTCAATATGTGGTAAAAAAGCATCCTGCTGACTTTTATTGAATCGATGGACTTCATCAACAAACAAAATAGTTCGGTGCCCTACAAGTTTATTTTCTCGTGCTTTTTCAATAGCAGCACGAATATCTTTTACACCGGAGGTAACCGCTGAGACACGCTCAACTTCAGCGTTGGCATAGTTCGCGGCAACTTCTGCTAACGTTGTTTTACCAGTACCCGGTGGACCCCATAAAATCATGGAATGTATATGACCCGCTTCCAATGCTCTACGTAACGGTTTGCCTTCCCCTAGAACATGTTTCTGACCAATATACTGTTCCACGGTCATAGGGCGCATTCGCGCAGCTAGCGGACGAAAGTCTTCATCGGCTGCAAAATCTAGATTGTAATTACTCAATTTGACGCCCTATACCACAAATATTATTCGTTACGGTGAATGCCATTCGCTGCTGTGGATATCGATAGTTACTCTGGATATCAATAATTACAGCGGATATCAAAAGTCCCTGTGGAAGCGATCAATTTCTTTGGTCATCCACTTCAACACCATCAGGGATAGCGAAGGTGAATCGTTCCTTATTTGGAACCTCATCGCTGTAACTATTGAAAACAAACTGACCTTCTTGACCATCTTGTTCGATGACAGTAAATCCCTTAATTATACCCGTACTATCCACATCAACTTGAAATTGACCTTGATTAGAGTCAATGGCTGTCGGGATTAAAGTAAATCTATCCCCTTGCTGAGAAACCAAATAATTCTCCCAGTCACTTGATCTATTCCGAGTAAGCAGCACAAATGGGGTTTGTGATGTCGCTTGCTCTTGCCAATAGATACTCACCTGTTCTACAAACGGGCTGTAGTACCAAAGTGTTTTACCATCAGATACCAGCACGTTTTCGTCTGGCATGACCGTTGTCCAACGAAAAAGGCTTGGACGTGCAATCTCTACTTTCCCTTCTCCTTCCATCACGACTTCATTGTCAGGACTAATGACCGTTTGAGTAAAGGAAGCACTGAAACCGTCGGTTTTAGACAGTCGTTCGCTTAGTTCGTCCTTAGGCGATACGGCTGCGGTCGCAGTAAAACTAAAAAGAAACAAAAGAGTTAAAATTTTATTCATTTATAAACCTAGTGTTGTTGGTAACTGTACCAATTATTTAAAGTAATCAAATTACGTCATCCCACGAAATCAGCATCATCTCCACGAAAGTGGAAATCTAAACTCACTCAGATTCCGGTTTTCACGGGAATGACGACGGAATTTGGTACTCACCGAACAACATCACGTTATCTTAAACAATTCGCATTGAGATGATGTTTGATAAGTATACTGACTCCCTTACGAGAGGTTAGTTCCTATTCTTTAATTGGCGCTGGTGCTAACACTTCTCGATTACCATTGTGTCCGGGAGAGCTAACGATACCTTGCGCCTCAAGTTGTTCGATAATTCGAGCCGCTCGGTTGTACCCAATTTTAAATCTACGCTGGACACCCGAAACAGAACCACGACGGCTTTGAACTACGTGCTCAACAACCTGATCAAATAAAGGGTCAACATCCTCATCGCTGTCCATATTCTCGCCGGGAAGTAAGGTATCTGCCGTCTGCTGGCCATTAACAATCTCGTCGATGTAGTTTGGTTGTCCACGCGCCTTCCAATCGTTTACTACAGCGTGGACATCATCATCTGAAGCGAATGCACCATGTACACGAGTTGTGTGACTAGAGCCCGGAGGTAAGTAAAGCATGTCACCCATGCCGAGCAGTGACTCTGCACCACCTTGATCGAGAATGGTTCTTGAATCTGTCTTGGTTGATACGGTGAAAGCAACACGAGTTGGTATGTTTGCTTTGATAAGGCCCGTAATTACATCCACAGATGGACGTTGAGTCGCGAGAATTAAGTGGACACCGGCCGCACGAGCTTTCTGTGCCAAACGAGCTATCAATTCTTCCACTTTTTTACCCACGACCATAATTAAGTCGGCAAACTCATCCACCACCACTACAATATATGGCAGTTTTTCAAGCAGTGGCGCCACTTGATCCATACTGTCACCGGCTTTCCATAGCGGGTCATGAATTGGGTGTCCTGCGTCGGCAGCCATCTTCAGTTTTTCATTAAAGCCTTTTATATTACGTACACCCAAAGCGGACATCAGTTTATATCGACGTTCCATTTCACCAACACACCAACGCAATGCATTGGCAGCATCTTTCATGTCAGTCACTACTTCTGAAAGAAGATGAGGAATACCTTCATATATAGAAAGCTCCAGCATTTTAGGATCGATCATGATAAAACGAAGGTCTTCTGGCTTAGCCTTGTAAAGCATACTTAGAATCATGACGTTCACGCCAACTGATTTACCAGAGCCCGTAGTACCCGCGACAAGTACATGAGGCATTTTAGCGATATCAGCGATGACAGCTTCGCCAGCGATATCCTGTCCCATTACGACGGTTGTTGGTGACGTAGATTCTTGGAAAATTTTGCTGTTTACAACATCCGAAAAATACACCGTCTGACGGGTAATATTTGGTAATTCTAATCCCACATAGGGTTTACCCGGAATAACCTCGACGACCCTTACGGCCATCGCAGAGAGCGAACGAGCCAGATCCATAGAAAGGCTAGAAATTCGACTCACTTTTACCCCTGGAGCCAAATCCAGTTCAAAGCGCGTGATAACCGGGCCAGGGAAAATATCAACCACTCTTGCTTTGATTTTGTAATCATCTAGTTTTGATTCAACTAGTCGCGCAATCTCTTCGAGCGCCGCTCTATCTATGTGATTCTCACGTTTCTCAGGATGATAAAGTAACTCTAATGTAGGTAAAGGCGCGGTTGGTACAGGCAGATTGGCTTGTTTTTGAACCAAGAAAGGGTTTTGCTCTGCTGCCATATTCTGTTGCGCTTCTGAAACCAGATCTTGGAACGCTTTCACGTCTTCGTCACCTTGTTCTTCTTCAACTACATTGCCTTGAATATCCGTTCGAGTTTCTACAACGATTTTACTTTCTTCAGCACTCGTTGTTTGTATCGGTTCTTGTTCGTTGTTGTCATCGATTTCTGACACCGCGGAAACACGGCTCTTTTCAACGAACTCATCATCGATAAGATGGTCAAGCGCTTCTCTTGATATCGACGGTTCGGTTTTCTCTGTCTCATTCACGAAGTGATCAATATCTGATTTCGTTCTCTCCATTCTAAGAGGTGTCGTTTCGTCATCTCTTAGATTGATATTTTGAGTCACTATAGGCATATCATTATGCTGCTGTGCATCCTGTTCTAACTCTTCAATAGTCGAATACAGTTGCTGCGAGCGTTCTACGTCTGAAGCTTCTTCATTTGTACGAGATGCTTCTTGGTTTTCTTTAGGAATATGGATGTTATATCGACGTTGTTGATTATCTTGCTCATTATCGGATTCAAGACGGTGCTCGAATGGCGTCTCGACAGCGAGTTCTTTCTCACTCGTCGTGTCTTCTATTTGGTCATTATTGACAGATTGCAGTGTCTCTTTTGGCGAACCACGAAGTGTATTTAGAGCCCATGTCAACGCACCTATAAAACGCGAACCTAACCACTCTACAATTGATAACCAAGATATGCCGGTCAGTAATGTAAGACCCGCGCCCCACAAAAACAAGAATACAATGGTGGTGCCAAGAAGGTTTAGTATTGGTAGTGACAAGCTTGTCAGCACATCGCCAATGACACCACCCGATGAGAAGTACCAAATATCATCAAAGTTTGTATCGGCTAACCCACAGCTCGTCAGGATAACGAGACTAAGGCCAAGAATTCTTGTTCCCCAGAGCATCAAATCAATTGAATCGTCATCCTCCCGTTTTCTGAAAAAGCCCCACGTAAATGCCGCGATTACGATAGGCACACAATATGCCAATGAGCCAAATGCAAAAAACAAAGTATCGGCTATCCATGCACCCAACATACCGGAGGCATTATTGACTTCACCACCCCACGAGGTTTGAGACCATGACGGATCGGCTGGACTGAAGCTATAGAGGGAAATAGCGAGAAATATAGCAATGAGAGAACCAAGGATAAAACAGCATTCTCTAAGACGCTGAAAACCACTTAGGCGACGTTGGTCGCTTTCATCCCCGGTTTTGATAATAGTTTGTACTTTGTTTTTTTGCTCTTTGAACATAGAAGCTTACTAACTTTATAAAACAACCCGAGCGGCCAGTGCCGCTCGAATAATAAGTGATTAGATCTCAATAACTAAATTTAATCATATCACCAATAAAAACCCAACCTGTAGAAAGCCTTAATTTGAACCTTGTCCAGACTTAGAACTTTCTACTATCGCAGTTATCGTGTTTGAATGACCAACTGGTTCGATTGTTTAACTTCTTCCATCACAACGTAGGTACGAGTGTCATTCACACCAGGCAATCGCAACAGCGTATCCCCGAGTAGTTTACGATATGCACTCATATCGGATACACGCGTTTTAAGAAGATAATCGAAATCACCAGATACGAGATGACATTCTTGGATATCATCTAACTTTTGTACCGCTGTATTAAACTGTTCAAATACATCTGGTGCACCACGGTTCAATGTAATCTCTACAAAGACGAGTAAAGACGCATCTAAATATTGTGGATTTAGTAATGCGGTATAACCAATTATATACCCTTGTCGTTCCAATCGACGAACACGCTCCAAGCACGGTGTAGGTGAAAGACCTACTCGCTTAGACAGTTCTACATTCGATATACGACCATCCTTTTGCAATTCATTTAGTATATTGCGATCAATGCGATCTAGTTCCTTGGACGGCTTTTTGTAGTTGTCTGCCATTTTTTATTCCACCTTTTAACTTCCCTGCAAAAAAATATACTACAACTTAGTAATATACAGAATCAAATATTGCTTTATACACTTTATACTAGAGGTATATTTGGGATTTTAACTAAAAACCCAGTTGTTACAACCACAAATCGAGAAGGAGTTAGCATGATTATCGGCGTACCTAAGGAAATCAAGAACCACGAGTATCGTGTGGGCATGATCCCAGCAAATGTGAGAGAACTTATTTCACATGGTCATCAGGTGTACATTGAAACCAATGCTGGTTCGGGTATCGACTTTTCAGACGATGATTACATCGCTGTAGGCGCATCCATTCTTCCTACTGCTTCTGACGTATTCGCTAAAGCAGAAATGATTGTAAAGGTAAAAGAACCTCAATCTGTAGAGCGTGCAATGCTCCGTGAAGGGCAAATATTATTCACTTATTTACACCTTGCACCAGATTTTACACAGACAAAAGAGCTTATCAAGAGCAAAGCTGTCTGTATAGCCTATGAGACTGTAACAGATTATATGGGTCGTCTGCCACTATTAGCACCGATGTCTGAAGTCGCAGGACGAATGTCTATTCAAGCTGGCGCACAAACTTTAGAGAAATCGAATGGTGGTCGCGGCCTTCTACTTGGAGGTGTTCCAGGTGTTGAACCCGCTAAAGTCGTTATAATTGGTGGTGGCGTCGTGGGGTCTAATGCAGCAAGAATGGCCGTTGGTATGCGCGCCGATGTGACTATTTTAGATAGAAGCCTCGATACCTTGCGTCAATTAGACGAAGAATTCCAAGGCAGAGCAAAAGTGGTTTATTCTACAGTGGATGCTTTAGAGAAGCATGTTCTGGAAGCTGACCTTGTGGTAGGCGCAGTACTTATACCCGGTGCAGCGGCCCCTAAACTTGTCACTAAGGAACATATATTCAACATGAAACCGGGTTCTGCTATCGTTGATGTCGCCATTGACCAAGGCGGTTGTTTTGAAACCTCACACGCAACCACTCACGCAGATCCTACCTATGTCGTTGACGATGTGGTCCATTACTGTGTAGCAAATATGCCGGGAGCGGTAGCAAGAACCTCTACTTTTGCACTGAACAACGCCACTCTACCTTATATCCTAAAATTAGCAGACAAAGGCTACAAAGAAGCTTTACTGGGCGATGAAGGGTTCCTAGATGGACTTAATGTTATCCATGGCCAAGTGACATGTAAGGAAGTTGCTGAGAGCTTTGAACTTGAATATGTAGAAGCGAAAACAGCTATAGCGATGTTTAATTAGGCTGAATACCTCAGGCCATTCGTCATCCCCACGAAAGTGTGGGGATGACATTCCACCAAGATTCCCGTTTTCACAGGAATGACGAAGCATTTTGTCCACTCTAAGTGTTGACCAATCAATACCTAATGAAACCAGTTTCTCGTTTTCATAGTGATAATTGGAAAACAAATTTAATTGCTTAAGCACACCTACGTTTTACAGCATGTATCATAATATTCCGTGGTGTCACTTCTCTTTCACAGAATTCTGCAACTGAAACCTGATAACCATTTTGTTGCAAAAATAGTGCTCGATCATACACAAGCCATAATTCTAAAGCTCGACGAAACATCTGCTGAAGCAGGCTTTGACGTTCCATTTGCCAAAATCTTTTTCCCCCTTCGCTTTCCCAAAGGGCAAAGTCGATAACGGGTAAAATGATGTCCTTTTCCTTAGCGGCCCAGTTACAAAAATGTTCAAACCCTTCAGAAAGCATTGATTTTTTGACACTTGGGACGGCAACATAGCTATCAATACCAAGTACATTTTTTAACACTAGGTCAAACCCTAGTCGGTAACGCATCTCTTCTTCTCGATGCCTTGATACTCTTTTCCCCCCCGTCACGGTCTCTTGCAAAGGAATGCGTAATTCTGCTTTTGTTAGGTTAAGTGTCGAGCGTAAACCCTGCTCTGAAAGTGGTTGATACTTTTCATTTTCAATGAGGTGATAGCAACAAGGAGAAATAGAGATAGCTTGGCTGCCTACTGCGCTAGCGTGTTGAATCAATCTGACATGAAGATCGCCACATGCATGCAACGCAACGACATGTTGATTTGAAGTGACAATATCTCGTGCTTTTTCCGATAAAGCATCCCCTTGGATAAATGTCATAGGAAGGGATTTCTCGATTGCTTCCTGCTGTCCTTTTTCACACAGTGAGATTTGCCATTCAAAACTTATCACAGGTTGAGTCGAACGCGATGCCAATATTCGTCCTAGGTAACCTTTCCCTGAACACCATTCTAACCACTCGGTCCCTTTGTGATGTGCTAAAGCAAAGCTCCCCATCGATACAATCTGTCCAAGTTTTCGGCCTGGAATACCCGATTCTAGCCCTCTTTCTAACGAAATCGGATCTTTCGTTATCATCGATAATGAAATAAGCCCCCTCAGTTCTTCCACTTGTGGAAATACAGAAGTAACATCATTCATTAATTCAGTGGTTGACGATTTGTATCGTCGCACTTGCTCTATTGATAGCGAGGATAGCCATTGGCATAAATCTGGATAATCGCCAGAGCATGCTAATTGAGATTGAATACTCTGATGAAAGGGTTCAAATCGCCACAGGGATTGATTTTGTTGGAGTATGTGTTCGAGCTTTAAAAAAACGGATTGCATGATTCCCCCAAGCAAAGCGAATTGTAGGAGGAATCAGATAAAAATAAATGCTTACCGTATTGGTAGGTTTATATCTTTAAACATCTCTTCAATTTCGACATTATTTCTTAGTGATATAGCCTGTTCAACAACTGGGCGAGTAAGATGTGGTGCAAAACGTTCCATAAAATCAAACATGTAAGCCCGTAAGAAGGTCCCACGTCTAAAACCAATACTTGTCGTACTAGACCCAAAGATATGACTGGCATCGATAACAACTAAATCGGTATCTTGAATTTGATCAATCGCCATACTCGCGATGACACCAACACCAATACCCATTCTAACATAGGTTTTTATGACATCAGCATCTGTTGCGGTAAAGACAATTTTAGGCGTTAAACCTGCTGTATCGAAGGCTGTGTCTAGTTCGGAACGACCAGTGAAACCAAAGACATAAGTCACAAGTGAAAAAGCAGCCAGATCTTCAATCGTCAGTGATGATTTTTGTGCTAATGGGTGATCTTTTGTCACTACAATAGATCGGTTCCAATGATAACAAGGCAGCATGATGGCATCATGATAAAGGTGCAATGCCTCTGTCGCTATAGCAAAATTGGCGGTTCCTTTCGCAACGGCCTCTGACATTTGTGAAGGTGTCCCTTGATGCATATGCAAAGAAACTTTAGGGTATCGAGCAGTAAAACCTTTGATCACATCAGGCAGAGCATAACGAGCTTGTGTATGTGTCGTGGAAATATTTAACGTGCCCATTTCCGGGTTAGTGTGCTCACTCGCAACCGATTTGATACCGTCAACACGTGAAAGAATTTCTCTTGAAATTCTTACAATATCAACACCAGCCGTTGTCACCTGAGTCAAGTGCTTACCACTACGTTCAAATATTTGAATACCAAGCTCATCTTCCAGCAAACGGACTTGTTTACTAATACCGGGTTGAGAAGTATAAAGACTTTCTGCTGTCGCGGACACATTGAGATTGTGATTCACGACTTCAACAATATACCTTAGCTGCTGTAACTTCATTATGTTACCTGTATTCCTTTACCGTCTATCGTTATAATCAAAGGTTATAAATAATAGTTATAACGTTTAATCATAAAAATTGATAGTGAAAATGCATAGCGAGCGAAATAATCTGTCGCCGGATTAATCACTTAATGGTGTTATTTGCAATCAAACACACAATTTTTGTCGATATATGTCGATTTTTATTACCAATCGCGAACTTAACGTTAATAATTATATTCATCGTCAATACGACTATTGACCCCTTATAGATTAGTGTATGCTGTCTATAGTTTTATTCTCCACCTGATAGATATAAGTTTATGAATATTGGTCTAATTGTTATCCTCGTTGCAATATTGCTGATTATGGTAATCGGCTATAACGTTATGTTGCAATATAATGCAAAGATTGAATCCTCTCGAAAGGTCGAATCATCACGCTATCTCGCTATTATTGATGCCACCGAAGATCTCATCGGTAATGCTCATCATCTACCTTATAGCCAAGATTTATTGATCTGCCTAAACAGCCGTATTTTGGACGCATTAGAAAACATGTTTATGCTTGATCCAAAAAACAAGCAACTCGCTCAACGTGTCGAGAATATTAAGCATCAAATTCAAGCATTGAAAAGCAACTACACGAGTGGGGAGAGTACAAACTTCAAGGTTCCTAGCAGTGATAAACAAGCGATCGTCATGTTAAAGCTTGTTAAACGCCTAAAAGATACTATTCGAAGCGAACACAATAAAGGTCGCTTCAATACTCAAAGTTACGTCGCTGAAAACGCTCGATTAGAAACGATTCAACTGCGGATAAATATTGAGAATGTCATTAAGAGAGCCAATGAGGCCGTTGTACGAGGTCAGACAGGAACCGCAAGACAACTACTCAACAAAGCTATCGATATTTTGATGTCTAAGAACGACGCTTATTCCACTAAGGCACGCGAAAAATTACAGAGTATGTTGAATGAGTTAGATAAAAACAAAAAAAGCCAGAATGCAAATCTTGTCGCTCAAGAAGAGAAAGAACGCGACAGCGACATGGAAGCTTTGTTTGGCGAGAAGAAAAAGTGGTGATCAGGCCATTTTTATCTGCTTTTTTAAAAGGTCGCATTCGCGACCTTTTTTATTTTCAATCAGCCCTACAAAACCCTGATATCAAAAAGGTAAATGCTCACCCTATCGACTGAATCAATACCACCCTATAATCACCTTCAAAATAATCAATATAAGCCAATAGACCATTTTTATGCTCTATATAGCTATTCATTACAAATAACATATTAGTTTCATAAAAGTCATACATATCGAGACAGTTAAACATCGGCTTTCCCATTTTTAATATCAACTGCTCAGCATTGTCTTCATTTATTCTTTGACTTAACGCTATATGAGTAATATCCGGCTGTTTTATTATGTAGTCAATAAGCTTTGACCCATCTAGTACTGAAGTATTTACTTCGATACTCGCTACCGCACCCAGCTCATTATTGCTCATTAGTAACCAATTAGAACCTTCACCAATCGCTTGGTCAGTCGTGATTTCTAGATAAGAATGAGGTAGACTTTTCTGCTCAGGTTTTTCATCTACTCCTCCTAACAAAATTTGTGTCTCTTGCCTAGTATCTAGACTTGCCTTAACCAATAACAGAGCATTTTCAACAACAAATCCATGTTGCGCTAAATTTAAATTCTTACTTTCTAATCCTAAATACTTGGCTATATAAAACCCTGCGGTGTTACTTAATGAATTTATAAAATCAACAGGCTTAGGTGGAACTTGTTCAACATAACGTTGAAAGCATAACCGATTAAATACCGCTAGATTACCTTGACCTGAAGTCATAAACAGGGCGGTATTCACATCAATATCTCCAAATTTGGCGATACCGGCAACACCTAATAATCCGAGTTGAATAAAACGGTCGGTACGGCGGACAAAGGCAGGAGCTACTTTTTTACACTCTATTTTGATATCTAGGGTTTCATTTTGTCTCAGGTTAAAACTTGACGTTCGGTGAACATATATCATGTTGATACTTTTTCGATAATTAGTGCATTGTTATTCCCACCAAATCCAAAACAATTGAGTAAAAAAAGCCCTTCAGTGCACATCTGTTTTTCCTGCAGTGGAGTCCAGTCCAGTTCGTTGTCTTTCATTGAAAAGTTAGGGGTAAACGGTATGAAACCACTGTCAATGCTATCCATCATTAGTATCAATTCACTTACTCCACAACTTCCAAGCGTATGTCCAATATATGGCTTCAATGAAAAAAACTTAGGCGCTTGCTCGAAGACTTGTTTCATTCCATTAATTTCAGCTAGATCACTTAATCGACTTGCCGTTCCATGAACCTTGACGGCGGTAATATCTTGGGCATTCACTTGACTGTTTAATAAAGCCTGAGAGAGCACTCGCTTAACGCCGGAGCCATCTGCATTAACTCCTGTAACACTATATGTTTCGCATTCACTCGCACCGCCAAGAAAATGCCATGGGGAGCCTGCAATATCATCTCGACTCATTAAAAGTACACCCAAAGCTTCGCCAAGCAGCAGCCCATCTCTTTGAGCATCAAATGGCTTTGTTTGCTCTAATGCTAATAGCTGCATAGAAACAAAGCCTTCAAAAGAGTGTGGTGCAAACATTTCCATGCCCAGCACAATGGCATAGTCAATCACTCCACTCTCCAGCATTACTGAAGCATCTAACATTGCATTTGAACTGGACGTACAAGCGGTATTATAAGTTAAACTGAATGCGTTCAATCCAAAATATCTTGAAATCACACCTGCGTAATGTCCGTTGCCTACTCGCTTTTGCTCCAACAAAGGAGAAACCTGATCTTTGATACTTTGACCTATTGGCACCATCAAAGAGATATCATTCGCTGCACAACCGACAAACACACCGCACCGTTTCCTCTGCTCTGAATTTATTTGATATTGTGTAAATAAGGACTCTATTAAAGTTATAATGTGAGGGACAGGGTCAAAAAGATCATAAAAATCCCCCTTATTCTGAATGGCGTAATACGGCCGTGTTCGCGACTCTTCAAATACTTGAACCGTCTTATCAACCGTCTGATAAGCCCCATGCTGTAAAGACTCTATTCTCTGCTTTTTCTCACCAAGAGCACTTAATAAATCACCACCTAAAAGAGTTATCATTACTGTTATTCTGGTTGAAGATGATCAGATAAATGATCAATTGTCGTGACAATACGACGAAACTCTTTTGGGTCTACTAAACGTAAATTAAAATGGCGTTGCAATAACATCGAAATCTGCAATCCATCAACAGAATCAAAGTCCAATCCGCTTTGATCGGAAAATAGCACTACATTGTCAGCCAATTCGTGTACAGATATCTCATCTTTATCGCATTCTTCTAAGATCATCGCCTTTAGTTTTAGTTTAAACTCTGTATCTAAAGAGCCCTTCATGCATTTTTCCTTTGTTTATGTGTAAAAACCAAACTCGCAAGCAATAAAGAAACAACACCAAAAATAGTTAAAGCTACGGATTCGTAAATCACATCCATTACCGTGCCTCTACGTAAAAAAATGTCTAAAAATCCTTCAAGGCCCCATGACATGGGGGATACATTTGCAAAATCTTGCATTGCTTCTGGCATAACAAATTTTGGAACCATCACACCACCAATGGCACCGAGTAAAATGTTAATAATGCCTCCTATGGTCGTCGCTTGCTCAATACTATCGACCGAAGTTGCCACTAAAATTGATAAACCAATCGCAGATAAGCTTAACGATAACGAAACCAGTACCAGCCCCATTACTGAGCCACCAATAGTTAATGGCGCTGCACCGAAAAGAGGTACTATGAACATACCAACCGCAATCATTAACCAAACTTGAACTTGATTAATGACCATATAGGGTAAAATTTTACCGCCAAATAGGATGGGTAAAGTGACGTTCATCGTACTCAAACGCATTAGAGTGTTTTGTTTTCGCTCGCTAATAAAAATGGTCGACATCGGTATAATGACAAAGAATAAACCAAAAACAATCCAAGACGGCACACTCTGTTGAGTTGAGGTTGGTTTTTCATCTTGAGACAATTTAGCATATTGAATTACCATCAATGACTTCTCATCAAAGCTCATCGAAAATTCAGTTTTTCCAAACGCAGCACCAACTGAAACGCTAACTTCCTCCAACTTATTTTCCATCCAACTCAGTGCAATTTGGTTTTTAAAAATGGTTAATAACGATGAAGAAGTATTGGCGGCAACACTAATATGTAGAGGAAGGTGATTCTGATCAAAGCCTTCCGGAATATCGACAATAAACTGTACGCCTTCCTCTTCAGGAGAGCGATAATCATTTGAAACTAATTCGACATTAGCTAATGTTGATAAATTAGCCAGCTTACCAATTAAAGCTTTACTTACTGAGCTATTATCATTGTCTAAAACGGCATACGTCATCAGTGCTTTTTCTTCATTCATCACATCTTTAAGAGCCAATGACATAATCAAGATGAATACTGCCGGCATAATGAAAAGTGCAGCCAAAGCATGCTTATCTCGACCAACCAATAAAAACTCTTTAATTAACATAGACTTAAGCATCAGATCGCCTTTTTGAAGTCAAATTAATAAATAAAGATTCTAATGTGGTTGCACCAAATCGAAGTTGCTTAACTTTTATATGCTGTTGTTCCAACAAGGCTAATATATGGCCGACAAATACACTGTTTGCATTACTTAATACCAATGTTGAGTCATCCACAACATTCACATTTTCAAGTTGACTAATCGCTGAAGGGATTTGAGTAGAAATATGAGCGTATAACTCTATAATTACTTGTTGGTCTTCTTCATTATCAACCATTGATGAAATGGAACCTTGCTTTACAATTCCCCCCTCATTAATGATCGCTACCTTATCGCAGATCTTCTCAATTTCAGGCATGTAGTGTGAGGTATAAACAACCGTTTTTCTATCTGACTTATACGCTTTAATAGTATCTAGAATTTGATTCCGAGATTCAGGATCAATTCCGACCGTTGGTTCGTCAAAAAAAAGAACATCTGGATTATTCAACAAACCTATCGCAATATTTAATCTACGTTTTTGCCCCCCGGAAAGCGTAGCGGAAGTTTGATCCATCATAGAAGATAAGCGGTTTGTGTCTAACGCATAGGCTAGATTTTCCTGAAGAACTTTACCTTTAATCTTTTGCATACCAGCAAAAAAAAGTAAATTTTCTTTCACCGTAAGGTGTTCGTAAAATGCCAAACTTTGCGGTATTAACGAACATCGTTCACGCACCAGTTTAAGATTTTTTTTAAGTGGCAGGCCGAAAAAAACAATCTCACCTGAGTCAGGTGAAATCAAACCATTCAAAATAGAAATTAATGTAGTTTTTCCTGCTCCATTTGGACCTAACAAACCAAAAATAGCATCCTTAGAAATAGTTAAGGATAGATCGTTTAATGCTTTTTTATCGTCATAAGATTTATTTAACGCCTTAATTTCAATCATTAAACGCTCGCATCAATAATTGATAAAGTTGCTTTTCTTTCTCTGCAATCGATTCAAGCTTTGCTGCAATACCATCAAACTCAATCGGTTTTTTATTTTTAGGCCTGATCGCTTTTGCTATTAACAAAGCAAACTCACGCCATTCATCACCAATTTCCGTCATTTCAACAGAAGCAGATCTCAATATTTCATTGTGAATTAACTCGGAAGACTCTTGTAAAAATGAAGCATATATATAACGAAAGCCAGCCCCACCAGTACCAATTTCCTCTTGCATGCGAATAATATGACCCAAAAATAACGTCGCATAATGGTCATCTTTGCTTTTTAACTGACGAATATGTTTTGCTAAGAAGTACATACCTTTCAACCCTGCAATTGGTACAGGTGTTTTCAACATTGTTTTTGCAGTTTTCTTTATACTTTTCTCTATTACTTTATGGTAATCAATGACTTCTGGTATATACGTGGGGTAATAAAGTGACCCTTTAGGCGCCATCAATCCTTTTACAAAACGAGCTTTTTGCAACGCTTGCTCTTCCGACTCCACAAACTGCTCAAATACCGGATCACTAATCTGATAAACTGAGTCTTTTTTGCCTACCACAATCAAATTGTGAGCATTAAAGTGAAAGCGCATCTCTTCAGGAAAATAGGGTAACCAATACACTGATGTTTGTGCTCCAACTATCTTTCCTTGTCCAAGCAGTTCATCTAACCTTTTTGTACCTAGTGTTGGTTGAGAAAATGTTTCCAATTTCATTTTTAAACCAATACTTTTTTGTAACCCTTTCATTATCGATTTTGGCATCGAACGATAAGCGATCAGAGGTAGCCCACTCAATTTTACAAAAGGTAGATAGGCAAACACTAGAGCACTCGATAGGCCAAACACCATAGGTTCTGACAACGGCAAACCGTGATGCGTTAACATAGAGGACATAACACCACTTTCACAATGTGCATAATGTTGATGTTTAAACTGAGTATTATTGTTCATAGGCACACTTTTTTGGTTTATATTAGAATCTGTTGGTCAGCTACCTTCGATAACTGTTCGAAAATTTGTCTAGCATACCTTTCATAGGCCATAGGTTGAAACAGAGATAAACCGTATTCCATTCACCAAAGATCAACACCCCCCAGTAGGGTTAGGTAGTAAAATCAGTTCCTGCACCGAGATCCCGAGTACATCACTATATTTAGCTAACTTAGCTGACGAAAGCTTAGCAAAAACTTTCGGTGTAAAATGACGCTTAACGCGCCATTGAAACCAACCTACAGATTGAGCCAATACCATCAGGTCCATTCTTTTAGCGAACATATGGTAATACAAAGTCGACTTTTCACCCTTTTTTACCAACAGATAAGCTTCTATAGCTAAGCGTTCAAACTCACTTAATGCTTGTTTGGTCACTTCTTCTTCCACATCCCAACCAGTAGAAGCGACAACCGAGTACTGACCGTTCTCATCCGTTGCATATATCGCTTTTGAATGGCTCGCATAGGTCGATATTTGATCTTGAGGTACTTTCTTCGCGTCCATTACACCACCTTCAATTGCATAAATGCCGTTGAGAAGCGGCCACTTTCTGGCACATAACATAGTAATGTATCGCCAATATTAAGTTTGCCAGAATGAAAAAGTTCCTCCAGCATAATATAAATAGAAGCTGAGCCAGTGTTTCCTTTTGTTGACAAATTTGTAAACCAACGCTCTTGAGGAATATCACAGCCCGCTTCAACCATACCTTGATACAAGCGATCACGAAAATAGCCTGAAGAATAATGAGGGATAAAATAGGTCACTTTATCTGGTGAGATTTTACCGCTTTCAACCAACTCTTTGAGTGGTTTAGTTACTGTATAATCAACAATATTTTCATTAAGTTGTTTTACATCCTGCTTTACAGAGAAAATCGAACGTTCAAGCCATTGTTGAGATTCGTATTCACGCCACCCTTTCAAATTGCCGTCTGCTTTCTTTTCAGCCCCAGCATACATGCATGCATCTAGCTCATTGGCATAGGACTTCTGCATCATCCATTCAATTTCTAAAGAGATACCAC
Source organism: Vibrio sp. DW001 (assembly GCF_029016285.1). Classification (NCBI taxonomy): domain Bacteria; kingdom Pseudomonadati; phylum Pseudomonadota; class Gammaproteobacteria; order Vibrionales; family Vibrionaceae; genus Vibrio; species Vibrio sp. DW001. The sequence goes on along the minus strand of NZ_CP091975.1, from coordinate 1,166,768 downwards.
TTTGATTAGATTTTGACGTTAATAAGGCGGCACCTGCGCCATCACTTAACATCCACCTAAGGAAGTCTTTCTCAAAAGCGATTTCTGGTTGACGGTCTAGCTCACTCACCATAGTGTCAATTTCTGCTTCAAACTTATTCGCACGCATCATTGCCGAGGCATTTTCTGAGCCAGTGACTACAGCATTATTACTCTGTCCACTTAAGATCGACATGTAACCATATTTCAAAGACATGGTTCCGGACAAACAAATACCTGACGTTGCCACCACCTCGCAACTTGGAGTCCCGAGCTCTCCATGCACCATCAATGCATGATTAGGTAAAATCTGATCCGCGATAGTAGTACCGCAGGCTAATAGCTCGATATCATTGATATCAAAACGGTCAGAAGACAGTTTTCGGATTGCGGCAGCCGTTAACTGAGTATTAGTGTGTGTTGTTTCGCCTGTTACAGGATCTATCGCATAGTAACGTTGCTTAATTTTGTTTGAGCGTAATATAAGATTTTTAGCTCGAGAAGGACGGGACCCTACTTGTCCCAGAACATTTTCTATTTCTTTGTTATCAACAGCTTCATTAGGTAGAAAGACCTGAATATCATTGATATACACCTTATTGTTCATTTTTAACGTCCTGATGGCTTCTCGTAATAAGTAATACTTGCTTCAAATGCTTTTTTTCTAAAAGGAGAAATCAGCTTTTTAACCAGTAAGTTAATAGGAACTAATGTCAGAACCATAGTGGCAAGAAATATCGCATAAAGAGTAATCACAACCTTTCTAGGAAAAGAGCCAGGAATACCCGATTTTTGAATGAGTTTTCCCCAGACCATAAATGACCGCGTTGCTATTTTTTCAGAACCAACTAGCTTTCCATTTACCGAAACGGCATTAAGTTTAGTCAGTAAGGGTTCTTTCTTCTTTTCTAAATCATGATCCAATGCTGACACTATTCGGTGACCAAAACGTTCACTTTCTTCTAAGTCTTTTTCTGAAACACCCGCCGCCGGAAATATCCAAAAGGGATCTTTTTTTCCGGTAAGCAGCCAACGAGGAGTGGTTATAAACGCGTAAATAGAACCGCCCTGATCAGTCAATACTGCATTGTCAATTAACGTGCCTTCTAGCTCTTTAATTACAGTTTTCATTTTTTCTTGAGCCATCACCCACATATCTCGGCAAGCAATAAAAGTAATCACTGGTTTACCTTTAATTAATGCCTTTGCTTGAGGGGTCTTTAAAAAACCAGTAATTGGGATTGATGGGGATAAAAACCATACCGTATAGGCAATAATCACTAAATCATAATCCTCTTCCAGACCTTCGGCTGAGTTAACCTCACACCCATTCATATAGATAGCTTCAGGAAAAGCATCAAAAAATGGATAAAAAGACCATGGATATGGATATTTCACAACGGGTTCAACGAGATGATGATCCACCTTTATCGAATCACTTTTGCGCAGAGGAGAAATTGCTAAGTCAACAAATTTAGTTAATTGTCCACTTTGAGAGTGCGAAATAACGAGAACTTTTTTCATGAAAGGAAGTTGCAACAACTATAAGTCTATTAATTGCCTGCATTTTATATCAATTATAATTAAAATAAATACTTAATAGCTAATTTATATACCCAAGTAAGCGTTCCTATAACAGTTTTTGTTAAAGCGGACTGATTTCATGATAAAGTTACCTCACAACGTAACCATTTTTTAAAAAAAACGATGTACCAAAAACTTCTTGAACCAATACACTCTTTTTTATACTGCCCTACTCCAGAGCAATGGATAGAAGAAGCCAAAAAAGAAAAAAACCTCAAAATCATTCTTCTTGATCATCTAATGTGTGAATTAAAAGCCGGCCAATCGGCTATGTACCTGATACGAAAATACGCAGTTGATAGCCAAAGCGCAGCGACTCTACTTGAGTGGTTTAAACCTTATGAGGATATTGCTTACCGCAAGATCGGTAATTCAACAACACTCAAAGGCGTGAATACGGTCACTAAAGCGATTATGGCTAAGTCAGATTCACCATATAGCCAAAACCTAATCGACAAAATGGTCATGCTGATTAAAGAAGAATTACATCACTTTTATCAAGTTTTAGAGATCCTTGAGTCTAGAGGGATTGAATATGAAAGCATCAGGCCAAGTCGATACGCTAAGGGCTTATTATCAAAGGTGAAAACTTACGAACCCGATACCCTTATCGACAAATTAATTATCGGTGCTTACATTGAAGCACGATCTTGCGAACGATTTGCGAAACTAGCCCCTTACCTTGACGAAGATTTGGAAAAATTTTATATCTCCCTGTTACGCTCTGAAGCACGGCACTACCAAGATTACCTTGCGCTAGCCGAACAAATTGCAGGAAGAGATATCTCCGAACGAGTGAAAGAATTGGGCGTTATCGAGGCAGAGCTCATCTCCTCACCAGACAATGATTTTAAATTCCACAGTGGAAGACCAGTGAGTCTTGAGTCTTGAGTCTTGAGTCTTCGAAAATGGCAGGTTAAATACGGTCGTCAACAAACCCTTCTAGATCCAAGAAGCTAAAAACGCGAGTTTCTTTCAATAGCCAAAAACTAAAGGCACTCAGATTCAAAAACTAAGCGCCCGTATTTATTCAATCAATCAGACTGTTATTTATTTCTGTAAGCACAAATGCTGGGTCTTTTGCCTGTGTGATAGGCCTGCCTATTACTAAATAGTCAGAGCCTGCTTTAACCGCTTCTGTCGGCGTCATAATGCGCTTTTGATCACCTACTGCACTACCAGCAGGTCGGATTCCAGGCGTAACTAACGTAAACTCACCGCCCAGACTAGATTTAAGCATTGAAGATTCTTGAGCCGAACACACCACGCCATCCAAACCGCTATTTTGAGTTAATAGTGCAAGGCGTTTCACTTGCTGTTGTGGTTCCATGTCTATTCCGATACCAGCGAGGTCAGAGCGCTCCATACTGGTTAGTACGGTGACACCAATAAGCAAAGGTCTCTCTTTCCCATAAGGCTCTAATATCTCTCGAGAAGCTGTCATCATCTTCTCTCCACCACTAGCGTGTACATTAACCATCCAGATACCCAATTCTGCCGCTGCTCTTACTGCTTTTGAACAGGTATTAGGAATATCGTGAAATTTGAGGTCAAGAAATACAGAGAAATTACGTTTATGCAGTTCTTGTACAAATTGTGGACCATATAGAGTAAACATTTCTTTGCCTACCTTAAGACGACAAGAATTGGGATCGATCTTATCAACAAAGGCTAACGCATCCGCTTGATTATCATAATCCAGAGCCACAATAACTTTTTGATCCAACATTTTCTCTCCTAACTAATATTCAAAAAAAACCTCCAATTTGGAGGTCTAATACTTTTTGATCAACAACGTAGGTTTGATCAACAACGTAGGTTTGGTCAACAACGTAGGTTTGGTCAACAACACCAATCTCATCAATAACGGCTTTTTCGTCAATATCATCGGTTTCATTATTCCCCATCAAGTCCACGAATCGGCTTAATGGTTCCCCAACCTTTGCATGATGGGCAGTGCCAATAAAGTGAATGCGTTGAGAAGCCACATTTTCTGCAGCGGTAATGCGGCTTTGTTTTAAGCTGCTCGCCGACAAGCGACCGTAGCGTCGTTAAACTCTCTTTAGCTCGCCCTTCTTCAGCTTCGGCTAAATGGTAATCCATTAGGCGGTGAAAGCCCTTCATCGTTGGATTTCGAAGTAACTGCCGGGTTAACAATGTCTGAGCAGAGGCAAAACCCTCATGATGTGCGACCAATTGTGCCAACATCAGTTCCGCCGAAACACCCGCCTTCTTATCTATACATTTACGCAGAAACTCAACCAGTTGCTCTTCTTGCCCAATATGGTGATAACACTCGGCCAACGTTTCAAGTACTTCGCTTATAAAGTCTGCATCTTGATCTAGCACCATCTCCATATACTTGATAGTGCCTTTATAATCTTCATTCTCAAGATATATTTTACCTAGAGAAATACTGGCTCTTACGCATTTAGGATCTTCAGAGAGCGCTCTTTTAAAATAGAGTATCGATTTAGCTATGTTGCTTTCTGATTGCTCTAACAGTGCCAATTCACACCAAAAATGGGCAATATTTGCTGTAATACGTTTGCGACCAAGTTTCACTAATGCCGTTGCATATTTGATTGCATTATTCCACTCTCGTGTCTGTTGATAGATGCTCACCAATTGAGTCAACGCCGCTTCTTTATGAGAAGGTTCATCAACTAATTGTTCAAATATTTTTTCGGCCCGATCTAAGAAACCGGAAACCATGTAGTCTTTTGCTAATTGTTGTAACGCAAGATTTTTTTGATCTATAGAGAGGTTTTTTCTTGAAATAAGATTTTGGTGAATTCGTATAGCTCGATCAACTTCCCCACGAGATCGGAACAGGTTTCCGAGGGCTAAGTGAGTATCGATAGTTTCTGCATCAACTTGAAGTAATTCAATAAAATGATCGACCGCTTTATCTGATTGATCAGACAATAGCAGGTTCAAGCCCGTAACGTATTGCCGGGAAATTTGATGGGACTGTTCTTGTTTATCTTGCCGTGCACTTCGGTTGCCCATGTACCAACCATAGGCTGCCGCAATTGGCAATAATAAAAAGAGTAGTTCAAGCATGGATGCTTACCGCTATATCACCATTAAGCTTTCGACTCGACCGGAAGCTGATTGACAGAAGACTTCTTCAGCTTTCGATTTAAACGACGAATGGTTAACTGAGATTTTAATTGCATACTTCCCACAATAAGCCAAGCTAGTACAAATCCAGCAACAAAAACAACCCCTAGCAATGTAGACAGGTGAAATTCACCTTGTGCCAATAGGTAGTTAAAAGAGACGACTTCTTGATTTTGCGCACCTAATGCTAATGCCACAAGAAAAAGTGCAATGACTAGAATCGTTTTTATAATTTTCATGACTCACTACTCCAGATATTTCGCTAACGTCTGATTATGCAGTAATTTGAGTCTACAAACCATCGGAAACCGCTTATAAAAAAGCGGCATATTAAAATATGCCGCTTTTTTATAACTCTATATGAGTGATACTAGCTAATATCTACGCGTTCGCGAAGCTCTTTGCCTGGTTTAAAGTGCGGAACATATTTTCCGTCAAGTTCAACCTTATCACCTGTTTTAGGGTTACGACCTAAACGAGGTTCACGATAATGCAATGAGAAACTACCAAAGCCACGAATTTCGATTCGATCACCACTTTCTAAGGTAGAAGCCATATGCTCTAGAACATCTTTCACAGCGTCTTCTATCTCTTTCGCAGAAAGGTGTGTTTGCTCAGCACAGAGTCTTTCTATTAGTTCAGACTTAGTCATATTTACCCTCATCACATTTTCAAAAACGTCAAATCATAAAAAAAGGGAGCCAAAAGGCTCCCTAATTGCGATTATTACTCGCCTTTAGCAGCCTTGAAAGCATCTGCCATAGCATTTGTGAACCCGCTAGTAGAAGTATCTTCTTGCTTGTTCACTGACGCCATTGCTTCTTGCTCGTCAGCTTCATCCTTCGCTTTAACAGAAAGGTTTACTACGCGGTTCTTACGGTCAACGCCCGTGAACTTAGCTTCAACACTATCGCCTACGCTTAGGATTAGAGATGCATCTTCAACACGGTCACGTGAAACTTCAGATGCACGGATGTAACCTTCAACACCCTCTGCAATTTCAAGTGTAGCACCTTTTGCGTCAACTGCAGTTACAGTTGCGTTAATTAGGATGCCTTTCTTGTTATCAGCAACAAATGCGTTGAACGGGTCATTTTCCATTTGCTTAACGCCAAGAGAAATACGTTCACGCTCTGCATCAACTGCAAGAACAACTGCAGAGATTTCATCGCCTTTCTTATAATCACGTACCGCATCTTCTCCTGCAACATTCCAAGAGATATCAGATAAGTGAACAAGACCGTCGATGCCGCCGTCAAGACCGATAAAGATACCAAAGTCAGTGATAGACTTAATCTTACCAGTTACTTTGTCGCCTTTAACTTGCGCTTCAGAGAATGACTGCCAAGGGTTAGCTTTACACTGCTTAAGGCCTAGAGAAATACGACGACGTTCTTCGTCAATCTCAAGAACCATAACTTCAGCTTCATCGCCAACGTTAACCACTTTAGATGGGTGGATATTCTTGTTAGTCCAATCCATTTCTGAAACGTGTACTAAACCTTCAACGCCTTCTTCGATTTCCACGAAGCAACCGTAGTCAGTTAAGTTAGTAACACGACCAGTTAGTTTGTGACCTTCTGGGTAACGCTTAGCGATTGCTACCCATGGATCTTCACCAAGTTGCTTAAGACCTAGAGATACGCGAGTACGCTCACGGTCAAACTTAAGAACTTTAACTAGGATTTCATCACCTACGTTTACGATCTCAGATGGGTGCTTAACACGCTTCCAAGCCATATCTGTAATGTGAAGTAGGCCATCTACGCCGCCAAGGTCAACGAATGCACCGTAGTCAGTAAGGTTCTTAACGATACCTTTAACTTCGCTACCTTCTTGAAGAGTTTCAAGAAGCTCGTCACGCTCAACACTGTTTTCAGATTCGATAACAGCACGGCGAGAAACAACAACGTTGTTACGCTTTTGATCTAGCTTAATTACTTTAAACTCTAGCTCTTTGTTCTCTAGGTGAGCAGTGTCGCGGATTGGGCGAACATCTACTAATGAACCAGGTAGGAACGCACGGATACCGTTTAGTTCTACTGTGAAACCACCTTTAACTTTACCGTTAATGATACCAATAACAGTTTCAGCTTCTTCGTATGCTTTCTCAAGAACGATCCAAGCTTCGTGACGCTTAGCTTTCTCACGAGAAAGTTTAGTTTCACCAAAGCCATCTTCAACAGCATCAAGTGCTACGTCGATTTCTGAACCAATTTCAACATCAAGTTCGCCAGCAGCGTTCTTGAATTCCTCTGCTGGGATAGCAGATTCTGATTTTAGGCCAGCATCAACAAGAACGAAACCGTTCTCGATAGCAACTACAGTACCTTTAACAATGGTACCTGGGCGAAGTTCTAGTTCGTTTAGAGACTCTTCAAAGAGTTGAGCGAAAGATTCAGTCATTAATTTGATCTTCAATTATTAAACTTCCACGGGCATCCTACCGCGTGGGGTTGATAAAATAGCCAGTCATCATCCTTGCGACCGACCTCCTATTGCCTCTTAAATTAAGACAATTTAGATTCGATATATTCAAGCGCTTGATCAACCACTTCACCTATAGAAAGTGTAGTGGAATCAAGCACTAATGCGCCATCAGCAGGACGTAACGGAGCCACCGCACGGTTGCGGTCTCTGTCATCACGCTCCTGTATCTCGCGTAAAAGGTGGTCAAATTTAACACTTAACCCCTTTTCTTGCAACTGCTTAAGGCGTCTATCCGCCCTTTCCTCAGCCGTTGCGTCAAGGAAGATCTTCACTTCAGCATTTGGGAAAACTACCGTGCCCATATCACGCCCATCAGCAACCAAGCCTTGTTCGTTGCTAAATGAACGTTGGCGTCGTAATAACGCCTCACGGACTCGTGGTAATGCCGCCACTTTTGATGCTGCGGTACCCGTCTCTTCTTTACGGAGCTCTGAAGAGACATCTTCCCCTTCTAAAATAACCTTAACCAAATCACCTTCCGCGATAAACTGTACGTCTAAATGCGTCGCTAAAGGTACTAACGCCTCTTCCGATTCTGTATTGACACCATGATGAATAGCCGCAAGAGCTAATACACGGTAAATAGCGCCAGAATCAAGTAAGTGAAAACCGAGTTTTTCAGCCAACAACATACATAGCGTGCCTTTACCTGCACCACTAGGTCCATCAACAGTTACAACGGGTTTCTTCAAGGACATTTATTACTCCAATTCTTAAGTGTGTCGCAATTCTATCCGTATAGAACCACTTTTATCGGCGGCATATTATAGGTCGAAATGAGGAGCGGAGCGAGGAAAGAAGGAGGAAAATTTAAAATTTAATAATTGACTATCAAGTCATTATAAGTGGGTTAAGCAAGTGCTTTATTAAGCTAATAGCTTGTTAACCCACATAATAATCGTAGATAATAACGACGTTTTACTCTTGTATACAGATGTAACCTATTGAACGATACACACTGATATTCTCTACATTATCGGTCTCTGTCCACGAGATAACCATTTCATCAATAAATGATCTGCGGCTTCGCCACCGATTCTGGCCAGTTTATCCGCCATTTTTTTCTTTTGAACATAACGGACAGAAAGTACCGTTTTCTTTTTACAGGCATTAACCACGATATCATCAGATGTGCTGATTTCATCCACTAACCCTAGCGCTTGAGCTTGTGTTCCAAACCAATGCTCACCTGTTGCCACTTTTTCTAAATCAAGTGCAGGACGTCGTTCACGGATGAAATCTTTGAATAGCCCATGGGTTTCTTCAAGTTCTTGTTTAAATTTATCCCGCGCTTTATCGCTGTTCTCACCGAACATCGTCAATGTACGTTTATATTCACCGGCGGTGAGCTGTTCAAACTCTATATTATGTTTTTTAAGCAGTTTGTTGAAATTCGGCAGTTGAGCAATCACGCCAATTGAACCAACAATGGCAAAAGGAGCAGATACAATTTTGTCACCAATACACGCCATCATATAACCACCACTTGCGGCGACTTTGTCGACAGAGATAATCAGTGGGATATTTGCGGCTTTGATACGGTCAAGCTGCGAGGACGCAAGGCCGTAACCATGGACCATTCCACCACCCGATTCTAGACGAAGTAACACCTCATCACCCTCTCTAGCAACAGACAATATTGCGGTGACTTCTTCTCGCAGAGACGCGACTTCTTTAGCATCAATGCTGCCATTAAAATCCAAAACAAACAGATGCGCTTCACGTGTACTTTCTAAAGCCCCTTCTTTAACCGCTTGTTTCACTTCTTTATTTCGTGATTTTGCTTTCTCTTTTTCTGCTTTTTTTTCTGCTTTATCGCGCTCTTTTATAAAGGTGCCATCATGTAAGTGATGCTCCATCACTTCAATGTTATCTTTGTGTCTCTCGGTTAGATTGGTGATCTCTAACTCACCTTTCGGGCCACCTTGTTTCCCACCGACTGCTTTTGCAACCACTAAAATAGCAATAACTGCCACAACAAAAGTCGCAATCTTGGCCAAAAATAGGCCGTAGTCCAACAAAAATTCCAATCTAGTATCCCCAATCATTTCAATTCGTGTATTGTAATCACTTTGTCATGATAACCAACATTAAATAATAAAAATAGGGATATGGAAGTGGATTATTCAGTCTCAAAAGATGCACTCAAAGATAAAATCATTTTAGTTACCGGCGCTGGCGCTGGAATAGGAAAGCAAGCGGCTCTTAGTTATGCCGAATATGGTGCGACCGTTATTCTATTGGGCCGTACCGTTAAAAAACTTGAACAAACTTATGATGAAATTGAAGCCGCTGGTTATGTTCAGCCTGCAATTATTCCATTGGATATGAAAGGGGCAAGTAAACAGAACTATATTGATATGGCAGAAACGATTGAACAGCAGTTTGGCCGTTTAGATGGTGTATTACATAATGCAAGCCTGCTTGGCGTCATCAGTCCATTCGATCAAATAAGTGAAGACACCTTTGATGATGTGATGCAAATCAATGTAAAAGCGCAGTTTTTGATGACTCAGGCCTTATTGCCTATTTTACATAATTCTGATGATGCGCGCATTGTCTACACCTCGTCTTCCGTAGGACATAAAGGCAGAGCTTTTTGGGGAACCTATTCAATCTCCAAATTCGCGACCGAAGGTATGATGCAGATCCTTGCTGATGAGTTAACCGACACTGTGATTAAGGTTAATGCCATTAACCCAGGCGCAACGCGAACAGGGATGCGGGCTACAGCCTATCCAGCAGAGGATTCGCATTTATTAAAAACACCGTTAGATATTATGCCACTCTATCTCTATTTAATGGCACCTGAAGGTAAAGAGATAAATGGGCAGTGTATTGATGCCCAGCCTAAATAGGATCCCCTCGATTGACTAGGTGTTCACTCTGTTCGCTTCTTAAATCGAGAGATTCTTCACTTCTTGAATCGTCACTTCGTTCATTCCTAGACAAACGCGAAGTGATTGTTCGAGAAGACCTTATAGCTAACGCTTAACACTCTAAAGCAGCATCACTGTTATTGGAAAAGCAATAAGAAAAGCCAAATAACTATAGAACCATGCCGTATTGGCAAGATCGCTGTCTAGGCGATACAACACCGTTGGTATCGTTGAAGTAAAGCCCGTTGGCATAACCGATAACAGAATACATACCTTAGCAACCAACCCATCGTATACTGACCACAAATCAAACAATGTAATGAGAAGAATCGCAACGGCCGGAGCAAGAACTGCCCGGCATGTTGATACCTGTATCGCCAATATTTTCCACTTATCCCCGCCCTTAAGATTAAATGTCAATCCCACAGAGAAAACCATCATTAAGCTGCCAAATGGAATCACATACTGGTTAATATCACCAATAATCAGCGGTCTGTTGAGGCCACTTAAGTTAAGCATCAAACCAATAAAAATAGCACTGATTGCAGCTAAAAATATAGGGTCACGCCAGAAATATTTTTTACCAATATTGAGCGGCTGATCTCCGCATTTTCGGGCGTAAGGGTAGATCCCGGCAAAATAGATTAACTCCTCACTTAGTTTATACAGGGCAGCAATCGCTATCCCATTTTCGCCGAAGATAAAAAAAGCACACAGGTTACCTAATGCACCTAAATTATAAATAGTGGTAACTGAAACTAATGCCCCAGCTTGTTTAGGTGCAAGCTTTTTCCATTTCACGGCAACAAAACCAACCAGAGCTCCTAGAAAGATGACCCCAACCCCTACTAAAGGAAGATAAAAAAGTTGAGATTCTATTTTGGGGAGTTGCCAGATAGAGGTCAGTATTGAGTAGGGAATGATGATGGTTAAAGTAAATTTGCCTAAGGTTACGCTAAGAGATTGATTGATCTCTGCATATTTCTTTTGAAACCATAAGCCGATAGAAAAACTCATGACAATGAGTGCGAACAGCATAATGAGTTGCTGATGCATTAAATAACTCCTAGATACGACTCACTCAGTGAGAATTATTGATTTAGACTCGGATACTATACAAGGTTCTGTATTTTATATAGAAATAGTTTATCTCTCTGATTACTGCTTTTCTTCCTTGATCCTCTCTCTCGATCAAATATACTGTATATATATCCAGTATATTTGATCGAGAGAGAATGATGCAAACCGCTATTGATCTATTACATAGTAAGCACCTGATTTGGCAGGGTTCGAAACCTCAAAATCCCGTAGAAACTCACCCGACAGGATATATAGAGCTCGATAAACAACTAGGTGGTGGTTTTCCAACTCATGGTGTGATCGAAATATCATCCGCTTTTGGTATTGGCGAACTACGATTGCTCACTCCGTACATAAAAGAAAATGGGAAACAAAGGCTTAGCGTATTTATCAATCCACCTGGGCACCTCTGTTCCGAATACTTAATTCAACAAGGCATTGATCTCAAACGCGTCGTGATGATCTTTCCTAAAACAAAAAAAGAGGCGCTTTGGTCTACGGAGCAAAGCTTGAAAAGCGGTTGTTGTGGCAGCGTCACTTTATGGCATCCATCATTGGAAGTGCATCAAGCAAGAAGATTACAGGTCGCCAGCGAAACAGGACAATGTCTCAATTTTTTATTCAAAACCAAACAAAAATATCAGATTAGTTTACCTATTTCATTGAGTATGCAGCTCCAACCTCAAGCCAATGCTATACAAGTCACTCTCCATAAGCGTAAGGGCGGTTGGCTTAAATCAACATTTTCTGTCGATATGAGCCATCGTTGGGCTCACCTTAACCAAGGGGAAAGTGCCGAACAAAGTAATATTATGCCATTTCCTCTACTGAAACGAGGCCACGCGTGATTCTTTGGCTCTATCTTCATTTTCCTAAACTGCAACTCGATACCCTTTTCTCAGAATCAGGTGAATTACCTATTGCTATTCTGCACAAAAATCACATCGTGCAACTCAACAACATTGCGACAGAATCTGGGCTGAAACTCGGTATGGGATTAGGCAATGCCGCTTCCCTTTGTAATATGTTACAAGTACACCCATACAAATCGGATATTGAAGAAAAAAAGTTACTAGAAATTGCTCACTGGTTATATATGGTTACAGCGGATATTTCTCTCTCCTCACCTTCAGGTTTATTGCTTAAAGTCAGTAATATGTTGACTCTCTATGACGGATTAGATAGTTATTGGCAAGCAATTAAAAAACCATTAGACGCCCTTAATATTGAATACTGTTTCGCGACAGGTTACTCCCCCTACTCTGCCCGATTACTCGCTCAAGCCCAACTCAACCGTATCTCAGAAGATAAGGGGGCAATAGAGCGGCAATTAAAAAACTACCCTTTAGAAGCAACGGCATTGACCAAAAAAACTATAGAAAAGCTGAATCGTGTCGGTGTTCGTCATTTAGGTGAGCTTCTCATGCTCGATATTTCAGACGTTGCCCGTCGCTTTGATATTGAATTGGTTAATTATATTGGTCAATTGACCGGACGATTTAAACACCTTATCGAATTTTATTATCCACCAGAAACATTTACCCGATCTTTAGAATTACTCTATGAAATAGATAATTTTCAGTGGCTAGAAAAACCATTACACACGCTATTCGAGCAATTAGAACGTTTTCTTAAACGAAGAGATCAGATCGCTTATGAGCTGATATTGACACTTCACAAGCGTGAAAAAAGCAACGAAGTCCAAGAAGTCATGTTCACCTCAGCACAGGGTGATTATCTTGCCAGCAAATGGCACGAACTCAGCCAGTTAACCCTAGAGTCGATTAAGCTCGATGCACCCGTCATTGGCATTACCTTATCCATTAGCCGAGTGGCCCAACAGCAAGGAGACGAACACGATCTCTTTGATGGTCCGAAGGGAAGCATGTCTGCTCTCGAACTAATATCTCGCTTACAAGCAAAGTTGGGTAAAGAATGCGTTTCAGGTCTTACCCTAACCTCAGACCCAAGACCCGAACAAACAACACGGCTTTGTCAGCCTCTAGAAAATAATACTCTTGATCAAAAAACGAAGCAGATAAGACCCAGTATTCTGCTTCCTTTTCCAACACCTTTACAGGAGAAAGTCACCATCGTCCAGGGTCCGGAAAGACTCGCAACAGGATGGTGGGATGCAGGGGAAGTAACAAGAGATTATTTTATTGCCAGAGGTCATAAAGGGAAGATGTTGTGGGTATTTAGAACCCCTGAAAAGGAGTGGTTCATACATGGGGTATTCAGTTAAATGACGCCCCACTCACTCAACTACGCTGAACTCTTTTGCCAGAGTAATTTCTCTTTTTTAACAGGGGCTTCTCACCCAGAAGAACTGGTTTTGCAGGCCGATTTCCTACGTTATTCTGCTATTGCTATTACGGATGAATGTTCAGTCGCTGGTGTCGTCCGTGCTTTTCGTACCATCGAAGAGAAAAAGCTCAAGGTTAGACTTATTATCGGCAGTATGTTTTGGCTCAATTCTGAATGCCAGATAGTCTTACTTAGCCCTACACGCGAAGCTTACGCCGAACTATGTCGAGTCATCACCAATGCAAGAAGACGAGCAGAGAAAGGCAAATACAATCTCTCGGAGTGGGATATTATGTCCCTTAAATACTGCTATATCCTTTGGTTGCCTCGTCAGAAACACTGCGATCAATATTGGGGAGACTGGTTAGTGAAACATCACCAAGAAAGGATGTGGCTTGGCCTCCAACGCCACCTAAAAAGCACAGACAAATGTTATCTCGACCACTGCAAACAATTAGCGGGCTTATTCAATATTCCAATCACGGCTTGTGGCGGGGTATTAATGCATAGTGCAACACGTTTACCACTTCAACATACGCTAACAGCAATACGAGAAAACAGTGCTATTACTGGCATTAAACAACATCTTATTAGTAATACCGAGCAAAGCTTACGCCCCATGGATAAGCTGCAAATTATCTTTGAGTCTTCGTGGTTGCAAGCCTCGCACAAACTGGCACAGCAATGTACGTTTACGATGAAAGAGCTTTGTTACCAATATCCGGCAGAACTCATACCCATCGGGCATACCCCCATGAGTTATCTGCGCGAATTAGTTGAAAACGGAAAACAAATTCGTTTCCCTAATGGGGTTCCTACTGAGGTTCAAGCAACGATAGACAAGGAATTAATTCTAATAGAAGAGTTAAAATATCCTTTCTATTTTTTAACTATCCATGACATTGTCATGTTCGCCAAAAGTCAGCGTATTCTCTATCAAGGACGAGGTTCAGCCGCCAATTCTGTTGTTTGTTATTGTTTAGAGATTACTGCTGTCGATCCAAGACAGATCTCCGTTCTGTTTGAACGTTTTATCAGTAAAGAGAGAGATGAGCCACCAGACATCGATGTCGACTTTGAGCACGAAAGGCGAGAAGAGGTGATTCAATATATCTATAAGAAATATGGCCGAGAGAGAGCCGCTTTAGCCGCAACGGTGATCAGTTATCGATACAAAAGCGCAGTTCGAGACGTCGGTAAGGCGTTAGGCATTTCAGAAACTCAGTTGGACTTTTTTATAAAGAACACCAATCGACGTGATCGCACCCTCGATTGGCAAGCCCAGCTCACCGAATTAGGCCTAAAACCCGACTCGCTAAAAGGCCAACAATTTATACAACTGGTTAATGAGATCATGGGGTTTCCACGTCATCTATCTCAACATGTTGGTGGCTTTGTTATCTCTTCTGGCCCTCTATATGAACTGGTTCCAATCGAAAATGCCTCTATGCCCGAAAGAACAGTGATCCAATGGGACAAAGATGATTTAGAAACGCTCAAATTATTAAAAGTCGATGTACTTGCTCTTGGTATGCTCAGCGCGATTAGAAAATGCTTCGATCTCATACAAAAACATGAACAACGTACGTTAACTATCCCGGATATCAGTCGCATGCAAGATGATGACAAAGTCTACGCCATGCTACAAAAAGCAGATACCGTGGGTGTATTTCAGATTGAATCTCGAGCTCAAATGAGCATGCTACCGCGTTTGAAACCGAGGTGTTATTACGATCTTGTTATTCAAATAGCTATTGTTCGTCCTGGACCTATTCAAGGCGACATGGTTCACCCGTTCCTAAAGCGGCGAGATGGTAAAGAGCCTATCACTTACCCTTCGGAAGCCGTTCGTGACGTTCTACATCGCACGATGGGCGTCCCCATATTTCAAGAACAAGTCATTAAGTTAGCCATGGTGGCAGCGGGTTTTACAGGAGGAGAGGCCGACCAACTACGACGAGCGATGGCCGCATGGAAAAAAAATGGTCATGTGTTTAAGTTCAAGGATAAGCTTATCAATGGCATGTTAGAAAGAGGTTATGACGCTGAGTTTGCACAGCGCATCTTTAATCAAATATGCGGCTTTGGTGAATATGGTTTTCCTGAGAGTCATTCTGCCTCTTTTGCAATATTAGCCTACTGCTCTGCATGGCTAAAATATTATTATCCTGAAGCCTTTTACACCTCTATTTTAAACAGCTTACCGATGGGATTTTATAGCCCATCTCAGCTTATTCAAGACGCCCGACGACATAATATTTCCGTTCTACCGGTATCAGTGAATCATTCAAAATACGACCACATCATGGTGCCTAACGATCAACGAAACAACCAAGGTTACGCCTTACGCCTAGGGTTTCGCCTTGTTCGAGGGCTTTCAGAAAAAGGGGCCAAACAACTTATCAATAATCGTCCAGAAAATGGGTATAGCAGTAGTGGGCAACTCAAAAGCATCGGTTTGAACAAAAAGGATATCGAAGCCTTAGCGTCTGCTGATGCCTTAAAAGCACTTTCAGGAGACCGATATGCAACCCGCTGGGCCGTAATGGATTCAGTACAGGATTACCCTCTTTTTCGACAAAACTCTACCGACAACAATGCGTTCCAATACCAAGAGAATGAATTTGAAACATTAACTGAAGACTATGCTGCAACAGGCGTATCGCTCGCAAAACACCCTATAACCTTGTTGGAAGAAAAAGGAATATTAGGTCCATTTACGCGGCAGGTAGAATTGTTAAATCAGCCACACAAATCACTGGTGACGGTAGCAGGGATTGTTACGGGCCGACAATCTCCTGGGACCGCGGCAGGTGTAACATTTTTCACTTTGGAAGATGACACAGGTAATGTCAATGTAGTGGTATGGTCTAATACCGCAAGGGCTCAACAGGAAGCGTATCTAACCGCTAAAATACTAAAAGTAAAAGGGATACTAGAGCATGATGGGCAAGTAACCCATGTTATTGCAGGTAAGCTGATTGATTTAACCGATTCTATCGCACAGCTTAGTACCCAATCTCGAGATTTCCATTAAGTTTATTTCCGGCGTAACAATGCCGTAGAACACTAGTCCAAAATCTGCTTCATTCTCTCTTGGGCCACACCCACCAAAAGATCGGGTTGGAATTTAGAGATAAAGCGATCACAGCCGACTTTTTCTACCATTGCATCATTAAAACTACCACTCAAAGAGGTATTTAGAGTAACAAATAGATTCTTCATTCGTGGGTCATTCCGTACTTCGTAAGTTAATCTATACCCATCCATTTCTGGCATTTCAGCGTCGGTAATCATCATCATCAGTTTTTCAGTAACGTCTATACCTTCATCACTCCACTTGCGTAGTAAATTCAGGGCCTCTAAACCATCACCACACTCAATAATATGCAAGCCTAATTGTTCAAGTGTACCTTTTATTTGTCCTCTAGCGGTCGATGAATCATCAACGACTAGGACACTCCTACCCACCATTTGAGTCGCAAGCCGCTCATCAAGAACGCCTTCGGAAATAGAAATATCGTAATCAATAATCTGAGCCAATACCTTCTCTACGTCGATGATCTCAACAATCTTCTGTACGCCTTCGTCTTCTATATTGGTGATGGCCGTTAAGTAGTTTGATTTACCAGCTGTTTTAGGTGGCGGCGCAATATCAGTCCACGTTGTGTTTACAATATTACGAACTTGGCCGACTAAAAAACCCTGAACACTTCGGTTGTATTCTGTAATAATTAAATTCTGCTCTTCATCTGGGTGCATAGGTCGGTACCCAATAGCAGCACGAAGATCAATAATAGGTACTGACTCTCCACGTAAAGAAGCCACACCAATGACATTTGGGTGAGAGCCTGGCAATTTAGTTACAACAGGCACTTTTAGTATTTCTTTAACCTTAAACACATTGATCGCAAACAGTTGGCGATTGCTCAGTTTAAACAACAACAACTCAAGTCGGTTTTCACCCACCAAGTTCGTTCTTTGATCAACGCTACTTAATACTCCAGACATACAACTTTCTCACAGAGATTGGAATTAAGTTCTAATTCACACTTAGAAACAAAAAATTACGATACCGTTATTTATACTATACAACATCGGATAAACCTATCCAGTATCCATAGACACACCACGAAAACATGAGACAACTGATTAATATCAATTTTCAATACATAACATGTACCAAAAATCAGCCCTCCACGACCTTCATTAATAACTCTCCATCATACATAGCCTGTTTAATTAACGCGGCGCCAGGCATAGTGGCTTGCTTGAGAAAGCGACTCTCGACTATATCTACATTTCGATGATAAACGGCTAAACTTTGCTTCTTAATCGAAGACTCTATAGCAGGATAAAGAATAGATTTAGCACGGTTAATGGCACCGCCAATGAGTATTTTTTCAGGGTTAAACAGATTGATCATGATAGCGATCGCTGACCCCAAATAATAACCTAGCTTTTCAATCACCTCCACCGCGAGAGGATCACCCGCCGCGGCGGCAGAACAGATCGCTTCGATAGTGGGGTTGGCAGCATCAATAGAGGAGACTTCTCCCTGTTCAAGACGCATTGTGACTTCTTCTCTAATTGCCTTAGAACTCGCGACCGTTTCAAGGCAGCCATAGTTACCACAATGACAACGCTTACCAGCGGGATCTATCTGAATATGCCCAAGATCACCAATATTACCATTTTTACCCTGAAGTACTCGACCATCTAGCACAATACCCGCGCCAACACCGTGATGAATCGAAATCAACACAGAACTATCGTTTACCTGAGAGTTCCCAAACAGTTTCTCAGCAAGTGCCCATGCGTGCGTATCATTGGCAATAAAGACAGGCAAACCTGTCGCCTTGTACATTTCTGGGCCCAAAGGCAAATTGGCGACATTGTAGTGTGGCATTTGAATCACAATACCGTGCTCAGAGTTAACCAAACCCGGCAGCGTTACTGAAATACTGGTTACTCTATTTAACTGATCGGCATAGGTCTGAAAAAATTCCTCCGTTTCATGGAGAAGACGTGCGAGTAGATCATCTTGTTCTACTTCATGAATATCTATTTTTGTATCAACTAAAACCGAACCACCTAACTCATGCAGTGCGATAGTTAAATATCCACGACCTAATCTCATAGAGAGAAACTGCCAACCCTCATTGTTAGTTTGTAAACCGACAGCAGGCCGCCCACGACTCGTCGCTTCCTGAACCGTAGTTTCATGAATAAGATGTGCATCGATAAGCTCACGAGTAATTTTTGTGATACTTGCCGGCGCCAAAGAACTCGTTTTCGACAGATCGATACGAGAGATTGGGCCAAGCTCATCAATTAATTTATACACACGACCAGCATTGAACTGTTTGATATGATCAATATGGCCTGGTTGAGCCATGTACATCTGAAACTCCAAAATAACACTGTTAGGGTGATTTTTTTACTTTGCGAAGTAATTGTGAAGCGCCTTAGCAAATCGCCGTGACCAGTATCACGCACAAATCGTATTTAGTTCATAAATAGAGAGAAATTTATATTTCAAACACCGAAATAATTGATCCAGGACAGGATTCCAACGCTGTCAAAACACTTTACCCTAAATGATAACTACACCCCAATAGAACAATTCTTTTTTCTCGCCTTAGATTCATATCATATACTCAAAGGGTAAAGTCAGTAACGGAGATAAAAAATGGTAGAAATGCTTAGAAGAACAAAAATTGTTACCACACTTGGTCCTGCCACAGATAAAGACAATGTCCTCGAAGAAATCATCAAAGCTGGTGCAAACGTTGTCCGCATGAATTTTTCACATGGCAGTGCTCATGACCACATTAAAAGAGCAAAAAAGGTCAAAGAAATTGCTGCAAAATTAGGTCAACACATCGCTATTCTTGGTGACTTACAAGGCCCTAAAATTCGAGTCTCTACTTTTAAAAATGGCAAAGTCGACCTCGTCGTTGGGGAGAAATTCACCTTAGATAGCGAACTAGAAGCAGGGATGGGTGATCAAGACGCCGTTGGTTTGGACTATAAAAACCTACCGCAAGATGTTTCTAACGGCGATCTGTTAATGCTTGACGATGGTCGAGTTCAGCTCAAAGTTATATCCGTGAAAGGCAACAAAGTGTTTACTGAAGTTGTCATCGGTGGCGTGCTTTCAAACAACAAAGGGATCAATAAAAAAGGCGGAGGACTATCTGCAGAAGCGCTTACTGAAAAAGACAAACAAGATATTTTGACCGCGGCTAAAATAAAAGTCGATTATCTCGCTATCTCATTCCCGCGTAATGGGGAAGATATGAGATACGCGAGAAGGCTTGCCCGTGATGCAGGATTGGAAGCGAAATTAGTCGCTAAAGTTGAAAGAGCCGAAACGGTTGCAAATGCAGAAAGCATAGATGACATAATTCTCGCTTCAGATGTCATCATGGTCGCCCGTGGTGATCTAGGTGTGGAGATCGGTGACCCTGAATTGATCGGAGTCCAAAAACAACTCATTAAACGTACTCGCAGTTTAAACCGAACCGTGATCACCGCGACTCAGATGATGGAGTCAATGATAGTCAACTCTATGCCAACACGTGCTGAAGTAATGGATGTCGCTAACGCCGTATTAGATGGTACAGACGCGGTTATGCTATCCGGCGAGACCGCCGTTGGTGCACACCCCGTTGAAACCGTAATATCAATGGCCAGCGTTTGTGTTGGTGCGGAAAAAATGCCGTCTTTGAGTACATCCAGTTATCGTATTGATAAGACATTCCAAGCGACCGAAGAAGCAATAGCGATGGCAACGATGTATTCTGCCAATCATTTGGAAGGTGTGAAAGCAATGATATCACTGACAGAATCAGGTAAAACACCACTTATGATGTCTCGTCTAAGCTCTGGCCTCCCTATATTTGCACTCTCTCGCAATGAATCGACCTTAAACAAATCATCTTTATATCGAGGGGTTACACCTGTGTACTTTGATTCCCATGCAGATGCGGGCATATCATCGGCTCAAGAAGCAATTAATACTTTAAAAAATAAAGGCTATGTACATAGTGGTGATATTGTCATTATTACGCAGGGCGACGTAATGGACATCATTGGTTCAACGAACTGTATGCGAATAATAACCGTGCAATAGTCGCTTATCAGTACTAGGGGCGGTTGATCATTCGAGGCTATTTTACAGCGAATTGTTGGTCATTTATGCAAGGCGGAGGTTTTAAAGGTAGTGGTTCTACCTTTAAAGTTGATAACGCAGTAGAAATCACCTACAAACGCTTATCCCGGATAAAATTTAACCACGAAAGATCAACCGCCCCTAAGTCCTCACCTAATATTTACATCTGGATTCAGGTATATTCGCTGCGTTCTTTCTCGCTAAAGAGTGTTGCTTGATAAATTCGTAACCCGCACTAAGACCCAGTTCATAATCAAAGATAAGATCTTCTTTTTTGCTCATTAGCGGTGAAGATTTTAGCGGCTCAGAAGGCACTATTTGCACAATAAAACAATCGTCAGGAGGGTGACTCAAGAATGCATTAGTTAGTGTAAGGCTTTGATAATGAACCATAAAAAAGTCGGCCAAACCTGAATCAAACTTTCCGCCCAGTAAATGACTTAAGCGATACACATCGCCTGCCCCATACAACCAGCGCCCGCCATTAAGAATATCTAAATGCTTATGGTGTGTTTTCTTCTGTTTCGATTTATCTATTTGTTCCTGCCAGAAACCACTCCACTCGTTTTTCCACTGTTCAACGGTTTTATTCCAACGCTCCTGAACATTATTCATTGGTTCTTTAATCCAATGGATATCAATATTTAACTCTCTGATTTTTTCTACTTCTGTTTCGAGGCTTTCTGTTCGAATGACAATAATATTACGAGCACCCTGTCGCCAAGCTTCTTGGACGGGTATAGCGGCGGTCACACCACCATCAACAAACCTCTTACCCTCAATTATCACTTCTTCAGAGTAAAGACCCGGAATAGCACACGTTGCCCGCATGACGTCATACCAGTTTTCTGTCAATAACGGAACATATCTGTCTTTAATGCTACTAACTTCGGTAACAGCAGCAAATGCTTGCCTCTCTCTTAGGATTTTTCGTCCCATATCCAGATCAAGCTTGTAAGGATAATCGCGAAATTTATTCAGTGCCCAATCAAGATCCATACTTTGTTTACGTCGCATATAACTGAACAGATGGAAAAACCTATCATCTGTCGTCAAATCTAATGTAAAAGCTTTGCCCATACCGGGTTGTCGGCACAAGTACGCGCTAATATTTAACGCACCTGCTGATGTACCATAGAAGACATCGAAGGGATCAAAATTGGAAAGGAGAAAGGCATCTAAAACTCCAGACGTAAAAATACCACATTGGCCTCCTCCTTGAGTAACCAATGCACTGCGCCCATTTTGGTACTTACCATACTTAATAAGATCTAAGTCTGAATGTATACCACTTACAACACCCCGATTGGACATAGTGTACGCTTCATATAACGATTAGTTAGCGATCGCTACAAAGCTACAGAAAAGAATGACAGCATAAGATCCTGCAACAACCGTTAGTGCCATTTTTAAGTTGTATTCCATAACACGTTCTCCTTTATTTGATATATTGACTAAATAACAGACGAAGCTAATATTCACAAGCAACCATCACAAGCAAGCTTTGAAACTGTAGCGGTTATCACACATCGTCCTCTAACCTTTTATGTCTGTTTCACTTTATCAGTATGAAAGCCTTAAATAACCAAAATTCTAGACAAATAGTAAGATAATTGTGCATATTGCACATTTTTCAGTCATACGCACTGTCATGAGGAAAAGTAATATTATCTATTAATTTCTCTAATATAAGATATTAACACTGCCTTTAAGATAAAACATAAACTATTCTCCCAAAATATAGCCGCATTAACACTTTTAGAACCAAAATAATTATATTTTTTAACAACCCATTTCTATTGCTTTACTCTATCTATCTCTGTAATCTCCACTCAACGCGTAGCTGATTGTTTCAGATTTCGCAAACACACACTATACAACACAGAACAAAACTCTGAAATTTACCTTAGAAACTAGAGATAAAATCTAGTTTTCTACAGAGATAACAGAATTAACTCCATCAAGTTAGTATTAAAAGAGTTAATAATGTTACTTAGTAGTTAATCCATATTGGACGAAGTGTAAATGCTTCATAACTCAGAGTTTAGTAGTAAAGGAGTAACTATGAAGCGTGAACAATGGGGATCCCGTGCAGGATTTATTCTTGCCGCAGTTGGATCTGCTATCGGCCTAGGAAACATCTGGCGTTTTCCTTATATGGCTTATGAAAATGGTGGTGGCGCCTTTTTGATTCCTTACCTTTTTGCCATGATCACCGCAGGTATCCCATTCATGATCCTAGAGTTCAGCATGGGTCAAAGAAATCGTGGGTCGGCTCCTATCACTCTGGCGCGTATTAACGCCAAATTTGAGTGGTTGGGTTGGTTCCAAATCGGCGTTGCCGCAACGATTGCCGTGTATTATGTCGCCGTCATTGGTTGGGCAATTTCATACTTGGGTATGTCATTTACTCAGGAATGGGGAGCGGACACAAATGCGTTCTTCTTCAGCGAATATCTAGGTTTAGGTGACAATTCACCGTCTAATCTAGGTGGCATGCAATGGGGAATTGCTGGTTCGATGCTGATCGCTTGGGCCATCACTTATGCCGCGATTGCGGGTGGAGTTAAGGCCGGAATTGAACGTGCAGCAAAAATTATGATGCCAGTTTTGTTCATCATGGTGATTGTATTGATTGCGCGTATGATTTTCCTACCTGGTGCTATTGACGGTATCAACTACCTATTTGAACCTGATTTCAGTAAGCTTACGGATATGAAAGTCTGGGCGGCGGCTTATGGTCAAATCTTCTTCACACTGAGTATCGGTTTTGCCATCATGTTAGCGTACTCAAGCTACCTACCTGAAAAATCGGATATCAACAACAACGCCTTTATGACGGTATTGATTAACTGTGGTTTCTCAATCCTCGCAGGTGTAATGATTTTCTCTGTTCTTGGTTACATGGCCGCAGAACAAGGAAAACCAATAACAGAAGTGGTCTCTGCTGGTGTTGGTCTTGCGTTTGTAACGCTGCCCGCTGCGATTAACTTATTACCTGCTCCATACATCCTAGGTCCTCTATTCTTCCTAGCTTTGGTTGTTGCCGGTTTAAGTTCTCAGATTTCCATCATGGAAGCCGTTGTTTCGGCTGTCATCGACAAACTAAACTGGTCACGTAAGAAAGCGGCGACTATCGTTTGTGGTATTGGTTTAATTATCTCGATGGCATTTGCTACCGATGGTGGTTTGCTGCTTCTAGACTTAGTGGATCATTTCGTAAACAACGTAGGTATCTTAACGAGCTGTTTCATCGAAATTATGCTTATGGCTTGGTTGGTTAAGCTTGCTGACGTGCGTGAATATGTGAATAAAGTATCCGATTTTACAATCGGTGCATGGTTTGAAGTTTGCCTACGCTTTATCACTCCATTAGTACTTGCGGCGATCCTATACACCAAGTTCACTAGCTTAATCGCTGATGGCTACGGTGGTTACGCGAAATCTGAGCTTATGACCCTAGGATGGGGTTTAATCGCTCTACTAGCGGTAATAGGTATTATCATTAATGTGGTTAGCAAGCCGCAAAAACCCGTTGACGCAGAGGTTTAAGATGACGACTAGTGCAATTATTATGATGATTATCGGTCTAGGTATTACCTGGGGCGGAGCAGCTATCTGCATTAAACGTGCAATGGATAGTGGTAAAGAATAATCACCTTTTTGCCTTTTAGGTAAAAAATGTGAATAAAAAGCCAGCAATTGGAGGTCACTTCAAATCGCTGGCTTTTTTATTGCATCAAAACGCGTAGCGAACGCCAACACCAGCCCCCATACCCAACTCCAAGTCATCCGATTTAGTGTTATAACTTAACTCTGGGTGGATCTGAGCATACGCATCCCAATTAGTTGCAAAGTCCCAATCTAGACCTAACGGTATTCGAGCTCCAAATTCATCACCGTGATTATCCCAACCTACCCAACCACCCGCGCCAACATACCAAGTAAAGGGAAAGTCGTTGCTTTCAAATACGCCCTTTTTAAAAATATAATCAAACGCGACACCATCATTCCCTATCGCCAAATTCATATTTTCATCTATCTGAATTAACGCACTAAAGCCTTGATCGATACCAAAGCCGACAGCCAATGGAGTGATCTCCTCTGCCTGAATACCGCACGCAACCATTGACGATATAACAACTAATCCTGCCAACTTCTTATCCATATTTTCACCATTCCAATTTAATCGATGATTACATCATTCATAACAATCATGTGCCAAAGTACACTCAATTCTAACCTTTAGCCTGCCACTCAAAAAGAGGATCAAAAAGGGAGACTTTCGCCTCCCTTTGTTTAATCTAGACTAAGAATAAAGGCGAGATTAACCGTGGTTACGCATCCACACATCCATATCTGTTTTCAGGTTATCTGACTTGGTTCCAAATATTGCCTGAACGCCACCAGAAACCACCACCACACCAGCAGCACCAAGCTGTTTTAACTTTGCTTGGTCAACCGCATCTTGATCAGCGACGGCAACACGAAGACGGGTAATACAAGCATCTAATCCAGTGATATTATTTTTGCCACCAAATGCAGCAACCAGCTCTCCTGCCATTTCATTTTCTGAAACCGCAACTACAACCTCATCTGATTCATCTTCGCGACCTGGCGTTTTTAGATCCATCACCCTTATAACAGTACGGAAAACCACGTAATAAAGCGCAGCGTAAGCAAGACCTAATCCTACCAGCAATACCATGTTTTCAGCACGTGGTGATTGAACCACAAAATCAATAAATCCATTAGAGAAAGTATGACCGTGGACAATACCCAAACCATTAGTTAGCGCATAAGCTGCGCCAGCTAATACTGCGTGAATCGCATAAAGTACCGGAGCAACGAACAGGAATGAAAACTCAATCGGTTCTGTAATACCCGTTAAGAATGACGTTAACGCTGCAGAAACCATGATACCCATGACTTTCGCACGATTTTCTGGCTTAGCTGAATGTGCAATAGCTAACGCGGCGGCAGGAAGACCAAACATCTTAAATAGATATCCACCTGCTAACTGACCAAAACCATTACCTGCAGCACGTGAAGCATCATCAGCCGTCAAGAAACAGGTCATAATACCGTTTACTTGATCACCAGATGCGTTAACGCAGCTACCTGCTTCGTAGAAAAATGGAACATTCCAGATATGATGTAGACCAAATGGAATGAGAGCACGTTCAACAACACCATAAATACCAAATGCAGTGATTGGGTTTTGATAAGCAGCCCAATCAGAGAAAGCATCAATACCAGAACCAATTGGTTGCCAGATAAACGCCAGTACCACACCTAAAGCGATAGCGAGAAAACCAGTAACAATCGGTACAAATCGTTTGCCAGCAAAAAAGCCTAAGTAATCCGGCAGTCTAATTGTGTAGAAGCGATTAAAGGACCAAGCGGCAATAGAACCCGCGATGATACCGCCAAGTACGCCTGTATCGATACTATCGACACCTAACACACCTGCCATAACAGATAGTGTCGCAACCATGATTCCGTAACCAACAATTGCAGCAAGACCTGATACACCGTCATTGTTGGTGAAACCTAAAGCAACACCTACCGCGAAAAGCAGCGGCATTTGACCAAATACGGAGCCACCAGCCTGTTCCATAAGATGAGAAACTATCTCGGGTAACCAGCTGAAATTGGCCGCACCAACACCAAGTAAAATACCCGCAACCGGAAGAACAGATACTGGTAGCATCAGCGCCTTACCGACTTTTTGCAAATTGGCAAAAAGATTCTTAAACATATTTTATGCTCCTGATAAGTAGATAAACGATGTAAGGTCCTAATGGAACTTTACTTAGCCCTAATATTAGTACCCTTAAAAAATATCACATGAATCCCTCAAAAGAGGTCTTGTTCACACGTCACTTTTCTCATATATGCTACTTTTATCATCTTCATTCATTAAAATTGGCATGAATATATATATTTTTAGAATCCCATTTCAGCAATCGACCAAACATTATCGAATAGATGATCTCAGGGTCCTCTTGCTGTCTTTAAGATCTATACACATAATCAGTTAACTTCAACATAAATAGTTAACAGCCAAGTTGTAACCAAAAAAAAAGGAGCAGCGCTCCTTTATTTATGTCGATCAACGATAGTTATTATCGCAAGAATAAATCTCTAAAGTTCTGAGTGGTCTTTTGTGCGACTTCCGTAAGTGATGTCGATTTGAGCTGCGCAATATACTGAGCCACTTCCACTACATAAGCAGGTTGATTCTGCTTGCCTCGATGAGGAACGGGTGCCAAATATGGTGAATCAGTTTCAATAAGTAATCGATCTAAAGGCAATTGTCTCACCACTTCTTTTAGCTCAATCGCTTGCCTAAAGGTAACTATGCCAGAGATAGAGATATAAAAGCCTAACGACATTGCGTGTTCAGCAAACTCAAGGTCTTCAGTAAAGCAGTGAATTACACCACCACACTTTTCTGCATGTCCATTTGTTAGGATAGACAACGTATCTTCTCGTGCATCTCTTGTATGGATAATGAGCGGTTTATTCAGGTCTACCGCTAACTCAACTTGTTGTTCGAATCGCTCTCTTTGAAGAGCAGCGGTTTCCGGCTTGTAATGATAATCCAACCCAGTTTCACCAATGGCAACCACTTTAGAATGTGTTGCATACTGCTTCAAAGTATCAAGAGAAAACGGGCTTTCTACGTCAAGAGGATGCACTCCACAAGAAGCATGAACATGATCATAGGCACTGATCATCTCAATCATATTAGGAAAGGCATCGAGCGTTACGCCGACCGACAGTAATTCATTAACTTTCGCGTTAGATGCTTTATCGATCACATCTTGAATACCATCATGCAGCTCGTCATAATCTAATTTATCTAAATGACAATGTGAATCTACAAACATACGTCCTCTTGAAGATCGATTAACCAATTAATTAACAATAACTCAGTATTTAACCCTGAAAAAGATTCTAACTGATCTTTCATTTTGTTTATGGATAGCATGGCTTTATACGCCGCCGAATAAGTCACTCGCCCTGCTAATTCCGTACTCTTTTCACACATACCAAGTTCACTGCAACCAAAATGTACTTTTTGAATATCACTCATTATGATCGCTAGCCAAGATAATCGCCCAACTGGATTATCTTTTATCGATAACCACACTGAGTTGTAACTTGACTCTTCTGAACTCAAAAACGATTGTAATGCTGACTCTACTTTTTGAAAATCAACATAGGTTTTTTGTTCAAAAAATTCTAAAGCCTTTAACGGCGCACCGTTACTTAAACGAATGCCTACATAGTTACATGGTTTGGTCGTTTGGGTTAATAACCATTGATAAGTCTCTTCCAAATTAGACTCAGCAATTGTCCATTTTTGACAGCGACTAATAATAGTCGGTAGAAGCTTATGGTTATTATTCGCAAGCAATAAAAAAACGCAGTTTTTAGCCGGTGACTCTAACGTTTTTAACAAAGCATTCGATGCTGACTCATTCATCGCATCAGCTGGCGTGATGATAATGACGCGCTTACCTGCAAGTTGAGACGATTCTACGGCCCATTGGTTACAGGCACGAATCTGGTCAACCGTAATAGACTTCCCTTCTTTTTCAGGAGAGACCCAATGGATATCAGGGTGGTTGCCAGATTTCGCTAGCTCACATGAGTGACAAAAACCACAAGGTTCCGACGTGGAATGACTGCATACTAAAGTATGCACAAACCATTCGGCTAGTTTTTCAATACCACTGCCTTGTGGGGCACTACATAACATCGCCCCAGAAACTCTATGAGTTTCACTCAATGCCTGCCATTTATGCAACAGAGGCAATAACCACGGATAGATATCTCGCATAAACGTTACCTGTTCGCCTTAAGCCAATCCAGTAGCGTTTGTTTTATACTTGCCGCTACCTGCTCAATTTTTTGGCTCGCATCAATAATCAGCACGGAATCATCCTCATTGGCAATCTCCAAATAGCGTGCTCTAGAACGATCGAAAAAACTGATATCATTCTTCTCAATTCTGTCTAATTCTCCACGACCTCGTGCTCTTTCAAGACCTAAACGAGGATCGAGGTCTAGGTACAAGGTTAAATCCGGTTTAAATTCACCTAAGGTTACCTGCTTTAACTTTTGCATGGTATCACGAGGTATCTGACGTCCACCCCCTTGGTACGCTTGAGAGGACATATCATGACGATCGCCAATAACCCACTTACCGTTTTCTAACGCAGGTTTAATGACATTCTCGACCAACTGGACGCGAGCAGCATACATCAAGAGCAACTCCGTCATATCTTGTAAAATTTCACCGTCGTGTTCTTCCTTCACCAACGCACGCATTTTCTCCGCGAGTACGGTACCGCCAGGCTCTCTCGTATTCACAACCTGCTGAATACCTTGCTGCTCTAATACTTCATTAATCGCAGCAATTGCCGTACTTTTACCAGCACCTTCTAGTCCTTCAACAACAATAAACTTGGTTTTAATCATTATTTTTTTCTTAATTGTTTTAAATAGTTTTGAACGGCTCGATTATGTTCTTTCAAGCTCTTGGAAAACACATGACCACCCTTGCCGCTTGCAACAAAATAGAGGTAACGAGTTTTATCAGGATTCAATGCGGCATCCACAGAGGCTTTCCCCGTCATCGCGATAGGAGTCGGAGGCAATCCATTTATTGTGTATGTATTGTAGGGTGTTGGCGTTTGCAGATCTTTTTTGCGAATATTCCCTTTGTACTTATCTCCCATACCATAAATAACAGTTGGGTCCGTTTGCAAACGCATTCTACGATTAAGTCTGTTTACAAATACGGAGGAAACTTTGGTTCGTTCTTCTTCTACCGCTGTCTCTTTTTCAATAATCGATGCGAGAATCAATGCCTCATAAGGCGTCTTGATAGGCAGTTCTTTTTGGCGTTTTTCCCACGCTTGATTCAATACCGAGTTCAGGTTTTGATGCGAACGCTTTAGTATGTCTAGGTCCGACATCCCTGCGGTGTAATGGTAGGTTTCGGCCAAAAACAAACCTTCCAGTTTTTCGTGTTCGATGCCGAGTTTTATTGCAATATCTGATTCCGATAAATCCGTGATTTCATGTCGTAACGAATCTGCTTTCTCGAGCGTCGTTCGCCACTCAGTAAATCGACTCCCTTCAACAAAGGTAATAGTAAATTGATGTTCTTTACCCTTGGAAATGAAAACGATGGCATCACTTAAAGATATACCTGGTTGAACTAAAAATGTACCTGCTTTTACTTTCGTTAGCTCTGGGCGAAACCTTCTTACCAACTTTGTATATTGACTTTGATTCACCCAACCAGAAGATTCAAATTTAGAGAGCACCGTTTGGAAGCTACTACCACTCTTAATAGTAATAATTTCAGGTTTAGTGATAGAGAGAGGTTGGTCGATATAAAGGTCTACCTGCTTCTCGATATAAAAATAACCACCAGCAGCAACGCCGACAATGATGAACATTAAAACCAACAGTTTCTTAATCACGAATTTAGATTCTCCTGAAAACGTCGCGTTATCGCTCCAATAGGAAAGTGCGACCTAGCTATTTTTCTCACAGGGGCAACACCGAGTATTGAATTCGTCATAAAGACCTCATCTGCACTTATCAGATGGTTTAGGGGAAACTCCCCAATGGAGACTTCTATTCCACTGTCTTGGGCATCTTTTAAAATCATTTTCCGAATAACACCTGCAACACCAGAGGAAGCCAAACTAGGCGTGTATAATATGTCATCTTTAGACCAAAACAGATTGGCCATTGTGGTCTCAATTACATGATCATAAATATTCATAACGACACCATCTTGACATCCAACACGCTCTATCTCTCCCCTAATGAGAACCTGTTCTAAACGATTATTATGCTTGTGCCCAGCAAGAAGCGGCATTATACCCAGCTTGTGACCACATATACCTAAATCGACACCTTTTTCTTGCCAATCTAAGTAATAGGAAGGATACGAGAAATGACTGATTGTTGTCGTCACTGAGCCCACGCCAGCAGGATTATAACCCCTGCCTCCTTCTCCGCGACTAACGTGCAATTTTATCCCGGCCAACGAGTCCTTGAGCGCCGCTTGATCCACCCAGGCCTTAACCTGATCCCAGTCTGGACTCTTAATTACTAACAGATCGAGGCACGCTTGCATTCTTTCAATATGTAAGGGCCACTGCTGAGCCACACCTTCTTTAGTAAGAATAGTGGTAAAACAGCCATCACCATACTGAAATGACCGATCAGAAAGAGATATCATTGACGCTGGTTGTCCATTCACCCAAAACATCTATTCGCATACCTATACAAAAAATAGTCAAAAAAAACGGCTTAATGCTGAGCATCAAGCCGCTGTTAAGCTAGTTTAATCGACTATCACATTTTTTTAAAGATAAGCGAACCGTTTGTTCCACCAAAGCCAAAGGAGTTACACAATGCGTATTCCATATCGACTTTACGTGCAGTGTGAGGAACAAGGTCAAGGTCACACTCTTCATCAGGGTTATCTAAGTTAATCGTTGGTGGCACAATTTGATCCACTAACGCCATTGCAGTAATGATTGCTTCTACAGAACCTGCTGCACCCAATAAATGGCCTGTCATAGATTTCGTAGAAGAGACAAGTACTTTCTTAGAGCCTGCTTCACCAAGAGCGCGTTTTACACCTCTTAACTCTGCAACATCACCCGCCGGTGTAGACGTTCCGTGCGCGTTGATATAACCGATTTGTTCACCAGTAATACCAGCATCACGCATTGCCGCTTCCATCGCTAGTGCACCACCAGAACCATCAGCACTTGGTGATGTCATATGGTAAGCGTCTCCACTCATGCCAAAACCGACAACTTCGCAGTAGATTTTCGCGCCACGAGCTTTAGCTTGTTCGTATTCTTCTAAAACCATAACACCCGCACCGTCACCAAGAACAAACCCATCACGGTCTTTGTCCCAAGGGCGTGAAGCCTTCGATGGTTCATCATTGCGCGTTGACAGTGCTTTTGCAGCAGCAAATCCACCCATACCAAGAGGCGTAGACGCTTTTTCAGCACCACCAGCAACCATCGCTTCTGCGTCGCCGTACGCAATCATACGGGCCGCATGGCCAATATTGTGTAAGCCAGTTGTACAAGCAGTAGAAATCGCGATGTTGGGGCCTCTAAGGCCTCGCATTATCGACAGATTACCTGCGATCATATTAACGATAGTGGATGGCACAAAAAAAGGGCTAATTTTGCGCGGGCCTCTTTCTGAAAGAACTTTATGGCCAGTTTCAATTAGACCGAGACCACCAATACCAGAACCAATTGCGACACCAATGCGTGGCGCGTTCTCTTCAGTAACAGTGAAACCTGAGTCATCTAATGCTTGAATACCCGCTGCGATGCCGTACTGGATAAATAGATCCATCTTACGCGCATCTTTTTTAGTCATATACTCTTCACAGTTAAAGTCTTTGACTAGACCTGCAAATCGAGTTGTAAATTCGGATGTATCAAAGTGTTCGATATCAACGATACCGCTTTGACCTGCTAACAGGGCTTTCCATGATGATTCTACAGTGTTGCCTACCGGTGACAACATACCCATGCCAGTAACAACTACGCGACGCTTTGACATGATAATTTTCTCCGGGATTGAATGAATGATTTGATGGGGAAATAAAGCGTTTTAGATAAAACTCAGGCGGTCAAGGTTGACCGCCTGGGAGAGAAATATTACTGAGCGCTGGTAACGTAGTCGATTGCAGCTTGAACAGTAGTGATTTTCTCAGCTTCTTCGTCTGGAATCTCAGTATCGAATTCTTCTTCCAAAGCCATTACTAGCTCAACAGTGTCTAAAGAATCTGCACCTAAGTCGTCAACAAATGAAGCTTCGTTCTTAACTTCTGCTTCGTCTACACCTAGCTGTTCAATAATGATTTTCTTTACGCGTTCTTCGAGGTTGCTCATTTTTTCTTTTCCTTTACAGACTTTCGCGTTATGCGATGTTTCCGTAGTTTATTCAAACTTTTAAAAGTTGCAAGGGTGTGATCGCTGGTCAAACCACAATTTTTACGATTTTGACCGGAAATAGGTACATTTTTGACCTAAATCATACACAAAACATAGTGCACAATTTAAACCATGTACATTCCACCGTTTACATGAAGTGTTTCACCAGTAATATATGCCGCATCTGGAGAAGCTAAAAATGCTACCGCTGCTGCAATTTCACGTGGGTCACCTAAGCGTCCCGCAGGTACCTGAGATAGTGTAGCAGCACGCTGCTCATCATTCAGTGCTTTTGTCATGTCAGTTTCAATAAAACCGGGTGAAACAGTATTAATTGTTACACCGCGTGAAGAAACTTCACGTGCCATAGACTTAGTAAAACCAATCACACCCGCTTTCGCTGCGGCATAGTTAGTTTGACCTGCGTTACCCATAGTTCCGACAACAGAACCGACATTAATAATACGTCCGTTACGTTTTTTCATCATGCCACGCAAAACTGCTTTGGACAGTCTGAAAATAGACGTGAGGTTAGTATCTATGATATCCGTCCATTCGTCATCTTTCATACGCATCAATAGATTATCACGTGTAATACCAGCGTTGTTAACTAAAATATCTACGCCGCCATAATTTGTTGTGATCTCTTTGATAACGTCTGTGATAGATTCTGGCTCTGTCACATTGAGTTTAAAACCTTTGCCATTCTCACCTAAATATTCACTGATGGCCGAGGCGCCATTTTCACTTGTTGCCGTACCAAAAACTGTCGCTCCACGTTCAACAAGAAGCTCAGCAATTGATCGTCCAATACCACGGCTTGCACCAGTAACCAGTGCTACTTTGCCTTCTAGGTTTCTCATCTTCTATCTCTCTTTTTACTTCGCTGCTTCTAATGAAGCACAATCGTTTACTGCCGCAGCGGTAAGCGTTTTAACAATACGTTTTGTTAAACCCGTTAGCACTTTGCCTGGGCCTAATTCATAGAGCTTTTCAACACCATCTTCACTCATTTGTTGAACACCTTCGGTCCAACGAACAGGGTTATGAAGTTGACGAACCAAAGCATTTTTAATTTTTGCTGGATCCGTTTCCGCAATGACATCAACATTATTAATCACTGGGATAATTGGTGTGTTAAATTCAATATCTTGCAGTGCGATTTCTAATCTATCCGCTGCCGGTTGCATTAATGCGCAATGAGAAGGCACTGATACAGGTAAAGGTAGCGCTCGTTTCGCGCCCGCCGCTTTGCAAAGTACACCCGCTCTCTCTACTGCCGCTTTGTTGCCAGCAATCACGACCTGACCAGGTGAATTGAAGTTAACCGGAGAGACGATTTCGTCTTGCGCCGCTTCTTCACATGCCTTTGCGATCGATTCATCGTCTAACCCTATGATGGCATACATCGCACCCACACCAGCAGGTACAGCGTCTTGCATGAACTGACCACGTAATTCAACGAGTTTAATCGCCTGCTGGAAATCAAGCACTCCGGCACAAACAAGGGCAGAGTACTCACCTAAGCTGTGTCCTGCTAAATTGGCAGGTTGTTCCAAACCTTGCTCTTGCCATACACGCCAAATAGCCACAGATGCAGCAAGCAGTGCAGGTTGAGTGCGAGAAGTCTGGTTTAAATCTTCTGCTGGACCATTTTGAACCAAAGCCCAAAGATCATAACCTAGCACTTCAGAAGCCTGAGCGAAGGTTGCTTTTACAACATCAAATTGTTCACCAAGCTCTGCAAGCATACCAACAGTTTGAGAACCTTGACCCGGAAATATGATAGCAAATTTGCTCATAGTTATTTTCCCTCAAGCAATGCATTAATAATTGAAGTAGATAGACGAAAGCCTATCTACTGAATTTAAATTTTAAAACTTAATTAAAGCGGAGCCCCAGGTGAAACCACCACCAAATGCTTCCAATAATATGGTTTGTCCACGTTGAATTCGACCATCACGTACCGCTTCATCTAATGCCGTTGGTACCGTTGCCGCAGACGTATTACCGTGGCGATCTAGCGTAATAACTACCTGCTCTAAAGGCAAAGACAATTTTTTAGCCGTCGCAGAGATAATCCGTAGGTTTGCTTGATGTGGCACAAGCCAATCAAGTTCAGACTTATCCATACCATTTGCTTTAAGCGTTTCTTTAACCAAACGAGATAATTGCGTAACAGCAACTTTAAATACCTCATTTCCAGCCATATGAAGCCAGCTATTTATGTCGTCAGTCTGAGCGAATTCGCCTTCACCCTTCTCTTTTTTACGACCAGGATGTTTAAGGCTTAATAGATCGCCAAAACGCCCATCTGCATTGATGTGTGTTGATAGAATCCCCGGCTCTTCGCTTACACCGACCACAACTGCACCTGCTGCATCACCGAAAAGAATGATGGTGCCACGATCGGTAGGATCGCAGGTTTTTGATAGAGCATCCGCACCAACCACTAACACATTTTTACACATACCTGATTTGATATGTTGATCCGCAACTGAAAGCGCATAAACAAATCCAGAGCATGCCGCCGCCATATCAAAAGCTGGGCAATGTTTAATACCCAATTTTGCTTGAACTTCACAGGCAGCCGATGGGAAAGCATTTGAACCACTGGTCGTTGCGACGATAATCATATCGATATCGTCCTTATCTAATCCAGCCATATCGATAGCATTTTGAGAGGCTATTGTTGCCATGTCCGCTACCGTTTCATCCGGTGCAGAAATACGACGTTCACGAATCCCAGTTCTTGTTACGATCCATTCATCGGTGGTATTTACCATTTTCTCTAAGTCTGCGTTTGAACGCACCTGAGATGGCAGATAACTGCCCGTACCTAATATTTTACTGTACATATAGACTAATAATGCCTCTCGAGTAACACCGCTTCTAAGCGGTCACTAATACGACTTGGTACTTGTCGTTTAACTTCATGTACTGCTTCACCAATAGCATTGACAATAGCAGCCACATCAGCACTTCCATGACTTTTTATCACAATACCGCGCAATCCTAACAAACTTGCGCCATTGTACTGGTCGGGGTTCAGCTGTTTTATCTCTTCTATTAGGTTGGCGAATAATTTTCTTGCTATCCAACCCTTTAGATTTGATGTTGCCATATGCTCTTTAAGTTTACCAATAAAAAGATGGGCAACCCCCTCTGCTGTCTTTAAACAAACATTGCCGACAAAACCATCACATACAACGACATCGGCCGCATCGTGAAGTAACTGATTGCCTTCAATATAACCGCTAAAGTTAATCGATTTAGTTTGACTCAGCATTTCAGCACATCGTTTTACTAAGTCATTACCCTTAATCTCTTCTTCACCGATATTGAGTATAGCCACTCTTGGTGGTCTATCTAGGTGTTCTTCAGCTAATGCTCCACCCATCACAGCAAATTGGAATAACGTATCCGCATCTACTGATACATTTGCACCGAGGTCAAGCAACCAAGTTTTCTTACCTAAAGCCGTCGGAAGGGCCGACACTAAAGCAGGTCTCTCTATACCGGGTAATAATTTGAGTCTAAACCGAGAAAGTGCCATTAAAGCTCCGGTATTCCCGCCACTTAAACAAGCATCCGCTGTGCCGTCGGCTACAGCGTCAATGGCAATACGCATCGACGAGCCAGTACTGTTTCTCAAAGCAAGGGAGGGTTTTTCCGAATTAGATATGATTCGTTCACTATGGGTGATAGTTAAACGATGACTGATTGAGTGATCATCTCCCAGATATCCTAGGCGAGACAATTCAGATGTGATCATGGATTGATCACCGACTATAATCACTTTTAGCTCTGGGAAATGCGACAATGCCTGCACGACGGCAGGCACTGTTACGCAGGGACCGAAATCCCCGCCCATTGCATCAAGTGCAACGGTAATAGTGTTCAAAGGTCAACCTTACTTGTTGATAACCTTTTTGCCACGGTAGAAACCGTCAGCAGTCACGTTGTGACGTAGGTGAGTTTCACCTGTTGTTGCGTCTACAGAAAGTGCAGCTGTAGTTAGCGCATCATGTGAACGACGCATGCCACGCATTGAACGTGATTTTTTGCTCTTTTGTACGGCCATGGACCCTACTCCTTTGTCTATACTTAAGGCTTATCGCTTTAAGCTTTTTAAAACATCAAATGGGTTTGGTTTATCTTCTTCAACTTCTTTCGGAAGTACACCAAACACCAAATTATCTGAATTAACGCTACAATTCGCATCATCATGCATTGCCACTTGTGGCAAACCAAGAATGAACTCGTCTTCAACTAGTTGTATGAGATCAATCTCACCGTACTCGTTCCGATCTACCAAATCGTACTCTTCGGGTGTATCCACTTCACTTTTCTCACTGCGAACAGGAGTATAAGTAAATTGAACTTCGCACTCATGTGCGAAAATCTCGTTACAACGCTGACACTCTAAATCGACTTCAACGTTAGCTTTACCAGAGATAACGGTTAATCGTTGTTCATCCATCTCAAAAGACAATGAGACTACTGCGTCGCGTTTTACGCCTGAGGTCGTCTCAGCTAAGCGCTTAAATAAACTAGGTTGGATGATACCATCAAAATCTAGTCTACTTTGTGCGGCTTTAACCGGATCTACCGTGCGTGGAATTTTTACTTTTTGCATAGGGCGCGAATAATATATTTCTAATCGTCTTGAGTCAAAGGAAAAGTGAAAAAGTTATGCTTTTTTTAATTATCGTTTATTCTGTCGCTATTCTCTACTCAACAAGATATTTCCTATGAATAAATTGGACCTCATTTTGGCTTCAACCTCGCCGTTTCGAAAATCCATTTTGGAAAAAATCCAAATACCTTTTAAACAGGCCAATCCAAGCTGTGATGAAACCCCATTAGAAAGAGAAACACCGGAACAATTAGTCCTTAGGTTGGCTTTAAATAAAGCCAAGAGCTGCAAAACCAATGATCATTCCCTCATCATTGGTTCTGATCAGGTTTGCGTCATTAATGGAGACATTATCGGTAAACCC
Organism: Vibrio sp. DW001; assembly: GCF_029016285.1. Taxonomy (NCBI): domain Bacteria; kingdom Pseudomonadati; phylum Pseudomonadota; class Gammaproteobacteria; order Vibrionales; family Vibrionaceae; genus Vibrio; species Vibrio sp. DW001. The sequence continues at coordinate 1,129,096 of NZ_CP091975.1, read as the reverse complement.
CACACAGTAGAAAATGCCGTTAAGCAACTTACCGCAGCAAGTGGACAATGCATCACTTTTTATACTGGGTTAGCTTTATATAATACCAGCACAGATAGTACCTCAGTAAAACTGGATACTTTTAAGGTTCATTTCCGAACACTTAATCAAAAACAAATAGAAGATTACGTCAAACGAGAACAACCACTAACCTGTGCGGGCAGTTTTATGAGTGAAGGGTTAGGCATTGCACTCTTTGATAAATTAGAGGGGAAAGACCCGAATAGTTTAATCGGGCTCCCATTAATAACATTGATAGATATGCTAGAAAAACAAGGCGTCTTTATTCTCGGCTCTTAACGATACGATTTTTAACCTCTTAATCGCTGAAGTACCGCTTCTAACCTTGCTTCCATAGGCGCTGAGATATCTATCTTTTCCTCTGTAGCAGGATGGGAAAACTTAATGTTGGCAGCATGTAAAAAAAGCCGATCTAAACCAACCTTGCCAGTATAAGCATCAAATCGACGATCTCCATATCGATCATCCCACGCTATTGGGTGCCCTGTGTATTGCGCATGGACGCGAATTTGATGCGTCCTCCCTGTAATTGGACTTGCTTGAACCAATGTTGCTTCAGTGAATTTTTCTACTATTTTGAAACGTGTTTCAGAAGCCTTGCCATTAGGATTTACACGAACAATACTGTTCACTTCATTCTTCAGTAATGGTTCATTTACTAGTCGGCAGCTTGGCTTCCAATGCCCCATAACAAGCGCGAAGTAATATTTTTGTACCGTTTTTTCACGAAATTGGGCTTGCAAATGTCTCAACGCAGAGCGTTTCTTCGCGACAAGCAATATTCCTGATGTGTCCCGGTCGATACGATGGACTAATTCTAAAAAGCGCGCATCTGGACGTAATGCTCTGAGCGCTTCTATTGCACCAAACTTCAACCCACTCCCACCATGAACTGCCGTTCCGGACGGTTTATTTAAGACAAGCATGTGCTCATCTTCAAATATGATGCAACTCTCTAACTCAGCAACTTTGTTTAGTTTCGTGTTAGGCACATCTTTTTGTTCAACCGCTTCCATTTTTACTGGTGGCACTCGAACAATATCTCCCGGTTGAAGTTTATATTCCGCTTTGATTCGTTTTTTATTTACACGCACTTCGCCTTTTCGAATGATTCTATAGATCAGACTTTTAGGCACGTTTTTAAGTTGATTACGCATGAAATTATCTATGCGCTGTCCTGCCATATCAGCATCAATATCGACAAACTGGACTTTCGTTTTTATCTCATTCATGGCGCGCATTCTATCATTCAAATTGAGTTTTTATCACTCTTTACTTATTTCATCTTATCTAACACCAATATACGGCAATTAATGTCGAATGAGTCTCGTGAACGTAGCCTGTGTATAAATATTGGGATTAAAATTGGACAAAATTAAAGCAACCTTATAAAAAGCATTATTTATCAAAAAGATAGCTTTTTCTAAATTTTAACTACTTTCAAATATTTTGCCTGTTTATAACAAAGCAGATTGCTGTATTTTCACCGCACTGCTATAGTCACACCTGCTATGGGTAATTTGAATGCATTTCGCAATTTTTCTGATTATCCAGCAGCAATAAGCTAAATGAGTAGAAGAGTTTTATTATTCGATGCAGCGTATGGCGTAAGACGTTGAGAATAAAGCTTACTTGTCGCTCTACTCATCGTTCACTGATGTTGAGTATTCACCACCAAAGTTGTGGATCAGGACCTATTAATTTAGTTCCTGATGACTGGAGTGTCCGAGAGCATCCCTTCCAGCCGTGAGGCTGCACTTATTAAGTCATGGGATCTGACACCATCGGTATCGAAGCCAAGCGGCATATGTAATTAAAATAAAGAATAATCAACGAGAAATTAAAAAATGAAAAGAATGTTAATCAACGCAACTCAAAAAGAAGAGTTGCGTGTCGCTTTGGTCGATGGACAGCGACTTTTCGATCTTGATATCGAAAGCCCTGGCCATGAATCGAAAAAAGCAAATATCTATAAAGGCAAAATCACACGTATAGAACCAAGTTTAGAAGCTGCATTTGTTGACTACGGTGCAGAAAGACATGGTTTTCTTCCTCTTAAAGAAGTTGCTCGCGATTACTTCCCTAAAGGGTACACTTACCAAGGTCGTCCAAGCATTAAAGAAGTGCTTACTGAAGGCCAAGAAGTCATTGTACAAGTTGAAAAAGAAGAACGCGGCAGTAAAGGAGCAGCACTAACGACATTTGTCTCGCTTGCGGGTAGCTATTTAGTTCTGATGCCAAACAATCCTAGAGCCGGTGGTATTTCTCGCCGTATCGAAGGTGATGAGCGTACAGAACTTAAATCGGCACTAAGTACTTTAGACCTCCCTCAAGGTATGGGTTTAATTGTTCGTACTGCTGGTGTAGGCAAAAGTGCTGAAGAACTAGAGTGGGATCTGAACGTATTACTTAATCATTGGAACGCGATAACGGAAGCCGCAGGCACAACCCCTGCTCCATTCCTAATCCACCAAGAAAGTAACGTTATTGTACGAGCAATTCGTGATTATTTGCGCCGTGACATTGGTGAAATATTAATAGACAGCGCCACTATTTACGAACGTGCCAGACAACATATTCAACTTATTCGCCCTGATTTTCTTAACCGTGTTAAGAAATATGATGGCGAAGTTCCGCTATTTAGTCACTATCAAATAGAGACCCAAATAGAGTCAGCCTTCCAACGTAACGTGAGTTTGCCTTCTGGCGGTTCAATCGTTATCGACCCAACTGAAGCGCTAACCTCTATTGATATCAACTCCGCTCGTGCGACGAAGGGCAGCGATATCGAAGAAACAGCACTAAACACTAACCTAGAAGCCGCCGATGAAATTGCTCGTCAGTTGCGTCTGCGTGATCTTGGTGGATTGGTGGTTATCGACTTTATTGATATGACACCTGTTCGTAACCAACGTGAAGTTGAGAATCGATTACGTGAAGCCGTTCGTATGGATCGTGCGCGCGTTCAGATCGGACGTATTTCTCGCTTCGGTTTGTTAGAGATGTCTCGTCAACGTTTGAGCCCTTCTCTAGCAGAAGCAAGTCACCATATTTGTCCACGTTGTACAGGTACGGGCGTGGTTCGTGATAATGAATCACTTGCACTGTCTGTACTTAGACTTATTGAAGAAGAAGCGCTAAAAGATAACAGCTCTCAAGTTGTTGCTGTTGTCCCAGTCGCAATTGCTTCCTATCTTCTTAATGAAAAACGTCGTTCTGTTAATACCATTGAATCTTCACAGAATGTAAGGGTAATCATTGTTCCAAACTCCGACATGGAAACTCCTCATTTTGAAGTGGTCCGTGTACGTGGTGGCGAAGAACACGACATTCTTTCATACCTAGTTCCTAAGAAATTAGAAGCGATGAAGGAAGCAGAAGCAACAGAACCTTCTGAAGCAGACATTACGCCTAAGAAGATTGAAGAACCCGCGCTTAAAGGTTTTGCTGCGCCGGCTCCTCAACCTACACCTCCAGCGCCAACGTCAGTTAAAGCAGATACTCCGGCTAAAGCTGAAACGAACGAACCTGGTGTTGTTTCACGTCTATTCAAGGCACTGACCAGTTTCTTCTCTACTCCTGTGGAAGAAGTAAAGGAAGAGAAACCTGCTGAGCAACCTCAGAACAATCGTAATACCCGCAATAATCGCAATAATCGCAATGACAACCGTCGTCGCAATCCTCGTGATGGTAATCGTGATCAACAAGGCACCCGCGATCAAAGCAAAAATCGTAACAAGCCTGTTCGCAATGACCAGCAAGAAGAACAAACAGAGACTAAACCAAATCAACGCAGAGATAACCGACGTCCTAAGCAAGACAAGAAGGTTATCAAGTCTAACGCTAAAGTCGCAGAGCAAGGCCAAAAAATTGCTGCTGAAGCACAAGTTGAGGTTGCTGCTCCTGTTGTAGAAGAAAAGCAAACACAGGTTATTAAGCAACGTCGTCAACGTCGTCAGCTTAAGAAACAGGTTAGAGTTAAAGACCAACAAGATACTGCAGCTCAACAAGAGAAAGCGACACAAGTTGAAGCGAAGGTAGAGCAAGACGTTAAGGTGGCTCAAGAGGTTGTTGAAGCTAACAAGCCCGCTGTTGCTGAAGGCGAAAATAAGGAAGAGACGAAACGCCGTAACCGTCGTACTCCTCGTCATTTACGTGCCAGTGGACAACGTCGCCGTCGTGGTCGTGACCGCAGACCGAACCCTTTCCGCCTACGTAAAGGTGGTGTTGCCTCTCCTGAGATGGCAATGGGTAAAGTGATGCCTAAGTACGATCTTGCGAAACCAAGATATAAAGAAAGAACACGCATTACTCCTGAAGTAGAGCAAGTCGCTCTAAATGGTTTCGCGTGCCCTGAAATGGCAATGGGTAAAGTCATTATCCTTCGCGATATTGTTGAAGACAAAGCGCCTACGATTGAAGCTGCACCAGTTATTGAGCAAGCACCAATCGAAGCACCTGTTCAAAACGAGGCTGCTCCAGCGAACGATATAACAGAAAAAACCGTCACTGATGCGCCTATTCAAAATACGCCTGAAGTAGGAACACCTGTTGTTGAAGAGTCCGTTGTTGAAGCGCCAGCTATTAACGAGCCGGTTATTGAAACGACGATGGTGGAAACTCCGGTCACTGAAGAGCCAACCATTGAAGCAGAGGTGGTGGAAACACCCGTCACTGAAGAACTCGTTGTTGAAGCATCTGTGATTGAAACGCCAGTCGTTGAAGATAATGCGGCACCAATAGAAGTGGCCACTCAACAAGCTGAAGTTGAAGTCAAGCAAGAAGCGGTTGTCGTCGCGAAACCTAAAGCGACCACTCAAAAGCTAAAAGCTCGTGCAACATCAGTAATGACGAAAGCACCTGGACCTCAAAATATTAAAGAGATTGAAGTCAAGGCAGCGCCATTAAAAGAAGAGCGCTATAAGCCTAAAGGTGCAGGTAGCCAATCAGCGACCAGTCAAGCATCGTCAGGTACGTCTAAGACACTGTAGTTTGTTGACACTACACCCTTAACGTCCGTTGCTAGATAAAGCATAAATAAAAAGGTAAGACTTCAGAAGTCTTACCTTTTTTTATTGTTTTTGGTCCTACATCTGAGTGCCATAAAGCGTCTGATACAACCCTTCTTTTTGAACAAGCTCATGATGATTCCCAGATTGAATAACTTTTCCATCCTCCAGCACATAAATCAAATCAGCTTGTTTTACAGCCGATAATCGATGCGCCACTATCAACGTTGTTTTACCGTCGAGAAACGTATTCAAAGCATGGTGTAATGCGGATTCTGTCGACGTGTCTAACGCCGATGTAGCTTCATCTAGCACCACGAAATCAGGGTTAACCAGTACCATTCTCGCAATCGCTAAACGCTGTCTTTGCCCCCCCGATAACTTAACACCTTGGCGGCCGAGTTCGGAATTCAATTGATCTGGTAGCGCAATCACAAACTCATACAGTTGAGCAACCTTAAGCGCGCTCCAAAGTTCTTCATCACTGTAACTCTCACCCAAAGTAAGATTTTCTCTTAAGCTATCGTTGAAGATCATAGGATGCTGTAACACAACAGCTAACCTATCTCTTAAGCTTTCATAACCGACATCCTCTATGGGATGACCATTGATTAAAATGTCCCCGTTGTTTTTTTGATAGATACCAAGCAACAACTGAATAAGTGTCGATTTACCCCCTCCAGACGCACCAACCAAAGCAACTCGTTTTCCTCTAGGAATACATAAACTCAGATCATCGATAACCCGTCTTTCTGAGTCATAGGCAAATTCAATGTTCTTAAACTCTATATCAAACGACTGGTTTCTCTCAAAAGGAACAAGTTTTGGTAGGTACACCTTCTCCTCTTCCAACATTAACAAACCATTTAAACGCTTCATTGCTGCTGATGCACTAAACCAAGAATATTGTATGCTAAGCAAATCCTGTATAGGTGAAAGCAGGTACCAAAGGTAACCAAAGACGGCAAATATTTGGCCCACAGTAAGATCGCCCATCAGCACCATCACCATCGCCACTGCTCGAAATATTTCAAAACCAACGAGAAATAATAAAAAAGAAATTCGATTGGCTGCATCCGATTGCCACGCATAATTATCAGCATCTTGCCTGATACCATCGGCATCTTGCATTAATCTTTCTAGATATTCTCGCTCTCTATTTGACGCTCTCAACTGATACAGGCCATCCAGCGTTTCGACTAATCGTTGCTGAAATCTTTCAAAGGAATGATTCTCTTTTTTCTTTAGTTCTTTTACTTTATGGCCCATCTTTTTGGACAGCAGTACAATGACTGGATTAAGTAAAATGATGAAAAGCGCCAGTTTCCAATCTAACCAAAACAAAACCATCGAAATTCCGATAATCGATAGAACACTGACCACAAATCGACTCATAGTCGAACCGATAAACTTATCAACGGTTTCGATATCCGTGACGAGATAAGAAGTCAGAGCACCACTTCCCCTCTCTTCGTACTGACGCATATTGATTTGGCCGAGTTTTTCTAAAAGTCTTTTTCGTAGTGTGCAAGTGAGCGACTTAGACACTAAAGTAAACTGACGAGCTTGTAATATATTCAGCCCCTGGCTGACTAGGCGCATCATAATAATGAGCAGTAAAACCATCGCTATATAGCCTTGAGGACTATGTAATGATGTAGGTATTAATCGATTAAGGAATGCAATGCCAGAACCTGGTTGTTGTAGAAGTACTTCATCAACTAACAATGGAAGCATTAAAGGTATTGGTACACTGATAACCGCAGCCAAAACAGCAACGCAATTTGCCACAACCAGTTTCTTCTTATGTTGTATGGCATGACCATATAGCCATTCTATATTGATTTCTTTTACTGCCTGATTTGACACTATTTGATCCAAATTTAAAAAAGCCGCCTTTTTAATGCAAAGGCGGCTTTTGGTTAAAAGAGTACAAGATAAGGGAAACCTAGAATTGGTAATCCACCGCTACACCCCAATTACGCCCGGGTTGCGATTTTATATCTTTGTTAAAGCTGTTCGTCGCTGTTCGTCCAGCGATGTCATCGTATAACCAATACTTTTTATCCAAAACATTAAACAAACCTGCTGATACTCTTACATCTTGAGTAGGTTGATAATACGTCGTAAAATCGACTAACGTATAACCCGAAACATTTTCATTATCATCGGCTTGCCAATCATCTTTAGCCGCAACCATTTTTACATTCAACGCTGCACCATAAACATCTCTATCCAAACCCAAACCGATAACACCCGTTAGCGGTGCAACTGAATCTAATGCGTCACCTGTTTTCTTGTCTTCGCCATCTAAATAGGAAACACTGACACGGCTATACATTCCTTGAGGGGCGGAAAACATCTGGTCAAGGTAGATGGTTGAGCTAAATTCAACACCATATATCTCAACCTCATCAAGATTCTTTTTGGTAATAACATCCTTACCGCCTCGTTCGCCCGTGACCTCTTGAGTAATAAAGTCTGTGTAATCATTGTAGAACATCGCGAACTCAAAGCGCGCTGAGCTATTTTCACCACGTAATCCAAGCTCATAGGCCGTACTTCTCTCCGCTTTTAAGTCAGGGTTAGCTTCAATAATTGCCCCTTGATTATAAAAGTAATACAGATCGTAGACGGTTGGTGCTTTAAAGCCTTGGCTCACTTGACCAAATAACGAAAGCTGATCATTCAAATGATAAACCGAACCAAACTTCCCTGTCACTGCACTGTCACTATTTTTTGCATATTCTGTTGTATAACCCGTGTCAGTACTTGGGTCAGCAGAAAAAGAATCAAAACGAAGCCCCGCGGTAACAATTAGGCGCTCTTGCATAAAGAAAGCCTGGTCTTGGACAAATACACCCCACTGGATGACATTCGCATCGGGAATCCCCGTGCTCCCCGGTGTAACAGTGCCAAAATCATATTTATAATCTGTATTATCTAACGCAAAATCATTATTTAAAAACATAGCCCCATAGGTAAACTCATGTGCATTGCCATCAATCATCGTAATTTTAGACAATTGGGTATCCACCTGAATCGATTTGTCTGAAGCATCTCGTTCCCGCATACGTTGACCAGAAAAACCTGTCGTATCATAATTTTTCGACAATGAACTCGAATCTTGATAATTGATTGACCAATCTAAAGAGTCCGCGAGCAATGCCTCCATAAACATTTGATGCTCTAAACCGATACGAAAACGCTCATTAATATCCTTGTTATAACTATCAGTGTAGGTAAACCCCGGCATAATGCTATAACCGTTATAGTTCAATTCGTCTTCATCGTACTGCTGATTATAGTATTCAACCGTGAGGCCGATTCGATTGTCTTGATTGACTTGATAGAAGGCTTTGCCAAGTAGATTACCTAACTCTTTGTCTGCTGGGTTCGCAGCACCACGATCAGGGCCTTCAATCGAATCACCTGAACCGTGCGTCTCAGTTTCATGCCCATTGGCATAGGTTGCCATCAATAAGGTTTCGAGCTTATCCTTGCGCATCGCCCAGTTAACCGTTGTTTTAAATTCATCACTCGCCGAAGCGTAACCACTTTTTATACCAAATCGATGCTCGTCACCCGATGTGGTAAGGTAATCTTGAGGAGATTTGGTACGCATTAATACGACACCACCCAAAGCGTCAGAACCATATAGGGTAGAAGAAGGGCCTTTATTCACCTCTATTGATTGCAGTGTATCGACTTCAATCGTATTAGGGTATTTGCGCTGTTCGCTTGAACCAGGGTTATAAGGCGTTGGTTGTTGAACACCATCCACCATCATTTTGACTCGGCTCTCTTCAACACCTCTGATATTGACACCTGAAACACCAAAACGACCCGAACCTTGAGCATCAACCCCGGGAGTATATTGAAACACCTGTTTCAAATCACTCACTACATTTTTGTTCATATCTTCTGCAGAAATCACGTCGATTGAAGACGATACATCTTTCTTACTTTGTTCCGTACGTGTCCCCGAAACCACTACTTCGTCAAGAGAGTATGTTTCCGCATTCGTCGTTGTTGGTAGTGAAAGCACCCCCGCTATCGCCACCGCTATTCTTGTTTTATTAATCATTTTTCTTTCCTTTATTCATTTTTTAGGCGAACAAACTCACAAACGAGATTTGATGTCTCATCCGGTCCTTTATAGTTGTGAATTATTTTTTGATATTTAAATCACGTATGATGGTGCGGCTCTATTTATTATTTATATGGCCTCCATCTAAATGAACGATATCCACTCTATCGCTTCCCGAGATATCAAACGCTTTGCCAAAACCTTTCACAAAGCGCCCTTTTTCTGGGATAAGTTGATACATGTGAAAATCGCCTAGTTTGCTCAAATTACTAACAATTTCTCCAAATCGTTGTTCAAGTGCACTGATCGCCGTTAACCAAGAATCCGATTCTCTGTGAACGAGGTTTGCTTTGGTATCAAAACTCAAACGCTTTCGTGCATAGATACTTTTGCAATCTTGTTCATCCTCTATCATCATGATTGAAACCTGTTGATGATTTTTTAAATTCTGCCCATGCTTCGCTATATCACTGATCAAGATGTAGTAACCATCAGGCAAATAAACAAATGGGGTATAACTTACATGCGGACAACCGTCATGAGTAAGTGTGGCTAATTGCAGTGTTTTTTGATTCTGACGAAACTCTAAAATATCATTTCCAATCCGATTCTGTATTCGGCGTTGTTTATTTTCCATTGCTCAGATCCCTCTGTAAGCTTCTAAATAATTCTATTTGACCGGTTAATATCTGGCGTTTTTTATCTCTGCCTAAATAGACTTTAAATACACAGTTTCCGGCTTGCTCGTAGAAACCGATGAAATGGCTTTCCATTCCACGAAATGGCTTAGACACAAACGCAACGTCAGTAACAAGATCGATCTTCAAATGGCCATTCAATTCACCATCTCTCCTGCCCATAAGGTTATAGTAACCATGCGAAACCTTCCCTTTAGGAAACGGGGCTTTAGTCTCAAAAATTGACCCGTGGGAATGAACGATAGTGGTCACATTTCCCCAAGATGGTAATGCCTGCAAAATAGTTTGGGTACAACCTCCGTCAAAGGAATAAACATAGTGACTCGGCAGCGCTAGTGTCGCTTCTCCTTCCGATATTTCCACTTTACTTGCCATCTCCGCGACGGAAATGTTCGGTTCTTGTTCATTAAGTTCAAATATCCTTTTTCTGATCTCTTCTATTGGGCAAGACAGATTCATTGTTTTCTCTCCAGACTACGCAGCACGTACTAAATTATAATTATTTTCGATGACTTCAATAAGATTTTGAGCCAATGTGACGGACCAAAACTGTCCCGCGACCGTTAAAGTAAGGTATTCTTTTTCTAGGTTAACGAGACCATTGTTTTGCCATGCGCTAAACAATGGTCGTAGCGCCTCAAATAACGTTTCACCATAGAGTGAATCAAGGCGGTGTTTTGCTAATACACCTTGATCAAAAGCCGATTTTACTTCTGCACTAATACCCCGGGTAATTGGGGCCTCAAACGCCATCTCTGTTGGAAATTTCTGGTTGGTCACCGCCTCGATATAAGCGCCCATATCTCTCGTATGCATCATTTGAATCCCTCCAATATTCCCTCCTGCGCCTGCTCCTAAAGGTAATACTTCTGCGGTTGTTTTAGCCAGGCTGTTATAAATACTTCTTTCCCTGTTAGAAGAAGCCCAGTGATTTACACTCAATCTCTTCTGGTGATGTTGATCCATAAATTGAACACCAAATTGATACATTCTGGCTTTCAATGCGGTATCTGCAGGCGCAGGTAATTTACCTTTTTCGACCAGTTGAGCCATAGGAAATCCCTTCATTTCAATCAACTGATATAAGTCAACTCCATGAGCCCCTGATACCACGTAGTCATTCAGGTCTTGTTCCCAAATATCTAATGTTTGATGAGGCAACCCATAAAGCAGATCAAGAACAATAGGCGCGGCGTTATAACGGACCAACTCTTGAACTTTGTTTAGCACGTATTCTCTATCATCCAGTCGCTTTGCTGCTCGTCTTACCTTTGAGTTAAATGACTGAATACCAAAAGAAAAACGATTGAATCCACCTTCTAACGCACGCTCAAATTTTTCTGAGTTAAATCCATTCAATCTACCTTCAAGCGTAAGTTCACAATCCGATGTTAATGGGAATAAATGTCTAATTGTTTTGCCTAATATTTCTAGCTGCTCAGCACTTAAATCCGTGGGTGTACCTCCACCTATATATACCGCGTGAAACGGCTGCGATTGCGTCCATTCGAATTGAGATTTCCAACGAAGCTCTGCTAATAGCGCCTGAAAATAATTTTCTATCAAATTTTTGCTAGAGGCATATTGGAAAAAATTACAGAACGTACAACGAACTCGACAGAAGGGAATGTGTACATACAGGCAACGAGAACGATTATTTCCCCCCTGCTGTTTTAACCTACGTGTCAACTCAAACTGAACGTTTTCCTCACTAATGGGCGTAGATTGCCCTCCTGCATGTGCACTAGCTTTTCTAACAAATGCCGTGCTTATCGGGTCAGGAGAGTGGCATCCAACCAAATTAACATCGTCTAAATCAATAATCATGAGTGAGCATTAACCTTACTAAATATCTTATTTTTAAAGCGTTCTTAGATTTCCAAGAATACTACCGTCAATTTTTACATTTGTAAATGATAATTGATCTCATTCGTATTATCATTTACAATCTACTCGAAAATTGATTATCTAGATGTACTGACATCATTCTAAGGGTCTACTTTGAACGGTAAACGATATGTGATATTTGGAAGTGTTTCTCTTGCACTGCATAGCCTTATGTTATTGGCTCAACCGGCACAGAATGCGTTGACTGTCTCTCTGGATTCGACAACAGCAAACATGCATTTGCAATTCGTCGCAGCACCTAAAAAAGCAATGCCTATCCCACAAGAGACACACGTTGAACCGCAAAAATCGCAGCCGACTATTGTCGAAAAACAAGCAGTAAAAAAAGATACTGAATTAAAAAAACCTATCGATCCAAAAAAAACAATCGTTCCAATCAAACCAATAGCAGAAAGGGTTACAACCAAAAACAAAATGACGAAGAGTAGTGATATTAAAAACGAACGAGCGTTAACGGTTGAAAAAGAACCACTCATTAAAGAAACAAAAACCTCAACACGAGCTGACATACCGAGCAAGCCAGTAGAGAGTGCCGTAAGTACATCTAGAGCATCCACACCCATGCTCATAAAAAAGCCAACCTTTACAGCAAGACCAACCCCTGTCAGCTATCCACGGTTAGCGAAAAGACGCGGTCAACAAGGCAAAGTGCTTATAGAGGTTTGGATCGATGACCATGGAAACCAGATCAAGCAGTTTATCGTCGATTCTTCTGGTTTTTCGACATTAGACGGTGCTGCATTAACCGCGATATCAAACTGGAAATTCGACGTTTCGACCGACCGGGGTCACGCCATCGCTCATCGAGTACAGATACCCGTAAACTTTAAATTGGATAGATAAATGAACACCTTGACGACGATTCATAGCCAATTGGGCTTGATGGCTTTGCCGCTAACTCTACTCTCACTCTTAACGCTAATGCTGTTAATAGAGCGCATTCTTTTTCTCAGTATAAATAGCAGGACATCCAGTCTTTATCTGATTCGAAAAATTAGAAGCATCGATATAAACAATAACGACGCACTCAATGAGCTTATCCAAGAACAATCGGCGAAAAAAAATACATTATCAAAGGGGATCGCGCTGCTCCTCACACACAAAAATTTTGCTCAATCCTTAAGAGAACAAACCGTGAGTATTTGGTTAGCTAACATTCGCCAAGAGTACACATCAGGGCTGCGTTTTCTTTCAATTATTGGAGCAATCAGCCCATTAATCGGCCTACTTGGTACAGTGCTCGGGTTAATAGAAATGTTTAAAGACCTTGCGGTGACAACGGGTCCTATTGCGCCTTCTTCACTTGCTAAAGGCCTAGGTCTTGCGATGTCGACTACCGCCGCCGGATTGATCATTGCTGTCCCCGCTATTTTGGGTAGTCAAGTCCTTCAGTTATGGGCTGGCCGGTCTATCGCAAAAATAGAACATGCATTGAATCACTGCAGCCTTTACCTCGAAGGCATCTCCTTAGAGAAATCGATTCCTGAAGTCATCCATTGCCAATCGTCTGCCAAATTGCACAACACCGCAAAGCCAAGCAAAGAATGTAAGGTCAAGGCTGTATGATCACTTCAGGCGATCAACAACAAAATGCGTTAACGCCAGACTTAACCCCATTACTAGACCTTATATTCATCGTTTTAGTCTTTCTATTACTGACGACCAACATTCAGATTAAAACGATGGAAGTGAATCTTCCTCAGACACTAGACCACGAAATACTGGAGAGCCCTGACAAAGAAGTCATCACTATCAATATACACGCTGAGGATTCTCTTTGGGCTATAGAAGGAAAACAGTACTCGGATTGGGCTCGATTCACGCAAGACCTTATGTCAACAATCAAAAAACACCCGAACAAAACACTTGTCATTGCCGCGGATAAGTCCGCATCAGTAGAAGCCATGCTTAAGCTTTTGGCTTTTTTACAAAAAAACCAAATCAACGCCACCAATATAATTATGGATAACCAAGAATCATGAGAGTCTATTTAATCGGTTTGAGCCTACTTTTGTCCCATTTTTCAGCCACAGCAGAGGAACGAATTATCAGTGCAGGTTCTGTTGTCACTGAATTAATTTATGCCCTTGGAGCAGAGCAACAACTTATTGCCGTCGATGCTACGAGTAAACATCTACTTACTGGCAGCAACATCCCTCAAGTTGGCTACCACAGAAAGCTATCTTCTGAAGGATTATTGGCTCTGAATCCGAGCTATCTTATCGGTTCTAATGAAATGGGACCTGATACAACGTTAGCTCAGCTAAGATCAAGCAATGTGAACGTTTTGGTTGTACCTCCGGGCAATTCAATCGAAGATTTATTTCAACGAATTGACATTATTGCAGAACTCACAGGCACAACCAATAAAGCGGTAAAGCTTAAGCAAACGGTAAAACAAGATGTCGATAATTTGAATAGATCCGAATTGACACGCAGCCCTAAAGTCATCTTTTTGATGCTAAAAAAAGGCCGACCTGCTACGGTGGGCGGTAGAGAGACGACGGTCGATAAGATCATTGCATTGTCTGGTGCAACTAACCCAGCAAGTGAAGCTGTGCGCTCCTATAAACCGCTTTCTATAGAGTCCGTTGTCGCATTGCAACCTGACTATATATTGGTTAGCGAACGAGCATGGCGCAGCCTTGAAGGCTATGACGGTATAATGGCTGCTTTCCCTTTGTTGGCCGCTACACCAGCAGGCCAACCGGGCAAAATTGTATCTATTCCAAGCCATGCATTAATCGGTGGGTTTGGTATAGCAAGCATTCGACTTGCTCAAAAGCTGCATGATACGTTCAACCAAAACGAATTATAAAACTATCGAGACGACATAATATAAAATGAATAATATGATCTCAGGGCGAATTTCCGTCCGATTATTAACACCTATAGGATTATCACTTCTATTTATCGCTGTGATTGCTTCAGTATCCGTAGGGCCGATGGATATTAGTTTTATAGACAGCATGCTCGCTATTCTGCCTGGACACTTTTCGTCGAAAAGCGCTGATGCTGCTTACATCGAATTAATTATTCAGCAGATCAGGTTGCCAAGAACTCTGTTGGCTGTCGCGGTTGGCGCGATCTTGGCCTTATGTGGCACAGTAATGCAAGGCCTGTTCCGAAATCCTCTTGCCGACCCTGGTATTATTGGTGTCTCCGCCGGTGCCGCTTTAGGTGCGGCTATTGCCATCGTCCTTTTCGGAAGCCTCGCCGAACAATATCCCGGCCTATTGTTATTTGGAACCGTGCCTTTATTCTCTTTTATAGGCGGCACCATCACTACTCTACTTGTCTATCGCCTAGGCACATCTCCAACAGGAACGTCTGTAACTATGATGCTTCTAGCGGGAGTCGCCATCAGTGCTCTAGCGGGAGCAGGTCTCGGTTTGATGAACTATTTTGCGGATGATAAAGCATTAAGAGATCTCTCCTTATGGACAATGGGGTCACTGGCCGGAGCAAACTTACAGGGTTTGGGCATGGCTTTTTCAAGTCTAATTATTCTCTTTTTACTTTTTTATCGTGATGCAAATAAACTCAATGTTTTGCTACTAGGTGAACCTGAGGCCAAGCATATGGGCATAGAAACTCAAGCGCTAAAACGCCGGCTTATTTTGCTTACCGCAGCAGGTGTCGGCGTGACAGTGTCTCTTGCAGGAATGATCGGTTTTATCGGATTAATCGTTCCTCATTTAGGTCGAATGGTCACGGGACCCAACCATCGCACACTGATCCCCCTATCAATGATTATTGGGGCTTTATTATTACTCGTTGCCGATATGATCGCCAGAACGGTAGTCGCTCCACTCGATATGCCAGTAGGTATTGTTACCGCGTTAATTGGCTCTCCTTTCTTTATCTGGTTATTGGTGAAACAAAAAGGGCGCATTTAATGACGACAACCGCAATCTCTCTCAAAAATTTACATCTCAGACTTGGTGGGAAAACTATTCTAGATGACGTTTCCGTTGATTTTCATGCATCGGAGTTAACTATCTTATTAGGACCTAACGGAACCGGAAAGAGCAGTTTATTGAAACTGATCACTAAGGAGTGGCCTCTTAAAGGAAAAGTAAGTTATTTCGACATCGACTCCGACAGCTGGAAAGCATCCACATTAGCAAGACACATGGGCGTATTACCCCAGTCCAGTACACTCTCTTTTAATTTTTCTGTTAAAGAGGTCATTGAACTTGGAGGCTTGACCTTACGTGCATCGCAGAAAGAGATTTCGTCTATCGCAGAACAATATATGCGAGAAACCGATGTGCTGCATCTCTCTGACCGCCTATACCCTAGCCTCTCTGGTGGTGAGAAACAGCGTGTACATTTAGCGAGAGTATTGACCCAATTGGCACAGAGCCAAGACAAAAAAGTATTACTTTTAGATGAACCAACCTCTGCTCTGGATTTGTCACACCAACATAAAACGTTACAACTAGCAAAATCATTAACCGATGAAGGGGCATCTGTCATCACCGTTATTCACGACTTAAACCTTGCTGCGCAATATGCCGACCGAGTATTGATTCTAAATGAAGGTAAACTTGTCGCCGATGGGACGCCATGGGAAACCCTAACAAAGGAAAACATCGCCGATGTCTACCATTGGCCAGTACAGGTTGTTCCGCATCCTGAACGGGGCCACCCCATCATCTTGACCTGATAAAAAAACCTCTGCGACGATGACTGTCTACAACAAGTTGGACCGACCCGGGAGTTGTTAAAAAATCATTAATTTCTGGGGCCAAAATCACAATTATTCTTGAAGTCAGTCACACTATTCTGTACGATTCGCCAGTCAAATTAGAATCCGATCACAATTGCATTTAAAGCACGCTTCTTGCTTAACCATTTGGCTTTAGTCGCAATATAGATTGGTACCACTTTATCTATCCGCAAATATACTGAGCTAAAATGTTTGAATTTCCACAATTTTCAGGGCAATCCATTAAAAATGATACGCTCTCTGGCCTAACTGTTGCTCTCGCCCTTGTGCCTGAAGCAGTCGCCTTCGCTTTTGTTGCCGGTGTTGACCCTATGGTTGGCCTTTATGCCGCCTTTATTGTTGGGTTAATCACATCTGTCTTCGGTGGTCGTCCAGGTATGATCTCTGGTGCGACAGGCGCAATGGCCGTCGTTATGGTGAGCCTCGTTGCTACTCATGGTGTGCAATACCTCTTTGCAGCAATACTACTTGCCGGTGTTTTACAGGTTTCTGCTGGTATATTCCGTTTGGGTAAATTTATCCGTATGGTGCCACATCCCGTTATGATCGGTTTTGTAAATGGCCTTGCTATCGTAATTTTCTTAGCTCAACTTGGTCAATTTAAAGCCCCCAACATTGATGGTGTGATGAGTTGGTTACCAGTCGACCAAATGTCCATCATGGCAGGGCTTATCCTACTAACGATGGCAATTATTCATTTCTTGCCTAAGTTCACTACAGCAGTGCCTTCTTCTTTAGTGGCGATTGTTTCTGTTACCTTATTAGTGCAACTTTTTGGTCTAGATACTCGCACTGTTGTCGATTTCCTTAGGTCCATGTCAGGTGATGAAGCGGCAACGCTAGCAGGCAGCTTGCCAAGCTTCTCAATCCCAATGGTTCCGTTCAACTTGGAAACACTTCAAGTTATTCTGCCTTACGCAATTATTCTAGCAGCAGTAGGCTTAATTGAGTCATTACTAACGTTAACCGTCATTGATGAAATGACGAATACGCGTGGTCAGGCCAACCGTGAATGTGTCGGTCAAGGTATTGCGAATATGACTTGCTCGGTATTTGGTGCGATGGGTGGTTGTGCGATGATTGGTCAGTCGATGATTAATGTTAACTCGGGCGGTCGTGGTCGACTTTCCGGAATCATGGCAGCATTAGCCCTACTGTTCTTTATATTGTTCGGTTCTTCATTAATTGAGATGATCCCATTATCAGCGTTGGTTGGTGTTATGTTTATGGTGGTTATCGGTACATTTGAGTGGGCAACGTTTAAGCTTGCTCGTCGCGTTCCGAAACAAGATTTCTTCGTTATCGTGTTGGTTACTATTGTTACGGTATTAACGGATTTAGCTGTAGCCGTGGCCGTTGGTGTTATCGCTTCTGCACTCATGTTTGCATGGCAACACGCGAAGCACATCTACGCGAGCAGCCGTCTAAATGAAGAAGGTTCAAAAGAATATCATATCAATGGTCCAATCTTCTTTGGGTCAGCAGCAAACTTCTTAGAGCTATTTGACTCGAAAAATGACCCTGTTGATGTCATCGTGGATTTTGCTAATTCACGTGTCGCAGACCACTCGGCTATCGAAGCCATTGAAACGATTGCAGAGCGTTATACTGCAGTAGGTAAAACATTGCACTTGCGTCACCTAAGTCCTGATTGCCGTAACCTACTTGAAAAAGCAGGTAGCCTTGTAGAAATTAACGTAAAAGAAGATCCAAGCTACAAAGTGGCGACGGATTTATTGGCCGGTTAATTTACTCGCCATTCGCTAAACATCAAAAAGCCCAGCGCCTATTACGCTGGGCTTTTTTACATTAACCATCGGTTAATTAAAGCTTCTTCAACAACTCTACGCTCGCTTCTTCGATTAGATCCAACACCAGCTCAAAACCACCTCCTCCGCCATAGAATGGGTCGGGAATCTCATTGTATTCAGACTCAGAGTGGCTGAGAAACAAACTGATCTTATGAGTATATTCTGTGGGACACATACCAAGCAGGTTACTCATATTGTCCATATCAGCAGCCAAAATAAGATCAAAGTATTCAAAATCTTTTTCTGTCACTTGGCGAGCGACAATATTGTCAAACGAGTAGCCCCTGAATTCCCCAGCCGTCCTAGCTCGATGATCAGGTTTATCTCCCGAGTGAAAATCAAGTGTTCCAGCAGAGTCTATTTCAACTGACAAATTCATCTTTTCGGCTGTCGCCCTCAATACGGCTTCACCTGTAGGGGAGCGACATATATTACCCATGCAGACCACGAGAATCTTCTTCATACTACCCTCCATAAATTAAGGTTTTTCCATTGACCTTATTCCTTTATCATAGTCGTTAACTCAGCATAATTAAAAGGGATACCATGAGTTCTGATCAATCAAAAGATGACCGATATAAAGCACGCCAAGAAAAGGTGAAGCAACATATCGATGAAAAGATAGAAAAAGCTCAAATAGAGAAAGGATTGCTGTTAGTTATTACTGGAAACGGTAAAGGTAAAACTACCGCTGGATTTGGTACTATCGCGCGAGCGGTTGGACACGATTTAACATGTTCTGTTGCTCAATTCATTAAAGGAACATGGGACAATGGCGAGAAAAATCTGCTCGAAAAGCTTGGCGTTGAATTTCAGGTGATGGCAACCGGGTTTACTTGGAATACCCAAGATAAGGAAACCGACACAATAGCCGCCCAAAGAGTCTGGCAAGAGTGTAAGCGCATGCTCAAAGATGATTCCATTGATGTCATTCTATTTGATGAACTCACTTACATGGTGACATATGGCTACATCGACCTTGATGAAGTGTTAGACGCTCTCCAGTCACGACCTAAAATGCAATCTGTTGTTATCACTGGCAGAGCGGCCCATCGCTCATTGATAGAGCTTGCAGACACAGTGTCTGAGGTTAAGAACGTAAAGCACGCCTTCGAATCAGGCGTAAAAGCGTTACGTGGCGTTGACTGGTAAACCGGCTACCGTTTTTGCTGTTTGGTTAACATCGGCCGAATTTTTGGCTCTTTAAGAATAGATAATAAAAAAGCCAACGGATTGATGACCATTCTCAATCGTTGGCTTTTTATTTAACTTAAATTACCGTTTCAAATCGCATTCTATAGAGAGTTAGTTAAACAGCCCTTTTAGCAACTTATCGGCAAGTTCTTTTGTCTTCCCATCTTTTATTTTATCACCGAGAACACGGTTTAGTTCTTTCTCTGCTTTTTCCTCTAACTCTTTCTTTTTCTCAGATTCTAGTTGTTTCCACAACTGGTCGAACTCAATTTTATACTTAGGATCTAACCACTTATTGTAAACACGCACAGGAATAGTGATGTCTTTCAAGTCATTAATATCCTTACCGCCTTGTCCTTTTAAGCTACCCACAACAGACGTATTCAGTAAGAAATCCATCGTCTCTTTAATGTAGTTCGCGTTCCCTTCACCATGGATTCGCAGCAAAGGTGATGAAATCGATAAGTCATTCGTCGTCATCACACCTTGATTGAGCTTCAGTGTTGCTTTCATTGCGCTAAAGTCCGTTTTCTTCTCTTCTTTCTCTGGCTCATCCACCTTTTGGCCTTTAATCTTGGCATAGTTAACGCGGATCAGTTGGGCTACATTTACGCCATTAACGGCACCATCAGCAAAATTAATTTTCACAGTACCTGCAAGATTTTGCTTGATACCTGTTGGTGTTAAACTTTTACCCTTAACGTCCACATCAATATTACCCGTGCCTTCTAACATATCGTTATCTGCCACATCTTTAAGTAAAGATTGAACCTTAACGCCTTTGATCTGCTTTTTAGCCCAGTAACTTGCTGGTGTTTTTCGTGCATCTAACTGAGCAGAAGCCTTTATCGAACCCTGATATAGGTTTGAAGTAAACGAATTAAGGTCCGCAACGCCACGATTAACCGTAAAGCTTGTCACAACAGCCTGCATCTTCGCATTGCTCGCTTTAAATCTGTCTATGGTGATTTTGCCCTTCACGTCCAAGGTCTTAAGGGCACTTAAATCTGGTTCAACTTCCTTCTGCGCTCCACTGGGTGTGGAAGCGGTTGACGTCCCGGTTGTTGCCGTTTTTTCAGTTGCAGATTGTTCTGTCGATGATGGTTTGTTCAAGCCTAAAAACTCGTCTAAATCTATATTAGGGCTATGCAGATTAAATCGAATCTGTGGGATATCCGTTAGCTTAACGGTACTTTTTCCGTCCAATTGAATCGCATTTAAGTTTAGTTTCTGTAGGTCAAGAGATACAAGTGACTGCTTTATATCGAAACCAAACTCAGACTTACCCGTTATCTTCATTGGAGACTGAGGTAAACTGTCGCCGATGAAGGTTGAATTCAAGTCCATATTTTTAAGTAATATCTGGCTAATTTCTTTATCAATAAACAGGGTAGAGGTCAGTTTCAGATCAATATCTAAGTCAGCGGCACGGCCTTTCACGCTCACTGAAAGTGGATTCTCTTTATCGAAGGCAAATGTACTCAGTTCAATTTTAGCCTCTGAAATCGTCGTCGAAGGATCATTAAAAGTAGAATCTAGTACGATGTTTCGCAATTCGTATGTCGCAAGGTCTTGCAATAGCTTAAGTTCTGCTTGCCCTTCAGCTGAGAAGTTTTGCTGATTATTCTTGCCTTTCGCTGCGAATGTGGCCGTTGTCCATTGTCCAAAAGCGAATTCAGATACCGTTAAACCTACATCATATAGCTTGGTATAAGAACCTGTAGAATCATCTTGTATTTCAAGCAATGCATTAGTGACCGATACACCCGCAAGGTTGATTGTCCACGACGTTTGTTGCTCTGATGGTACCGAAGGCGCAGGTTCAGATGTCGTTGGAGTGGATGAAGCCGTCGAATCAACAGATTCCGCTTTATTCGTCTGTGTTAGCGCGTCGAGGTTACTCGCCCCATCTTTTTTCGTTTCAAGATGGATTTCCGCGCCATCGAGAGACACATTTCCAATGTATAGCTCTTTGCTGAACAGAGGCATGACGGAAACATCGACACCAATACCTTCAATTTTCAGTAGATTTTCATTTTTGAACCCTTCAGGGTTTTTAAGTTCTGTTTTACCCAAACTTAACCCTAAAGATGGAAAAAGCTGCCAACCGATATCTCCATCTATTACAAGATCCATTCCTGTCTGTTTTTTCGTCTGTTCAACAATCAGTGGCTTAAACTGATTAGGGTTAACAAACAAAAGCAATGCGGCTATCGCCAAGATAATAATCAGAACTGGGATGCCAACAATTAATAGAAGTTTTTTCATTCACTTTTCCTTTGCAAAAAAATGAGGCAGCAGCCTCGTCCTAGCAATAATAAATTATAGGTATAATAGTATTGTTTTCTTAAGACAGAAAATGGCACATAAAGTGCCATTTATTCAACTACATATTATCAATTTAATGCAATAAGCCTGTTAACTGCTCATTATCTTAAAATTAAGAAGTCAGTAATTTACCAATATGAGCTTTCAATACATCAATAGCGATTCTGTTTTTTCCACCACGAGGAACGATGATATCTGCATATTGTTTCGATGGTTCAATAAACTGCATAAACATAGGTCGAACCGTCTTTTGATATTGTTTCAAAACTGATTCCATCGTTCTACCACGCTCTTGCACATCGCGAGTCACACGTCGAAGTAAGCATATGTCTAGTGGCGTATCCATGAAAATAGAAGCATGCATTAAACTACGTAACCTTGGTTCTGTTAATAGCAGAATGCCTTCTAAAATAATTACTTTTTTTGGGGTGAACTTTGTTGTTTGCTCTACACGAGTATGCTCCGTATAACTATACTCAGGAATCTCAACCGTTTCCCCTTTCATCAACGATTCTAGGTGATCGCACAGCAAGTCATGATCGAGAGCATTCGGATGGTCATAATTTGTTTTTACTCGATCCTCCATACTCAAGTCGCTTTGATCTTGGTAGTAGCAATCCTCTGTTATAACACCAATTTGGTGATCGCCGACCTTGGCTTTCAATTCATTATAAATTGTACTTGCGATTAAACTCTTTCCGGACGCAGACGCGCCAGCAATACCTACGATGACGCAATTATTATTTTCAGACATGATCTACACTTGGGACAATGGAATAAACCGTGTAATTATAGAGATTACTCTGACCAGATACTAGGATTTGTATCAAGAGAATGCAGCTATACGATAATAAAGAAGCAAAACCGTACAGCTACCTATCAAAAATACCAATTATATTTTACAAACATCGCTTTAGCTTAAATTTGTAAAAGGAATGCTTTTTGGTTTAGCACTACCCGACCAATACATGCTGCTCGCCATTTTTTCTGCCAATTGCAGGTATATTTGAGCATGCTCACTATCTGGACGTGCATAAACGGTCGGTTTGCCAGCATCGATATCTTCACGCATCGAAATATGCAGTGGTATTTGAGCCAGTAAACTCGCTCCAAACTCCTGTGCCACTTTTACTGCCCCATTTTGGCCGAATATATGCTCTTTTTCACCACAATGGCTACAGATGTGATAACTCATATTCTCAATAACCCCAATGACAGGAACATCGACTTTCTCAAACATTGCCAATCCTTTTCGGACATCGGCTAATGCGAGATCTTGCGGTGTGGTAACAATCACAGCGCCTGTGACAGGAATACTCTGTGAAAGCGTCAGTTGCACATCACCCGTGCCGGGAGGCATATCGATAACAAGATAATCTAATGGTGGCCAATCGGTCTCATTCAACAACTGTGCTAGCGCCTTAGAAGCCATTGGTCCACGCCAAATCGCCGCTTCTGCCTTGTCAACCAAATAGCCTATCGAATTGGTGTAAATACCACATGACTCAATCGGGATCATAAATTGATTATCACGCACGTCCGGTGACTCATCTTCTTTACCTAGCATCATTGGTACCGATGGTCCGTAGATATCAGCATCAAGTAACCCCACTTGGGCACCTTGGGTACTCAAAGCTAACGCGAGGTTCACCGCCGTGGTTGATTTACCGACGCCTCCTTTCGCTGAGGTAACGGCGATGATGTTTTTTATGTTAAAGAGTTCCGATTTAACCACCGTTTCCAATGCTGCAACATTGATAGAAACGGACACTCTTTGGGCGTCAACATCTTGGTTCTCAACCCAACGAATGAGTGAACGATGTAAATCTAATGAATAGAATGGTAATTCTATGCTCACGCTGCCATTTTTTAGCCGCTTTACAATGGACGAATCTTCGGCCCAACGTTCGATGAGCAGAGGATGCTGAAATTGGTTTAGCCAACCGACAAGTTCTTCTTTTGAATCGAATATAGACATGCATTTGCTCCTAGTAATACCCATCATGACAAACAAATTATTCGTTCTATTTGGATATCGAATTGAATTTTATTCATTTCTTACATGCTAACACTCGAACCTCCACAGCTAAACCCCAAAAACTTCGTGGAATAAATGTTTACATTCTTGGAGTAACGCCTTGTATAAGGTAGTATTACAACCTGATTTTTACCTCCTAATTAAAGTGAATTATTAAGTATGGCAACTGATCCAAGAAAACTTTTGGTAACTTGTGCCCTTCCGTACGCTAACGGTTCAATCCACCTTGGTCATATGCTTGAGCATATCCAAGCAGATATCTGGGTTCGATACCAAAGGCTACGAGGCAACACAGTAAACTTCATCTGTGCGGACGATGCTCATGGCACACCAATCATGCTAAAAGCACAGCAGATGGGAATATCACCAGAAGAAATGATCGCTGCTGTAAGTGAAGAGCATCAAAAAGATTTTGCTGGCTTCGATATTAGCTTTGACAATTATCACAGTACTCATAGCGATGAGAACCGCGAGTTAGCAGGTTTGATATACACTCGACTTAAAGAGAGTGGCTTCATTTCTAGCCGCACTATTTCTCAGTTATTTGACCCTGAAAAAGAGATGTTCCTACCTGATCGTTTCGTAAAGGGAACCTGTCCTAAGTGTAAATCTGAAGACCAATATGGCGATAACTGTGATAATTGTGGTGAGACCTACAGCCCAACAGATTTGATAAACCCAAAATCAGCGGTATCTGGCGCGACTCCAGTGATGAAAGATTCTGAGCACTTCTTTTTTGACCTGCCACAGTTTGAAAGCATGCTTAAAACGTGGACACGTTCTGGATCTCTTCAAACTGAAACCGCCAATAAAATGCAAGAATGGTTTGAATCTGGGCTGAAACAATGGGATATATCTCGCGATGCCCCTTATTTTGGATTTGAAATCCCAGGTGAAAAGAACAAGTTTTTCTATGTCTGGCTTGATGCTCCAATCGGTTATATGGGTTCATTTAAGAATCTTTGTGATAAAAGAGATGATCTTAACTTTGATGAGTATTGGGCCGAAGATAGCACTACCGAGCTTTATCACTTTATCGGTAAAGACATCGTCTATTTCCACAGCCTTTTCTGGCCTGCGATGCTAGACGGAGCAGGGTTCCGTAAGCCGAATAATGTATTCGTACACGGTTATGTCACGGTTAATGGTGCGAAAATGTCCAAATCGAAAGGGACGTTTATTAAAGCAGCAACTTACCTGAAGCACTTAGATCCTGAATGTTTACGTTATTATTATGCCGCTAAATTAAATAACCGTATTGATGATCTAGACCTTAACTTAGAAGATTTCACACAGCGAGTTAACGCAGATGTCGTCAATAAGATTGTTAATCTAGCGTCACGAAATGCAGGCTTTATTACCAAGCGATTTGAAGGGAAGTTGTCCGCTCAATTTGCAGAACCTGAATTGTACGCTGAGTTTGTCGCTGCTGCTGAGAAGATTGCGGGATTATATGAATCACGTGAGTTTAGTCGTGCTATTCGAGAAATAACCGCCTTAGCAGATAAAGCCAATCAATATGTGGACGAAAAGGCCCCTTGGGTCGTGGCTAAAACAGAAGGTCAAGACCAAGAACTGCAAGATATCTGTTCTGTTGGTATCAACTTATTCCGTGTGCTTATTACGTATCTCAAACCTGTGATGCCGGACCTAGCCGCAAGAACAGAGGCCTTCTTAAACCAAGAACTTACTTGGGATGGCATTGCTGAACCTCTTGTTGACCATGACATCACGAAATTTAAAGCCTTATTCAATCGTATCGACCCTAAAAATGTTGAGGCGATGACCGAGGCGTCAAAAGAAGATGCCGCCGCAGAACAAGCAGCGAAAGAAAAAGCAGCCTCACCTGAGACCGAGCTCTGCAAAGACCCAGTCGCCGATGAAATAGAATTTGATGACTTTGCTAAAGTTGATCTACGAATCGCTAAGATAGTCTCTTGCGAAGCCGTACCTAAAGCCAACAAATTACTCAAGCTTGAGCTTGATATCGGTGGTGAAACGCGTCAAGTATTCGCAGGTATCAAGTCGGCTTATAAGCCTGAAGATCTAATCGGAAAACATACCGTTATGGTGGCGAACCTAAAACCACGTAAGATGAAATTCGGTATGTCGGAAGGTATGGTTTTAGCCGCAGGGCCAGGTGGAAATGACCTTTGGATATTAGAGCCGCATGAAGGTGCTCAACCGGGCATGCGTGTGATGTAATACCATCAATGGTTAATTTAAGTTGATTAGCTAGCTAAATTTAACCTACTCGTAGAAAGAGGTAGCCCATTTCCGGACTGCCTCTTTTTTCTTTACGACAGTAATACGCCGTCTCTTGCTTGACCACAAACCTATATCAAGCTAAGTAAATTTGCGACCAATATTAATGCCAGTCCACAGATCGTTATTCGTAATATAATTCTATTGCTCTTATATAACGGTTTCCAGCGTACTGTTGAACATGAAACCGAATTTTTTCGACAGTATCAATATTGGAAATAGTCTTACCAGAGGTGTTCATACCAACGGAGCCATCATTCCCTACTATCTCATATGATGTAGCGTCATCTTTATATTCCCATATGATTTTTTGTAGATTTAGCTGGAACTCAACAGCGTCGAAACCAGATCGTCGAACATAACCTTGGATTTTGTTCAGTTTTGTTAGATTGATATGGGCACTCACAAAATTACCATTCGTCCCACCAGCCAATAATGCACCGCCTTCATAGACGCCATCGAGAATGGTATTCATATGCAGGTCAATTCCACCATTTGATAGCTCGGCAGCCAGTATCTCTACGCTACATTGCACCGTTTTACTGTATTCGATTTCACTTGGACACGGTCCTAAACCGTTATTGCTAGTACCAATAAGTCCGCTTTTATATTGATTGATGACGGTGATCACCATTACTTTTGACTGGCTATTTCCATCGATATCGGTGGCTTTTGCCGTAATGTCATAGGCATTGTTTTTGTCACTGTCTAGTGGATTTTCGTAATCCATTGCCGCCATACTGACCACACCAGTTGAGCTATTAATATCGACATTTTTCGAATCGTCACCGCTCACTGACCAGATAATAGTGCCAAAGCCACCACTGAGTGATGGCGTGGTTGATGTAAACGCAATACCTTCATTCACTGAACCATTCACGACATCCATTATCAACTCTGGTTTGTCTATAATCGAAATATCTTTGGTTGTGATGAGCTTGTTGGTGTGATTGACCGTTTTAATGGTCGCCACTCCCTCTGAATCCCCTTCTGCTTGGTCGCCAATCAAGGTCACATAAGCATCACCGGCAATCATAGACCATGTTAACGGTTTATTATAAGGGTACTTAAGCCCCAGAGAGGTTTCGAAAGATGCGGTGAGTGTGGAGGTAACATTGATGTAAACGCGCTCATTATCTATCGACAGACTGACTGGCGTCATATCAACACAAGACACATAACCCAGTGCGTTTTGGACGCTAGTTTGTATGCCTAACGCCGGAATGCTGAAGGTATTGAAAATGTACATGTGAGTATTATCACCTGAAACACTTTGCGTAAAATACGCTTTTCCAATTGGCCACTGTTTATTGGTATCACCCCACAGTTTATTTGACGTCTCTTGTTCTACAAAGGCGTCCATCTCCTGCACACTGGGCAGGCGTCCTCCTTTTGATTTGCAAATCGCATCAGCGATATCATACGTCACGAGCGCCATGACAAAACCTTCCGGTCCAGTGGCTTTCGTTTCCTTATAACTCCCCGTATACGCAAAACCTGAATACTGTGCCTCAACAAAGGAAATAGGCGGCAAGAATAAGGTTTTATCTACTGAGATAGGTGAAAACATATTGTTAACATTTATCTTTACGAAACCTGTGGTATAACCACCATGATGGTCGGTAATCGTCACAGAGACATAATAAACACCCGCAAGGTTAACCTTAAAATCAAATTTTGTTGGGCTAGAAGGATCAGAAGCGGCGCTACTCAAGGTAATGTTAAATCCTCTGTAGCCGATAATTTGAAGTGACTGTCCGCTGTCAGGATCTGAGACATAAGGCGCAACATCAATAGTGCCAGTCAATTCACTCTTTTCAAGATTGATACTCATCGTGCCGCTATACTCAAAATCAGTAAACACAGGATGAACATTCGCCGTCTGTGTCGAGGTCGTGATATCAATAACACCCAAAGAAACCGCTCCATCAGATGCAGAGAGGGAATAGATCAATCGCGTGACGCCCGTGTTGCCGCCAAAAAATGTAATGGTGTTATCCGTTGTATCGACACGGGCGACGCCAGTACCGAGTACCGTCACGGCCTCATTTAGCTCGGCACCTGATGGAAAATCAGATCCAAGATCATCTTCAATATCTATCACGAGTTCACTCGTACCCGCGACAACGGAAAGAATAGGGAGAAGGTTTGAACTCGTCACCGCAGCGCCTTCAGGTTGAACGACAATATAGGCATGTGCCGATGCTTTTGTGTCTATTGTATCTGAATATGTTGATGATCGGCTAAGCGAAGACATTGAAGCATTGACTGAGTACTCATAAACACATACGCCACTAACGCGTGTGTTGAATTGTATTTCATCATCGGTAAAACTGACGTCGTTACAATGAAGGCTATCGCTACCCACCACTTTAACATCATGTATTTCTACCGAGCCACCATCTGAACGAAATACACGCTGTTCAATAGGAATAGACACCTCATAATCTTGTAAAAGTTCAACAAAAATATCTTCGGCATAGATTTGCGGACTTGGTGAGGTAACCGTCAATCCACCTTCCAAGTTGGAACTTTGATCACCACTGTCTGACCCACCGTTACAACCAACGAGCAACGCTAAGCCTCCATATAGGCATACCAATGGTAACCACCTACATCGACTTAGTATGAATCTATTTACCCGCATATATTTCCCAATTAACCGACTAAAATCAGCCTAGTATCTTAGTTAATCGCTTTGTTTTAGCCATAGCATTGGATGAGCACAAGAATAATAAAAATGCTAACTTCATACTTTCAGATGTGGGTAACATGTTCCAGGGGAGAATGAAGAAGGGAGGCAGTATTGTAGAAACCGTTAAGTGCCTTTGCTATTGAGAAGTAAAGACACATTAAAATCAATCAACCTTATCAGCCATACCGATAATTGATGACTCAATACACCGTATAGTCTAGAACAACGATATCTTGGATTATCTTCTTAAAATGGACCTTGAGGGCATCGTGCTCTCGATGAGTCAAATAAATATTGCGAGCACTTTCGTCCGTAAACGTCATTACGATCGCTAAGTCGTAGGCCTTATTTTTTCCTTCTGGGCTATTATTCATTCCCCACTCTACGGCTTCAATTCCTGCAATCTTAGTCGGAATATCGATAAAAGCCTGCTCTGCTACCTCAATTTCTTTGGTCGTGGCTTCTGGTTTCATTTCCACCAACATTATATGACGAATCATTTTTCTCTCATTCCCTTATATCTTTCGCTCTTCTCTGGCTGAAGACATTGTTTTAATTAGGCTTCAAGCATAATGTCTAATTGCCATAATTCAAGTTCTTCACCTTCTTCGTCGATTATCAATTCTTTATATGAAAAACCATTTTTTCGAACGACACTTAACGACGCTTTGTTGTCTGAGGAAATCAATGCAACAACCGTTTTAACTAAGCCAGAGTCAAATGCGATTTGGGACAACTGTTGCACGGCAAAAGTAGCAGCCCCCAACCCTCTTGCGTCAGGAGCTACATTGTAGCCAATCTCGATTCGGGTGTTCTTAGGCACACCTTTAAATCCACAACATCCAATTATGTGTGATGCTTTCTGCATGAAATAAGGCAATGCCCAAAGCTCCTCTGCTGCGTTGTGACAAAGATAAAGAGAGCGATTCAAAACATGAATAGGAGGGACTGAACCTTCAACAAATATCACGTCTCTAGAGTTTGTAGCATGTTGGGATAACGATTCAATTTGAAATCTATTCAATTGGATAAGTTTCATCATATTCTAACTGGTCTTGTTATGTTCTAGGGTACTTTATTATTTTTTCGTGTGTGTTCTGGATGTACTGGGTAGTATAGCGGCCAATAGAATTCCGATGAAAGCGCCTATAGCGATTCCGACACCATGATTATCAAACAGAAATTCACCAAATATAACGCCTAATCCAGCGCCAAGTGTCATACCCAAACCCATTTTATTATTCTTGGTCATACCCCCTCCGTTTTGTGCTTCAACACCGAGTGAAATCGTAACGTTTAGTCATCATTTATAAACTATATCCATGAGTAAAAGTATCTTTCATCCAACGTTTTAATCTCCGTTACCAAGATTGAAGTACACACTAAAACGCTCGTTTATAGTCAAAATACCAACAATAAAAACCCTACGTTAACTTTATTTCTTTCACCAAGAAATCAATAAAAACACGGACTCTTGGACTTAGTGATTGTTCAGAATAAAACACGGCATTAATCGGTATATTTTCAATCACCCAGAGATGCTCTAAAACAGGCTCTAGCAAACCCGACTCCAACTCTTGATGAACGGTGAAGTTGGATAGGCATGCAATACCCAACCCGTTCACAGCCATCTGCTTGAGCGTCTCTCCACTATTGCTACTCATCTGTGGGTTAATAGCCAATCTATTACCAGTATCATCCATTAATGGCCAAGTATTAAGAGACTTATGTTTGGCGAATCCTAAACATTGGAACTTAGATAATTGTGTGCTGCAATCAGGATAACCAAATTGCTTTAGGTAACTGGGGCTTGCATACAACCCGCGCTGAGTGGACCCTAATTTTCGAGCCTTTAACGTTGAATCACTAAGCGACCCTACTCTGATGGCGACATCCACCCTTCTTTCGATTAAATCTGTAATGGAATCATTACTGACAAGCGTCACCTCAATATCAGGGTAGAGGCGAGCGAATTCTGATAACAACGGAACTATCGCATTCAAAGCGAATGATGATGCGGCATCGACAGTTAGAGCCCCCTGCGGTTGCTTATGCTTCTGTGAAAAATGATGATCTATTGCAACAATTTCTTCAGAGATACGTCTTGCCCTATCCATAAGCCACGCACCTTCACCCGTTAAAGTGACACTTCGTGTCGTCCGATTAAACAAGGTGGTTTCCAATTCTGATTCCAGCTTTTTGATGCTCCGACTTACAACCGAACTTGCCGTTTCCAACCTCTCTGCTGCTAAATTAAAACTGTTGGACTCTGCCACAGCTACAAACGCTTCCAATTCACTGAGCTTAAGTTTCATCTCGCTCTCCTCATTAATGCTTTTTTGCTAATAGTTATTTAGCAAAATGTACATTTATGTCAACAATAAAGTTCTCTATATTTAATACGAACACACATTTACCATAATTGAATTAGGAATTTTACATGTCTCGAGTCAATATCTACGCGACCCAACCTGAAGCTTACAATGCGATGTTTACCATAGAAGGCTATATAAAAAAATGTAACCTCTCACCCATTCTTGAAGAACTAATCCGAGTTCGAACTTCTCAGATCAACGGCTGTGCATACTGCATTCAAATGCACTCTAAAGCCGCGTTGGAGAAAGGCGAAACTCAAGAACGATTGTTCTCACTTCCAGCATGGAATGAATCACCATTATTCACCTCAGAAGAACGAGCAGTACTTGCGTTAACTGAAGAAATCACACACATCTCTAATTACGGTGTCAGCGATACCACATATAAGCAACTAACTGAGTACTTTGAACAAGTACAAATTGCTCAACTTATAATGTTGGTATCCATCATGAATACATGGAATCGCATATCTGTGGCGACTCAAGTTCAGTAACCTTGACGCCCAGCAGGACCTCTAGCATTTCCTTAAGCCAGTCTCATTACATGAGCTGGCCTTATACTTAACGCATCTCAGCTTTGCTGCTTGGTGTATATCCTTAAGCATTCATTTAGGCAGGTTCATTCTTTGTCGAAGCTATCGACAACGATTGCTCCCATGGAGGCGGGCATTGTGATGACGATGATTCGTTTTATTGCGACTATCGGCTCGACTAACAATGGCAATTTATTTAGGCAAAAAAGAACAAGAGCAACCACCATCGCAGTTATCAGATATGCAATAAAGATACGCAAAATGAAAACGAACGGTCTTGTTTTTATATTTCTTTGAAACACGCTTTCGTAGGTAAATAACCCCAGAAAAACGACTGAAAGGGTAAAAAGCATGAGTAAATTAGCCGTTGGAAGTGTCTCACCTAACCTCCATGCCTCCTCGGAAAATGATATTGGTACTGCTAGCGCAAATGCACCCACAAATATTTGACTCGCATCCTCAAAATTAAAACTCAACTTCATACCAAACCCTTATGGTTCTGATTGCAATGGATCATTAATCTATCGCCTGTTAATGATGGCACTTTGAACGCTTCAATATCTCGTGTTCCATTAAAATAGTTTGAACTGGTTGCTGACACAAATCGCTTAGGCGAGGTGAGAATTATACCAACGTTTAATTGGCTCAGGTATTCCAAACACACGTAGATTACCCGCTAACACCAAAGTGACACCAAGTGCCGATAGCCATGTCCATTCATAGCTTTCGAATAATGTAGATAATGATAGTGCAACGAGAGGGAATAGAACCGTGCAATAAGCGGCCTTCGCGGCACCGATCCTCCCCACCAAAGCTAGGTAAGTATTAAACCCAATGACTGACCCAATGATGGCAAGGTAAACCAGTGCCGAAAGATACATTGGTGTCATAGTAATACCCAGAGGTAATCCGAATATTAGAGCGATAACAAATAAATAAACTGAACCATAGCCCATAGCCCATGCGGTAGTTGGCAGCAGTGGCATCTTCTTTTTTTGAGCTCGAGCAGAAACCATATTACCTACTGAAAACAAACACGTCCCTAAAAAGCTAAGAAGTAAACCTAACAAAATTGTCCAGTCCATCTCAGTACCTAAAAATTGAGATACAAAAAGAAGAACAACGCCAATAAACCCCATCAATGCACGTTGTAAAAACGGACCAGATGGACGATGTTTTTCCAAAACCCAGAGATTAAGAGCATTCAAAATGGGCGCGAGTGAAAACACAACAGCATTCAACCCACTAGGCAGATATTGTGTTGCAGCATAAAAACAAAGAAAGTTGTTTGAAAATAGACATAGACCCAGTAACGCCGCGGTTTTATGGTTTTCTATAGACAGTTTTGGTAATGCATTACGAAAAATCAAAATGGCGAATAAAACAATTGAAGCAAGACCAAACCTCCAACCCACAGACACAACAACAGGTGTATCACCAAGTTGATACGAAATAGCCAGCCACGTCGACCCCCATATAAAGACCGTTATAGTGTATAAAATACTGTTCATCGTCTTACTAACCTTAGTTAAATTATTATCGTACCGTTTCATAGTATCGATCTGAAGTTAGGTGTGCGTTTAGATTCCTGTTATTTTTATAGATTCTTGCGGTTTTCTTTTTTCATCTGTTTTTATAGACAGCCCCAACCTGTATATTAAATTGCAGATTGGTTAAGGAGTATTGATGTACAAAGGATTGCCTTTAAGGCCAAAAAGCAAACAAGTCTTCAACGTGTTGACAAACAATACGGCTACTCTGCATAAGGAATTATGGCAGGACAACGGTATGGGTTCTGCTATTTGGAGTAATAGCCATGGCAGAGCGAGCTATGACAAGCCTGAACACCATACATTGAGCTACTATTTGGAAGGCGGTCAAAATACCCAACGAATTATGAGTTCAGGTAACGCATTTGGAGGTGCGAATAAGTTGTGTTTAATGCCGAAAGGTCACCGGTCAAGCTGGTTGTTTTCAGACCCTTTTCGTTTTTTTCATTTCTATTTTGAACAAGATCATCTGCGTAATTTTTCTGAACAGGTATTTGATAAAGAAGGTCGTCATATAGAATTAAAAGAACTTACCTATGTTGATGACCCATTTACTAATCAGCTGATCAGAGACTCCATACTAAAACTTAATTGGGAGAGCTCAACAGATAAACTGATGGTGTCTCATTTACAACAAGTATTGCTGCTTCATCTCGTTCGTCAGCATTGCCACCAACCAATAAAAACACCACTCAGTGCCAGTGGTTTATCGCCTATAAATCAACAACGAGCAATAGATTTTATTGAAGAAAATGTGTCCCACTCTTTCACATTAAATGAACTGGCCAAACTCACTCATTTAAGTGATTTTCACTTCGCTAGAATGTTCAAAATAAGCTTTGGATGTTCCCCACATCAATATGTTCTATCTCGCCGTATTGTGTTGTCTAAACAATTACTTTCTCGTCAGACGATGTCTTTAATCGATGTCGCATTCGCATGTGGTTTTTCATCACAGCAACACCTATCCCAGCAATTCAAATTACGCGTTGGAATAACTCCCGCCGCGTTTCGGCGAGAGCAATGTAAATAAGTCAGAAATACTTCACGCTAAGGCGTACTCAATGATATATACCATCACCTGTAGCTTCATCCATCGCACCACTACACTAACTCACCAAATCTCTCAAAAAGAAAATCCAAAAATAGTCGGATCCGTTTGGGTTGATATTTTTTACTAACGTACACAACATGCAAGTCTGCACTTGACGCCAAAGTAGATGCATTGAAGTTCGTCATATACTCATCGAGTACGACAACAAGACGTTGATTGTTAATATCATCTTGCACATCTAATAATGATTTAAGTGCTATCCCCGCACCATCTAACGCCCATTGTCTAATGATTTCACCATCATCTGAAAATCTCTTCGCAACGACTGTCATTGATTCCTTTACGTTTTTCTTCCGGAAGTGCCATGTCTTCAATTCCTCTCCATTGCGAACCATAGCTAGACAGTCATGACCCGTCAGATCTTGTGGTTTTATGGGGGTTCCAT
The DNA here is from genome assembly GCF_029016285.1 of Vibrio sp. DW001. Taxonomy (NCBI): domain Bacteria; kingdom Pseudomonadati; phylum Pseudomonadota; class Gammaproteobacteria; order Vibrionales; family Vibrionaceae; genus Vibrio; species Vibrio sp. DW001. The sequence goes on along the minus strand of NZ_CP091975.1, from coordinate 1,094,308 downwards.
GTTTAGCGAGATAGGCTGGTGATGCGCACAGTACACGCTGGTTTGACGATAGCCTTCTTGATATGAGACTACTATCTTCAAGCTCACCATAGCGAATCACGATATCGATACTAGATTCTGCAATATTTGAAATATGATCACTCAAATATAGGTATGGCACGACATCCGGATATTGTTGCGAGAATTCGGACAATATCTTCAAGATATATTGCTTTCCAATATCCTTTGGCGCAACTATCTTTAATGGTCCTTTAACATCATTAACGCCGTTTTGTATAAGATTCTCTACATCGCCTACACTATCGAGTATTTCTAGGCACGCCTTATAATAAAGCACTCCCTCCTCCGTTAACGACAAATGCCTTGTGCTCCGATTAAGAAATTTTACACCATACCGTTCTTCGAGCGCTTGAAGTCTTGCCGTCATTGTAGCTGGAGAAAGACCAAGATCTCGTCCAGCAACCGCTAACCCTTGATACTTAACGATACTCACGAACATTTCCATATCAGAAAATTTATCCACCTTCACCTCCCCCATTATTCGGTTAGACCGAATTATAATTTCACATTTTACTCAATTATCAAAATGAAGCGAATGATTATAATGAGAATAATTAAGCAAGTAACAGCACAAATTGTGAATTTATAAGAAACAATTTGTATTTAATAATTCAATAAAAGAGAACGACATGAGCAAATTATTCCAGAACACAACCCTAAAGAGCTTGGACCTACAAAACTGTGTCGTGATGGCTCCGATGACGCGGGCACGATCTAGTCAACCGGGGAATGTTCCAAATGAAATGATGGCCACATATTACGAACAACGTGCTACCGCAGGGTTGATCATTTCTGAAGCAACTCAAATTTCAGACGACTCACAAGGGTACTCATTTACACCTGGTGTATATACTGATGACCAAGTAAATGGTTGGCAACGAGTAACAAAAGCGGCACAAAAACAAGGAGCGGCAATGTTCTGTCAGCTATGGCATGTAGGCCGTGTTTCTCACCCAACATTTCAAAAAGGAGAACGACCTATTGCGCCGTCTGCCTTAGCGCCAGTAGAGACGAAGGTTTGGATTTCCGATATCGAAGGCAACGGCAATATGGTTGAATGTATCCAACCACGTGAGATGAATAAAGCAGATATAGATCGAGTAATTAAAGACTTTGCCTACTCTGCACAACGTGCTGTGGAAGCCGGTTTCAATGGCGTTGAGATTCATGGTGGTAATGGCTATCTGATCGACCAATTCCTTCGCACAAACTCAAACAAACGCACGGACAATTATGGCGGCACCCGAACGAATCGAATTCGATTTATTCTGGACGTTGTTGACGCTGTAATTGATGCAATTGGCGCAGACAAAGTCGGTGTTCGACTTGCACCATTCATTACATTTAAGGATATGGATTGTCCAGACATCGTGCCTACCATCTTAGAGGTGTCAAAAGAGCTACAAGCACGTGATATTGCTTACCTGCATTTATCAGAAGCTGATTGGGACGATGCACCCGTCATTCCTGAAAGCTTCCGCATAGAATTGCGGGAAAACTTTATTAACACCATTATTGTTGCTGGTAGTTATACACAAGAACGCGCAAATGAAATGCTGGATAAAGGTTACGCTGATCTTATTGCCTTCGGTCGTCCTTTCGTTTCGAATCCAGATCTAGTCTCGCGCTTAAAGAATAACGATAAACTCGCAGAGCTAAATGCAGCGACACTGTTTGGTGGTAACGAAGTGGGCTACATTGATTATCCAACTTTGGGTGAACATCAATAAATTCTGTTACACCTCACGAGATTAATGCTAAGAGGCGAATGGAAACTGACGTGTTCGATAATCGAAGTTATCAATCTAATCTCAGACTGAAGGCCTAAGTCGGTTCGACTACCTCTCTATTTAAGTGTATCTTCAAGCAAAATCGATACATTAAGGTAGAGACAATGAGTGGGACTAAACGCGCCAATATACATCCAGGGTTAGAAGTGCAGATTGTACTTAAAAAAGATCAACGTAGCGGTACACTGACCTCCGGGGTTGTGAAGGATCTCTTAACCAAATCACCAAACCACTCTCACGGCATTAAAGTTCGTTTAGAAAGTGGGGATGTCGGTCGAGTAAAAGTCATATTAAATGCAGCAAAATTAGAAACTTAATCCATAATTAACTGACGCCGCGACACCCAAATCAACCACACGTTGATTTGGGTTAATCTATGATTATTTCAGAGGGTCTTCTTCAGGTAACGCGTTATGCATCCATAATGCTATTCGCTTTTTAATATTTTGCCCATCTAATTTGTCGGCAGGGAGAGGCGTAATCTGGCGCACTTTAACTAAGAACAAGTAAAGCGCTTTAATTTTAATTGATTGTGATGCACTTGGGCTAGTGAGTTCGTATCCCTGCATTTCGGCAATCTTACTACCAACTTCCAGAGCTTTTTTGAGTAGTTTATCTTCGTTTTTTATCTTAGTTATTTTCGACATATGGTTCCCATCGTTCACACCAAATCGTTCAGTTAGTATATATCAAACAAGGTATACAACTTCCCGAGCTTGAATACTCTCTAATGTATAATGAAAAGTACCACCTTTTTCGTATTCAAACCAATCACCATTGACGACATCTGCCCCAACATCACGTTTATATGAGATGTAAAAAAAACGGTGAAGGGCTCTTCAGGTAGTCGTGTTAATAAAAATGCAGTGAACTCAAGGTATCCTCTGGATTTCATTTGATTATATCTATAGCGAAACACGGTCAATTCGACTATCAGTATTACATGCTAATTTGTAGATATTACTTTATTGCTTTCTATTGATAGCGACGACGTTTTCAAGAGAATCATTGCTCTCAATAACTTGCTCTAAAGGTTTTGGTTTTGAAAAATAGTACCCTTGGAGAAAATTGCAACCCATATCAAATAATGCATCCGCCTGCTCACGCGTTTCGACACCTTCTGCAACCACCAAGATATCAAGAGTTCGGGCCATTTTAATTATCGCTTCAATAAAGGTTCTATCTTGATGATTAAACTCTATATCGTCCACAAATGCCTTATCAATTTTTAGAATATCAACCGGAAAATGCTTTAGATAACTCAAACTCGAGTAGCCTGTACCAAAATCGTCTATCGCGATTAAAATACCAAACTTTTTTAAACGACTTAACACTTTCAAACTTTCGTCGGGGTTTAGCATCAAACTTGTTTCTGTAATTTCAAAGATAAATTTATCTGGTTTCACACCCTCTTCGCGCATGATACTAATTGTGTTTTCAACAAAGTTAGGTTTGGATAGTTGAACGGCACTAATATTGAGAGATAGCTTTCCAAAAACACCAGACAACAAAGACATAGATTGGCACGCCTGCCGCAGCAGCATATAACCCATATCAACAATGATTTGGGTCTCTTCTGCAATCGGGATAAACTTGTCAGGAGGAGTTATGACACCGTCTGATGAGATCCAGCGGCACAACCCTTCAGCATAAACGACGCGTTGATTACCTGCTTCAACAATTGGTTGATAGAAAAACACAATCTCTTTATGCTCTACCGCATATCTAAGTTTTTGCTCTAAATGTAATCGCTCATTTAGCTCTACTTCCATTTTCCGGGAATAAAGACTGAACGCGTTACGTCCAAGATTTTTGGCTCGATACATTGCAACATCAGCTCTACGGAGCAACGTTTCAGGATCTTTCGCATCTCGTGGGCACGATGATACACCCACGCTCCCCGTTATTATAAACTCACGGCCCCTTACTATTATAGGGGTCGCTATGCTCACCAAAAATTCAGTACACCATTTTGATAGTTGAACCAAATTAAAATCACCCTCCAAAATAATGACAAATTCGTCGCCACCTATTCGTGAAACGGTATCGGTTTCTCTTGTGACTGATTTGATTCTTTTAGCAATGCATTTTAATACATCGTCACCAAAGCTATGTCCTAAGGAGTCGTTGATAGTCTTAAAGTTATCTAAATCCAAAAACAGCAGAGAAAAGCCAATTTTGTGTCTGTTGTAATTCGCACATGCTATGGTCAACCGATCCATTAATAACACTCGGTTTGGTAAATCTGTGAGCATATCGTGTTGCGCGAGATAGGACATTCTTTCAGATATTGCCCGTGTTTCGGTGACATCTTGGAAGACCATTACCGCACCACGAACATTCCCTTGTTTATCAATTATCGGTGAAACGGAATCCTGAATTAGAAATTTGTCTCCAGTCGTGCTTTTCAAATAGGCCGTCTCAGGGATCCCCATACGACAATTGTTTTCGATCGCTAACTCCGCTGGATTGTATAAAGACTTACCAGAGCTGTCGGCATATAGATGAACCACATCTTCAAACGGTTTACCTTTTGCATCAGCAAACTTCACTCCAGTTAGCAACTCAGCAACCGGATTCAGATACGTAATATATCCATGTTCGTCTGTCGCTATCATGCCATCGCCCATGGACTGAAGTGTAATTTCTAGTAACTCGTTTTCTTCATACAACTGTTTCGTTAGAATTTTCTCCTTAGACACGTCATATAAAACCGCATAAGACCGACTCTCAGATTCATCTTTAATGAGTATTGCGGATAATTCGATATCTAATGTTTTATTGTCAGATCTAACGAACTCATAATTAATCTTATCAATTCGTCCTGTTTTGAAAAACCGTGGCAGGGTCTCATTGATGGCTATCTCCGCAGAAGCTCGAGTCAAAAAATCACTGGATTTTTTACCAATGACTTCGTCCCTTCTATAACCAAATAACTCCAACCATTTATCACTGACGGCAACAATTACACCTTCATTATTAATTGAGTGCATTGCTGCGGGCGTTTTTTCATACAACTGTGTTGCTTTAAACGAGACACTTTCCAATGTTCTATTGTCGATTCTTGCTTTTCTCAATGTAATTGAGTAAAGCAATGAACAGAGAATAATCATCAGAAGATAACCATAAAGATAAACCAGATCATTGCTTTTTGAATACGGAAACTGTTCGAAATAGATCAAGACGGGTATGAGTAAACTCAGATTAAATATGGTAAATGAGAGCCTGAAAAATGACTTGGACGCGACAAGGATAAGTAAAATAAGCACAATGACAAATGGCTCAGTCGAGTATCTACTCGCGGCGTATGTCACAATAATTGAAATAGCGAAATATAATAAAGAAGTTGGTGTCAAAGATAACTCAAGTATCTTTTTCCTATCAAAAGCCATTAGGCACAATGATATGGGTAGAATGCTCACACTTCCTAACATACTACTTATTGTCCAATGAAACCAAAGGGAAGGAATACTAACTTGCCCCATTAAGAAAAAAACAAAAGAACTGACTATTGCACCTATTGTTGGCGGAATAAAACACACGTAAATTAGAACTTTTAAGAATTCATGCCTCGATTCAAGTACCTTACTGATATCACAATGATACTTACATAAATAAGCAACTAACATAACTTCTATTATGTTAGAAGGAAGGTAGGCCATCGTCTGAATAAAGCTAAAAGAATGAGGTAAATTCGCGGACAAATTTGCTAGAACTAAAGTAATCGAAAGTGAGCCCCAATGCTTAACAGGTTGTGTCGTCAATAAAAGGCCATAAACGACATTTGGGTACCAAATCAATGCAATAGAATGGCTATCTCTCGTTAATAATATTGAAAGGCTCGCTAAGAAATAGTAAAGAACAAAAGCGAATACGTGCCATTTAATTCTATCTTTAAGATTATCCATTCGAACCCCTAACAATATATTCAAAAAGTAGCCATTGATGTCCTTTTTATACTTTAAACATACTTATCGCATCACTTAGGCGATTCGCCATGACTTGTAGGGAATCGGCTGTTCTCACGTTCTCTTGAACATCGTCAGCTGTGCTTGCCGCTAAGTCATTAACATTCACGACATTTTCATTGATCTCTGCTGCAACACTCGACTGTTCTTCTGCTGCCGTTGCAATTTGATTGTTCATGTCTTGAATAGTACGTATCTCACGTTCAATCAATACAAGGGCACTACTCGCTTCATCCGATTTGCTTAGTGTTAGTTCTGCACTTCTCGAGTTCTCACTCATTAAGCTCACGGATTGAGAAGCTTGCTCTTGAAGAACCTGTATCATCGATTGTATTTCATTGGTACTTTCTTGTGTTTTTGTTGCCAGAGTACGAACTTCATCAGCAACAACGGCAAAGCCTCTGCCATGCTCACCCGCTCTCGCAGCCTCAATAGCAGCATTCAAAGCCAATAGGTTTGTTTGATCGGCTATCCCTCGAATAACATCCAATATCCCGCCAACATTTTTTGTTTCATTTTGCACGTTCGTAATCGCAGAATGGACGCGACTAATATCACTAACCAACTGATTTATATCTTTATTCATTTCACTTACCACGTGCAAGCCTCTCCCTGACTTGTCGCTTGCGTCATTCGATGAGTTTGATGCTTCAACCGCGTTTTGAGCCACTTCAGAAACGGTTGCCGTCATTTCATTCATCGCTGTTGCTACCTGCTCTAATTGCATCATCTGAGATTTTGAAGCGTTATCTACTTTAGTCGATGAACTCCCTAACTGACTCGATAGATCAAGTAGTTGGTTAGAGGATTGATTAATATCAAAAATAATTTCTTTAAAATTATTTGCCATTACTAGTGTAGAACGATAGACACCCACACTATTATCATCTAATTGAGGAACGTTGGTTAAATCACCATTAGCAATAATATTTACTAGTGCTTCTATCTCTTTTGGTTCCCCTCCAATAGGTTTCTTTATTATTCTAGGCATGACAACTGAGATAATAACGCCTAAAGCAACCGCTATTAAGGCAACGACTATAATAATAGTCAATCCAGTTTCAGTATCGCTTTGAACTTTGGGCCCTAATGTATCTTGATCTTTTTTAACCGATAGCTTTACTTTCTCAATTTCCTGGGCAACGCGAGGCCCTATTGTATTTAAGGTGTTTTCAATATAGTTATTTCTTTGTGTTATAACCGATTCTATATTATTAAATGCGGCCACATACAAAGCATGTCCTTTATTAATATTTTCTAATAACTCTATTCTAGTTTTATTATTTAATCGTTTATTCAGTTCTTCTAAAAATAAAGGCATTTTTTCCGATAACTCATTCTTTGCTCTTTCTGCATCTTCAGAATTGTTGGAAACCAAAAATTTATTCACATATAGGCGAGCAAGCAATAAGTGCTCTTGCAATTGTGCCGCTAGAAATGCAGCTTCGTTATCCTTGTCCTCATATGCCGATACAATAATACTTGATAACGCCTCTCGCATTTCCAAGCCATTAGGATCAAGATCTTCTTCAACTATCTGATTTCTTTGACTGAAAAGGTTACGGACCTGTTCAAATCCTTCCTCATAGTCCTTAATCTCAGAAACTATGTTACTCACAGCGACCGCTCTTTCTGGCTGTTGAATTTCCTTTTTAGCCTCATCTAAGAATTCTTTCATCTTGTTACGACGTTCATTGTATTGCGTAACAGACTCATCAGACTGAGTATTAATATAGCTAAGAACTGATAATCTCATGGTCAACATGTTCGCTTGAACGCGTCCCACAAGGTTTGTATCTCTTGCTAATCCTCGATACTCAACAAAGCCATCATGTGCCCTATTGAATCCCACGTATGATGCTATAGATATAACTGATAATAACAGCAATATAAGCCCAAAAGAGACATACAGCTGAGTATTAAGCTTCAACTTACTTATCATAAAAACCCTTTTAATATTGTTGATATTGAAATTTACAATTATTTAACTATTTTAACCTTTGATTAAAGATTAAACCAAAAATATAAAAAATAACACATCAAACCCTAAATATATTCTCGAACGATTTCTAATTCCCTTAACCCATCCCCCTTAGTTAAGTAGGTTTGTGAGCAATATGGCACCTTTACTTCTTCTGACAATCGAACCAATATTCAATACAAATATGAATGTGGTTTTATTTGATAATCAAAGTGTCGGTTCATGAGTTGGTTGCAATAAAATCAATAACTTACAGTATCACATGATGACATTTTGAATGGATGACAACGATACCGGGATTGGAGTGATGGTACAATTACAGAAGAAGATAAGTCATGTTATGAGGGGGGATTCCATAGAGTTAACCGAACCTGATCTATATGTGATGTATTCAATATATTTAGAGGTCTGATCAGAAGGTATCTTCGATCTAAGGGGTTACAAACGTCACTCTCGAGTTCAAACCAGCGCAATATGAATGAGGAGCCATAGGCTCCTCTTAAGCTTTCTTTACGTTATTATCCGTTCTTAGGGGGGCTAAATGCCATCAAACTAGGTGCTTTGCCTTTATACTTCTCAATACGAACAATAGAAGAATTGGCAGCACAACCATTCGCTAAACGTGATGTTGGGATATCACGAGTAAGCACGTTTGGCCCACCGTTGCGACATAAACCATTTTCATCAAGATCGGGCCATGCACCTTCATGAACGCAAACGGTACCCTGCTTGATACCGTCGGTAACTAACGCGCCAACGAGAATCTGGCCACGATCGTTAAACGCTCTTACCAAGTCACCATTCTTAATGCCACGGACTCTAGCATCTTCTATATTAATGGAAATTGGTTCGCGGTTCGCAATAGCATACTGGTCGCGAAGTTTCGCATAGTTAAACTGGCTATGCAGACGATCAGCTGAATGAGACGTTATCATTGTCAGTTCATCTATCTTCGCGTTTCCAGCGTACTCATCTGGCACCATCCATGTAGCATGGGGAGGGCAATCTTTTAATCCAAATCCTTCAATAGTCTTAGAGTAAATTTCTATTTTTCCAGAAGGAGTGCCTAGGGCATTCATGATTGGGTCTTTACGGAAACCTGCATGACGAACGAATTTTTCATTCTTCTTATTAGGCTTCATTTCAATAAGTTGATTCTTATCCCAAAATTGATTGAACTTGGGCATGCGAACTCGAGCACGTTTGGCCCCTTTCGCCGCTTCATCGTAGAAGTACTTCAGCCAATCCATCTCTTCCTTGCCTTCGGTAAAGACTTCACGGCCTTCTCCTGGCATTAGAAGCTCTGACATACCAGCGAATACTTCAAAGTCACTGCGAGATTCAAATTGAGGCTCAACAACTTTTGGCATTGGTACAATGTGTGCTTTCGAATAGTCACCAGTCATCGTCATATCATTTCTTTCAAATGATGTCGTGATCGGGAATACAACATCCGCATGTTTCGCGGCAGCCGTCCAATAAATTTCTGAGACGACAGAAAGCTCAAGTGTTTGCCATGCTTTGATTAGACGATTTGTATCTTGATGGTGCGTAAAGTTACCGCCACCTGTCCACCAAACGAGTTTAAGCTCTGGGAATGTCAGCTCATGGCCGTTGTGCATGTATTTTTTGCCTGGATTTTCCAGCGCTTCGACAATTCGAGCTACGGGTAGTGCGTTCACGGCCTCTTTTGAAGCTGAACGAGCACCTGACTTTCCTGTTTTACCAACCGTTGCACCCATTGCTGGGAGCACACCGCCATCGCGAGTTGGGTTGCCACCATTAGAGTAATGATAAGAAAGACCAAAACCACCACCTGGAAGACCAATCTGTCCCAGCATTGCAGCAAGAGTCGCTAACATCCAATGGCGTTGTTCACCGTTTTGCTGGCGCTGCATCGACCAGCCAGACATTAACATCGTGCGATTACCGCTGAAAATATCCGCTAGCGTTTCCATTTGCTTCGCAGGAACACCACAAATTGCCTCCGCCCATGCAGGAGTCTTAGGTATTCCATCAGATTTACCGAGTAAATACTCTTCAAACTTGCCATACCCAACAGTATATTTATCCAAGAATTTCTTGTCGTGCTTCTTCTTGTCAACAAGAGAGTAAGCAACACCAAGCATCATCGCGGTATCAGTAAAAGGATGGGGTGCAATCCATTGAGCGGCGTCACCGAAAAAATCGATGGTTTCAGAGCGCATTGGATCTATGCAAATAACTGTTTTTCCTGATTTTTTTAACTGATGAAAGAATTCAATACCTGAGTTTTCATTCGAGGTCCAAGCAATCTTAAGTGTGTTCATTGGGTTCATTCCCCACATGACCACAACATCACTGCTTTCCATTACAACAGGGTGTGTAGTCTGTTGTTCGTACACCTCGATAGAACCCATTACGTGTGGCATGATTACTTGGGACGCCCCCGTTGAATAATCACCTAGGTGACTTGTATAACCACCAGCAAGAGACATATAACGACGAAGGAGTTCACGACCTTTATGTAATACGCCTGACGAGCGCCAACCATATGCACCTGCAAATACTGTCTCATCGCCATATTCACCACGAATACGCATATGCTGGTCATGAACAAGCTTCATTGCTTTGTCCCATGAAACACGAACATACTCATCTTTCCCGCGAGGCAGAGCAGGATTTTCAGGGTTTTCTAGGTAGCTTTTACGCACCATCGGGTACTTAATACGTGCCTTTGTGTGCACTTGGTCCGGACCGGTTAACTGAAGACTATTGGGTACTGTTTTTGGTAATGCACCTTCTGTAGCAACTAGCTTGCCATCTTTAACCATGGCATATAAAGGCCCCATTCGAGATGCAGTCAGTACCCCTTTTCCGTTCACTTTTGCTTCAGCAGATAATGGAACAAGTGATGTAAACGCACATGCACCAGCAACAACACCTGTACTTTTTAGAAAGCTACGACGCGTAAATTCAGTCATAGTAATATCCTCTTTTTTTTAGATTCCTATTCCCTGAAAATCCAATCTCATACAACTGGAAATTTGTCAGGCAAACAGATTCCTTTATTGCATTTAATGGCCCGAACCAGCGATATCTTTCGCATGGTTTTGGAAGTATTTAGTGAGTATTTCTAGATCGAGTTCAGAGATATCGGTACGCTCACCCATACCTTTCGCTACCGGGCCCCAAGCATTAACTGTAAAGTGACCAGGAGGAATTTTTGCATGACATGCAGAACAATAAACGTTGTCTAACTCTTCTGCATAAGCCCACATTGGTTCAAATGAAGGTAGTACTGGTGCATCAATAGTGATAACTAACTCAGCTTGACGCCATTCGTTATCATATTCGTCCACTTTATATTCACCAACATCAAGAGCGGCTTGTCCTTTCTCGGAAAGGGTGGCAATAATCGAGCGCTTCCCTTCACCCATGTAAATAACCTGTTCAGCGCCTTTCATTTGGTAACCGGATAACTTGACTTCTCGGTTATTACCGCTTGTTTTGATCACCTCAATCTGAACCGCTGGATTGATACGACCAAACTCACCTATATCGGCACCATTGATGGTCACAACATTTTTAACGATGTCCTTAGTCTCTTCTGCAAGAGAGAACAGGTTGTCGAAAGCTTCTGAATCGAGTTCTAGCACTGGTGGGAAGTGAGCGACACCTTTATGGCACTCGATGCAGGTTTGGTTGTTTTCTTGACCATAAGCATGCATTTTCACGGCTTCTTCAGATTGCTCATAAGTGTCCATAGCGTCAAACTCATGGCAAGAACGGCATGTCGCAGAATCATTTGCTTTCATCTGATCCCAAACCGTTTGTGCCATCGACATACGATGTTCTTCGTATTTCTCTTCGGTATCTATTTTTCCGGTTACAAATTCATGATAGATATCTTTCGATGCACGGATCTTGGTGATCAGGTAATCAACTGTATCTTGTGGGATATGGCAGTCAGAACATTCAGCCCTTATACCTTTGGGGTTACTATAATGAATGGAACTCTGATATTCCTCATAGGGGATTTTCATGGTGTGGCAGGACAGGCAAAATTCGGTATCAGAGGTAGCATGCATTACCACTTGTGTACCACCTAAAGTAACCCAACCAATCGCTAGGCCAATCAACAAAACTACTATCGTCTTTTTCATCTTCATCACATATCGTACGTCATACTGGATATAATACGTTATGACGGACAAAAAAAGCAAGATATCGAAGGTTCTAATTCATAGTGTGATTGAATTTATGCTAACAACGTCAAATTTATTATGGATGTTGAATATTCAGTTCAATCCAATTACTTCACCTTGCTCCGCATTTATTATGCGCACTCAAATACCTTGTTTATCATCAAACAATTCTTTTTGTTTATCTTTAGCTTTAATCATATGGCAACGGACGACAACGACTCCACACACGATTGCACCTGTATAGCCGCAATACGTCATTATATAGTTCAGTAGAGTCTGGTACGGTATGAATAGAGCAATTAAATAGGCACTCGTACCAGCGATAACACAAACTAACTTATATTTAAGGCTCTTTTCATCTTTTATAAACATCGAGACACAAGTCCAGATGATAGGGCAAAGTGTGCTGTAAACAGCGACAAGAATAATGATAGCGAAAAGCCCACCGACTGTTCCGAAAATATTATTAGCAAGTAGCAGGTTAGGAATAGGAGCCAAAGAAGCGGCCTTAATATTACCTATATGATTGAGGCCCATTACTATATTGACGAAAGGAAGCGCGAACGCAGAAATGCCAAGAATGAATTTGGTGTATCTGAAGTCGTAATCACGTAACTCAGCGCCCATTCGACCTACCATGGCAGAAACGAGCAAAAGACAGACTCCACCGTAAGATAAACCGGACAAAAGAACATTAGCGCCAGCACGTGTAACCTGAACTTCCCCATTATTTATTGCCGCATTTCCTGCCGCGATAAATGGATAGTAGTGGAAAGAAGAAATAAGGCCGATAAGTAATGTAAACCCCATGATGATGGGACCAATCTTTCCAATAATATCGATTATTTTGTTTAATCCGGCAGCGGCCGTACCAACGGAGATAATAACAGCGATGGCGCTGCCGATTGCGATAGGCATCCCCCATTGTTGGTGTAATACGTTACCAAAACCGGAGACCATAAAAACATAGGCACAGGCGTTAAATGTCCATGAAAAAGATTCAAACAACTTACCCACGATAGGACCAGCATAAAGCCTGAAAATACCAGATACATCATTAATACCACGAGTCCGACCAGCATATGCATATGCAGTATAAGCCAGATACATCATAGCGAACGTGATAAGCCCAATCAGTAAGGTAGCCCAGACAGAACCCCATCCTGCAAAGAATTGTACGGTCTCTTGACCAGTCGCAAAGCCCGCACCAATCAAGTAGGCAAGTAAAGCACCAATTAAGTTGGACAACTTGCTAAAACTCATCTTTTGATTACCCATAATACTGCTCCAAAAAACTATCAAGAAATAGTTCTATCGGGCACTTTTACCATCGCCCAAGTACGATTTGTTATTGAAGATTCACACATGCCATATGTTCACTATAGTGGCCACATGTCCGTAATAGTGTTATTTAGTTAATTATCAATGTCAAATGGGAGGATGATTAATGAGACAGCTGCAGTGGAGTTTGAGCAGACCTAAGATGACTAGGTAAATTCAATTTTCTATCACTTTGTAGACTAATTGTTTCGCTATGAAATGATGGCACTGGAATTAATATGCTCTTTTTAAAGAGTTTTGCATTACAATCAGTCTACTTTGTATGTAGATGACTACATCAGATAAAATATTGGGAAAAGGAAGTTTATATGGACGGCTTATCCGCGCTGGGAGAAAAGCTCAAAAGTACTCGCAATAAAATGGGCCTGAGCCTAAGTGAAGTTTCTTCCATGACCGGTGTGAGTAAAACCATGCTTAGTCAGATAGAGCGTGCAGAGTCAATGCCGACAATCGCGATTGTCTGGAAAATCGCCAATGGTATGAAAATTAAACTTGATACATTATTGGACAATTCAAGCAAGCTTTACGATGTAAAAAGCATTGATGATAAAATGTCTATTAAAGATGATGATGGCCGCATGATCATCTACAGCATATTTCCATTTTCTCCGATGAGCGGATTCGAGGTCTTTTATGGTGTATTCAAGCCTGGTTGTAACTATTCCAATGCTAATCATATGAACAGCAGCACTGAACAGCTATTTGTTTCTCAAGGAACGCTGGAATTAATTGTAGGAAAAAGTACTTACCACATCAAAGCAGGGAGCTCGATCTCATTTGACTCCAAAGAAGACCACACTTATGTAAATTCCGGTGATATAGATGCAAATGTACTCATAATAGTTAACTATGAATAAATGTGATTAAAAAATAAATTGATAAGAGGAGATTAGCGACTCCTCTTTGTCTGCCCATTGTTTGTGGTGCCTAGTTTGAGTCTCTATTCATAGTTAACGATGATGTGAACCGAGGCATCCTTATCACCTGAGTTTATATAGGTATGATCTTCTTTAGAGTCGAAGGCAATCGCACAGCCCTCTTTGATATGATATGTCTTCTTTCCAACGACTAATTCAATTTTCCCTTGAGATACAAATATTTGCTCGGTAGTACTGTTTTTATGGTTCGATTTAGCATAATTACATCCTGGCTTCAAGATTCCGTAGAAAACTTCAAAACCACTCGTCGGAGAAAATGGAAATATACTGTAAATCAATATCCGATCATCATCATCCCTCAAAGGAATCATGTCATCGATATCTTTGACTTCATATAATTTACCTGAAGAATTTAACAGCGTTTCTAGTTTTATCCTTAGACCGTTAGCAATTTTCCAAACAGTAGCAATTGTCGGCATTGACTCCGCACGCTCTATCTGACTAAGCATGGTTTTGCTCACACCGGTCATGGAAGAAACCTCACTTAAACTTAAACCCATCTTATTTCTGGTATGTTTAAGAGTGTCTCCCATTGCGGAAATATCATCCATATTCTTACAACCTATTTTTCCTGACGCGATTATATATACATAATTTTTATTATTAAGCTTGAATTGCCGCGCAATAATAGATCCCGAAACCTAATTTCGCAACACGATTAAAAAGAGACTTATCAAAGGAGAATAATCTCCATTCAGACCAATTATGCAAAGACTAAAGAGGATTGATGACCTGCATAATTCATATCTAGCGCACATTTCAACAGAAAAAAAACGGTCATTTTTTGCGCTGAGTCTCGTTATCTGCAGTTGTAAATTGACACCAACAAACAACAGGCGTTCACTGTAAAGGACATTTGGTCGTTATAACGGACGACTAGTTTAATTCATTTTTTATGATACAGCGTTAATAGGTCTTTGTACAAACAAAGGTAGAAGATGAACTGGTTGAATGACGTTTTTAAGGAGAAACTTATGGGTAATAGAAAAATGAGTGTAGGTAAACAAACTACGTTCATCGGTGCTCTACTTGCTTATCTAATAGGCTCAGGATTTGCCACTGGTCAGGAAACTATGCAGTTCTTTTCTGGTTGGGGTTCGATCTGGGCTTGCTTATTAGTTGGCGTTATCACCTTCTTTATGATGTATCTGGCCTACGGCGCTTATGCTTATGCCGGTCGAACACGAGGATATGATGATGTTTCAGAAATATTTAGACTATATGCAGGATCTGCGGGTGGTAAAGTCTTTGAAGCATTTGCATGGTCGTTTAACGCCAGTTGTTATATGTTCATGGTTTCGGGTTTTGGTAACGTATTACACCAACAATGGGGGATACCTATCGCGATCGGCAGTGCTATCGCTGTAATAATCTCCGTCATTACTGCCGCCGCCGGACTGAATAGAATGATCGATATTATCGGTAGGATTGGACCGGTTATTGTAGGGTTCACTATTGTTGTCGGTGTTATCTCGGCGTTTACTTACTACCCCCTTATTAGTGACGGAAATACCGCCATTAATAGCGGTACGGTCGAAGTCACACGAGCAGGTGCAAACCCAATATTAGCTGGGCTTTCTTTCGGAGGGTGCTGCTTACTACTTGTGTCCGCGATGGTAGGTCGTATGGGCTCAGAACTGCGCGAGTATGACATTAAATACACCCATATTATTCTTAGCCTTGCCGCATTTATTTTTGTCTTTGGTTCTATTGTTATGGGGCTCAATCACATAGGCAACATCGAAAACTCAGTGTCCGCCGCCATCCCTAATCTACTGCTTGCAAACAACATTTTCGGAGCAGTCGGTGGGCTATTCGCTATCATTATTCTTGTCGCAGTTTACAGTACGCTCTGCCCTATTATCTGGACTTGTGTTTCGATGTTTATTAAGGACGAAAACAGCCTTAAATATAAACTAACCTGCGTAATTGTTGGTACTGCAGTCTACTTTGTTACTCTTTATGTCCCTTATCAGACACTTCTCAATTATATCATGACCTATTTTGGCTACTCAGGCGCCATTGTCTGCGGGGTTGTTGTCGTTCGCTATTACATGATTAAAGCAAGAGATGAAAAGGAAAATACGTCTGAATCTAAACAACTTATTTAATTGTCGCACTCCATTTATACGTGGGATTTATTCACTACCACACGGTGGGACAACAAAAACGTTCAGGACAACTGATTTTTTAAACAACACTAGAAAGGCTATGAAATGGCAATTATTACCATAATTGGTGCTGGTAACGGTGCTCACGCATTGGCTGCCGATTGTAAACTTGGCGGTGCCGAAGTCAGAATGTACGAGTTCACAAGGTTCAATAATAAAGTAAAAGGTATTGTGAATAGCAGAAGAGTTCGCTTTGAAGGTATCGAAAAAAACCATGATAACTTTGAACGCAATGGTACAGCAGTTCTGGATATGGTCACTTATGACATGAAGGAAGCGGTACAAGGTTCTAATCACATTTTGGTTTCAGTACAAGCTCAAGGGTTTCAGTCCATTTTTAAAGAACTGGCACCTCTACTGGAAGACGGACAAACAGTCAGCATCTTCCCGGACAACTTCGGAAGTTTAATTCTTCGTCGAATAATGAATGAACAAGGACTCAATACCAACGTCATTATCGCAGGATATTCATCATTGGTTTACGGTGCCCGATTGACGGACTTTAATAATCTGGAAACAGAAACAGATGTTGTGAATGTAATGTATCGTGAAAATGAAATTAGAGTGGATACATTACCTTCAGTCGACTTCGAAACATATCTTTCCGCCAGTAAAGAAATTCCAGCACTGGATGCAACGACATTGGTTCAGGGTGATACCGCGTTAGATATTGGCCTATCAAATGTCAATGTTCTCTTACATGTTCCTGCCGTGGTACTCAATACAGGAACGATAGAGAACTGGGGCATTATCCCTAATATTGGAAGCCACGATACGATATATGACATTTACGCTCACGGTGTTTCACCGGCTGTAGGCCGAGTACAATACGCTTTTTATCAGGAGCAAGTCGCCATCGCAGAAGCTTTTGGCGTCGGAATAACACCTGTTGAAGAAGATGTACTTCAGTCTCGAATGGGGCTAATCGGTCAGATGATGTTTGGTGAGGATTTCCGCCTTCCATTTTCTGAACCTTTAGATCAATCTACATGGCTTCCAGCTCCAAAGGGGGCGCGTTTCCCATTGGATTCAAGATATATCACAGAAGATGTTCCAGTGGGATGCAATGGTGCCATTGGCTTTGCCGAGCTCCTGCAAGTAAAAACGCCAATCATTCGTGCAATGACCGACTTATCTAATCTCTTGTTGGAAACTAATTACTATGAAACAGGCTATAGCATGAAAGACTTTGGCCTAGAAAATATGACTGCAACAGACGTCGTTGGATACATGCGTACAGGAAGGTAAATGTAACGTTTTTTTATCCACAAAGTCCTTTATATTGAACGTTGGTTCGCTATGCCGAATTTTGTTACTAGTAACCCGGAATAGCATATAAGGATTCTTCATCGGGGAAGTATCATCTCCCTAAAATTACATAATATCTATTTTGAAAATTAACTGGAGTTAGTTATGGAAAAAAATGCATTTGTTAAGGTTCTTGAAGCTGAGCTTATCCCCGCACTGGGATGTACCGAGCCAGTCGCATTCGCGCTTACTGCAGCAACAGCCCGAAAGTATGCCCCTGGTGAAATTAAACGTATTTCTATGGAAGGCTCAGGTCTTATGGTCATTGGAGTACAATCCGTCGGAATTCCAAATACTGGCGGTAAATGTGGTGGTTTCTTATCCACGCTTCTAGGGGTACTTGCTGGTGATGCAGATCTAGATATGGAAGTACTGAGTAAGGTAACGGATACCGATGTTAAGGCAGCTGAAGAGCTTATTGAACAACTTGTCGCCGCCCAAAAACTTGACCTTGATATGGTTACTCCTGCCCCGTCTATCTATTTAAAGATAACGATAGAGACCGACCAACATACCGCCTCTGTAAGCCTTTGGAATGAACATAATGGCATCAAATTTATTGAACAAGATGGGAAAGTACTACTTGGCAACCGCGAGGAAGAAAAAGAAGCATTAGCGAACCAAGAAACCATCCCCGTAGATACCTCTTTCTTGTCAGTAGAAACCATCTATGACTTCTGTTCGAGCTGCGACATTAGCGACCTTGATCATATCAAAACAGCGATTGAGCTAACACGTGGTATCTGTAAGGACGGCCTAGATAACGAATACGGTCTACAGGTGGCTCGCACTCTACAACAGAAAATCGACCAAGGCTTAATTGCTGATGACGAAATAACTCATGTTCTCAAGTGGACCGTTGCAGGTTTAGATGCACGTATGGGAGGCAGTGGCTATACAGCAATGAGCAACACAGGAAGCGGTAATCAAGGTATCATTTCCAGCATGGCACCTATCGCAGCTGCCGATTTTCGTAAGTGTAGCGAAGAAGAAATGATTCGTGCTGTGGCCATGTCTAACCTTGTGAACATCTACCTTGACTACAAATCCAACGAGTACGCGCATTTATCACCAATGTGTTATTGCTCTGGTGTTGCGACGGCTTCCGCAGCAAGTGGTGTTGCATTTTTACGCGGTGCTACAAAGGAACAGATCTCCGACATGATACGAACATCTTTAGGTAATCTGGCTGGTGTAATTTGTGATGGTGCAAAACCAAGTTGTGCATTTAGATCATACACCGGTTTGAGTGGTGCCTTACAAGCAATGCTAATGGCCGAAAGAGGGCTCAGCTCAAGCGACGTTGAAGGTATTGTCAATAAGAGCGTAGATGGCACTATTGAGAATATATACCGTTTACAAAAAGAGTGTATGTCCAATACGGATGCATTTGTTTTCAAAGTTAAAAGAAAACAAGGCACTATCTGTTAGATAGCAAACTCGTTAAGATCCAAAAAAGACACACCAACATTTGCTGGTGTGTCTTTTCATTAGTGATAACTCGTTAACGACGTTATCAATTCGTGGTAAACGTTGCCTAGTGTTGGTTGATACGCTCAGCTATAAATTGTGCTTTTGCACCATACACAATCTGTATTCCGTTTGAGCCAACCTTAATAACGCCCATTGCTCCGATATCTGATAATCCTTTTTCATTAATTAAGGAGGTATCTTTAACTTCAAGGCGAAGCCTCGTGATACAAGATGTGACGGACATTAGGTTGTCGTGGCCACCGACGAAATCAAGCGTTAATTTGGTAAGCTGTTCATCACTTAGGGTGACTTCTTCTTTTATTTCGTCAGTACGACCTGGTGTTTGCACATCAAATTTTCGAATCACAAGACGGAATACGAAGTAATACATAATAGCCATCGGTACGCCAACTATCGCTGCCGCGAGGTAGTTAGTTTCGAATCCATTAAATGAAGGAATGATACCCAAAGTAATATAATCGATTAACCCAGCAGAAAATGATTTGGCTAGATGAGCGTCAAGTAAATACATAAACATGTATGCAAAACCGGTACTGACGGCATTAAAAATATAGAGCAGTGGGGATACAAAGATAAAGGTGAATTCGACAGGTTCAGTTATACCTGTGATAAAGCAAGTCAGGGCAGCGGAAAATAGGATACCAGCCGCGTATTTTCTGTTTTGAGTTTTTGCTTCATGATACATCGCTAGACATGCTGCTGGTAAAGCAAATAGCATGAGAGGGAACTCACCCTGCATGAATTTCCCTGCACCTTGATAGGTATCAGAGTTAAAGTCTTTTACACCTTCCGCAAACATTTTGAACCAAATTGTCTGATCACCATTAATGACAGCCCCTGCTTCATTCGTATATTCACCAAATGAAAACCAGAATGAAGGATACCAAATGTGATGAAGACCAAGAGGAATCAGCGCCCTTTCTGTGAAACCAAAAATGAAGGTAGAAAGTGCTTGGTTATCACCATTTACGATATTTGATAATGCATCAATCCCTGCCTGAACATGCATCCATATACTCGGTAGAATAAGGCCAAGTAAGAAAGCACTGACTGCGGTAACAATAGGGACAAACCTCTTTCCAGAAAAGAAACCGAGAAAAGCAGGGAGCTGGATTTGATGGAAACGATTATACATAGTTGCCGCAAGAATACCGGCAATTAATCCACCAAAAACACCCATCTGAAGGCTAGGTATACCTAACACCAAGGCGTAAGCTCCTCCTGCGAGCGCCATTTCTTGAGTTACCCCGGCATGAACACCAATTGTCATGTTCATAACCAGCATCGCGACGACGGCGGCTAATCCTGCAATACCAGATTCTTTCGTTAGACCTACTGCGGCGCCAACGGCAAATAATAAAGGTAGATTGCTAAAAATAACATCACCAGCACCAACCATTAACGGAATATCTAATTTGTCCCCGAACGCCAACAATAGCCCAGCGGCTGGCAATATCGAGATAGGTAGCATTAGCGCACGACCAACGGTTGAGAGCTTTGTTATGCCTTTCTTAAGAATAGAGAATAAAGACGTGCTTTGTTTCGGCAACGTCGAAATTTTTGTGCTCATAAGAATACCTCATAGCTATGTTATATATAGAAGATGAATCTCTTCCATATATAAGCTACAGAGTTTGGTATCGCTTAAGGTTAAATAATGTTGGCTTTTTGTAAGTGTTCTATTACAAACGAATACACCTAATCGTTTCCAGAGCGGCTACTTGATATAGCAATTAATCGAGAGATCAACTGCTCAGGCGTTTTCGTAGAATCGTTAAAGAAGCGATAAAGCTCCTCAATTATGGCGTTCTGAACAATAGGAGCGACGGCCATCGAGTCAGTCATACTAGGCACTAGAGCCTCGTTTCTTTCCGATAGATCGAAGTCTCGTCGAGATTGTTGCGAACAGATATTGAAGTCATTTAGTGGTATATCTCCTCGGGCAGGAATGGACCCTTTCTTTTTACTAAATTCTTCCTGAAATAAAGCGCTAGACAACGTTTTACCAAGACCATCAGTATCTGATTTTTGAAACCCAAAACTCTGGTTAAATATTACAAAGCTATCCATATTGTATATATAAACCCCCTCAGTTTGAGGCGATACAAAGCAAGAAATATGATCGGGTATTTGCGCGTCATCAGAGATTAATTCACCTATAACCCAATCACCCAATATTTGGAAAGCAGCTTCATTATTTATTAACTCATTGGTTGCTTCATCCCAACGTTGCTTAGTCAGGCTACCTTTAGTGATATCTCCTATTTGACGAAACACATTAAGAATATCGACCATTTCTTGACTATTTAGTGCTTCAGGAGACATCTCTACTAACGCTTTTTGATAGTAATCTTGTCCTCCAATTCCAAGGGCAATATTTTCAAACAGCATAGATATCTGCCATGGTGAGTTCCCCAACGCGAGCGGTTTAACTTCTTTTGTTTTGAGAACTTTTAACGCCGCAATAAACTCCGACCACGTTTGTGGTACCTCTAATCCCGCCTTCGCCAATACCAAGTTATTAACCCACATCCAATTTACGCGATGGATCGTAATGGGCACAGCAACATAATGCCCCTCAAACTTATTGATGCTTCGTGCCGTGGGCAGCATTACTTCATCCCACTTTTCAACTTGAGCGACGGTGTCTAATGAGGATAAAAAACCCAGTTTAGCCCATGATTTAATCGCCATGCCTTCAATTTGTGCAAGCGTTGGCGGATTTCCGGCTATCGCTCTTGCTTGCAATACCGCCATAGCGGTATCGCCACCGCCCCCTTTGACCGGTGTACTCTTCCATATATGGTCTTGAGCGACTAATGCATCTTCCATCACTTTTAGCGCCGCGACTTCTCCCTTTGATGTCCACCAGTGAAGGAATTCTACTTCCTTAGATTGCGACTCAAAACTGAGTAGCGCGATACAAATCATTAATAATTTCATTCTTAATCTCTACTTAGTGTTAAGCAGACCTCAAAAGTTTGACTTTCTGGTTGGTTAATGAGTACGACATCTCCACCGTGGGCCCTAGCGATACTCCGTGCGATGGTTAAACCTAACCCACTGCCACTGCTGTCAGAGGCGTCTCTAAAATAGGGTTCAAATACCTTCTCCGTTAGTTTTTTATCGATTCCCGGCCCTTTATCAACAAATGAAATAACTACTTTTTCGGGGCTATCTTTCACTGTAATTGAAACGGATTTTCCATATTTAATGCCGTTATCTACGAGGTTCTGAATACAGCGTTTAATGGCTAAAGGTTTGCCGTAATACAGTTTTATATTGGGCCCATATACCGTTACCTTTTTTGCATAACGATTATATAGTTCTGTACTCATTCCCAGTATCTCTATTATGTTTATCGCCTCAATTTCTTCATGGATATCCGTATCCCGAATACACTGAAGCGCCCCCTTTACCATCAAATCAATTTCATTTGTGAGTTTTTCAAATTTCGCTCGTGTATCGTCGTCATCTAGCATTTCTGTCCGCAATTTTAAACACGCTAATGGCGTTTTTAGATCATGCGAAATAGCGCCAAATAACATTTCTCGTTCTCGTAAATACGATTTCACACGACGATTCATTTTGTTAAAAGCGTGCACCGCGGCCTTAAGTTCCGAACTTCCTTCTTCCTTAACTTCAGGAATAGAAAGCTTGTTACCCATTAACGTTGCGGCTTTTGCAAGGTTCTTGATTGGTCTGAGTTCTGAACGAACAACAAGCCAGGTAAAAACAAGCAGTATGATGGCGGACAATGCCAAAAAGAAAAGCTGCTTACTGTCCATAAAGGAACTTTCAAGATTGACATAAGGGGCTGGTAATACCGCCGCCAAATAGAACCATTCTTGCGGTGACACTTCAATTTGAATAACCAATATCGGCGGACTAATTTCACCAAAAGATAAGCTATAGTGAGCCCAAAGTAGTGGTAACTCGTCTATGCTGATGCCGGTACTAAATACCTTAAGTTCCTCTCTGGTAGTAAACTCAACAACAATGTTATTGTCGCTACCAAGCTCCTGATTCAATATCCTTTTCGCTTCATTTAGTACGAGTTGTTTTCTTGAAGAATCCGCTATTGGGACGACCGGTAGTTCCCGGTTATTTAGCGATACGAAGAATCGCGTACCTCCCATACTTCTCAATTGATCGAGTACGAGATGCCGGTAATCCAAAGGAAGTGTACTAAAAAAAGAGATAGTGGATGATGCACTTAACACTAAGCTGCGTACCGTGCTTTTTAATCCCTGCTCTTCATTCTCAGAGCTGTGAGAGAACCATATTAAACCGGCAAGTAATTGTGATGCGATGATAACAATGAGTAGCATAGTGCTGGTACGTGCGGCTAAAGACTGAGGGACAAACCTCTTAAATTTCATGCAACGTTTCCACCGCTAGCATATAACCTTTATTACGAACGGTGATGATGGTGTTTCTCTGTTTATCATCTAAGTGATGGCGTAACCGACTGATCTGCACATCAATCCCTCTTTCTAGCGGTTCAGAATCTCGCCCCCATATAGCCTGTGCAATAGCGTCTCTAGAAAGTATCTCATTGGGCTGACGTAAAAAAAGAGCAAGTAGAGAAAAGTCCGCACCAGAAAGCTGTTTTGCTGGTTTATCATGACACAATAATTGGCGAGTTATTGTATCTAGCGTCCAACCAGAAAAGGTGACTTTTCTAGCAAATGGGGCTTCTGGGCTGTGGGTCGCCCGCCTCAAGATAGCTTTTATTCTCGCGAGAAGCTCTCGAGGGCTAAACGATTTGGTGATATAGTCATCGGCGCCCATTTCTAATCCTGCAACACGATCAGCCTCTTCTGTTACTGCTGTTAGCATGATAATTGGCACACTAGAGTTACGTCGAATTTGTGAACACAACGTAAATCCATCATCTCCAGGCATCATGATATCCAGTATGATCAAATTCGGTTCATGGGTTTCGAGTATCCGCCACATATCTTCACCATCGCTAGCAGTGAGTACAGTGAAGTTGCTACGCCCCAGATATTCACTAAGGGCATCTCTTAATTCTTTATTATCATCGACGACCAATATAGTTTTATTGTTCAATTCTAAGCGCCTTTACTTAATAACGATTTCAATGATAATTTCGATCTTAACTATGTATCCATTTGACAAAAATCACAATAGTCGCGTTCTCTATTTGACCATTTTTCCTTGTTATTTTTGTAAGTAACCACTTACAAATTAATTACCAATAGCAACCTTCGCCAATACCCAATGATTTAATATCCATCGTGATCAATTTACGGACAACACTAATAATTATCGAGTTTGCACAGATATCAAACAAATCGTTATTAACTAATTAAATTAAAAGGTTGAAAGGTACAAACATGAGGCTGATTCCGCTTGAAAGTAGTTCAAATGTGGGTATTTGGAGTGCTCACCACATAGCAAAAAGAATAAAAGCATTTGAGCCAACAAAGGGCAATCCATTTGTACTTGGATTACCGACTGGTAGTACACCATTGTCGACCTACCAAGAGTTGGTAAAACTGCACAAACAAGGAGAGATTAGTTTCAAAAACGTGGTTACTTTTAATATGGATGAATACGTAGGAATTAACCCTGAACATCCCGAATCTTATCGTTCTTTTATGTATAAGCATTTTTTTGACCATATCGATATCCAAGAAAAAAATATCAACCTTCTTAATGGTAATGCCAAAGATTTAGTCAAAGAATGTCAGGATTATGAAGAAAAAATAGTGTCGTATGGAAAAATACATTTGTTCATGGGTGGTGTGGGTAGTGATGGGCATATTGCCTTTAATGAACCCGCGTCTTCTCTTTCATCTCGAACACGAGTAAAAGTGCTCACTGAGGAAACTCGTCGAGCAAACTCTCGGTTTTTTAACCATGCGATCGATCAGGTGCCAAAAAACGCGATGACGATCGGTGTCGGAACGCTACTCGATGCAAAAGAAGTGATGATACTTGCCATTGGTCATGGTAAGTCGCAAGCCGTGCAAGCCGCTGTTGAAGGTGCAATAAACCACCTTTGGACGGTAAGTGCACTTCAACTGCACCCAAAAGCTGTCATTGTCTGTGATGAAGAAGCCACTTATGATCTCAAAGTAAAAACCTTGAAATATTTCACAGAATTAGAACAGAACAACGTAAGATAGCGCCTAATTAACCGTTTCCTTTACGACCACACTTATTCCCTCACAATCCTGTATTTAGTGTGGTCGTATGCCAAACACACATTTTTCCACCTTTGTACCTGGCATGTAGAACCGTTCATCGCCTCATCCCGGTGCAGCTCGCACCATTTTACACAAAAAATTCAGAGCAATAGTTCGTAACAAACTGAATTTAAAGAATTTTATATGTGGCACCATCCCTGCTTACTACTTAAGAGCCAAAACAAAGTAAGGGGGCTTTTATGTTTGTATTCATCGCGGTTTTATTATCGCTTTTTGTCTGTTTAGTCATGCTTTATCTCTCTTCAAAGCGCAAATCAAGTTATCAACAAAAATATGAGCTCATCACCGATTTGAGAAGCCTCGTAACGTTATGTCGGCAACATCGCAGTGCTAGTCATTATCTTCTCTACTACGGCAACCCCAAAAGCCATGCAATTTTTCTGCTAGAAAAAGGTATGTCTACCACAACAAAGACACTGATTAGCAAAGCCCATTTCGATAATAAACCGATCTATCGAATATTATTTTCAAAGATAACTCAATTGATTGATGAATGGGAATATATGACGGTCAGTCAGAATCAGATGAGTCACGGGAGAGTAATTCGGCACTGCGTATTTTTGATTGACGAGGTCATTCTTGCGTGGCTAGTCGAGTCTCAACGCGTTGACTTAGTTGATGAATATAACCTGAGCTGGCATCAGATAAATGATAGCTTGGAATCATTGACTCAATTAAGAGTAGCCATTCAAGATATAGATACAGACGACGGCATTGCAAAGCTAAAACCACACGCCAAATTAATGGTTAGTCGACTCAATCAACTCGCGCTTATTGATCCCTTAGCCATTACTTCACCTGTCTGCTCGCTACTTTGCAGACAACTAGAAGACATATCCGAATCAAAGGAACTCGAATTCACTCAAGAACAACTTTACAAAATGTCGACAGATGCCTCTCTTATCATCTTCAACACCTATGATTTTCTGCTCTCAAACATTGCTGAATCTATCTATGTGCCTTTACCTAAACTCGCGGTTTCTATTTAGCCTCGTTAATTATAAAATGCGCGTTTAATCTATACTGAAAGTATAATATAAATACGGTCTGTATTTTATTGGATAACACAATGTGTCGATTAAATAAGCTATCAGAATTCTCTAAACCGCTCTTAATTTGTTGACATATAGGTTACAAATCTTCACGAAAAACCTCTAGAATGTGCCTGACTACCTTCTACGAGAACAATTAGATGCGCCGATTCACCTTCGCCCTCTGTTTTATATTGTTGTTTCCCGCAGTGGTCTACGCCAAAAATTTAGAGAGTAAATGGCAATCCCTATATCAACAAAGCTGGCACACTTCTTCGCTCACTGTCTCGCAACAAGCGTTAAATCAGTACCCTATCAAGCTATTAATCGACAGCTCACGCTATCCAAATTTCAAACAATTCCGTTGGCAAGACATCGCATTACTGTCTTCAATAAAGCGAAACTGTCAGGCTTATGAGACGGAAAACACAAACTTGTCCGATGCGATAGCGTTTGAACTGGCGCTGTGCAACGGAAAGACTCTGGATTATGGCTGGTTTTCCACACACTCCTTATTGCATGTCGCCGGAGGAAGTTTTGCTGATCGTTATCTCGAAAGGTTCCCATCGGAATACAATAAAATCAAAGACTATCTGACTATAGCGAACCCACAACATCCGCTCTATCCAACGCTTTCAAACTTGTCATCGGAAGGGCGACAGGCTCTGCTCGATGGTTACCGCGCATGGCAGGAAGGAGACACATTGTGGCTTAGTGGAGAACAAGGATGGAAGGCAATTACATCCTCAAATTGGTTACCTATAGCGAGCAGAATGAACATCACTCTTCGGGGTGATAGTTGCGTACTTCGATACAGTAACCTATGTATTAATGAGCGAACTGAATACCAAACCATATTACGCATTCTGATAGCAACCTTATTGATGATATTAATCACAGTTTTAGTTAGAGGGAGGTACTTAAAGCGTAAACAGGGAGAAGAGAAGAAATTCATTTTACAGTTGCTTACGCACGAACTCCGAACGCCAATCACCAGTATTGGACTCACAGTCGAAATGTTCCGAGACGAGTATGATAATCTTTCTAAGGAAGCTCAAAGTGCGGTATGGCGCTTAATATCCGACTATCAGAGGCTGTCTCAGTTGACTGAGAACAGCAAAATCTATTTAGGTTCGGATAAGTCACAACCTTTGTTAAAACAAAGAGCATCACTAGAAGAGTGGCTCAGCTATATATGTACAAAACATCGTGTTACTTATGAACTTGATCAAGATATTGAACTTAATCAGCCCTATTACTGGCTATCAATTTGTCTCGATAACCTAATTAAGAATGCTAAGCAGCATGGTGAAGGAGATATCACTGTCAGAGCAAAACTGACGGATAAATTAGTCATTGAAGTAATAGACTGTGGGGAATTCCCATCTCCACTACATCAGTTTATCTCTCGCTTAAGACCAAAGAGCAATGATACCAATATGGGCATTGGATTGAGTATCGTAGAGCATCTTATGAAAAAAGCAGATGGGAAATTGATCATTTTACGCAACCCTACTCGATGTATTCTGGAGCTTCCATATGAACACAATTCTGCTGATTGAAGATGATGCGTTATTGGGACAAGGCTTAATTGTTTTCTTTCAGACAAAAGGATACCAATGCCTTTGGGCACAAAACACCTCTTCTGCTGAATCGTTATGGTTTAAAGCTGATCTCGTTATCCTAGATCGTCAGTTGGATGATGGCGACAGCTTACAGCATCTCCCCCACTGGCTTTTACTAAAAGCACTTCCCGTTATTGTACTGACTGCCAAAGTTGATGTTAACCAACGAATCGAAGGTCTGATGGCTGGCGCTAAAGATTATATGACTAAACCTTTCTCTAACGAAGAGCTACTTGCACGAGTAGTCACTCAGCTCCGCCCTCTCGGCATTTGCAATCTCCATTACTCTAAGATCAAGATTCATATAGCTGAACGCCAAGCTCTCTCAGAAGACATGCTAGTAGCGCTAAAACCAAAGGAGTTTAAGCTACTGGTTCTGTTTGTACAGAATCAGGGCCGTGTTTTTCACCGAGATGAACTACTAAACAAAATATGGGGTTATCAAGCATTCCCAAGTACACGCACGGTGGACAATCACGTGTTGCGCCTGCGTCAGAAATTGCCTCTATTGAAAATAGAAACACATCGGGGTGTAGGTTATCGCTTAATTGAGGAAAAAAATTGAACATCAGACCACTCTTTTTTATTATTGCCATCGCTTTTCCTAGCGTATCTCAAGCCGCTTGGTTCACAGATACTCCATTACAGCGTACCTATCAGGCACTTATTGACCAGCAACCAATATTGGCATGGCAGGAGCTAAAAATTGCACTGAATCAGAATCAGCTAGACAGTCAATTTTGGGTCCCAGTAAAACAAGAGATCCTTAGCCAAACTGAATGTGGCCAAGACCTATCAAATGACTTCAGTTCTATTTCGAACATTCAGGTTAGTTTTATTCGCCGTTTTGGCCTCTCATCACAAGGCTATCAACTCAAGATATCTTCAAGGAGAAACACCTCCGATCAAGGTATTGCTCTGGTGTCTCCTAACGGCAAAAGGCTACTCAGTGGAAAGCTCATCGCACACGCCCAGTATCAAGAAATTGAAACTGAAGAAATGCTTCTTAAACCACCGTCTGGAGTGTATCAATTAGAGATTGGTCAAAACAGCTATCCAATTATCGCTTCTATGGACAATAACAAGCGCTGGCTTAAGCTGGAACACAAACTTCATTCTCCAAGTATACTGATCACACCACCAAGAAACGTAATAGGCTGCCCAGAGGTAAACGCAAGTTGGCAATGGTTTGATGAACAATACAACATGCTAGGAAACAGAGTACCAATTCAGAATAGTAACCTTTCGGTGCCAAAGGAAAGTCCATACTCGTACAAGGCAAAACATCTGAGCGCCGCTGTTGAGTTAACAGAATATCAGAATGGTACTAAAATTAATTATATTCAAAGAGTTGCAATTCCATTCTCCCCAGAAAATGAAGCCAAACAATAATGGATACAAATAGGTGACAAACCATGAGCAGAAATTAGATGTAATAGCTGAAAACGTTATTCATGGAGTCTAAAAATGCTTAATAGAAGTACAAAGTCTAATCAGAGTTTCCTCTTCGTCATATCGCTAACCTTGCTTTCAACAGCAACACATGCAACGGTCGTAAAGTTAAACTCCCCTAATAATCATGTCACCATTTCTCCTCAAAGCTTTGAAATTAAGTGGAATAATCTGATGGTTAATTCACCCTCTCTCAGAGTGAATAACCAAAATCAAACACTCACTGGTCTTAAGGTTAATTCTGTTACTAATGCAAGTTGGTTGCTGAGCCCCAGTAAAATATCCGTCAATGCAACGTTACAACAGAATGCGCTCACCGTCAGCTTTGCTGCCTCGTCTGATATGAAAATCAAACGAAATCAGCCTGTTGTTTTAGAGTGGTTCAATCTAGATGAAGAGCGTACAGATACGTTATTTCTTCCTTTCAGTGAGGGGATGCGCGTTCCTGTGAAAGATGAAGTTTGGGCCAGCTACTTAATGACTAATTATTCTGGTGCGAATACCACTCAAGATCTAAAAATGCCTTTTTGGACCGCACAACAAAAAAATGCATATATCAGTTACCAACTAATTGAAGCGACGAACAATCAACTTAACTTCTTGAATTCAAAATCTAAAGTGGACATGTATGCAGCGCATCGCTTTACTGTTTTAAATCAGCTACAACCATTTACAGTGCGTATTACAATTGGAGATAACTGGCTTGACGGCGCAAAAAGCTATCGTCAGTGGAGAGTTGAAAATAACATTTCGGATCCACTCTCCCAAAAAGTCCAACGTAATCCAAGCGTAAGAAAACTAATAGGTGCTAGTCAAGTCTACCTATTCGGCAAGGATCTTATCAGTACTGAGGATGTGATTGACTGGTGGGGCCTAAAAAGCTGGTACCTCCAACAAACCAAACTCTCTCTACCAAAAGAAGCAAAAAAAGAACTTCAACCCTTGTCTAAAGGTAAGGACTGGTTCAGCCAGTATCATAAACAGCTATTACTCGATTCGATTAGCACTTCTTTAGGCATTAAATATAAAGTACCTAGCCCTACGCTGTCGGATAATACTATTGCTGCTCAGTATCTGGCGGCTCAAAACAGAAAAAGCTGGCTCGAAGAAAACGCCTCACCTTTTTTAAAACCTTCCGAAAGTTGGGGGCAAGCCTTGTCGTTAGATATGGTCACTAGCTTAAAAAAAGCAGGTCTCGATAAATTATGGTTGGGTTTTGATAACTGGATGCCCGCTTTTTATCAGCCTGACGTGGTAGATATGGCTAAGCGCGCAGGATACTTGGTTGCGACTTACGACTCATACAATACTGCCATTCCCGCCGGAACAAATGAGGGTTGGTTAACCGCTAACCTACCCGAATCAATGCGCAATAAGTGTGCAATTGAGCTCGCCGACAAAAGTAAGAAAAAAGGGTTCAGAGGAAATGGTTATTACCTAAATCCTAACTGTCATCTGGGTTACGTAAAGAAACGCGTTCTTGATATAGTAAAGTATGGTCATTTCAATAGTTTATTTATTGATGTTGACGCTACAGCCATGAGTAGAGAAGACTATCGAGATAAAAGTACAGAGACTGACATGCTTGATGCTTTCAACGAAAGAATGGAATGGATATCTAAACAGGATCAACTGGTACTTGGGTCTGAAGATGGTAACAGCCTCACAACTCGAGGAATCGCATTTGCTCATGGGCTAGAGTCTGTTGGATTTGGTTGGACAGATAAGGACATGAAGTCAAACCGGCAGTCACCATATTACCTCGGCCGTTGGTATCCAGATCACAAGCCCGATTTTTTCTTCAAACCAGCAAAGGTGAATGAACCGTACAAATCTCTGCTCTTTTCTCCTCAGTATAGAGTTCCGCTATATCAAACAGTATTCCACGATGAAGTGATTAACAGTCATCACTGGCATACCGACAGTCTCAAGTTTACCGACGTAAAAGCTTATAGAGACCTAACGGCCATGCTTTACAATACACCGTCAATGGTCCATCTCACTAGAGACGAGGCGTCGTCGAATCAAAGCTCACGGGTTCAAGCCTTAAAGCACTATCAGGATGGTTTTCAACCCATTCACGAACAGCTTTGGGACAAAAAATTAATCGACTTTATTTGGCTTGATAAGAGGGGATATATCCAACAGACCAGCTTTGATGATGGTAGTAAAATAGTTGCAAATTTCTCAAACAATCTATTTAAAAAGAATGGCGTTGAGGTAGAACCATTATCGATAAAGGCAATCCTCAGTAACGGTAACGTCGTTCTGTGGCGTTCAATAACCAAGTAAAAACCGCCACATTAAATAAGAGCCGCACACGCTGCTCTTATTTAATGTCCAATCAACCTCACCACTCAGACAACTATTAAAATCGAGATATTACAGGGAGTTTTACTGTCAGGTGAATACTAACCGAAGATTCAATTAAGACCATATCTCATGATTCAATTTGCAAATAGTGAATGTGAAAACTACGCTTTTATAACGTGCTACACTTCAGTCTCAACTACGTAAGGATCAATACTATGACACTTAAGACTCTAGGATTAATAGTGATTTTTTGCATAACATCAACCGCTTATGCAGAAAATGGATTAATAAGTGTCAAGAGCACATTCGATGTCAATACCACAACGGATCGATTGGAAAACGCTTTGAAAGCAAAAGGCATGACTGTTTTTTCACGTATACGCCATTCTGATGCGGCCATGAAAATTGGCGTCACCATTCGACCTACTCAACTTCTTATTTTTGGTAACCCAAAGGTAGGTTCCCCTTTAATCGCCTGCAAACAAAGCATTGCGATTGACTTGCCTCAAAAAGCGCTCATTACTCAAGACGAAAACAATGTCGTTTGGCTTATCTATAACGATCCAAAATACCTCGCTACACGCCATAACGTTTCGGAATGCAAAGATAACATTATGAAAATCGAAAAAGCGTTGGCTAATTTTGCTCAGAAAGCAACGCAGCCTTAATGTCCATAAGATCGCGCTTATCATTGATATCAAGGTTTGATCTCAACATCAATGCCTTGAATCAAGAAAGCGCCGAGATGAAGAAAACACAGCGATCCCATTTCGGACTTCAGCTTCGGCCGTATACGTGTAGATATTGAGACTATTCATCACCAACATCTTTGGACATGTTAATACCCGTTATTGCGAAACCAACGTCCTGATACAGTTTTAGAGCGCGCTTGTTTTGATATGCCACTCTTAACTTTATCTGCTTAATACCAACAGAATGTAATTGTCTTTCTAACGCTGATATTACTTGCTTACCAAGTCCTTTGCCTCTGTACTCACCAGCAATGAAAAAATCGTAAATAAAGGTCGATCCATCCGCAATATTGATTGAGTGCCATAGATACCCAACTAAGCATAACGTTCCGTTAAGTTCGGCATCAATACATAGCAATGATTGGTTATTATTGTCTAACCCTGTGGGAAAGCTTTTATTTAAGTCTTTTTTAGCCAGTTCAATGGAGACATCCATTGAATGACCATAATTGAGCGCAATTTCTTGACTATAATCGTCAATGAAGTACTCGCAATATGCTGGGTATTCTTCTTGGCGCATTTCCCTAAGTACCACCATTTTTCTTTCCTTAAGCGATGAATTCATTTTTGATAAAATTGGGACGCATATTCAGTCAGTCAACACGAAACGTCATAATGATTGAGTTTCATACTAGGCCAACGTTAATGTAAGCCTAAGCATATCAACATGTCGGAGGCCATTCTCGTATATTGGTTCATCATAATTGTCGATAAAGTAATTCTTAATGACACCATCAACCCTAAACCCTAACCGCTGATAGAAAGTCAATTGATATCCAAACGCCCCCGTACCTAGACCTATTTCTATAACGCCTAGCTTCGCTAAGTTATCGACAACATGTTTTAACAACCCTGACCCAATTCCCATGTTCTGAGCCTTTGGAAATACAGCAATATTGCAGATTTCTGATTTACTGCTCGCGAGTAATTTGACCACGCATACCCCCATCATCTTACCTTGATCATAAGCCGCAAAACACAATGACCCAGAAAAGTATTTACTGATATTCAACTCTGAAGGATCCGCTTCCAATAGTAAACTCATAGGTACTGAGCAAGTATCAATTTGTCTGTATTCCACCATGTAAGGACACCTTAACGTCATTCTTCTATCGACATACGCATGAATTACTTTGCATAGAAAGATTCTAGTGTTTTCGTCACCCGTTTAAAACTGATACCAAATATCTTTGACGACAGGCAACACTGAGCCCACCAACAGAAGTGACATCGTGATGTTAAACCAACGTAAGTAAGCAGCATTATCTAAGAATTGACGTAACATGGACCCAAACATCAACCAGATACCAACACAGGGGAAAGAAATAATAAAAAAGGTGGTTGCTATCGTCATATTCTGTGAGAAAAAGCTTTCTCCCATTGTGGTAAATGCTGATATAGCCCCAATGGATACGACCCAAGCTTTAGCATTTACCCATTGAAACAAAGCGCCTTTTATGAACCCTATCGGCTTAACTTGCTGGTTAGTTACCCCTACATTACTGGACCTAGCAATCAACCACGCCAAATAAAGCAAGTAGGCGGTACCAATAACTTTAATGACCAAACTTAATTGAGGGAATAATGTAAATAACTGACCAAAACCTAAACCTACCAACAATAACATCGTGGTAAAACCCACACAAATTCCTATAAGCAATGGCATACTTCTGCGTATACCAAAGTTAAGCCCAGACGTCATCACCATGATGTTATTTGGACCTGGTGTTACTGACGATGAAATTGCAAATAGTACAACAGATATCAAGTAATCCAAGTTCTGCCTCCCTTAGTGCTAGTGATGTGATTTCGAATGGTTCTTAAACTAAGATTTGCCTTCAATATCGCCAACAAACAAATAATATATTGAACGACTGGTTTTTATATTGAACGATCATTTTTAGTTTGTCAAAAAAATCGATCGTATTATATAATGAACAAGTTATTCATTGAGAAGACGTCCTTTCATCATGACCAAAAATAAGCCACCTATCGCACAAATCGCTACTACATTGAATGCTGAAAGACGGCGTTCAAATCTCAGCATCGCCGAAGTTGCCCGACGCGCAAATATCGCTAAGTCAACCTTGTCGCAGCTAGAAAATGGGGTCGGTAATCCAAGTATCGAAACGTTATGGTCCATCTGTGTGGTACTGGATATCCCCTTCTCGCGTCTAATCGAGACACCAAAACCAAAGACAAATATCATTCGCCAAGGTGAGGGAGTATCTGTACTTACTGAACGCAAAGACTATCAAGCGACGCTGCTAGCTGCATGTCCATCTAATAGCCGCCGTGATATCTATTGGATCGAAGTCAGCCCAGGAGAACCTGTTCACTCTAAGCCTCACAACTCTGGAGTGATAGAACACGTAATCATCACCAAGGGACGAGCCAAAGTTGGTTTAATATCAGAGCCTTACGATCTTAATGAGGGCGACTATATTTGCTACCCCGGAGACTTGCCACACGTATTTGAAGCGCTTCAAGAAGGCACTTCAGCCATCTTAATTTCGGAATACCGTTGAGCCATTTAAAAGCCAAGAGTTTTCTAGGATTGAGTGGCACTGAAAAACAACGATGATTTCCAAATTATTTATCTTGACTACTCACTCTCTGTAAATACAATACGCATACGAAACATATATGGAACATATATAAAATGGGTATTGTGAAAATTTCCGAAGAACTTCATGAAGAGATAAGAAAAGCAAGTTCTGTTATGTCACGCTCTATCAATTCACAAGCTGAATTCTGGATAAAAATTGGTATGTTAGCCGAGCTTCATCCACAACTGTCATTCAATCAAATAGTCGCAGATCTTATGAAGTCAGCCGATGTATCGGCAGCGAAAATAACGGTTATGGAAGGAAGTACCAGTGAATAAGAGCGTCAATATAAAATCTGCTTCTGAAATTGAACTGATGCGCAATGCTGGGAAATTACTTGCGCGGGTCTTTCATATGTTGGACTCATATGTAAAACCGGGCATATCAACCATGGACATTAACAACAAAGTTGAAGACTTTATTGTTAATGAGCTGAACGCTAGACCAGCAAGCAAAGGTCAATATGACTATCAGTATGTTTTAAACTCGTCGATTAATGAAGTCGTGTGTCATGGTGTTCCCAACACAAATCAATTATTAAAAATCAAAGACATTATTAACCTAGATATTACTTTGGAAAAAGAAGGGTTTATTGCTGACTCCAGCAAGATGTATGTCATGTCAGAAGCCACACCTTTGGCTAAAAAGTTGGTTGACGTGACGTATGACGCTATGTGGGCTGGAATTAAACAAGTCAAACCTGGCGCTAGACTTGGAGATATAGGTCATGCTATCCAGAAACACGCTGAGAGCTATGGCTACAGTATCGTAAAAGAATACTGCGGCCACGGTATTGGTAGAGAAATGCATGAAGAGCCACACGTGCTTCATTACGGATCACGAGGAAAAGGTCTTAAGCTAGAAGAAGGGATGGTGTTTACGATAGAGCCAATGGTTAACCAAGGTACTGCAAAAATCAAAACAAAAAAAGATGGCTGGACGGTCATTACACGGGACAGAAAATTATCAGCTCAATCAGAACATACTATTTTGGTTACAACATCTGGATATGAAGTCCTTACACTGCGCAAAGATGAGAAACACAATCATCACTAGTTCATAACACATTAATGCAAGGCGTAAACACAGAGGGTATGGTTTATTACTGACTAAGTAAGGTGAAGTGATAAACACTTACTTGTCATGTATTAATAAGTAGAACCATCTTTATGTAGGATAGACCAAGACCCATTTTTCTCTTGAGTTACCGCTAAATCATCATCCGGATACGTAACGCTTTCGTTAGGACTTCTATCACCCACTTCGATAAATATGACTTCCTTTGAAGTATTGTTCACCAGTTGATGCCCGACACCACTATTGGCTTTAAAACCCATGCAATCACCAGGATTCATCTGCATTTCATCTTCACCATAGATGAGCGTCGGGTTACCCGTAATGATATAGATAAACTCATCCTGCATTACGTGGTGATGTTTTAGTGCAGACATCGAATTTGGCGATAAAACTGTATAATTCACGCCAAAATTTTCTAATTGAAAAAAATCACCTAATTTTCGCTTAGTGCGATCCTTTACTCTATCTGCAAACGGTTCTGGATAAATTGATTTCGACATATTCACTGGAACGAGCTCAACGTTTATTGGGGATATCTTTTTCATTCTTTTCGCTCTCTATACAAGTAACAACGTAACCATCGACATGAACTCACTTTACCAATTACATACTCAGTATTTATCGTGATGATATATATTGCAAATAACAACCTTCATCTAGTCAATTTATAATGAAGAAAAACAAATTTAATTGAATTTCAAATGACAGGCACTTTACTGATTTTAATCATTTTATTACATCATCGCTTGCTGTAGTGCGTATACTTATAGGCAACAGATAAATACAGCAGAGTAAGATAAAATGAATAATCGCACACTAGGTGGACTTTTTCTTCTCAGTTCACTCACTTTAGTCGGCTGCTCAACTTCCGAGAATATACCTAAAAACACCTCATCTTCCAGCCCATCGGTTAGCGCCAGCGCAAACACGATCGCCACTTGGGTAGATACTAACATTTTGGCACCAGAAGGGCTTTCCTTAGCACAAGATAAAGTAGGTTACTTGACAGGTAGCGCCGATCTAAATGGCGATGGCATCGCCGAACATATCGTCTTAATGCAAGATCTCTATTTCTGTGGCAGTGGTGGTTGTACAGCTGTCATGTTCGATAATGAGGGCAACGTCATCAACCGAATGACTGTAGTGAAAAACCCTGTCGTTTTGGCGGACAGTTATCGCAACGGTTGGCAAGACTTCATAGTATGGAGCAATGGTGCTCATCGCGTGATGAGCTACAACGGCGAGTCCTACCCTAGCAACCCATCACTCGAGCCAACCGTAAACAGAAACGCAAGTAGGCAATCGGCTATCGCTAACGTAATGGCGACAGAGCTATACCAGCAAGACGGCTACGACATCATGCCTTCAGAAGCGAAAAAACTATGGACACCCGCCAACGTTTACCATTTCAGTTTCAAACATTATGGTGACCCAGACAGTATTTACCAAGCGGCAGTGGATATGACGAATGGCGATGTTGATATTGAGGCGGTTGCGTTACCGCAATAGCTCATCATCTTATGGTTGGAATATCCGCGCATAAGAAGAGCGATTGCTAGCAATGATTATGGAGCAGAAAAGGAATAAAGAATGAGCCGAGTTTACCCTCTAACAATAATCGTGAGCCTAATAATCAGTTCTAATACGCTGGCTTTCACACGCTCTGATATGATCTTAACAAACGCAAGAATTTACGGTCACGAGAATGCCAATACGATCGTCATTCGCGATGGTGACATTGCTTTTGTTGGTCAAAAACAATCGATGGATGCATATCGTAATAAAAACACTACCATTCTCGATCTTGAACAAGCCTATGTATTACCGGGCTTTATTGATAATCACAATCATGTGTTTGAGGCGGCTTCAGAAGTCGGGGGGAATTGCGAGCTAAGTATGGATGCATCACTTGAAGAGCAGATCCCCTATCTAACCGCATGTAAAAAACTCGAATCGAATAACTGGCTGATAGGGTATGGCTTTTCTTTAGAGGCAATCTTGAATGAGGATAGTCACAGCACACCATTAGACGTAATTGATCGCATTTTCCCGACACAACCTGTCGTACTAATGGAGCAAACTTCACACTCAATGTGGGTTAACTCCGCAGCGCTCAATTTAGCGGGTATCACCAAAAATTCTCCCGAACCCCAGGGTGGGAAGTTTCTTAAAGACAAAAACAGCGGTGAACTAAATGGCATTCTATTTGATAACGCTGGCGATATCATCATGGAGATGGCTTGGAATAACTTAGAGAATCGGTTTGACCAAAGCTACGAAGGTTTAATGATTGGTCTTGAAGAAGCTTCAGCACATGGCATTACCACCATTGGTGATGGGCGACTTTATTGGAAACGCGGATGGTATGACGTATGGCAACAAGCCGAGAAAAACGGTGACTTAACCGCCAGAGTTTCTCTGCGCCCTTGGATATACCCTACTGACTCGATGGTACCCCAACTGGCATTTTTGAAGAAAATACATTCGAACGATACTTCGCGTTTGTTATTAGTAGATCAAGTGAAAATGTATAGCGATGGCATCATTATAAATGGCACAGCGAAAACGTTAGCACCATATTTAAGCACCTATATCCCAGACGAGCCTTATGGCATCAACTATATTCCACCGCATCAAATGAAAACTTGGTTGGATGCCCTGAATAACATTGGCTACAGCGCCCATATCCATGCCATTGGTGACGGTGCGGTTCGTGAATCACTGAATGCCATCGAGCATGCTCGTAATCAAGGTTCAAAAAAACCATATACGCTTACGCATGTTGAATTAGTGAACTCAAAAGACGTTCCTCGTTTCGTAAAGCTCGATGTGACCGCCGATTTCCAAGTAGGTTCTGAATACGTGGCACTACATGATCACCAATGGGCCGAAGCCTTCATAGGGGTTAAGCGGACACATTCATTGATGAATCCAAAAGCCATATTCAATACCGGTGCTAATATTACGTTAAGTAGCGACTGGAATGTAAATGAAATCAACCCATTAGTTGGCATCGCAAATAGTCTAAAAATGAATAGTACGGGCTTGCCGAACGTGCATTCCGCGATAAATGCCTACACAATTAATGCGGCCAAAAGTTTAGGGATCAGTGATATTACAGGTTCGATAGCCGTTGGCAAATCAGCCGACTTAGTCATTTTAGAGAAAAATATTACCCGTTTACCGGTCAATGATATTGCGCAGACAGAAATATTAATGACAATATTACAAGGTGATATCGTCTTTGGTTCAGAATCACTGCCTAAATCAGAAATATAATCTCAATATGCATTTATGCCCCAATATATGGTACGTCCCGTTATTGCAAGTAGAGTTAAAAATAACGAGCTGATTTGCGCTAATATATTCAGAGTCTATTAGAGACTGTCATTAGTCTCAGCTCTATGATGAGGTGTGCGCCAGACTGTCCTCACAAAACGAAAAGCATTTTAAGTTGCTGTTTGGGGCAACAGGTCTTCAGTCTGGTGGTCTAACCGTTGTGTCATCTTTAATTCTCATTGCAAATTCTGATTATGTTCTTATTTCAAAAGATTTTTTATGGACTAAAATTGCCCACGCTATACGGGCTATCTTGTTGGCTAGTGCTACCACGGCCACGTTAAAAGGTTTTCGTTTCTTAAGCTCAATAAGCCATGAACCAAAATATTTTTCGACCGACTTATCTCTCCATAAAATTGACCTTGCGGCATGGATAAATAGCGTTCTCAGTTCTTTATTTCCTCGTTTTGATATCCCAAGTAGCGTTGACTTGCCACCCGTAGAATATTGAACAGGAACAAGCCCGATCCATGCAGCGAAATTTCGCCCGTTTTTGAAGTCATTTGGATTACCGACAGTTGATATACAAGCGCTAGCGATAACTGGGCCAATACCAGGAACAGTCTGTAATTGTTTTACTTGCTCATTGTCAGCGAGAATTCTCTCGACCTTGTCTGCTTGTGAGTCTATACGTTCATTGAGGTTCTGATAGTGTTCATGTAGCTCACTCAATTCAAAGATGATTAGAGGAGGAAGGTGTTGATTCTTATCTACCAACCACTGGAATAAACCTTTCATACTAGCGTGCCCTTTTGGCAAACTTATCCCGAACTCAAGAAGGATAGATCCTATTCGGTTCATACAAGCGGTGCGCTCTCTAATATATCCGCTGCGAATTTTCCGAATGGTAGATACCACTTGAGCTGATTCGGTTTTTGCTGAAGAAAACCTCATTGTTGGCCGTGAAGCTGCCTCTGCGATAGCATCAGCATCGATGAAATCATTTTTATTGGTTTTAACGTATGGCTTTACATATTGTGGAGGGATTAGCTTGGCTGTATGACCAAGTTCAGCGCACTTTCTAGCTAGCCAATGAGACCCGCCACACGACTCCATGGCTATAATTACAGGCTCATGGAAAGATAAGAACTCTAGTAATTTCTGGCGAGTAAGCTTTTTCTTAAATAATTGATGTCCAGCTTGGTCATGACCAACTAAATGAAAAGAGTTCTTACCTAGGTCGATTCCGATAATGTGTGAGTTATTCATGTGGCACTTTCCTTTAAAGACTAAACCAGTTCAAGTTTAGCTGAAGGGAGGGACGTACCATCTCATTAAACTAACTTATTGGCATAGTTTCTAGACATTCGATTAAAAAACCATAGCGTGATCAACGAGGAACCGACCGTTTTTGTGTATTAACACAATCTCAGCGACAAACTCACCTTCGGCTTTTGTGCAAAATTGTTTCCAAATAATTGCAGCCGAATCAGGTCTTCTGAATACGGCTACGGATTCTCTATGCTTCCAAAAACCTTTTTCAGACTGGTATCTAGCACACACTCTTCCAAGGTGTTCTTCCGTTACTATTGCTTTTGCCCGATCAGTAAAATCCTGAACATGTTTAGCATGATCAATATTCGTTGATGCCATCATCAAGTTATCCATAATGGGATTTGCAATATCTAGTATCTCTTTTTCAGTCAATTCCTGAAAGTTCATCTTATTTCCTCAATAGCGCTAACATTTGTATATTACGCGTGCGCGATTAATTGGCAAATACTACATCCTCATATATTAAATTCATCATTAACTATTCTCTGATTCTAAGTCATTACCCATAAAAAACGTGATCAGATAATATAGTGATAAAAACGCCAACAGGCCGAAACCTGTTGGCTTTGAAATGTCTGAAACAGCGTGGTAGTTATTGTTATCTGGGAGTATATTTGCCGTCGATTAGGCTTTACTCAACACTCGTTAACTCAGGGCAGTGAGACTTTATTACTCTAGCTGGTTTTTGAAAGTAGTCACCTTGCATATATAATGATCCAAATTCACGTAGAAATTCAGCTTGCTCCTTTGTCTCAATACCTTCAGCCACAACGTCAACATCAAGAATTCGAGCTAACTTAATAATTGTCTTATATATTCCATTGCTTTTCTTATCTTTCAGCGCATCGATTAAGAAAGATCGATCGATTTTCAACCTATCAACGTGTAAATGTTTTAGTCGATATAACGACGAATACCCAATACCAAAATCATCAATCATAATTTTGACACCAGACTCTCTCAGTTGTTTAATTTTACGAATCGA
The DNA here is from genome assembly GCF_029016285.1 of Vibrio sp. DW001. Classification (NCBI taxonomy): domain Bacteria; kingdom Pseudomonadati; phylum Pseudomonadota; class Gammaproteobacteria; order Vibrionales; family Vibrionaceae; genus Vibrio; species Vibrio sp. DW001. The sequence goes on along the minus strand of NZ_CP091975.1, from coordinate 1,052,373 downwards.
CCCTTCAAAGTTTGTTATTATCGAACTTTCGGTAATCTCAAGCTCTAAGTTTGCAGGGTTAAAGCCGTATTTTTTGGTTAATTCCTCGACGCTTGTGACGAACTCAGGTTCAAGAAACTGCTTGGCGGACACGTTAATAGCCAAAAATTGAAGGTTTTTAAGCAAAGTTTTACTTTCTATAAATGTTGTTTTCATTACCCATTGCGAAATGATATGGCTCAATCCAGTTTCCTCCCCTAACTTAATAATCACTTCGGGATTCACCATTTGTCCATCTAACTTCCAGCGGATCAATGCCTCATAACCTTGTATTACACTAAACTCATTATAGATAGGCTGGTAAGTCATATATAATTCATTATTCTTTAGTGCATGCTTAAGACTTAATGATAATTTATTACGTTCAGCAATTTCTTCGCCTAGGTTTTTCGTATAAAAACAAACATTGCCAGTTCCAATGCGTTTTGCCTCATACATTGCTATATCTGCTGCGCCAAGCAAACTTTGAGAAGAATCACCATCTTGGGGGTAGATGGCAACGCCTATACTAAAGTTCGTACTGACTGCGTTATTTCCTAAAAGAAAAACATCATCCTGACACCGCTGAAAGCGTTCAACCAATGACACGATATTCGTATTCTTCCCAGAAATTTCAGCCACAATCAAAAACTCATCGCCACCTAGTCGGGCAACAATCTCATCGCCTCTACTATACTGATTCAGTTTTTGACTAACCAACATTATCAATTGGTCACCAGCATCATGACCATATCTATCATTGATGCCTTTGAAATTATCAAAGTCTAAAAAAATCACAGCAACACTATGCGAAAACTGACTCGCTTTAGCCAATTGTTGCTCAAGATAGTACATGGCCAGATTTCGATTCGGCAGCTCGGTTAAGGCGTCATAATACGCACTACGAGTGATATCCTGATTAAGTGTTCTAATGTCCAATAATCGTCTTGCGCCATAAATAACCGAGACAATAGCAACCCATAAAACACCAAATATAATTTCATCAAGTTCCCACTCTTCATAGTGTCGCGTGAAATTATAAAACGATTCTACTAACTCAGTATTTGACGAAGAGGACAAATAAATTAGAAATATGACAATAAAACCACCAATCAAAAACTCATCGCGTGCTCGTTTTTTGATTCGAATGCTCGTTGGTGTTTCTAGTAACTTATTGTCTTTTCCCACGCCCTACCCTCATGCCTAAGAAACACTAGAAGATTACACTCCAACAATATACATCTCATTTATACAATTTATATATTAGTCAATAAGAAGGCTTTACACAAACTGATGAGTAACCAATCAACACACTTTTGAGAATTTGGTCGACCTCGTATGACGGCCATTTCCAATAGATGCATCGCAATGGACAACCAAAAAAGCCAACAGATAGAGACCTGTTGGCTTTTCAAATTCTAAAGAAATGGGATATTAGTCGTTGTTGTTATCGCGGGCGTCGAAATGATAATCAACATTCACGATAGCACGGTAAGATATTTCACCGCGAGCTTCAGAGAATTCTTCAATCGTCACCGCTGTATCATCCAGCTTAAGGTTAGAGACAGTATTTTCTCCGATGGGTGCCAATTTGAAGCGCAATTCAGAATGACTCGCCGCTTCCAGCGCATCTACGTAATCAAAACCTGCTTCATACGCGGCCGCTTTAGAAGCGAAACTGGCTGTTGATAGATTTGCTTCGCTATAAACCGTTTGAGTACCAGCAAAGGCGGTTGCGCTAACGAGTAGAGTGGCGGCTAGAACAATTAATTTTTTCATCTTATTTACCCTTAAAGTGTCTGTTAAAATGAGTGACTACTTGTTGGGGTAACAGCCCCTTTCACTCGATGACGCTATTATTCACTATTTACATGTGACGTACATCACACATATTCACCATTCATTATGGGTGATTTAGCATCAATAAAATGAACGTTTTTAGAGGTTAGTGTTGTTAAGGCAAAAAAGTTGAACGTACTACTTTACAGCAAATGAATATATATAATCATCATATCGCTTATTTCCAATGCTATATGCTCCTGGATCAATTTTAGTAAGTGAAAAACCACACTTTATTAACACTCTTTCCGAACCAGTATTCCCCTCAGTTACAATAGCTTGGTATCGAAGAATATCGAGAAAGTTAGAAGCCCAATGAATCAATGAACTTAAAGACTCGGTTCCATAACCTTTTCCGTGAAACTCAGGTAAAAGTAGGTAACCGACTTCAGCGACACCTTCTATTAATTGAAACCCTGTAATACCAATTCTGCTACCTGAAGACTTTTCTCTCATCACTAAACATAACCAGTTTTCAGAGTCTATGTCCCAATCAAGTAACCGAGATTCAAATTTGGCTTTGATTTCCTGTGAGCTTGGCGGATCAAAACATAAGCTAATGACCGCTGGTTTAGTGTGTAATAGACGAAACAGATCCTCATCGTTTTTCGTTATCTGAACCATCTCAAGACGCTCTGAAACTAACGGCATTTTTATCCTCATAACCTATTCATTAGACCAGTAAGGTCGTATCAACCAAACAACGACATTTTTGCTTATAACTATCACGTATCTATTTTTCGATACTCACTTGGCGTCATTTTTGTTACCCGAAAAAACTCTCGGTTAAAATTTGATTTAGTTTGGAATCCTGAATTCATAAACACTTGCGTAATCGTATTATCGGTATGGGTGAGTTCTTGTTTTGCATGCTCAATTCTATATTCATTAATCAATTTTGATATATTCTTTCGATGCACCATATTCACTGCGATCGAAATCTGTTTAGCCGGAATACCCAGCTTCCTAGACAACCTTGAGAGGGTTAAATCTGGATCTAGGTAGATGGCCTTATCTCGAATTTTCTTATCTAATAATTCTACTATTTCATTAATTCTTTCATCTGCAATTAGTGGAGGATGTGCTTTTTTATTGTCTATATCACTGAATTTTGATGTGGTTTCAGTTATAGGCGTATTAACGCCAACAATCACCACCGCAAACGACAATACAGGCAACAATACTAGGTGACCAACTGTCAAAATATATTGTGAATATCGACCTTGGTTGACAGAAAAATCCAGAGATAACAACATATCGATCAATGCCGAAAACAATAACATCCAACCAGCGATTTTCTCCGCTTTTTTTACACCTTCCCAATTACTCAACGTAACGTTGATCAGCAATATATCTTGAGACGAGTACCGCACCAACGTTATGCCATAAAACAGATACGTGCCAGAAAGAAAACCATCTAAAGGCAAACCCAAAACCGGATGAGTTATGACACTAACAATGACCAGTGTTGGTCCCAATAAATGCAAATATGAAATGACGCTTAAACCGGAACTCGCACGGGTAAAAGTGTACCAAGCAAAGACAGGAATAAGAGAGGCTAATATTGGTTGGGTGTAACTAAACGCCGCCACATCAAATGTCCATCGCAGCCCGACCATGGTTGTTGTGGATGCACACAGAGCTAAAAAAAGGCACACCGTCTTCGCTTGCTTGCCAATCCGCACATACAAAATCACAGCAAGTAAAGTAAGCAACATAGAGACAACAAACGGAACGGGAATAGCCAACATAATTAATCCTGAGTAAGCAAAGTAGATTCAACAATAACCTATCAACAGCATATCCGTTTGAATCCGCACACTGAAGTATTCCGTTAACAAATACTGGTTTCAGTACGTCCTTAAACCTGTTTAAGGACGTTTTTAGACCTCATCTGCACCAAGATAATCTCATCAAGCGATAATAATAGAGGTGGACGAATGGTATTTAACTTAGTTGCGTTTTATCTAAATGCATGGCAGCACTATTTTGATTTTTCAGGTTGCGCGTCCAGACAAGAATTCTGGATGTTTATGTTAGCTCATTGCTGTGTGACGATAGTATTTATATCAATAGACATCTGGTTGCAAAATTCAGGCTGGTTAGATGTGTCTTATAGCTTGGTTAGCTTAATTCCTGTGTTGGCGATAATACTTCGGCGCTTACACGACATCGGGCGTTCTGGTTGGTGGAGTTGGGTGTTTATCATTCCTGTTATCGGCCCTTTCTGGCTGATCTACTTATTAAGCCAAAAAGGCACGTCAACTTATTGCAATGAAGGGGGTTCAAAATGAAGTCACTTACTACTTTACTTGCCTTATTGAGTATATTCGCTATCGCTCAGGCAACCGAATTAGAAAGCTTACCGGAAGGCACGATGGGGATATTAACCGTGGAGAATATGACTGAAGGACAACTATTTTGGATGAAAGGACGAGTTGGAGAAGGAAAGTATACAAGTGTTGATGCACAAAATCGCCATTGTTCAATGACAGTACCAATAGCGATTGGCGGATTTGCTGATACTCGATTGGGCGTTCACTCGGTACAAGGGCTAACGATTGCTATCACTAATCAAGAGCTAAGTGATGCCCTTATGAGTGGGCAACGAATTCATAGCGAAGACTGGGTAATTAGAGCAGCAATGGAAGCTGAGCCTGCAGATGGTTATATCATTAGTGGTATAGAAACTACGGAACAGTTTATATTAAATTCGAGAAGGCGTTGGATATCTTGGTTGTTAGATGACACACCTAGATTAACCTGTCTGTAGGTATTAAACATACGGGGGCGTTATGGTGAGTGCTTGATGGTCAAAGCACTGCATCATGAGTGTCAACTAGCCTTTCTCCTTGTTGACACTCATGGTTGTTGCACAATCATCCAATTTAAGAACCTACAAATTCACTCAATTGTGTCATAGATGTTTCGCTAACGACGACACCGTCAATATAGTAGGTAATTGATTGCCCACGTCTTACACCAGTTAGCATTGACACATCACCATTGTTGTATGTGATCTTCATCTCTAATGTATTATCGTCCACTTGTTTCATTTCACCTGTATCAATAATACGTAAATTAGTCAGTGGCTCGACTGGAGCTTCCGTCAATGAAGAGTCCAAATCATCATTTATTTTGAAATCTGTATCTACTTTTGAATCGAATATATGTGGGCTGCCATTGAGGGGGTTTTTTCCTGTCCAAAATTCAAGTGAATTGAATATCAAGTAATCGACAGCTATTGATATTCCATAAACAGGAGCCATTAATATATTCAAACCACCTCTAGCATATCGATTATCAACAACTTCCACATTAAATTTCATCACGCTTGCGGTTACTGCATTACTACCTACACATCCTGTTATACCAACTAATGAAGACGCCACTGCAGTTGCGATAACAATTTTTTTATATCTATTATTCATTATAATTCCTTTTAATCAGTTGCTTGCACGTGTTACTTCCAAAAACTGCCTGATTAGAATTACGTTAAGAAATCTAATCAGGCAGTTTTAGTCGTTTCCGCAGAACATAGACGTACCTATCTACATCCTTACATATTAACAAAGGCTCATATTTAACTTAGGTCAGATAACAGATCTCTGCAAATGTCAGTAATCCATCAATGCGTACCATTTCGTAGTGACGGACGTGAAGGTCGCATCTTGAAATAAATAGGACTTCTATCAGAGCAGTTACTTTGAAGGCGTTCGTATACCCTTTACCTTAAAAAACTAACTCGGCCAATCGATATAAACTTTACATAACCTTACAATTATAGTGGTTAATTGGGTGTATAATTTGGTTGAGAAGTTGGCAAAGGAGAAAACCATGAATCGCTATTTTCTATCGATACTACTAGGTTGTCTCACTATTTCTCTGTCAGTTGATGCTATCGGAAGAGGAAATGGAGGAATGGGCATGTCCCAGATGCCTGTATTTTCTGATTTTGATACGAATCAAGACGGACTAATATCTGAGGAAGAGTTTGATTACTTTCAGAAAACAAGGCAAGAGCAGCGTAAATCTGAAGGTCGTCTCTTAAAAAATTCATTTAACAGTGATGATATGTTTGAGCGTATCGACTCGAATGATAATGCATTTATTGACGCAGACGAATTTCAATCTCATCGAGGTGCTATGAGGAATCCCAAATCATAGGCCTCATCTAAGAGAGGTGATATCTACCGCCTCTCTTTTTAATCGTAATCTCTCTATGTAACAGCATGATTTTCCGTGTGGCTTCATAATGCCTCCCCTAAATCATCGTCTTATTATATTGCACTTACTAATGAGTGTCCGTTCGCTACTATTTCGATAATCAACCTCTTAATCGACTCGTTGGTCATTGTTCTACGGCATTGTATATTGCGCATTTTCACTTCAGTTTATATTGACAATCTCGTCAGTGTACAACTAGTTACACTTCTCTTCGTATTCTCTGAAAAACATTCACTCAAATGACAATTCCATGATGTTCATATCAAACAATTATTATATAAATCTAAGCATCAGAAAATCATTTCGAACACAAAAGGAATTCATCAGACAGGAAAGTCTCAGATAAGGTAAATAAGTGAAAAGAGACATGAACAATGTTTACAAAAAAATACTGCAGAATCTAAAAAGTGGCAATCAATTATGCCTTTCTTTATCAGAACTACCAGGTGTGCATTTTAATATCTATGTCAGCGAACGATGTGATTTCCTCTCGATAACAACGGAAATTCCACAGAATCCGTCTAGCCTCCGAATAAGTGTCAATTCGAAACACGCACTTTCTATCGATGAATCAATAGAGCGCTACGAAGCAAGCATTGCAATCAACGTATACGGCACTCATTACACTGAAATGCACATCCCTTTCACAAATGAAAAATGGCGGTCAATGAACACGACGCTAGATGCATTATGCGCTTGCCTACAATTCGCCGATGAATTCATGCCCATATTGGCACGATTTGTTGATGAAACACTCTCACCGGAGGTCGTCAGGCTTCATAATCATGCTGTTGAGTTAAACAAAGAGGCTCTGCGCTAGCGTTTCTTTCTTCGTGGTTTGCGGAATACGACGCAATTGGTGTGAAATTATTGGTTGTTTTCAATATGGTTATTTGAATCTTTTGGGGCTTGCTCTCTTTCGTTCATTGTGTAGTCTCTGTCAACACTGGCAACACGTATGCGGTAGTCATCAAAATAATCCTTGTATCCTTTTTTCTGAGCTTGTCGATGTTCCACTTGCTCTCTCCATGATTTGACCGCTTCTTCACTTTCCCAAAACGATAGGCTCAACAATTTGTTCTCGTCAACAAGGCTTTGAAATCGTTCTATCGATATAAAGCCTTCCATGCTCATTAGGTGTTCTTTTAGTTCTGCGGCAACGTCAAGGTAATCTTGCATATGTGCTTTTTTGGGGCTCACTTCAAATATAACGGCGACACTTTGGGTTGTTTTTGTCATTTGGAACCTCTCTATTTCTTAAATTGTATGTCACGTTGAAGATTGACAGATATCTTTTATTGGGCAAACAAGACATTTCGCTTTTGATTTAAGGCAAAAGGCCTTGGCGTGTTCGACCATGAGGCCATGAAGGTATGCGTATTTTACACAGTCATCTATTATTGCATCTTCTATCTTCGCTCTAAACTCATCATAATCTTTCGGTACCTTAAGCCCTACTCTAGAAAATATTCGGCGGGTATACGCATCAATAACGAAAGATGATTTACCGATGGCATAGACAAGGATAGAGTCAGCGGTTTCGCCACCAATGCCTTTTATTGCCAGCAGTTCATTTCTCAATTTTTGCTTGTCTTGGCTCCGTACATTCTCGATATCGAACTGATAATGCTGATACCATTTTGTCATCGCTCTAAGATTGGTTGCTTTCTGATTGTAGTACCCGCTAGGCCTTATTAATTCTGCAAGTGAACTTTCCGGCATAGCCAATATCTTTTTAGGACAGAGTTGACCGTTTAGATTATTTAAGGCCTTTTCTACATTTTTCCAGTTGGTGTTTTGAGTCAGAATAGCCCCCACCATTACCTCGTAGGGATTGTCAGAATGCCACCACGTAAATTCACCGAAATGCTTGGCTAGTCGCCGAAATACCGTATTGATCTGCTCCAATTCAATCAGCTTGATTTTGATATCTAAGCCAAAGGCATAGCCCGTTAGCTTGCGATTACTGCCGATAACTCGATGGCAAGGGATGATAATCGGCAGCGGGTTTTTATTATTTGCCATGCCAACGGCACGGCTTGCTTTTTCATCACCTACCTTTTCTGCGACCGCTTTGTAACTTTCCGTTTGAGCATAAGGAATGGTTGTTAGAGCTTGCCACACCTTCTTTTGAAACTCGGTTCCTTGAGGTGAAACCTTAAGATCGAAATGGCAACGAATACCACTAAGGTATTCGTTCAATTGCCATCGTACATCATTAAAGTTATCCGAGTTATGCTGCCAATCTGATGGAATTGAAAGATTTTTGCTTCCGTTATCTATGCAAAGATGTGTCAGCCCATTTTTATCGCCAGCAACTATAACGCTACCAATACGGCATTCAAACCTGTCAAAAAACATCATAGTCGATCCTTAGTGTTACCTATCGCGAAACCGGAGCAACAAGCTATCACCATAAACAAGTCGTAAGATAGGATATTCCGACTAACGAAAGCACGCTTTAAAACTTGTTATATTTAGCGACTAAAGCTCGGGGATCAATACATCATTTATCGCACCCAGCATTTCATATCTACGTTAAATAATGATGTGCTTTTGACCTAGATCTAACACCCATTGATTATTACCTGAATTCATAACTATTCCTTGATTGTTGGCGCGAACCTAAATAAAAATATAACGCCTTAACAATGGCAAAAAACTATTGGTTAATACGTTAAGGAGCGAAAATATACCACGCTTCCTTGTTCACTCGTCGGTCATGTGTCTAATACAGATTGGAGCTGTGACTCACAACGACTAACAAATTTATTGTACTGACCCTTAGTTAAAAACAAACGGTGAATGCCTTCATCATTTTGCTGGCCTTTGTCCAAATTTTGCTTTTGGTCAAAGCCACACCGAATGATTTCTAAACGAATTAAACTAATTTCGACAAAGTAACGAGTATCATCATTCTGAATCTGAACCATAACGTGCAATCCATAGTACGAAATATAGATTGTAGCTAACAAAAAGTAGGCGGTAAAGAATGTCTTTTAAGCCGTTGTTATAGCTTGAAAGACAAGGGTAAAAGGGCTAATGAACACACATACGGTTTATAACGTGAAATACCTCTCCCTTTATACGTTTCTTCAGTATTTCAGGTAAACTACACGTATTACTAGGTATATATGATTTATCGATACAACGACGGTCATGTCTCAAATGGATGCCTTTTAAGTTGATAACATTTAAACTGAATATATTAAGTAAATTGATAACCTCGGTTAACTAAAGAATAAAGGAATTTTTTATGGCGATTACATATGAGTTAGTTCGAGACGCAATAATTAATAAAAAGCAGATTTTTGCCACCTACCAAGGGCATGAAAAAGAAATGTGTCCTCACGTTATAGGGAAAAAAAATGGACGACAGCAGGTCTTGTGTTATCAATTTGGTGGTACTGACAGCAAAGGAATCGTGGCTGGTGATTGGAAATGCATCCAAATTGCACTATTAGCAAATGTTAGAACAGTAAATGGTCAATGGCACACTGATAACACTCGTTCTCGACCTCAGAATTGTGTTGATTTAATCGATGTTGAAGTTTCATTGTAAGAACAGGCATCCATCAATTCCCGAGTGAATGGGCTTACGATAAAAGGCAGAATTTTTCGTATTGATGCTATTCGAAATGAGGACTAGCAAGTAAATATGACAAGATTAGGAATAGTAAATGCTGTTTTGGTTGGTAAAGCAGTGCCATTTGCTAAAGGAGCGCAAAGCGCAATAAATAAAAAGCCAACGACTGGACGCCAACAGGTTTCAGCATTAGGTTTTACTGATGATGAGCAAGGCGATCCGCGTTTTCACGGAGGGGTAGAAAAAGCACTTCATATCTATCCGACCGAACACTACCCAGAGTGGCGTAAAGAGATCGGAGAAAAGCCTGTCCTTAAAACTGTCGGAGCTTTTGGGGAAAACATTAGTTCAATCGGTCTAAATGAATATACAATTTGTCTGGAAGACAAAATTCGTATTGGATCAACACTTCTTGAAGTATCGCAAGGACGAATGCCGTGCTGGAAATTAAACGTGAGATTTGAGCAATCGGATATGTCGCTTAGACTACAGAATACACTACGAACTGGTTGGTATTTTAGGGTATTGGAAACAGGAGAGTTAGGAGAAGGTGACGACATTATTCTCTGTGACCGACCTTATCCAGATTGGCCCTTATCGAGAATAATGGGACTGATTTTTGAAGGCTGTCTAGATGAACAAGAACTTCGACAACTGTTAACTTTACCTCTCGTTGACTCGTGGAGAAGGCTAGTCGAATGTCGCTTAGACAAGCACTTAGTCGAAGATTGGTCTTTACGGTTGTTGGGCTCTAGGAAATAAATTTACTGTGGGACAAGCGAACAAGTACGATGCCAAAAGTGACGGTTCTAGACATTTGATGTGGTTTATCTTCTTGCCCTTTCTCTATCGAATGATTTCGTAAATGAAACCCCAGAGCACAAAGCTAAATAAATAATTCGATGGTCAAGTTTTCATATATCAACTTGACCGTCATCGCCATACTCACAGAGATGAATACAGGACGAACAAGCTTAGTGCCATACGCAATGACAAACTTACTACCAATGACAGAGCCTACTATTTGCCCTGCTCCCATAATCAAACCCATCGTATAGTCTACATGCCCTAATGCAATAAAAAGTATCAGTGACGCCATGTTTCCAACAAGGTTTAGAGGTTTGGTTACCATTGTCGCTTGTTTAATGGTGTAACCCAGCAATATCACAAATGCCAGCATCCAGAATGACCCCGTTCCAGGACCAAAAAAACCATTATAAAAACCAATGAGCAGTCCATTTAATACCATAAAATTGGATATAGACAGCTTAGCTTCGGATGCATCCGTTGATTTAAGCTTACTTGACGTTATCGAGTAAATCGTGAGGCCCGCCATCATAAATGGCAACAATACCTGTAGCGATTCTTTATCAACAAGGCTCACGGCAATGGAACCTGCTATCGCACCTATCGAAGTAAACAGAATCCCTAATACTATTCCTTTCATTGGTAGCTGCTTACTGAAAATAAACACAAGTGACGTCGTCAATTCCCCGATGACAGCTTGAAGTTTATTCGTGCCTAATGCAACCATTGGAGGTAAGCCAAATAATAATAGACTAGGTATCGTGATAAGCCCACCACCACCCGCAATCGCATCAACGATACCTGCGACTACGGCGATGGCGAATAAAAATGAATAGACCCAATCAGCACTGTGTAACGTTAATAAATGTTCCATTTCACATCTCGTATGAGGTTTTGTATTGATATTTTACAACCGGACAAAATAAAGTTAAATTAATGGCTACTAACTTTATAGTTAAGGTTGAACTTAATGGTATCATCTCAAGATATTGAATTTTTCATTACCATTGCGGCTAGTCGCTCGTTAGCTGCCGCCGCTCGAAAAATGAATGTCACTCCACCAAGTGTCTCTCAACGGTTGCAAAATATTGAAGGTAAACTCGGTATTAAACTGGTAGAAAGAAATGCTCGCTCAATATCATTGACCAACGAAGGGGAAATCTTTGCTAGAAAAGGACAGCTGATCTTGTTGGAATTAGAAAACCTACAACAAGATATTTCGGACAAGAAGTTAGCCATTTCTGGTGATTTAAAGTTAGTTTCGCCCATTGGCTTTGGAGAGCGACACATTGGCCCAATCGCGGCGGAGTTTCAAAACCAATACCCGTTAACAAAAATTGAACTTAGCCTCTCTGATATCCCTAAATGGTCAGTGTACAATAGCCCTGATATCATGTTTTACATTGGTCAATTGGATGATTCTTCCCTTAAAAGAGTCGTTTTGGCCAAAAATAAAAGATTTTTACTGGCTTCTCCTCGTTATATCAAGTCCGCACCGCCATTAGAAACGCCTACAGACCTAGGGAATCATCGATGTATTGCGCTAAGAGAGAATAATGAAGATGCCATTATGTGGCGATTCACTGAAGCAATCACTGGTCACGTGAAAAATGTCAGAATCTCTCCTGTCTTATCAAGCAACGTCAGTCAAGTAACGAAGGATTGGTGCGTTGCTGGACAAGGGATAATTCAACGTTCTGAGTGGGATGTACAGCAAGAACTTGAGAACGGGAAACTGGTACAAGTCCTCCCTTCATACGAACTCGCTACCGCAGACATCGTCGCACTCTTATCTTCAGAGCGTTTTAACCGTTCAAGAAAAGTAACCGCTTTCCTTGATTTCATGCAAGAACGGTTACCTGACAGATTAGAATATTAGTTGCCCAACACGGACGGCTTTGTTGCTTGCATCCACTGCTGTTATCCCTTTAAATACCTAACCAGTTAACCCCCACTCTAAGGATTAAGCATGTATCTTGTATTATATTGCCACAACATCGGTATGACGGATTTTTCATTTTTTGAAACCGAAGATTTCGACAGAGAAGAGGGTTACATCGTTCGAGGTAAATGGCCGAACCCGCAAGCTTTTAGGGACTATCTAAAAACAGAATTTGGTGACATGGCGGAATTTCAAGTGCTCGATTTAATCACCAAAGGTCAAGAAGCAGAAAGCTACTCACAATCAGATTTAGTGCAGTTAGCTCAGTAACAAAACTAACCATTGATTACGTAAACTCAACGTTATAACGGCTATCAATGTTAGTTTTGTTTTTATCATTAATAGATTCGTGAGAGAATATCTACTATGAATGACACCGCCCTATATGCGAACAATATTACTCGTTGATTAAGCAAAATCCATTACCGAAAGGGTCTGAACAATGAGCAATAGAACCCCATTCACCGCTCTCTCCTCCCTCATGTGAGCCACCCAATTCTCGTATTTTTGAAACACGTTCGTTCACATTATTGCAAAGAAAATCTAAATGTACGGGAGTCCAATGACGTTCATAATCACGGACAACATTACTCGATACCAATGGCTTTGAACCGACTTGTTTTTCTTGCAGATATATCTCGGCATTTTCAACAGAAAGAACAACCATAATAGCGCCTTGATCACGAACCTTTTTACAACCAAGCGCTTCAACATAGAAAGCCTCTGCTTTCTTTAAATCTGATACATCAATGCTCACTGAAATCTTTATCATCATAAATACTCTAGCCATGGGTAGTACCAATAGGCTAGAGTATAACTGTACGTATGTACAGTTATTTGGATAGAATCAATTTAAGCAGCGCGTGTTGAAAGTCAACTAATGACGTATCCAATCTGACGAGCGCAGAGCATAAACTGTGGTCGTTGTTTATACGACAAACTGACTCACTAATGCACTTAAGTCCTGTGCTTTGGCGTTAAGTTCTCCGCTTGCTACTCTGTTCATATTCGCTACGTCTGCCGTTTCGCTACTGGTATCCGAGATAACGACAACCCTTTGAGATATCTCCTTTCCTACCTGACTCTGTTCTTCGGTAGCGGTTGCTATCAATGCGTTCATATCCATGATGGTCGCTATAGCGGTTAAAATTTCCTGTAACGCAGAACCCGCTTGCGTTGCTTGTTCAACCGTCAGTTCACTCTGACTGTTACTATTATTCATCGCGGAAACAGCCTCCGTTGTTGAAACTTTAAGCTCACCGATAACTTCACTAATCTCACGGGTACTCTGCTGAGTTCGGCTGGCTAACTGTCGAACCTCATCCGCCACAACTGCAAACCCTCTACCTTGTTCTCCCGCTCTTGCCGCTTCAATAGCTGCATTTAAGGCCAATAGGTTCGTCTGCTCTGCAATTTCCTCAATCACGTTAAGAGATGTAGAGATATTGACTACATTGCTTTCCAGTTTTCCCATAGAAATCGCGGCATCAGTAATGATTTTTGCTAGTGATTCAACCGATACAACGGCAGTATCAACCGTGGTCACCGCTTCTGTCGCTTTATCTTCTGCAATATGAGCGGCCTCAGCTGCATTAACGGCATTGCTTGAAATCTCTTGAGCGGTTGACGTCATCTCTGTCATCGCTGTGGCAACTTGTTCGGTCTCTTCTCGTTGCTGCATAGATAACGTATCGACTTTGTCTGCCCGGCTTCGCATGTTTGACGTTTCTTCGCCGATATCAGTACTTACGTGTGTAACATTTTTGATAATAGATTGGAGGTTGGATACAAATATATTGAAGTTATCACTTAATTTAGCGAATTCTGGAACCTTAAATTGATCCATACGGGCAGTTAAGTCACCTTTACCATTAGCAAAATCAGCGATCGATGAGTCAAATTGATAAAGAGGCTTAAGAATGGTTCTCGTCACAAAAAAAGCGAACATGGCTGAGACCAATATTGTTACTACACCGATTATTACTATTGTCGTGAAGCTCTCGGTAGTTTGCTTATTTGTCATGGCGCTCATATTGGAGACGGTTTCTTCTACATCATCCAAATAGAAACCCGTCCCTATGACGAGATCCCATTGAGGTTCATATACAGAGAAGCTCATCTTTTCCAAAGGTTCATTTTGTCCAGCTTTAGGAAAATAGTAAGACGTATATCCTTCACCGTTTTTTGCGTCGTTTATAATGTCCTGAATAAAGGAATTACCGTTGGAATCTTTGCTGTTCCAAAAAGAATCCCCTAGACCTTTAGAGCTACTGCCACTAAATACTCGAACCCCTTCGCTTGTATAACCAAAGAAGTAACCCGCTTGTCCATATTTGATTTTTGAAAGCTCTTTAACAACTTGCTCTACAGGAGCATCACTTTCTTTAAGAGGTATTAGAGCAGAATCGACAATCTCTATATATGCCTTCAGTTGATCTCTTTGCATTTCAAGCATCTGAGAACGAACCATTTTCATCTGGGAATTGCTCAGTTCCGTCATTTTCAGATAGGTTTCTAACATCATGCCCGCGGCAAGAAGTAGCAATGGTAGAATAGACAGCAGGTATAATCGCGTTTTAATAGATAGGGTCGGCATTGTAAGCTCCTTTAAAAGATTCAAGAAGCCAATCAGACGCATAGATTATTATTTTTATAGTTATTCTTATTGTTATTGTATTAATTTATATAGCACAAAAATCAACTACTTTCTACGAAGAAAGTTAACATGTGCGCAACCATTACTTCACGAAAAGCCTATAATCAGAAGACACAATCTCGTTATCCTTCCCATTTTCACACGCGCTATTGGGGGTAACAAAAGTTCAATATATCGAATATATGGTATGGTTTGTTTACTTCATACATTTGTTCCGTCTTGTTTGAACTACACGATACAAACTGACGGTTACCTAAAAGGTCATTCGATATGTTAATCACATTTAATTGTATAGCTTATGCCAACGTCACTATGTTTGGTGATGTTGGGTTACAAATGCTAAAGATGCTCGGCCATAGCGGCACGGTTCCGGGGGCCATACTGGCCGCAGACATTCCAGCGGCACTAACCCAGTTAAAAGCAGCTATTGACACTGAAAAAGCAACCGTCATTTCTAATGAAAACGAAGAAGAAAACGACACCATTGAAACACCTGTCAATTTAGCTAATCGAGCTTTCCCTTTAATTGAACTTTTGACAGCTGCTAACATAGAAAAATGCAACGTAATGTGGGATTACACAGACTCTACGTCGTAAAGAGACACAGTCGACTTATTTTACTGAGTCAAAAACAAAATACTCATACAGATAGAATAAGTGTCACGCCATTTGTAATGGTCGGCATTGTGCAAGGAAGGTTAACAGCGGTTTACCTCTAATATCTCACCACGTATTATTGAATTCACAATCAAGTGACAACCAGTGGCGTTGACTTAAAAAGCAAAACTGAACGGCTTGATTATTAATCATGAAATGGAGTTTTATATGATTAAAAAAATAGGCGTCCTAACAAGTGGCGGTGATGCACCAGGTATGAATGCAGCGATTCGTGCTGTGGTAAGGGAAGGACTACATCAAGGTTTAGACGTTTTTGGTGTCTCCGACGGTTACGCCGGTCTACATAAAAATCGAATTGTAAAACTTGATCGCCATTCGGTATCTGACGTAATCAATCGAGGCGGTACCTTTTTAGGCTCGGCTCGTTTTCCCGAGTTCAAAGAAGAACACGTCCGAGCGGAAGCAATTAAAAACTTAAAACGGCATGATATTGATGCTTTGGTGGTAATAGGTGGTGATGGTTCTTATCTTGGGGCAATGAGACTGACAGAAATGGGGTATCCATGTATCGGAATACCGGGGACGATCGACAATGATATACCTGGTACTACGTATACAATTGGTTACGACACGGCACTCAATACCGTCGTTGACGCCATTGATCGTCTAAGAGATACCTCGGCATCACATAAACGCATCTCTGTGGTTGAGATCATGGGTCGTTACTGTGGCGATCTAACATTGCGGGCGGCCGTCGCAGGGGGGGTAGAGTTTGTTGTCGTTCCAGAGAAAGGATTTGACGAAGCAGAATTAATATCACATATCCAAGCAGGCATTAATAAAGGCAAAAAACATGCGCTAGTTGCAATCTGTGAACATGTAACTGATGTAAACCTCCTTGCCAAAAACATTGAGGCTCAAACAGGACATGAGGCAAGAACAACGATACTTGGGCACATACAACGCGGTGGCAGGCCAACGGCACGAGACAGAATTATCGCCAGTCGTATGGGTTCGTATGCGATAAAACTTTTATTGGAAGGTCATGGTGGCCGTTGCATCGGTATGATGCATTCAGAAATGGTTCATCACGATATTATCGACTGCATTAGTAATATGAAACGCCCATTCAATCAAGAACTATTCGACCTTTCAAAATCTCTATTCTAGCTTTGTATTTGACCTATAAATAATAAGTCATCATGACAAAAAGCCAACAAACCGTAACCTGTTGGCTTTTCAAATTCTAAGACAATGCAGTATTAGTCGTTGTTGTTATCGCGGGAATCGAAATGATAATCAACATTCACGATAGCGCGGTAAGAGATTTCACCACGGGCTTCAGAGAATTCCTCAATAGTAACAATCGCGTCATCTAACTGAATATTCGACACTGAATGTTCACCAATGGGTGCTAATTTGAAATGTAACTCAGAATTAGTGGCTGTCTCTAACGCATCAACGTAATCAAAACCGGCTTCATACGCCGCCGCTTTAGATGCAAATCCAACTGTTGATACATTTGTTTCGCTATAAACCGTTTGAGTTCCTGCGAATGCCGTTGCGCTCATCAGTAATGTCGCAGCTAGAACCGTTAATTTTTTCATTTTATTTACCCTTAAAGTGTCTGTTAATAATGAGTGACGACTTGTTGGGGTAACCGCCCCTCTCACTCGATGATGCTATTATTCACTTTTTATATGTGATGTGCATCACATATAAATGCCATTCATTATGGGTAATTTAGCATCAATAGCGTGAAAGTATTATGAGAGATACATTTTGAATCGGAAGACTGGCGAGAACACAGACCTTAATCCTAAAGTGTGTCCCCCCGCTAGTTTGTTGCAATGTTATGCATTATTAACCATTTCTTCAGCAATGGCTCGGGCTGGTTTATGGCGAATGAAATAAGCTAAAGCAATGATAAAGGTCAAGCATTCCCCAATGGGCAGCGCGATGACAAATCGATTGTCGTCAAATAATACAAACAACAAGATCAACAGTGACGCAGGAAAAATAAGGCTACGGGACAATGAAACAATACCGGACTGGAATGGTAAGTGAATAGCAGTAAGGTAACCGGATATTGTCATGTTAGCACCGGCAAATATAAACACGGGCCAAACGTAATAAACGAATTCAATTGCCATTGCAACGGTCCCTTCGGTACCTCGATCATCTAGGAACATGTAGATGAGTGATTCGTTAAACAGCAACAAAATCAGAATTGTGAGTAAACTGACTACACTCGTCATAAAAAACGTAATCTTTAAGAATTCTTTTAGCCGCTGTGCATTTTGTGCCCCAAAATTTTGACTTATCATTACCTGCGCAGTATCAGCAATCGAGAAATAAACCATAAAACCAATCATCAGCAGATAGTTCAGTACCGTAATGGCGGCGACACCTTCAACCCCGGCGCGGGAGATCAGCATCAAGTTGAAAATAAAAGCGATAATTCCGCCGGAAATCTCATTAATAAACTCGGACAAACCGTTATAGGCGGCTTGAAAGACTTCCGACCAGTTCTTTTGCCACAAAGAGAAACGTAGCTTTCTCTTACGACTAAAAAAATACGTTAATAACGTTAATAGCGGCAATAGCTGTGACAACCCTGTGGCCCAAGCAGCGCCACTTAACCCCCAATTGAACACCGCTATAAATAGGTAATCTAGACCTACATTAAGTACCGCACCAATCACTAGAGCGGTAGCGGCAAGTGAGGGGAATCCATCAAGCCTGACGAAGAAGTACAGTACAATAGTCATCAATTGTGCCAGTAGAAAAGGCATAACAACGCGATAGTACTCGCTCATTAACGGGGCTAACGTTTCACCAGCACCAAGCAATCGAAACAGAAAAGGTTCAAGCACTAGGCCAATTGCGATAATAACAATCGCATAGAAAACGACAGCAATCAGGGTTTTACTAAATATCGCCGACGCGGCTGCCCTATTTTTTTCCCCAAGATATTTCCCTGCTCTTACCGAACCGCCAATGGACAACATTAAACCAACGCCAAATAGTACTGACAGTATCGGGATAATCAGATTGACAGCAGCTAGCGCTGGCACACCAACAAAATTACCGATAAAAATACCATCGACAAGAGAGGCGGAACTCATCGCTAACATGCCGACGATGGAGGGCAATAAATACTTTAAAAACGTAGTGAAAATGGGCCCATCGAGGGCACTGTTTTGTTGACTGGATACGGCTTCCATTAAGGACTCAAATTGACAATAAACGCTAACTTCAGGGTAACAAACATTAATAGCGAACACCAACGTTCACTCATTGGTCGGTTTTAGTCATGCGACCTATGTAACCTATCTGCAATTACAAACAATTAATGTTCTAAATATCGTAATTTATCGTTACTCGTATTTCACGTTTACTCGCGTGAAGTAAGGGCAAGTTTTAGCCCTAATAAAGCAAAACTACCTGCAAATATTCGTTGCACGATAGTACTTACCTTTTCGGAATGAATAATATAATTCCGAACACTTGTCGCCAAAATGCCATATATGACAAAAACTAAAAATGTCATGATCATAAAGGTCACTCCAAGCAACAGCATGTAATTAGTGGGACTGGGTACTTGGGCAGGAATAAATTGAGGTAAAAACGCAAGGAAAAAAATAGTCAGTTTAGGGTTGAGAATATTTATTAAAAAGCCTTTAAACGCGACAGCAACTAGGCTTTGTTTATCTTGACCCTCATTCAAAGTTAATGAGCCACTTGATCGCAGCATAGACCAAGATAAAAACAGGAGATACGCGACCCCTATGATTTTTATCACTTGAAAAGCTAATGCACTGGTATGGATGATAATCGCTAACCCCATGATACTTGCCATCAAAGACGGAACGATGCCTAGAGTGCATCCGAAAGCAGCAAAAACACTCGCTTTATTTCCTGAAAACAATCCAGTTGCAATGGTATAAAGAACCCCAGTTCCGGGAATCAAGACAACCACTAAAGAGGTAATTAGAAACTCAATACTTATCATAGGGCACTCTATTTAAATGTTCATATTGCAGCATTGAACTTACCGCTGCCTCATTATTTCTTTCAAACAACTATAGTCAGTCGTCAATAAGAACACAACTTGATCGCTATTCGTTCAAATTGTGTCTTATATGAATTGATGGAATGACGGCAACTTCATAGAATAAATATTGAACCATGATATTGTCTTTTCAACGTATTCTTCGACTCGAGGTCAACATGAGTGATAGAACCCGGCATAGGCTAGAAAAAGCCCTATTGTTTATCGAACAGAATTTAGAGGCAAAAATTTCCGCGGAGCAAATTGCACTACATGCAAACCTATCCAACTTTCATTTCCAACGAATGTTTAGTGCGTATCTAGGCGAGTCTGTTAGTCAGTACGTATTGCACCGCCGTTTAGAGCTAGCAGCGAGTAGCCTGTTGACCCAATCCGAATTCGGAATACTCGATATAGCTCTGAAATCGGGGTTTGAAACCCATAGTGCATTTTCTCGAGCATTCCGGCAGCATTTTGCAATCAGCCCAAGCGAATTTCGTACACAACCAAAACACGCCAAATTGGGCCCAGATGAATCACGACCTTTTTTGAATACCATTGCAGCAAAGAATTTAGCACCAAAGGTCGAGATCAAATCTTTACCTGATCTTTTCTATCATTACAAGACGACAAAAGGCACGGTAGACGGGACATTTCTCACGCAAGTACAACAAGATGTGGCTTGCGAATTTCAACGCCTAAGTCAAGAACCACTGCTCTACGGGGTGATTAGTGCGTTCCCTGCGAGCCCTCAAAGCCTTAACGACGATCATGTCCTCGTCTTATATGGGGCTCTTTTTCATGAACCGAGAACGCATTTACAGACGTCAGACTACCTTAAAATTGAATCAGGCTTGTGGGCCATATTTGAACATAAAGGGCATTATGATTACCTGTATCAAACATGGAATCATGCTTTTCGTGCTTGGTTATCAAATTCAACCTACGAGCTAAGAGATACACTGCCTTTTGAACTCTATTTAACCTCTCCGGCTGAAACGCCTCCAAAAGATTGGCTAACACATATCTATATACCGATAAAAACAGCAGAGATTGAACAGCGCGAATAGTCGAATACTGGTGCAATTAGGCATGGATATTAAACAAGGAGCTATCTATGCCTATTCATCAATTATCTGCCGTTCAAGCCTGTAAAAAACTAAAACAAGGCACTCAAACACCACAAAAAATCAAGACACATCTGTTAAACCGAATAACCCAATTAGATGAAGAACTTGGCGCTTTCATATACCAAGATCAGACGCAAGTATGTGAGAGCACTTCTTTCCTTGCAGGTTTACCCATCAGCTTCAAAGATCAGTTCCATATCAAAGACCTACCTTGCAGTTTCGGCCTCGATCAAGCAACGCAATGCGAAGTCACTGCACCCATTGCAGAAAAACTGTTTCAACAAGGTGCTAATTTGCTAGGGAAAACAAGCCTTCCTCCTTTAGCCATGGATTTTCAAACAAACAATAAGATTCGTGGTTTTTGCAAAAACCCTTGGAATCAAGAATATACCAGCGGCGGCAGCAGTGGCGGTGGATGCACTGCAATCGCATCAGGAATGAGCTTTGTTGATATCGGAACCGACCTCTCCGGTTCATTACGAATCCCAGCAAGCTTTTGTGGTGTCTATAGTTTGTTACCTAGTGAAGGTGCTCTGAGCAGTGTCGGGATACTGGTAAAGCCCGAATTATCCCTACCTCATTTTGCTCGTCCCGGGCCGATCGCTAGAGAGCCTCAAGATCTTGCTTTAATCTGGCAAGTACTGAAAGGTGAAGATAGACCAAATATTGCCGAGCACTTGAACTTGGCCTATTGGCATCAAGCAGACGACCTTCCGCTGGACACAGATATCAAGGATCGGATAGATCAAGCCGTAAGCCGCTGGCAGCAGGCTGGACATCAATGCGAGCACTCAAAACCTAAGCATTTCAGCTTCACGGAGTGTTGGCGAATTTTTGGAAACATCATGGGGTCTGAAACGTCTGCTCTCATGAATCCCTTTGTTCGATGGATCAGTCTATTGTCTGGAAAGGATAGTCGAAAACGATCACCTAACTTCCTTAATAATGTAATGCAAGGTTATCGCAGAAACCCGAGCGAATATTCTAATGCTCTGAAAAAGCGAGACGATGTCCTCCATGATTGCCAAGCGTTTTTCAAACAATTTGATGCTTGGATATTGCCTGTAACATGTTGCCTTGCGTTCAAACATATGCCACCGACTCTAGAGCGAGGGCCGAGTAGAGACTATAAAGCACCATTGATAGTCAATGGCTTAGCGGTAAACTACTTCGATGCGCTGACAGCCTATACCACTCCAATCAGCCTGATAGGTCATCCCGTCGTTACAATGCCGATAGGTTTAGACCGAAATGGGCTACCTATTGGCATTCAGCTTGTTGGTAAAATGAATGGCGAGGCCGAATTACTGTTGATTGCTGAAGAACTGTCTAAAGATATTAGGATGCCAAGCTGTCCTGCATTCGAAAATGACAATGGTAAATCAAGTTAAGTAGAGGTTACGCAACATGTGTACATGTTAAAATGACCAATAAGAATAAGGGTATATATGCAATACGATATCGACATAAAGTCTGAGCATCAATCGTTGTTTGTATTCACTAGAAAAATACTGATCGAACACTATCGGCTGGTCGAAACGAGAAAACAGCGCATAACCAGTTATTCAAATGCTAATGGTGGAATCTGTCATATGAGAACAACAAAGAATGGTGTTGATATAGGGTTTCTAAAAGGAGTGCACATGATAGACACGTATAAAATGCTAACAGGATCAGGGAAAGTAATGAGGGTTCTTTCTATGGATTCTCCAGATGTTGACAGCATGAGCTATTACCTTGACCAAGCTATTAAAATAAACTCACCATTACTCTAGCTTAAGGATATCTCCACTTTAGTCATCGTTAGGGGATAGAGAAATAAAACTCTGCCCCCTAGATTGCGAAAGTACGTTGTAACTATCGCTGGAATAATACTGTCCAACTCTAACCATATACGAATGTGATGTTAGTCGACGGATAGGTACTCTTCTTTAATGATCTTTCCATTCTTCCAAATTTGAATATGTTTACCTGTAAATTCATTTACTTGGGACTGGGCATTTGTCATTTTATAGTGGAAAGTAAGCTCTGCAGTATTCTCAGATACACACATTGATACGAGAGAAACGTCAAAGTGTTCAACGGATTCAATAAAGCCCTCTTGCTTGTCATAAGATTCTTTCATCGACGACGCGAAAACTGAGCCATTATTCAGCATAACGACGTTCTCATCATAATATTTTTCACATAATTCTAGTATAAGACCCGCCTGATTCATTCGTACAAAATCATCTATCAATTTTTGCATAACTCAACCTCCCATAGTAGAACACAACATTACGTATACCGCGTATATCCCCTCGACTCTTTTACTATATTAGACGCTCTTGCAACCAATCAGAAATATCGGAGATCTGCTCTGCACACACGTTATGTTGCATCACATATTGCTTATACCTTGGTTCAAAACCAATATTAACTAGTGCCTTTAGTGCTTGTTCACCCAATATAGGAGAAACAACCGGATCTAAGCTACCATGCATGATATTGATGTTAATTTGCTTATTGCTGTCATGTATTTGAATCGTGTCCTTAGTAGCAAAATAAGTCGACATAACTAATAACCCCGCTAATGGTTGGCTATAGGTTAATGTGGCTTGGTAAGCAACAGCCCCGCCCTGAGAAAACCCAGCGATGATAATACGGCTAGCGTCAATACCTCGCTCAATTTCTCGGTCGATTAACGCCTGAACGGCATTTGCTGAGATATCTAATTGCTGTGAATCTACCTTTCGATCAATACTCATATCCAGAATGTCATACCACGCAGGCATAATCATACCGCCGTTAATAGTCACGGGTATCGAAGGAGAATGAGGAAATACAAAACGAATCGCTAATTTCTTTGGGAGATTCAATTCCGCCACTATGGGTTCGAAATCGTGACCATCAGCCCCTAAACCATGCAACCAAATTACAGAAGCCGTTGCTTTAGTGTTTGGCTCCACTTCAACGCTCGACAAGTAGTTCATAAATAATATCTCGTATGTGTCCGTAGATAATGGGGGGTCATAGTGAAACCAAACAATACCATTGTTTCATCTTTCACGCAGAGTGAAAGTATCGTGGCAAAATAGTACCTATTTGCCTTATCACGACGGTAATACAGAATGGATCTCCATAATCTATGATTTATTGATTGTTGTGATTAAGGTTATTGTCCTGTGATAGAGACACTTTGGCTTGGAAATGAAACTTCCATAACTAAGCAATCTTCCTCACAAAGGAACGGCCCATGCACTTCACCAGGAGGGCGACTTGCAAAGTGTCCGGCTTCTAGCCATTGCTGAAAAGCAGCATCATAAAGCCGACCTGAAATAATATATATTTCCTCGGGGTATTCATGAGATTTACCACCAAATTCTTTTGTGTCTGCGCCAGCTTTAAAGCGGGTTAGCCGCGTATAATCACCTGTCGTCTCATCGTGAGCAAGGGTAAGTTGCTCCAACATTCCGGAGCTACCTTCTATAGACTCCCACCGATTGCTGTTTTCAGTGGCGAGCACGTTCCAATATGTTGCTGTACTTTTCGACACTGCGATCTCTCTTTATCACATAATATTTTGAATAATAGCATGTTCGTTAAATTGGCTTATGCTCTCTCTATTATTCTGTAGCTTCGTGTATCGTCTCTTTAGTATCATTCCAAATTGTAGATGAATCTTCTTTTACACCATCCCATGTATTCGAACATCCAATAAGGAAGAACGTAATTACAACAGCAATAAGTGATGCTTTCATTTTATTTACCTCAACGTTTGTATTGCTTTGTATCATACAAAAAAAGGAGAAAGTTGACATCCCTTTCTCCCTGTCAACATTCAGGCATGTATATCAAACTTCCAGACGAGATAGGTCATCAATTTGCCATGTTTGCGTGAAATGAGGGACTTATTTGTCACCGGATGCCAATAGTCTCGGTTTTAGACGTTTTCTTTCGTGTATCTTCGCATTGCCCGGCTCTACTCTTGGTTAAGGTACTTACCCATAGATTGAGACATGACCTCATCTCTCGTATCTCCAATAGAATTCCAAATCAATTCAGCCAAATCAGGCTCGAGTTGAACAAATTGGCTACTTAGCACTAAGTAATAGTCTTTTTTTATAATGGCGGGCATCACTTTCTCGACATTAGACCAACGTTTATTTTCGAGAAGCGTCTTAATCATGTTGTCTTGGATTGCAATGGCAGAAATTCGGTTATTGCACAACATATCTAACAATTGTGGCGTGGTTCTTACTTCATCCACCCTGATGTTTTTGGACTTCAATTCTTTAACAATTGAGAACCCTAAATGAGCCCCAACAACCTTATTATTCGAGTCAATCAGACTTGTTCCATCCCAATCAAATGGCTGGTCTTCTAGTTTATAAAAGTAATACTCTAAGGTCGCAATTCGTTTGCTGCTATCGGGAATATCGTCGACCATAGGGTAGCGAGCGTATAGCGCGCGCTGAGCGTTGTAGGAGAAAATAAAACCACCATCTACTTTTCCTTCTTTAATGTACTCCAATACCCTTTTGCCTGGCAGACGAACAAATTCAACCTTTATACCAAGATTATTAACAGACTGATTGATTACATCTAATGCCAAACCAGGAGGGTCGAAGACCTCATGACCATTACCTAATTGGAATGGATAGGACTCAATATATGAATAGGCGAGCCGAAGCGTAACAGGGGCTGCTAGACTATAAGAAACGTAAGCTAGGCTCAAAAAAATGCCGAGTAGCGAATGCGTTATTCTCATATACAATTCCTTCTATTCAACGACACATTCGCAGTCACATCGTTAAAGTTCCAGCAATAACATGCTGACATTATTTCATGCTAATTTTTCGTATTTATGACACGTAATAAACACCAATACATGCCCCATAATCAGTATTTTTATCATAGTCTCTTTTCAGCGTAATCACGACTAACTTAGCGTAAGTTTGCCTTTAAATATCTCTAAATTTGAGATGTGATTTTTTGGCATAAGCAATCAGCCAACTGATGCGATGCAATATTTCTTGATACTATTTTGCTGTCCAACTTACCCTTTTCTACCACTTGCACCCAATCGTCTATCATCGCCTCAAAACCTTTACTGGTTAACATTGGTGTCCAATCTTTGAGAGTAAGTTTCGTTTGCGTGTTTTCTTGCCATACACAGCCTTGATAGAAAGAATCAAATCTATACGATTTCCCTGCATAGTTTGCCGTCACTATTTCGTTCGTCGTTCCGTGTTGCCTGTTCATTGATGCATGCAGCAATATTCCATTTTGCTGCCACTGAATATCCAGTCGGGCCAATAAACCATCCTGAGATTGATAAGTCACATAAGCATCAAAAAGATCAGCTTTTGCATTCAAATTAATACTATCTAAAGGGTGAATAAAATCATCAAATATAAAGTCCCTTATATTCCCTAACTGATTATATCGATTTTTTTCCCAACGTAGTGACGATAATTGTTCATGATTAGAATTATGCTGTATGCCATTTAAATGCTGATTATAGAGGGGGATATGGCGCCGATTAAATCCAATGTAGAGAGGTTGAGCTTTTTGCTCCGCAATATCATAAAGTTTCTCACACTGCTCAACACTATTGGCCAATGGCTTGTCGACAAAGGTAGCAACACCTTGCTTTAAAAAAAATTGCGCTATCTCTGGATGAACGACCGTTGAAGCGTGAATCATCACAGCGTCAACGTTAAATCGAATCAATTCTTTATAATCTGTGCAATACTCAGTGACTCGATATTTACTCGCTAAAGAAGACAATACCTTCGAGTTTCTTGTACAAAACACCAGTTCAATACTAGGCTTTTGCGCCAAAACTGGCAGATATGCTTTTTGTGCAATATCACCCATTCCAATTATGCCAATCTTCATCTTAATACATCCATTTTTACCATCAATTAAAGCTAGTATGTATTGATGTTCTTAATAGGTAAAGCAATAGCAATACCATCTATTTTTAATCTTCAGATAGCACAAAGCTCACCCAACCAATTTAATTTGTCGGACCATTGTTGATATAGGTAAGTGATTCATTCACATCAAAAATTATCCCCCTAATTTTCGTGACACCCATCTTCTCTAAACGAGCCGAATGCATTTCCATATAATTTTTGGCAAGTGTTTCATTTTCAAAAAGGTAAATACCACCACCTAATTGACTTTTCTCACTCTCAGTCCAGATCTTCCAAATCATTCCTGACTCTTGGTTGATAGACTCTGCTAAATCTACCATCGCTTTCGACATGTCTTCTGCAAAAGGGCCATTGTAGCTAAAATCTACTTGTAGCAATTTACGCATAGTAATTCTCCAATTTGTTCAATAAACATTCTCAAAATAGCCAGCATATTGATGACGACTACTCATTTACTGTTGACAATATATCTTTATTATTTCTACATAAAAGTTCATAATTTCGCTACAAACTGTAGGCAAATTAGACCAATGAGACTTAAGACAACACTAGAACAATGGGCGACACTGCAAGCAGTCGATCGCGCAGGGAGTATCCAGTCAGCTGCAAATGACCTGAATAAAAGTCATACAACCTTGATTTATGCGATACGAAAGTTAGAAGAGCGACTCGGTTTAACATTAGTAGAAGTTAAAGGTCGAAGAGCTGTATTAACGAATGAGGGGAAATCCATTCTGAGGCGAGCGAACTCTATGCTCGAACAAGCCCAGCAACTAGAAGTAATAAGTCAACAATTGTCTAAAGGGGTTGAAACTGAAATTACAATTGCGATTGACCACCTATGCAATAGACAATGGATATTTCCTTCACTTCGAGAGTTCTACAGCCAAAACGGCGCTACCTCTGTTCAGTTAATCGAAACGTCTCTGTCCAGTACCACAGAAACGGTACTTGCCAAAAAAGCGGATATAGCAATCATCAATATCCCTATTACCAATTTCCCTGCAGAAGTGTTTGGTACAACCATAATGGTTCCTGTGGTGGCAAGTAATCACTCATTAGCAAATAAAAAAACATTATGCTTGTCGGATCTAAAGACAGAAACTCAAGTAGTAATAAGAGATCTTGGAGAAGTGTCAGATGAAAAAAGTCGTGAAGTTGGCTGGTTAAAATCTCAACAAAGATTAACAGTAGACAATTTTGACCATGCCCTACAGGCTGTCTTAGATGGCGTTGGATTTTGCCGTCTCCCTCAACATATCGTTGATACGCTAGATGCCAATAAAATCGTCACCTTATCCCTCGAAAATGCCAACCGTTACCAAGTTCCTACCCATATTACTTTACCCAAAGGTGAAGAATCAGGCCCTGCTGCACGTGCATTATATGAACTGCTATTATCTAGCGCGAATCGTAGGTTGGGCTATTCTCCAACATGTTAATCACGAGTACCGTGACAGTCATCCTTTGTTAGATTCTAAACTTAGAAACCACGCAGGTCTAACTCCACAACGTCTCCCAACCAGTATGCATTGATTGTATGGTCAGCTAAGGCATCACCTGTTGAACCATGGACAAGAACGCTTAAGTTGCCGCGGTGATTATCTAACCAAGGTATAACGGCGTCAAAATCTTCATTACTAAATAGAATTTGGCAACTCCATTTCGTATGAGGACCCACAGGCTTTTGATGGACTCGACCAACATGTAAGCCAAACCTTTTTCCTGTTGTAGCACATAACTCAGATGCAAAATGCAATGTATCTTTGTCAAAATATACATGTGAATGATATTGCTGATGAACATTGATGGGTCTTTTTAGGTTATCCATATCGCTTGCACCTAACTTTACATGTTGAGTGAAGCCTAATACCCGATTAATCAGACAAAGGGATTATGCTAGGCCGTTTAAGAGAGAGCAAAAAACTGCCGTCCTTTGCCTATTTTACCTAACCTAATGAGTGAGCACTTTTATCCCGGAGGGTCTTTGTTGCATTCGTATAATATAGTTTTTTAGCTTTGGCACTGATTGAAATAAATGGTCTTTAATCGGCATGGTATAAAGATAATCTAGCATTGGCGTTAGTAAGGCGTCAGCCATACTATAGTGTTCCCCACAAATAAAATCACATTCTGTCAGAAGTGGTTCTAGATCTTTTAAAGCCTGAATTACTCTAGGTTCGACTTCGGCTATTACTTCTCTTCTTATCGTACCGTCTTTTCCTTTAGGGAAAGCAAACTCCAAAAGGTAATCTCTGATTAAGATTTTATCTACATATATGGCAATAGCCGTGCTCCATTGATCAACCAATATTTTTTTCGTCGTATCTTTGGGCTGAAGTTCTGTTCCTTCAAATTCGGTGTCTAAGTATCGGCAAATGCTAGGCGTTTCAAATACTCTATTTTTTCCATGAATTAGAACCGGAAACTTACCAAATGGGTGTAAAGCAAAATGTGCTTCACTTTTGAGTTCTATACTTATACCTGCTGACGACAAGCCAACGCTATACTCAATTCCTTTCTCTTCACAACACAGCATTACCGTACGAACAAAAGTGCTAAATTGTGGACCAAAGATATGAAGACTGTTTTCCATTGTATTTCTCTCCTGAATGAAAGTAATCTCATCATATTTCGCATCACAATATGTTCAAGAACATATTTCATGTTTGTGGCAAACTGTTGTTTTTCTATGAGACACACAATATGGCATGGCTGGTCGAACATAAACACCTAACAAAGCAGCGTATTTTATCGAGTGCGGCTAAATTATTTGCTTTAAATGGTTATGCTCAAGTGAGTATTAACGAAGTGATGGCTGACGCACAGTTAACGCGAGGTGCTTTTTATAACCACTTTAACTCTAAATCAGAGCTATACGCTCAATCTATTGTCAATTCAGCGAAAGGGATAGCCAACTCATTCGCGGCAAGTGATCCAGAGAAGTTGATTCTTACCTACTTGAGTCAAGATCATAACAAAGGGGGAGAACCACGCTGCCCCTTGGCGTTTCTAACAACTGATATTACTCAAAGAGATGAGCAAGTACGTGATGCTTATACTCAAGTTTTTAAAGGGTTTGTTCACCGTTTTACTCAACATGATGGACAACAAGATATGGCCCAAGCTTTACAAAAAGCGGTCTTGTTGATTGGAGGGTTGGCAATTTCTCGGGCGATAAATGATGAAGCCTTATCGGAACAGCTATTAAAGTCTTGTCAAAGCGCTTTATTGCAGAAAGAGTAAATACATTTTAATACGAGGAGTGGTGACGGTTGGGAGCGTCTTATTTCCCTGATATTTCGATAAGTACGCCGTTGCCATCTGTGACCAAAAAACCTCTTTCCAACAAGACTTCATCATCTCTTAAACAAAGTAAGCTGCCTGCTGGTAGATGAATAGATTGTGTTTCTACCGTGTTGACATTCGGATAGATCGTACAAGCGTTATTAGCATAAAACGCACTAAATACATGGTCATCCGAGTCGGATAGCATCAACAGTTGCCCAGAAGTAACGGCAGAAACCTTAGCTTGTGTGTCCACCTCTCGAACCATAATGTTGAGGTCTTCAATCGCCTCATTTTTTAATGTGGCGTAGGTTTTGTCACCACCAGAGAAACGCGCGATATCTAACGGGTTATTCAATGTATAAGAATGGTTGTGGGATTGACTCTTATGCTCCAGTGTCATGCCATTACCAGACAAGAGAACCAAAGTGCGATGTAACCCGCTAAAATCCGAAAATAACCCATTGTCTATGACACGCGCTTGGCTAATTCGAAAGCGTAACCCGTTTTGATCGTCACTACGTTGGATCTCAAATGTTTTACCAAGGCCATTTTTCCATGGCATACATTTGTATTCGCTCTTCATAATTACTTGGAAATTAGGCATCAAATATCTCTTTATTTTGAATGGCTATAACGCCGACATACACTTCAGAATCTAAGGTGTAAGAACCTAAGGTGTATATCGCTTTTATGTCACTTATCAGGTCTCAACATTTGGCATTAATAAATCAAACGATAACCTGTTGCTTTCTTGACCATTAAAAATAATCGATAGTTCATGAGCACCAGTGTAGAACTTTCTCGTCGTTATGATTTTAAAGTTTTGCTTTCTTTTTATCTCGTACATACGGTTAGGCTCGACTTCTCGCTCACTAATTTTGAACACTTTTTTAGAAAGCTCACCATTATTCTTCTTATAATAGAGCCCATACTCAAGCCTTAACATTTGGGTCTTTTTGCCCGTATTCACAATAGTAAAAGAGAATGCCAACTGGTCACCAATATAAACGGTGGGTGTCAATATCTTAAAATTAGACAATTCGATATCCCGGCTATCAAACCCAAACAATTCAAGAACCTCTGGCACACCTTGCTTCAACATAGTTCTGCAAGCATGCTTAATGAGGGCGTCTATGGGTTTGTTTTGACCATGCCATTCTCTAGCCAACTGAATCACTGTCGTCGCATTATCTTTAGAAATATCGTTAAGATTATTCGCCACACTGCGCCTGACGATGTCACATGGATCATTCTTTAGATTTCTTAGGATTGATAATATTGGCGCTGGATCGATTTTAAAGCTAGGCAGAGCCATCGCCCAAGGCAACCTAGGCCTCGAGCCTTCACTCGCTAACCTTCTCACCATATTATTTTCGTGTACGGTCCATTGCAACATCTGCGCAAGCATCTGCTCTTCATATTTAATGATGAAAGGTCGTACTGCGAATTCGCAACTAGTAAATTGAGTGACCACTTCAAACGCTGAAATAGCATGCTCATAATTATCGAGTCCATACATCGAAATGTATTCAGGCAAAAACATATATTCAATGCTTTCTTCCTTCATACCCGCGGCACGTAAATTCTCGATCAATTGTTTTAGCGTCGAGCTAGACTCAACAAAATCATCAGAAAGAAAATGGTGCAATACCTTAGCCGTGTGAGTCATCCTTTGCTTCAATTCATAACCAGCGAATTCATCGCTGAATATCAACTGTATAAATTCATCTTTATCAAAAAGAGGAATGGTAAGCGCTAAGGTCTCAGAAAACGTGTTATAAAATGATGCTGAATATATGTCTTTAAATAGGTTACTCATAACGTCCTGTTTCAATTGCGCTAAAGGCAATGGTAAGTTTTGGTTACGTTTACTCTGTCCGCTTCAAGAGCCAGACAACCCAAAAATACGGTGGTATTCAGAACTATCTAGTAGCCGAGTAAGGATACGATCTACCCCTTCTCCAGTGCCTCCCAAAGGTTCTTGTAGTGGATATTGGCGATATAACTGCCCATAGGCATTATCTGCAAATTCATCCAGTGGTTGAGTTTTTAATTCAGCCTTGTTTTTCATATTTTTCAAATGAGTGCCGGTAAAATTTCATTGATTGGGGTCAAGCCAACCTTCTTTCATAAAACCAGAAGCTTTACGTTCACAGCGGCAAGGATTAGAAAGGTCAACCAACCCACATTTATTTTGCATGAAACTATGTAAATCTCGGCGTGCACGAGATAATTGTTGTCTGAAATTACCCGGGGTAATCGCAAGTATATCTGCCGCGGTTTCTTCAGCAGCTTGCTGAGATGACCATGCAACAAAATCAATATAGTCTCCCCCTGTGTTCACTGAAGATAATGCCATGCCAGCATATAGCTTTGAACCATTTTCTAATTCTAGATAAACAGCTGAACGAGACTTTTCTTGTGTTGCTATCTCTTTTACCGAATAAGCCGCTAATTCAATCACAGCCTCAGTTCCATGAATGATTCTAACCCAGTAATGGATGACACTGATTGAAAATAGCCAAAGAGCTCTAATTCTTGAGCCTTACTTGAAAATGAATCACGAACAAATTTGGTTGTCCAAGTGACATTGATTTCTTCCCACAGGCTAATGTCCGCAAGTAAATAGGGGTCAGCCAAAGATTGCAGATGAATATCGCGAATGAAGCCTGGTAGTGATAATTTTTTTCATTATTTTCCCTATATTTCTCTTAAGACCACCTAAAAAATTCAGGCTCTATAGGGTTAGACGCAATACAAGAAAGGACTGTTACAGTTTGCAGATGATTTTATAAAATTATTTATCTCTGTGCTCTATTTATCAAATGATATTAGTGACATCCAGAAAAAAACCAGCGCACATCAGCACTGGTTTTCCATTTATTAATCGAACTAAATACGTAATCTATATTACTTTGTATCTAAGAACTTAACCGCTTTATCAGTGAAATCCGTAAAGACGCCGTCAACGCCTACTTTGAAGTAAAACACATCTAACATGTCATCAAAGTTTTTTGCGTAAGAAGGAATACGACCTTGATCCGCTCTGAACGTATAAGGATGCACTTCTAACCCTGCCGCTTTAGCTTCGGTCATTAATGGTTTAACAATGATATTGTCATTGGTTGACTTGTCGTCAACCAACATCGGTTTCCATGGCCCTATTCCATCCGCATACTTGGCCACTTTTGCCATCGCACCTGGCATGAACATCCAATCATAGTCATAAGGCGTGACTTTTCCTTCCTTATCAACAACCATGGTTTCATTCCAACTTGTTTCCGCTAAAAGCTGCACAACTTTCAGATCGATATTCATCTTCGGCATCAGCACCTCAGCAATACGTTTGGTTTCGATAGGGTCAAAACACTGGACATAAACCATATCGTCTTTGCTGTCATAACCATACGCCTTAAGCGTTTCTAGCACGGCCAAAGAAATGTCTTTTCCTTCCTTTTTATGAAGCCATGGTGCTTTGATTTCCGGATAAATACCGACGCTACGCTTAGTGGATTTATTTAGCCCCTGAATGAGTTCAATGGCTTCCTCAAAGGTAGCTACTTGGAAGTTTGACTGCCACAGTGGGAAGCGATCTGGAAAGCCTGCTTTTGAAAGATCCTGCACCTGATCAGGATCTGAATTGTCCGGTATTTTGAATCCTTCTGTGACTCGCAAAGTTTTAATTTCAGCTAACGTAAAATCAATAGCGAACCAACGCTTTACTCCATCAATTGTGCGAAATCGTTCTGGGTATTTACTCATTACATCGGTCGTGCGGTCCAGGGTATGATCATGTAGAACAACCAGCTTATTGTCTTTAGTCATCACTACATCTTGTTCTATATAATCGGCCCCCATAAAATAGGCAGCAGAATACGCTTCAAGGGTGTGCTCAGGAAGGTAGCCACTTGCACCTCGGTGCGCTATAACAAGTTTATCTGAACTGGCAAACACCGACCCCGCAATGGAAGCCAGTATCGCAGCAGTAATAAGTTGTTTCTTCATTCTTTAGTCCTTTTTTGTAATCACTATTTTTATATCTAATAAACAAAACGGATTTATTACTTCCTGTCAAAATTGACGCAAACGACTACCAACCTAAAATGAATCGAACGTTCGATTCTCACTACCCAAAAGCCTCTTACATAAGAGGATAAAAACAGCAAAGCAATACCATTCATGATTTTCATTCATAGAAAACGAACATAAAATCAATTATTTTCGAACGAATAATGCTCATATGAACATAAGGTTACCGTGACAAAGTCCTAAGAAATGATTTTACATAACGTAACGGGGGAATCAATGGGAGCGATATCACTATATATATTATTGTTTTAAAAGAATCTAGATGCTAAATAGATTACAGAAATGAAAAAAATATCGCTTGAAATCTGAAGTAGTCGACGTGTGATTTATCTATAAAACATAGAATAGCAACCAATACGAGCATTAAACGAAACCACCTTGTATTGTCTATTCTTAGGCCATACAAGGTGGTTTCTGACAACGTATAACATTGGCAAAAACCATGCTCATTTAAATTTTAAAGACCCCGACTTACGTATCAAGATTTCTGGAAATATCACTGAGCTTTCCAGATGTAGTCGCAATATTTTGACTCTGTTCTGCGTTCTCACTCGTCGCATCTTTGATGCCTGTTAGTCTCTCACTGATATCTTCTGTGACTATTGCTTGTTCCTCTGCGGCAGTAGCAATAGAGTTTGTCATCTCTTTAATCTTAAATACCAACTCACCGATATCCGCTAATGACATCTACCATACTTGATACTGAATGAGTAAGTTGTTCCATCCTTTCGACAGAGACGGAAAGCTGATGAGACAACTGATTTACAGAATCTAAACTTAGTTGCATTGCTTTTTGGCCACACTCTGTCTGATTATTTATTGATTCAGCATGGCTAGCTGCATCTACACAGTTCTTGGCGACTTTTTGACTAGCGACTGAATTCTCATAGACAGACGTGGCAATACTTTCGACCGATAGACGCTGCTCTTCTGAAATGACTAAACTCGATTGAGCCACCCTCTTTAATTGTTCAGAATTAGCCCGAGTGCTTGTCGAATCACTTCGGATATCTCGGAGCAATCCAGACAATGTCGAGATCATTGTGTTGAACGTTTTCACTAAGCTCGCGATTTCATCATTTCCTGCCACAGAAATATTACGGGTAAGATCCCCTTCTGCAACCAAGGTGGTTTCATCAATAAGATTCAGTATTGGCTTAAGTATTTTTTGGTGAATAATTACATATGCAGAAACTAATATAATAAATATAAAGAGTGTAAAATCTAGCGTTGTATAACCGAGTGTAGAACTGGTTTTTTCTATACCACTTAATGCTTGACTGGTGCGAACATCGAGTTTTTCAATAAACAGATCAGCGGGCTCGTTAATCTCCGTTAGATGATTTCCATAGGTGTTGGTAAATAAAGATTCGACCGCTACCAACCATCTACTGATTTCCTCTGGTGTCAGTTCTTGGATCGCTTTATTCGTCATCTTATCCGTTACTTCAAAAGCACTAGTTTCAATAGCCGCAATCGGTCCGTTTACCGAAAGATCATTGGATTTATTCAGTAAGTTCTTTTCTTCTTCGGTAAAACCCATTTGAGATATTTGACTATCGTAGCTATCAAGTACCCCATCAGACCAAGGGATTTCACCATTACATACTAGAAAATTTGTTTGATGGGTATCTCAAAATGTCACTAATATCGGAAGCATAATTCGATAATTGATTCTAATTGGGGGCGTATCTCAATGACACCTTCACAACTCTGCTCTTTCTTTATCTAACAGTGCTCGTTTGCGTTCCAACCCCCATCGATATCCTCCCAAAGAACCGTCACTCCTTAAAACACGGTGACAAGGGATTAATACGCCGACAGGGTTTTTCCCGCACGCCGTTCCTACCGCTCGAACTGCTTTAGGATTATCGATTTGTTCTGCGACTTCACCGTAACTTACTACGTCCCCTTCTTTGATACTGAGTAAAAACTGCCACACTTTTATCTGAAATGCCGTCCCTCTAATATCGAGAGGTACATCTGGTCTGGGAGCGCCCAGATTGACATGTTTGTCCAAGGCATCCATCCAATTATCTAAATCGAGGGCATTTTGCGCTGCAGAAAGAGCCAGCTCCGCGTTGGGGAACTCTTTGGACAACAAGGAAAGCAGAATACTTCTATCGTCACCAAACTGCACAGAGCAGACTCCCTTACCTGTGGCAGCCATCATCATGTGTCCGAATGCTGTTTTTCGGCAAGCATAGTGAATAACCTCACCGTCACCACCCGCGCGATAGGCTTTCGGTGTCATACCAATATTGCGAGTAGCCTCACCGTATATTCGACTTATAGAGCCGAACCCTGAGGAATATATTGCATCGGTTACATTATCTCCCTCTTTTAGCGAGCGCTTGAATATGCGCATTCGAATTGCGTCCTGATACTGTTTTGGGGAGACACCAAATACATTCTTAAATACCCTCTGTAATCGAGACGGAGAAAGGCCCGCTATGTCGCCTAATTGCAACAGTGTTATTTTATCTTCTATGTGCTCTTCAATATAACGAACCACTTCGATAAGCTTTTCTGTTTTTGCATTTTTTCCTGCGGGATAGCAACGTTTACAAGGTCGATATCCCGCTTGAATCGCAGATTCGATGTCAGGTAAGAACCTTATATTTTCTGGATGAGCAGATTTAGTAGGACATGAGGGCATGCAAAACACACCGGTCGTAATAACACCGTAGTAAAACTGTCCGTCATAGGACTTATCTCGGCTTTCTATTGCCTTTTTCATCAGGTTTTCAGACGGCATTGCCATGACTGCACTCTCTTTATAGCGAATAACAAAACCATATCACCATACTTTCATTTACTCTTCTATCTGATTCTTGCCGAACAATTTTAGATAGCACATAAAGTAGAGAAATGAATATGACGCAATATTCGGATGTTTTCGTCCTTCAGGGTCAACGAGTATGAATTCAACACATACCAATACAAAATGGAATCGACGATGACATCTTCTATCAATCATGCTATGAATTCGAAAGTATGGTTCATGCTCCTTTTACTGTCGATCTTATGGGGCGGGTCATTTTTCTTCGTGGGCATAGCGATGAATGAACGGCCTCCAATAACCATCGTCACTCTTAGAATGGGTATTGCTGCGGCAACACTATGGGCTATCGCACTGATGATTGGGCTTCGTCCACCAAAAAGCCTAAAAGTATGGGGTGCTTTTTTGACGATGGGGTTATTAAACAATGTCGTCCCATTTGTTCTTATTGTATGGGGGCAAACTCAGATTGCGTCTGGATTGGCTTCGGGTTTAAATCCAGTGGTAACGGCAGCAGGACAAGTCACCGCCTCAACACTCATATTGCTACCTATCGCTTTAACCGTTGACGGTCCAATTGAGCTATTGAGTACCAATACTAAAACATGGGCCGCCATTACAAGGCTAGCCGTTTTTTCAACGGCTATTGCTTATGTTCTTTATTTCAAGATACTTGAACTGGCGGGAGCAACAAACGTATTACTGGTAACACTGCTCGTTCCTGTCTCCGCCGTTCTACTTGACTTATTGTTTCTCAACGAATCATTGGCGTTGATTAATTTTCTAGGCATGTTGCTGATTGCATTCGGATTGTCATTTATTGATGGCCGCCTATGGCTCTGCATCAGATCTGCTTTTGCTTAGTAATACTCAATGGAGGGAACATGGATAACGAAAAGGGACATCCACAAATCATAGGTGAATATCCCTTTTATTTTTGCTGCCGTTCTAAGATGCGATTACCGACAATAAGAGGATATCGCTAATAACACTTTACGTTTATCGTCTAATACTAAATTTTGAAGCGATTAACTATTGCGACAAGTTGACTGTTCACTTCAGCGACATCTTCAGCATCCTTCAAAGACCGTTGACCGTTATTATCTAGTTCATTAACAATCTCGCTAATCGACGTCATGTTTTTACTTAGTTCTTGCGTGACACAGCTTTGTTCCTCTGCAGCCGTTGCAATTTGTGTACTAAGATCATGGATATCATCCACATAATTGCTCATCGTTTCTAGGCTGACCGCAACCTCTCCTGCACCATCAGCAGTATCTTGACAACGAGATTTGGTATTGGCCATTGAACTCACAACTGCATCGGTTCCTTTCATCAAGCTGTCTAAAGCCGATTCAACTTCCTGCGTGCTGTCTTTCGTTCTACTTGCTAAATTTCGGACTTCATCAGCTACGACAGCGAATCCACGGCCTTGTTCACCCGCTCGTGCAGCTTCAATGGCTGCATTCAGAGCCAGTAAGTTTGTTTGCTCTGCAATTTCACTAATGACACTCAAAATACCATTAATGCTGTGTGTCTCTTTGTTCATGTTCTGCACATTATCAGCAGAGACATCAACATCCGCGATTAAACCCGAAACGGTGTCCTGAGATAGCGTCGCAATTCGTTTAGATTCAACACTCGTCGCATTCGCTTTTTCGGTTAGACTGGCCGTATTTGCCGCATCACTTGCCATTGAATCCGCTGTCGCATTCATTTCTTCAATTGCGGTAACGACCTGCTCAGTCTCAGAAACATGATTCTGTAAGATATTACTATTGGTTTCAGATTGCTCCCTCATTCTCCCTACATTAGATTGCAACGTAGTGGTTACTTCCCGAATTTCAAGCATCATATCTTGTAAATTTCCGATGAACTTATTAATACCCTGAGAAATATCTCCAAGCTCGTCGTTCGTTTCAACGTTTAGTCGCTGTGTTAGGTCTGCATCACCACTAGCAAGATTCGTAATAGTTTCTCTTAATACCAAAATAGGCTTATACAACATTTGAATCAGCAGATAACTTAATATCAAACTCAGAATGACTGCAATCACCGATACATAGATAGCCTTATTTCTCGATTCTTCAAGTTTAGCAAACGCAACCGACTTATCTAGGCCAACAGCAAAGTACCAATCTTTGTCGCCTGCATTAATTCGATGAGTAAACAGCACTTTCTTTTGCCCATTCAATTCATATTCAATCACAGAGCTCTCTTTCGTTACTGCGTCAAGCGCTGCATCCTTAAACCAGGCGAATTCAGTCCCTTTTTGACCAGCCTTAATTGCGGAAGATGACGAAGCCAAAAACATGGTATCGTGATTTAGGATAACCGCAGTTGCGCCAGAAATATCATTAGACTGTTTAACCAAGGCATTCAAAAAATCAAGTTTCATATCTACCGAAATAGTTCCACCTTTGATTTTCTCTATAATCGTTAACCAATACACATCACCATCTCTATATGGTTCTGTTACGGTTGTCCCTGAAGAGTTTCTGCCGTCTTGATACCAAGAACTTTGTGTCACATCACCATCAAATTTGTGATTTGGCCAACTGTCCGTAATCTGATTCCAATAAGCATCGCCAGATTCAAAAGCCAATACTGCACTATTTAAATTCATCGCGTTTGCTAAGAAAAATGTTTGGTCAATTACCTCTTGCTCGCTGCCCTCAAACTTTTTGTTTTTGTAGAGTTTCGCTAGCTTATTAATGCCGCCCACTTTTTCATTAATTAGAGTCTCAATAACTCCAGATTTTGCTTCAACATAGTTTTTACTTTCGTTGATAACGCTTTCCGTTAGCGCCTCTTTTTCTTGGAGATAAAGAACAAAACTTACCCCTGATACGGAGAGCCCAACCAGGAGCATTACGGATACAAGCAACAGTTTTTTAAGACCCAGCTGTTTGAGATTCAACATATACACCCTACTTCATAATCATTTGACACTCGGAAAAACCCGCGTTCATTTATTGCTAATTGTAATTAGAATATCGGCAGTTATACCATTTTCCTTAACAATATTTTCACATGGTTTGGTACCCGACACCTGATTTCACTTAGCGTCTAGGTAAAAGCACCGAACTGAGGTATATGTCGCTTTAATTTTCTTTAACTTATTTGAAGGGAAGAGACTAACCGAGAATGACCGAGAGGGCATACACCTTGAAACCTAAAGCGTGTGTCCTCCAATTCCATCTTTAATTTAAGACCCAGCTAACGAATTGACTATGATGTTATTTACGCGCCAAAAGCAGTGAATATTTTCTTAATAAATAGGTCTTTTTGCTTCATGTTGATGAGCGGTTTAAACGTCGTCACAGCGAATGGGAGCTCGGCAACACCACTTTTTTGTCTTGTAGGAATAAGCGCTGTTAAGGGGTTGCGTTTATATCCTTTTACCTTCTTATTCTTCAACTTCCTGACTATCGACTTGGCAACATATTCGCCCTGCTGTTGAGCGAGATAACTCAACTTGGGTTCACCTACGTCAGCAACATCACCTAATGCATATAAATTATTTTGTCCCACAACTTCCAATTGAGCATTCACTTTAATGAACCCTTTACTGTCTAAGATATGAGGCAAATGGGATTGTAAGAAATCACTGTTCGGCAATGTACCTACAGCCAAAAAAACAAAATCTGCATTGCTGATTTTTCCAGTGTTTTTATCTACATATTCTCCATCGACATTTCGGTAGTTGGTATTGAATTCAACCTCAACACCAAGGTTTTTCAACTGCTCTAATGTAATTCTGCGTGTTTTCTCTTTAAAGCCGTCTAATAACGCATCTGTGTTATGGGCCAACACTGTTTTCTTTTCAGGAAACGTGTAAGCAATTTCGCCAGCTAATTCAACACCAACCACACCACCTCCGACAATAAGTACTTTATCAGCAGATTTTAGCTCGCCATGGTATCTACGCATTTCACCATTTCGCGCTTCTAAATCCAATGCCGTGTTTGACTTGGCCAGAGGCATGGTTGGATAGCGAGTTCCTGAAGCAATAATGGCGTTTTTAAACTCAATTGATGAGCCATCTTCCAATGTCGCGACTCCATTTTGAAGTTCAGTAACACCGCTTTGAATGAATGATCCCGACAAAAAGTCTTTGTATTTTTTTCTGGCATCATTTTTCATCATGTCAGGTTCTGCCACGTTGCGTAAGGTAGCAAAGGTCACCTCAAAGTAATCTTTTTTATCAACCAACAATGACAAAGGGTATATTCCAACGGAAGCTGGGTTAGATATCATGCGTTTAGGAGAGGTGACCGAAAACCAGTTTTCACAAATCACCTCTCAGATAATGAGTAAAGAACAAGCACTGGAAATCGGTAGTGGTATTAGCGCTCTACCAAAAGAAATTATCGATATATTACAAAGCACTAAAGACGCACCAATTAACCTTAAAGTTTGAATTTTAATGGCGCCATAACGGGGGCATACACCTTAAAAACTCAAGTGTATTCCCCCTCAGTTATCTACTAAAAACTACCCTGCACGACTTCCATTAGGCACATCTGCTTCTGGCATGGCTAGACAAGGGGTTAATTTGTCTTCATACCCAATGTCAAAAAGCATTCCTTGCGATATTTCTCCCGCCATTTTTCGCTCTGGGAGATTGACGACAAATAACGCCTGTTTGCCTTCAATTTCTCTCGGGTTCTCCCGTTCTTGTTTAATACCAGCAAGAATTGAGCGCTCGTGATCACCAAAATCGA
This sequence comes from Vibrio sp. DW001, assembly GCF_029016285.1. NCBI lineage: Bacteria > Pseudomonadati > Pseudomonadota > Gammaproteobacteria > Vibrionales > Vibrionaceae > Vibrio > Vibrio sp. DW001. The sequence goes on along the minus strand of NZ_CP091975.1, from coordinate 1,010,683 downwards.
CCAATAATTTCATTAACTTATCTGATTTTTCTATCTCAGATACTCGAGTGATTCTGCCAACTCGTATATCAAGTTTCGCAAAATCATCAAACGAAATAAGCGCTTTAATTGGTGCTGGAGTCATGTTAATTTCCTTTAATTATTATAAGTAGATAAATGTCTGTATAGAACTAAACACAATTATGACAGATTGAAAAGTTAAGGCTGGTTAATAATATATAAGACATGCTTATTTAGGAGAATCACACTATGCCAACTGTCACGGTTCTAAACGTTTTTGGGTGAACGTCCTTTCACCTTTCCATTCAGATGATTTCGTAAATGAAAACTCCGGAGAGTAAAGCGCATTCGTCCTTAAGATCAAAAAAGGTCGTCAAAGGAGTTCAACTTGACCTCTCTAAACGACCTTTCAAGATTCGCAGGTAGATTTACTTCTGAAGTTGTTCTTTCGCTGCTTCTACTTTTGAAAAATCTAACCCTAACTCATTGACTGCTTCTTTAATCAAAGCGGGGTTTTGCATCACCTGTCCCATTAAAAGCTGAAGCTTATCTTGAGGTAAACCCAGTTGACCGATTGATGCCATTGCCGCAAGAGGATTCTGTGTCAGCACTTCAAAAAGCTCACGGATCTGTTCGTCGCTAATATTATTCTCTTTCAACATTGCAAGAATTGGGTTCATCACACTACCTTTTAAACACTAAATAAAATAGACAGACAGTCTAGCATTTGACTCAAAATGATGACACTCAGAACTGCTACCTTTTCACTTTGGCTTATTTACTGAACCAACAGATCGAGACCTGTTGGCTTATCGAATTCTAAAACTGCATGATATTAAATATTATTGTTATCGCGAGCGTCGAAATGATAGTCAACATTCACGATAGCGCGGTAAGATATTGCACCGCGAGCTTCAGGTAATGCTTCAATTGTATAGTCTAGCTCAAGCCTACAAACTGAATTTTCTTCCCAATTTAGCGAACAGATTTCGCGATTAGTATTTAATGCGTATTCCTAATGTTTAACTAGTTGTTAGTTAAAACATACGATAGAATTTGGTCTTTTTTTGGCATAAATCTCATTTTTATAGAAAAGCATATCTACTTATTCAAGATAACAGCAAGTTGAGCCGATATAAGTACATAAATTAATGCCTATATAAAAAGAGCGCTATTAAGTATTTGTTATTTCTAAATTATAAGAAGCTAAGCAAAATGATGTGTACTGAGATTACTTGATACACATATTTGACTGGCTTTGATAAATAGTTAGTTGAAATTATTGTAATTTTTTATAAATGTGGTGAGTATGAATCAATTTAAAGTAAGAATATCAGGCACTATTGGAGCGATAATCGCTATTATTGTGGTGATCCTGATTGCAATCAGTTTTATATCGTTTAAAAGCGAGAGTATTGCACTAAATAAAAATGTATTACGAGAGAAAAATGCTACCGTAGAAGCGAGTTTAGATCAAAAAATTATCGGTTATCGCAATGTTCTTTCTGGTGTTAAAGTCAGTATGTCCGACATCAAAGATGATGGATTAGCTGATAAAGCCATCACTCAGTTAGAGATGCTCTATAGGACTCAAGCGAAACTCATTGAAGGCGCCTATATCATTGATGTCGGTGGCCGGATTTACGACGTTGAAGGAAAAAAACTTGATTTCAACGTTAAAGACTTAGGACGTTCATATTACAAAGCCGTATTTAACGAAGGTAAACAATTTTTCTTTTCTGCACCATTTGTGTCAGCAGTCACTAATAAAGAAATTGTCGCGATGGCATACAAAATAGATGGTTCTGTTGCCGTTATCACTACCGTATATCTTGATTCTTTGCTTGAGTCTGTAGCGAATCGTCAAGATATTTTCTTATATACAGAAGATGGCACTATCTTAGTTTCACCTTCTATTTATACAGAAATGCGTGGGAAGAACATCTACAAAGAGCGTCCATTGTACAAAGGTTTCAGCGTGAGTCGCCCAGAACTACATTACAGTGCTTTGGTTAATCGTGAGGAAACAGACTTTACCGCATTCTGGACCAAGTTAGATATAACTGGATGGAAGTTCGTCACTTTCATTAAAGATGCTGAGATTGAAAAAGGCGCAGACAATCAGCTACTTACTTCAGCTATTGTCGGTACGGTAAGCTTATTATTAGCACTTGGTATTTTAATGCTTACGGTTGAAAAGCTTGTTCTGAAGCCTGTAGGGGGCGCGCCAAATGAAATTGCCTCGCTGATGGAAAAAATGGCAGAAGGGGATTTTTCTCAATCCATTACATCATCAGGCAAAGAAACCGGAATTTACCTTTCACTTATCAAGCTTTCTAATCAATTGTCAGAATTAATAAAGAATACTCATGGTATTTCGGAAAGTGTCTCTTCGGCTTCCACTGAATTGAACGCTATTATGAATGAAACCAAATCCAACGCTCAAGAAGAATTGGGTAAAATGGAACAAATATCAACCGCTATTAATGAGCTTTCCTCTACTTCACAAGAAGTGAGCGATAGAGCCCTCATGGCAGAAGAAGAAGCAAAAGGCGCAAGACAAAGTGTCAATAATGGCAAACTTACTTTAGAGAAAAACATCGGATTGACAGACACCATCAATACTTCAGTAAACGAGAGTGCCAACATAGTCAATGAGTTACGCCAGTTTGCCATCGAAATCGGTTCTGTTACCGAAGTGATTAACTCTATTTCAGAGCAAACCAACTTACTTGCACTGAACGCTGCCATCGAAGCAGCTCGTGCAGGTGAACATGGTAGAGGCTTTGCAGTCGTTGCAGATGAAGTACGTAGTCTGGCGTCCAAAACACAAGAGTCAACGGTCAGCATTCAAGAAATTATTGAGAAACTGCAAAAGCAATCGGAAAAAGCTCAAAATAACATGGTGCATAATGTTGAACTAATTGAACAATCGGTTCAGCTTGCTGACAATGTAAAAGCGTCATTTGAAGATATATTTAATGCCGTTGAATCGATATCTGAAATTAACACCTTAGTAGCCACTTCATCACAAGAGCAATTCAAAGTAACAGAAGAAATTTCCGAGATCACAACTAAAGCTTATGATTTGGTTAATGAGAATGTTGAAGGCGTGAATAACACGTTGCAAGCATCGGCTGAGTTATCTCAGCTTGCAGAAACTCAAAAACGAGAACTAGACGTCTTTAAAGTATAACGTCAACTAAAATAATTTTGGAAAATTCGAGCATGAACACTCTAGAGAGAGAAGTTCATAAATGGAGAAACTGACGAGGACTCAAACCTCAAAAATTGTATTACATTGAAATCTATAGTGACAAAAAAGCCAACAGACCGAGACCTGTTGGCTTTTCAAATTCTAAAACTACATGATATTAGTCGTTATTGTTATCGCGGGCGTCGAAATGATAATCAACATTGACGATAGCGCGGTAAGAGATTTCACCGCGAGCTTCAGAGAACTCTTCAATCGTCACAGCTGTGTCGTCCAGCGTAAGGTTAGAGACTGTATTTTCTCCGATGGGTGCCAATTTGAAACGTAATTCAGAATGGTTCGCCGTTTCCAATGCATCAACATAATCAAACCCAGCTTCATACGCGGCCGCTTTAGAAGCGAAACTGGCTGTTGACAGGTTTGCTTCGCTATATACCGTTTGAGTACCTGCAAATGACGTTGCGCTGATTAGGAGAGTTGCGGCTAGAACAGTTAATTTTTTCATCTTATTTACCCTTAAAGTGTCTGTTAAAAATGAGTGACTACTTGTTGGGGTAACTCCCCTTTCACTCGATGACGCTATTATTCACTATTTACATGTGACGTACATCACACATATTCACCATTCATCATGGACGATTTAGCATCAATAGAATGAAAGTTTTAAAACAGAGGTGTTTTGTGACAAAAGCTAACAAGGAGATACATCTTGAAATCTGAGGTGTATGTCTTCGTTTGATCTTCTGCTCGTTCGTTCCCTTTTATATACTGGATTTACTAAAATAGTACTTAAATAATTGGTAGAAGCGACTGACATGTATTGGTTTTTCATTTCTATACTGATGTAAAAAATAAAAGTGCCAGGCTCTTCCTTGAATCTCAGGTAATACTCTAATAATCCGTTCGTCAGAAAGCGCTGGTTGAATTAAGAATTCAGGAAATAATGCGACACCCATATCATTCAACACCATCTCCAGTACGGTTGTTAGCGTGTTTGCTTTCGCACTATGTTCGACATTTATAAATAATTTATTCACGTGTTTATGATTAAATAACTGCAACTTGTCGTGCTGCCAAGGAGTCGCTATAAATTTGTGTTCACTTAATTGTTCTATGTTCTTTATATCTCCATATTGTTTAATGTATCGAGGTGATGCACAAAATATTTCTGATACTTTCCCTATTGATAATGCGCGATAGTTACAGTCGGGTATGTCACCACCAAAAATCGCTGCGTCTAAATTGTGCTCTATCAAGTCCTGCCATTTTCCTGTCACAACCACTTCTGGTTTTATTTTGGGAAACTCCAAGCTCAATTGTCTCAGTACAGGAATGATAAAACTTTTTTCAAAAAAAGGAGGAATGGAAACTTTGAAGCTACCGCTAGGTTGGACTTTTGCACTATCGAGCTCAGTTAGCGTCATACTCAGTTGTTCACTCAATAATTCACTGCGTGCCAGTAACGTCTCCCCTACTGCAGTCAGTACAACGCCGCGAGTATTACGTATCAATAACTGCTGCCCCGTCGATTCCTCTAAGCGCTTTATTTGCTGACTAACGGCTGACTTACTTAAACCTAACTTTTTAGCTGCCGCTGTAAAAGAGCGTCGGTTTGCCACTTCGACGAAAATCAAGAGTAAAGGAGCCAACTTCACACTGTTCATATAATTAAACAACACGTTCATTTTGAGGTTATTGTTTAATATTCGCTAAACTCTTAAGCTGTGTCAACTCAATCAAACAAGGCCATAGTGCAAATGAAAAGTTTAGTTATAGTCGACCTGACACCAATAGATAAAAAACAGATCTCAGAATACAGCGCGCAAGCGGCAGAAACATTGAAGCCTTTTAATGGTCAATTTATTGCCAAAGGTGAAGTGGAAGTGTTACATGGTGAAGCTATTCACCCAATGAAAGCCATCATCCAGTTTCCAGACAAAGAAAGTGCACAAAACTGGTATAACAGCGCTGCATACCAAGCCATTATCCCGCTACGTGAGAAAGGTATGCAAAGTCAATTTCATTTAGTGTAAGGGAATTTTTAGATCAGCAATGTATTCCCTTCATCTAAGAAAATACATTGCTGAAGCAAGCTAACGGTTGTTCAGTCCGAGGTGTGTGTCCTTGTTAGTTACTCGTTAGTTACTTGCTTTATACATAACGGTTTTATGAAACAGAACTGCTATTTATAGGTGTTTTTCTACATCTAACTTCACATCGTTCAATCGAGTAATGACATTGGGTTCACCTTGCATAAAGTCGAAGGGTTTGTCATTCAATGCACACACGGTTCCAACTGCTTTGCCTTTATGCATAATTGGAACACCGTAATAAACACCTAATCCAAATTCAACTAAGTCTGCGTTACCTTTCCACCCTTCATCTTGAGAGGCATCTGAGACTAATAGCGGTTTTTCCGTATCAACGACACGTTCACAATACAGTTCATGACAGCCTTTTTGGTTGCTTTTAGGTCCTGCATCACCCGCGCTATAAATAGGTTGTTCGTTAGCCGCAAACACGACCATTGTCTCTGGCGTCGACTCCATGACCAACAATGAATGCAAGTGATATTGCTGAGCAATTTTATTGAGCTCTAAGGTCAGTACCTCGCGATACTCAACTAACTTTTGAAATCCCATATTAACCTCTATAAGTAAACTAACTACACTAAGCTTTTTTGGTGAGAAGACTATTCGTTAATGTGCCTTCTGTTTTCACATCACGGATAAATAGCAACATGCCACAGCTCCACACAATGCACGCCATACCAAACAATAAACCACCGTCATTGCCAACCACGTCACCCATCGCGTTAAATTCTGGCATTACGACACCTAACGGTGTGAATAAGTGGAAAACAATCGCGCCAGTCATGATACCCACACTCATTGCAGCACCAAAACCGTGTAAACGAGTAAGCAGAAGAGTTGCCGCAATCAGCTCAGCAAAACCAATTAGGTAGCCACCGTATACGCCAAACCACTCAATACCCGACCACTCACCTAGCGTGCCAAAAATATGCTCAGTCTCGTAAGAACCCGAAAACTTAAAGAACAATGACTGAACAAATACAAATACGATAAATACTGATGGAATATGCTTTAACGGAGCAAACTTCATTAGATGGATTCCTTGCTATTTAATTAGATTTGGCCAGTTTTGGTCAGCCGTCGATATATGACCTGCACGGTCTTCGTCCCAACGCTTCTTCACGCCAGCATCGTAATTTAGATAAAGCTTACCATCGACAATTGCCCATAAATCCGGCTCGGCGGAAGCAAAATCGTTTTTGGCAGAAATCGCCCATGCACAGTAACCACCATATTGTGGGGCGTAGCTTTCTGGGTCTGCTTTAAACCTGCTTAGATTCTCTTCTGAAGAAAAATACCAGTCAGCACCTTTGTACTCTACTTGCCATTGGCTATCGCCTTTAACCGGTTGGCCTTCCGTAAAATATGCAACGGTGTCATAACCACTCACTGCTTTATTGCTGAACGTTCCCGTGTAGATCTCGTCAGCGGCGAATGAAGGGAAACTTACAAGCATGATTAATAGGGCAAAAAACTTCTTCATTTGAAGACTCCTGATTCGAAAACCGACGTTGTGTTGAGCGTCGATAGATTGATAATTCATTTATTGTTTAGCAGAAGACACGACAACTGAGATAAAACTTTCAGTCTATGTATTATTTTTTCAATTAGAGAATCAAGATGCGCTAACACGGGGATACATTTGCTCGCTCTCTAACGGAACTGGAGAAACTAATTGAAATACCAAGAATAGCAGTGAGTCCAAGGATGATTACACGAGATTTGATATCCATATTTCGCATTTTTGATGAAATTTATAGGAGTATAGTTGCAATATTAATTACCTGTAAGCCAATCTCCGATATTTAGATGATGACTTGAGTTCAGCATAATAATTTTATCTCGCTTAACAACATCAACGATTAAATCAAGTTCTGTTTTAAAATACCCCTCGTGGCTATCTCTATCTTCGTACTTGTTTTGGTTTTCAAGCATCCATATAAAATCGTTTATTAGAGATAAAGTATTTTACATGGCTTTGCGCTACTATTACTTCATTTCAAACTCAGAACTCTGGTTAAATATCTTGATGACCCCTTTGCATTCCTTATTTATAATCGAAGATGACCCAAAGCTTCGATCAATGTTGGAAGAGTATTTCGTTAAACAAGATTTCGAAGTGACCGCATTTGAAGATGGTATAAACGCAATTGATGCCATTGTCGAACAACAACCCGATATCCTTTTGCTTGATCTAATGTTACCAGGTATGGACGGTCTGACAATTTGTAGACAGATCCGAGCTAAGTATTCGGGTAAAGTTTTAATGTTGACGGCAAGTGATGACGATTTTGACCATGTAGCCGCTCTTGAGATTGGCGCCGACGACTTTGTAAGTAAACCCATTAAACCAAGAGTCTTGTTAGCACGTATTCGTATGTTGCTTAGGCGTAACTCGACAGTTGAACAAGCCGCCAAAGTGGCTTCGAAGTCGACGAATACGCTAGCTCATGGCCAGTTAAGCCTGAATCAAGCTCGTAAAATTTGCTCTCTCAATGGCGTTCAAGTCATCATGCCTGACAGTGATTTCGATCTATTGTGGATACTGGCGAGTTCACCTGATGAAGTGTTGTCACGGGAGGTGCTAACACAGGCATTAAGAGGTATAGAGTACGATGGCCTAGACCGTACTATAGATAACAAAATAGTTAGCCTGCGAAAGAAACTTGGCGATAACTCTTCTACACCAAAGCGCATCATCACAGTGAGAGGCAAAGGGTATTTGTTCGTACCAGATAGTTAAAAGAAAACGTGAGGATGATGATGTATGCGCCGGTTCTATATAGAGGCATTTTTCGGTTTATTGGTGCTGTTCTTCGCGAGTTTAATAGCGTATGACACCATAGTAAATCAACTCAATACCGACAATGAGTATGTACTAGAAGATCTGGAAGGCGCTGCATTTCGAGACATGTTAATGACCATGTCCGATAGTCAGGGACAAGAACAAGTCCTCACTGTCCTAAACGATTTTGTCGGCAATACTACTAAAACTCTCACCGTATTCCCTCGTTCAGACGTTCCTGATGAAGTAAAAAACTACTTCAATAATGACCGAGCGCATCCGTTTACTTTTTACGATGATGAGCGAGATTTTTGGTTTATGCTCTCGTCTCTCGACACCATCTATCGAATTCAACCCGATGCCGATTCATACCTTCGTAAAGCGATCGAGTTTGATGAAGTCATTCTTCTAGGCTTTATCTTAGGCGGTTTCTTTATTTACACATCCGGTCTTATCTGGTTTCTCAGCCGAAAAATAAACTCACTTGAACTGGCCACCATGAAATTTGCCCAAGGTGATTTTAACTTCAGAGCACCGACAGGCAGTAGACATAGAGTGGGTTCGCTCAACGAGAGTTTTAATTACATGGCGAACAAAATTTCTTACCTAATTACGAGCAACCGGTCACTGACTAATTCGGTCGCACATGATTTAAGAACACCAATTTTCAGGATTCAATGGCAAGCCGAGATGTTACAGGACGAGAACTTAACTCAACAACAGCACGAGAAAATCACCAGTATTATCGAAGATACCGAAGAGATGGAGCAGATGGTCGATGACCTGCTTTACTTCGCCAAAGTTGAGCGTCCAGATTCTGTATTGAGCATAGAAAGACTTGAATGCACCCCTTACCTCAAAGGTTTAGTAAACAAATTACCGAAAAATAAAACAGTGATAGTGGATCTTTGCATCACTGAAGGTCTTTTCGTCGAAGCCGATGGCGCCTTACTCAAACGTGCCATCAATAATTTGCTCTCTAATGCCCTGCGGTATGCAGAACAGAACATTCTACTGTCCGCGACAATGGAAAATGATGAAGTGGTATTTATTGTCGAAGACGACGGTCCGGGGATTCCTAGCGATCACTGGAACTTCATTTTCGACCCTTTCTATAGTGCTGACCCGTCTCGAAACAAAGCCAACACGGGATTCGGTTTAGGTTTGGCAATTGTTAAACTTATCACTGAACGACATGGTGGTCAGGTGGAAGTTGGAGCCAGTATATTGGGTGGTGCGAAATTTACTCTGCGGCTCGATCGTTTGTCCGATGAGTCTGACAAACAATGACAAATGATTGACAAGGTCAATATATTGTCAGGTTAACTTATTCTGTACAGTGTTCATAACAAGTTAACACAAGGACAATATGATGAAACAACTGACCATTCTTATCTCTACTCTTGTTGCCGCTACTGCAGTACATGCGGCAGGTGATACATACATTCGAAACGGTAACATCTATACCAAAGAGAACAGCTGGATTGCTGAGTTAGGAGCCGCGGGTGCAAGTGATTTGTTTAAGGATCAAAAACACAACGCTACCCTACTGGGCAATTTTGGTTATCAGGGTGAGGACTTCAATGCGACACTGCAAAGCATTAACTACCGTTTCCTTGGTAACACTGGTGACATGTTCAACATGAGTGGCTACATAGGGTCATCCGGTCTGGCATACGACCAAGATACATCAAATTTTTTAAAAGGAATGGACAAACGTAAAGCCAGTTTGGATCTCGGTATCAATGCTGACTTTGCGCTATCTCAAGGTACTATTTCTACGTACTTCCAACAAGACGTGACAGACACATACGATGGTTACTTGGCTGGTGTGACATATTTCCTTCCAATGAGTGTTGGACGTATGGATTTGGTTCCATTTGCAGGTTTGACATACCAGAGTGAAGATTACGTAGATTACTACTTCGGTGTAAAAAATAAAGAAGCGACTCAAACACGTAAGGCCTATAAAGGTAACGCTGATATCTCTTACAACCTTGGTTACAAGCTAATTATGCCCATCAATGATAGATGGGAACTAACACAAACAACGGCTTACACTCATCTTGGTGACAAAATATCCGATTCACCAATTGTAGACAGTGCCAATCAGTGGGTAGTTGGTGCAACGGCCGCATATCGTTTCTGATAACACATTTCAGGACGAGACACGTAATGACAAAAAGCCAACAGACCGAGATCTGTTGGCTTTTCAAATTCTAATACAACGGGATTTTAGTCGATGTTGTTATCACGGGCATCGAAGTGACAATCAACATTGACGATAGCGCGGTAAGAGATTTCACCGCAAGCTTCAGAGAACTCTTCAATCGTCACAGCTGTATCGTCCAGCGTAAGGTTAGAGACTGCATTTTCTCCAATGTTAAGCCTCTGGGGCAATATCGCCACCGCCAAGTGACTTGTAGAGATTTACCTGAGTCACAAACTGGTTATATCGATTTTCCAACAACGATGATTCAATACTGCGCCTCGACTCCATTGCGTTAATCCAGTCAATGATATCACTTGCTCCATTTTCGTATTTACTCGCGTAAATACGTTCTATTTCCTTAGCGTTAACGTACTTCTCTTTATATATGTTGCCCTGATAGTAATAGCGTTCTTTTGCCGTAAGCAGATTAGCTACCTCTTCAAATGCTTGATAAATTGTACTTCTATAATCAACAACTGCCATCTGATAGTCGAGTTCAGAAATACTTTTGTTTAACTCCATCTCGTGCCATTCAAGAAAGGGCAAAACAATGCCACTTCCCAATTTAGCTACTGGATTTTGCAGTAACTCTAATAAGTTTGAAGATGAGGTACTTAATGAACTGGTTAGCTCAAATGTCGGCATATAGCTTGCGTCTATTGCATCTTTATTCGCAAGGGATGATTTCAGCGCATACAAGGTGGCTTGGACATCCGGCCTGCGTAACAAAAGATCTGAAGGTATTCCCGGTTCAATATCAGGTACAGGTTGAACCGATAGTTGCTCAATTGTTATGCCCGTATCTTGCAAGGGTTGGTTAAGTAGTGTGGACATCGCGTTTAGAGTTTCTGACAACTCTTGTTGTAATTGATTCAACTGCACCTGCTGGTTAAACAGGGTTTGCGTCGATTCAAGCACTTCCAATCGGGTGGCAGAGCCAATGTTATATTTGTATTTTGTTAACGTGGCGACACGCTCTGTACCTGTTATGTTCTGTTTTGTCAGCGCAAGCATCTGGTTGAGATACCCCACTTTCCAATAAAGCGTAGCCGTTGTCACCACCAGATTTTGTGCCATATTTTCTCTATCTTCGTAGCTTGCTCTCGCAGACCATTCATCTGCGTCAACAACCGCATTTACTCGTCCCCAAAGATCCAACTCATAGCTCAGGGATAATTTTGAATCAAAATTGGTATCTGACGTGCCCGAACCTGTATCATATTCATATGATGAATCCTGTGAATAACTGATTGTCGGTACCTTGTTGTTTTCACTGATCCCGGCCTCCATTCGTGCTTTTCTTAACGTAAGCGTCGCTTTCTCTAAATCACTGTTTGATTTCAACACTTGGTCTATAAGGCTATTTAACTGTGAGTCTTCAAACAACGTCCACCACCTATCAGGCCGTTCAATTGTGCCACTTTCCTGCTCTGATGACTGAACATTAGCATCCAACACTCGCTCCTGAGGCCAGCTTTCTGGCGTGTCAATTTCTGGCTGTTGATATTCAGTACGCATTGAGCTGCAACCAAACAACGAAATAACACATAACATCGTTGTGATAGAAATTTTTATTTTAGTTTTCATTTCATTTTTCCTCGCCCTTAATCTCTAGAAAGTGCATCAACAGGGTTGAGTTTTGCCGCATTACGGGCAGGAAGATAGCCAAATAATATGCCAATTAGCGTTGAACAAACAAAAGCCGCAATAATAGACGAACTCGAATAGATCATCTGAAAGCTGCTATTGGAGTATGAGAAAATCACACCAATAAGATAGGCAAGCCCTATTCCCAATGCCCCACCACAGAAACAAACCAGCACCGCTTCAATCAAAAACTGACGCATGATGTCCGTCTGCCTGGCTCCTACCGCCATACGTATACCTATCTCTCGAGTTCGCTCTGATACGGATACCAACATGATATTCATAACGCCAATGCCTCCAACTAACAAAGAGATAAACGCAATGGCAGAAATAAGTAGAGTCATTGTCTCAGAGGTTTTCGCTATGCTTTTTCGTACTGTATCAGTGTTAATAGTGAAGAAATCAACCATGTTGTGACGCATAGTAAGTAGGCTAACAATTCCTTGTTCAGCTACATCACTAGAAACATTCTCATCGACTCTTACTGTGATGTCGTTGACATAGTTCTGTCGAAATATACGACCGGACACCGTGGTATAAGGTATCCAAATATTCAGCTCATCACTGTTGTCAGACACACTTTCAATAGGTTCCGTCACGCCAATAATTCTTACAGGAAGGCGACCGAGAAAGATAACGCTACCTAATGCATCACTATCAGAGAAAAGCTCTTGCTCAGTATTCGCGTCAATAACAGCAACCTGCTCTAGCGTGTCGATGCTGTCCGTACCAAAATACTGACCCTGTGCCAAGGAATACCCCCGTACACGAAAATACTCGGTGCCAACCCCCTGAACCGAACCTGTGACCGTTTCATTGGAATAGCGAATAGCGACATTAGCCCTGACGGTTGGGGTCACGCTATCTACAAATGGCAACGTTTTAAGCGCTTTAGCATCCTCAGCGGTGAGCGAACGAACTCGCCCAGAACGGCGATCTCCGCGCCCTGTTCCTGGTTTTATCTCAATGGTATTGGTCCCCATTGAGGCGATATTATCTAGGATTGATTGCTGTGATCCATTACCCAGAGCGACCACTGACACCACTGAAGCGATACCGATAATGATACCGAGCATAGTAAGAAACGTACGCAGACGGTGATTGGACATACCAAGTAACGCCATCTTAAGTGCTTCAAGGTAACGCGACCAGTGTATACCACGCGTTATTTTGTGCTTTTTATCTTCAGAATGATTGCAGTCTGCCACCGCCTGACAAGTTACGGCTGTACTACGATTTTGTTTGTCGCCAATAATTTCTCCGTCTTTGATCTCAATAACTCGATCAGCAAACTTAGCAATATTCGGATCGTGCGTGACCAAAATTATGGTGTGGCCATCGTTGTGCAACTCTTGAAGAAGCTTCATCATCTCTTCACCGCTGCTACTGTCCAACGCTCCGGTCGGCTCATCGGCCAGAATAACATCACCACCATTAACAAGGGCTCTGGCGACACTTACTCGCTGCTGTTGGCCTCCACTGAGTTGACTTGGTTTATGGTATAACCGATCACTCAATCCAAGGCGAGTAAGTAGTTTTTTCGCTTTCTCTTGTCGAACTTGCTGACCGTCATTTGCATACAACGCCGGGACTTCCACATTCCCCAGCGCGGTCAAATCACTCAGAAGATGATAACGCTGAAAGATGAACCCAAAGTGCTCACGTCTCAGTGCCGCCAATTCATCTTCACCCATAATCGATGTGTCCTGACCATTAATGAAATAATTCCCTTTATTTGGCTTATCCAGACAGCCCAGAATATTCATTAACGTCGATTTCCCTGAACCAGAAGCCCCAATAATGGCGATCATCTCACCACGGTAAATCTGGAGGTTTATATTTTTCAGAACCGTCAGTTCCTGCTCCCCGGCAGCAAAAGTGCGACTTACACCGACAATATCTAACAGTGCTTCAACCATACGTTATAACCCCTTGCCCCGACCGGGCTCACCTTGTCCACCCATACTTCTTCCCGACAAACCACCCATTGGTATACCAGAAACAGCCTCGTCACTACCAGACGACTCACCGATAACGATCTCTTCACCTTCGTTGAGACCTGAAAGTATTTGAGCGTAGATTTTATTGTTGATACCAACTTCTACATCGCGATACTCAACTTGGTCGTGTTTTTTCACTGGGACTTGATAAGAAGGACTCGGGCCGGGCTTTTCAATTAATATCTGTGACGGAACAAGTAATACGTCTGTCGCACTTTCAAGCACAATAGATACCTGCGCAGTCATACCGAAACGCAACAAGTTTTCCGGATTCTCTACATCAAATAGCGCGTTGTAATAGATAGCTTCATCATCACCAATCATCAGAGCACTATCGTCACCACTCAGCAATGTTGGGCCGGGTTCTATGGCACGCAAGACACCTCGGTACTTCTTCCCTGTTGCCCCTAAAATTGTGAAATAGACTTCTTGTCCTGCACCAACATTGATGATGTCTGCTTCAGAAACCTGTGCCTTGATGGTCATCACTCCTAATTGCGCCAGTTCAATAATACTCGGTGTACCTTGGTTATTATTTACGGTCTGCCCTTCTTCGACAGAAACATATATCACGGTGCCATCAATAGGCGATGTAATGGTTGTGTAACCTAGATCAAGTCTCGCGCTATCCACACTAATGACCGACTTCTCTTTTTCGGCGTTTAACTGATCCAGATCAGCCCGATAAACGGCAAGTATTGATTCTGCTGTGTCATATTCCGATTGAGAGGTAGCCCCATCCACCAACATTTTTTTCTTACGACTGAATTCAGACATCGCAACTTTAATTTGCGCTTGCTTTGCTCCAAATTGAGCATTGATACTCTTAAGCGAAGCTTCTGCATCTTTTAGTGCGTTTTGCTGTGTCAGGTTATCAATTTGAGCAATCAAATCACCTTGCTTTATCTCATCACCTAACTGAACATCAATTTTCCCTATCAAACCCGAAACCTGAGCACCGACACTGACCAATTTCGATGGATATAACACACCGTTCGTCAGCACCACGCTTTCAATATCGCCACGCTTGACAAAATCGGTAGCAAATACAGACTGAACTTGCTGCGCCATGGTGTATTTGTACCCGACACCTGCTGCGATACCACCGATGAGAAGGAGTAATACCAACGTGTTTTTAATATTTTTCTTCATATAGATCTCTTCATTACTTCTCTTCGATAAATACAGGAATGAGCTCACCCTTGGTTTGCCCACATGGTCGCAATGTTGAAGGCGGATCTCTTTTTTCTTCTTGATGGTTATTGTGTTTCTGATGAGGTTTTGGTGGCGTTTGGCAACTCCGTTCAAATCTAACGGTCAGGGAGTCAGATTCCAGTACAAAGCCACTCATGTTTTTTCGCAGAATAGATTCTGAAATACGGCCTGATTGGACCGTATCTAAAGACTTTGAAAGTGCATAGAGATGAAAAGTGTAGTTTTTTTGACCGGGGCCTTTAGAGCATGGTGGCGAATATTCATTCTTATTATTCACGATATTGCTACCAAGCGTACCCGCTGATTGTCCAGTTTCAATACCAGAAACCTGTGCCGGTATATTGTACATACTCCAATACCAACGCAGCTCTTCTGGCTTTCTTAACTTAGGCTCTGGAGGGGGCGTATTTTCTTCTTTGCTATCATTGTTAGGCTTTGGTTTCACATCTGACATGTGATCTGGCATATGATCCATAATCACAACTAAAGTCTGTGTTCCATCCGGTACCCCACTCCAGTTTAATGGTGGGGAAATACCTACACCTTCACAGGTAAATTGAACAGGTAGTGACTCTCCATCTGAAAACGCAGTACTGACAAGTTCGAGAGATTCATTCGCTTTAGTTGCCGCAGACACAAGCAGCATCAAGGTTATAAGGGGAACAGTAATTTTTGTAATCATGGCCTAATCTCCAAACGATTAAGGTAACGGTTTATTGAGTTACCTTAAGTCTATCGATTAGGCGTCGGAGATGGATGACAATGCTGTCATTAAACGAGTGGTAACAATAATCGCATAGCAACAATATCATTCTCACTTGGTTCAAGAATTAGGTCACCGCCGTGTGCACGGGCAATTTCTCGAGCCAAACCTAAACCTAGACCACTACCGGATATGCCTTGCGTATGTTCTGGTTCTCCGCGATAGAAGCGCTCAAACAATTGATTTCTGACTTCATCCGAAATCGGAAGACAAAAATTACTAACAAGCACCTCAATAGTTGACTCGTTTTGGTTGGCTTGAATAGTTACGCCTTTCTCGTGAAGGCTATAGCGCATCACGTTAACAAGCAGATTATTTAAAAGCTGCCTTAGCAGAACGCTATCACCTTTTAGTATTAGCTCTCGTTCAATCGAACAATGAAGCACCAACTCATTCGACAACGACTCCATATCAGTAGTCAGTTCATCTAATAAATCAGTCATGTTAATTGGTTCAAGATGAAGCGCCATGGAACCGGAATCTGCCTGTGAAAGAAGTAACAATTTACGAGTGATGGCTGATAAATGCCCTACTTCATCAAGAATCGCATTAAGATCCAGTAACGATGCATTCTCACAGATAACCGCCTGCTCAAGCTTCCCTCTTAAAACAGTGAGTGGTGTTTTGAGCTCGTGGGCAGCATCCGCGGTAAAGCGAGAGGTCTGTTGAAAACTTTTTTCCAATCGATTCAACATTGTATTGTACGTATCGATGAGCACTTTAAACTCTTTGTCTTCATTATGCTTAGGTAGTCGATGGCTAAGATCTTTTTGTGTCACCGTATCCATCGACTTATGCAGGCGATTAATAGGCCGAATGGTAGTAGTAGCGATGAACCATGCTCCAAGAATACTAAGCAACAGAGAGAAAGGAATCACCACGATAAGTGCAGATCTCAATGTGCTTTTTAACTCATTGCTCGTGGCGGCAACGTCAACAGCAATGAAGCTTTGTGTGCCTAGTAGTTGGAAAAAGCTAGCTCGCCATTGATTTTGCTGATGTTCAAAGAAGACGAACTGACAAAATGTGTTGGTTCGGTTGTTCTTTGTAGATTCTAATTGGTCTTTGCTAACCAAGTTTAATGTACTGAATATATGTTGTACGTCTGCACCTTCAGACATCGTCAAGACACTATTCTCATCGGATTCAACGAATATCATCAACTGGCTAGGTGAGTTAATTCGCAACTTATCCACTAAATCATCAATAAGTTTTCTACCTGAAAGTTCCGTATCATTTGAGACATTTAAATTGGGCTGAGTATTACGTGCATTTAATTTTGGCATTAAGCGCTTTGCTTCCATACAAAGCCTAGAATCAAGATGGTCAAGTTCTACCTTCATAATACGCGTCCAACTTAACGTGATTACAACAGCAAGAACAGCGCTCACTATGAGTATGGACATGGAAAAAATGCGAGTACGGAAATACATTCTATAACCTCAGCGAGAACTCAGACGGTAACCAGTACCGCGCACCGACTCAATGGCACCAACCATTCTCCCCGCACTTTCCAATGAAACAAGCTTACGGCGAATCCGTTTAATACACACATCCACAACATTGGTACAGGGGTCAAAATCATACCCCCAAACATGCTCCAATAGTTGTCCCCGTGTTAATACCATATTCGGTGAACGCATCAGATGCTCTAGTAGGCTAAATTCCCGACTAGTAAGTTCAACAGATTGACCGTGACAACTGACACTTCGATTCATGCAATCAAGTCGCAGCGAGCCAACCTCAACCACATGTTGTGGTGTGCCGTCATGCCGTCTAAGTAGCGCATGGAGTCGAGCACTCAATTCTTCCACATAGAAAGGTTTTGCTAAGTAATCATCAGCGCCCATCTCTAAACCCTGAACCCGATCGCCCAACTCGTTACGTGCAGTTAGAAGAATGACAGGAGTATCAATACCTGCTTGACGAAGAGAACGGAGAATATCCAATCCATCACGGCCCGGAAGCATGATGTCAAGTATGATGGCATCGTGAGCGTTTTTTCTTGCCATCTCGTAGCCTTGATTGCCATCCGCGCAATGGGTAACGCTGATTTTTTTTGCACGCAAGCCTTCGCAGATAAAATCTGCAATTTTTTGTTCGTCTTCGACAAGCAATATTTTCATTGAGTTGACCCCGAGGCAATTGATGAAAGTATCTCACTTGATGCGTCGTACTCGCAACAAATATGACAAATTTGTCATCTTAAAGATTATCATAATGATTGATTAAAATGCCCACTTTACAACTTAACTGAGTCAATATATCTGGACAGGGTTTAATGCGAATATGATCATTCTGATAAACCCTTATCCAGCACACAACATCGTTTCAGTCTGTACTTTATACTTGAAAAGTATCAGTGTGACATCACCTCTACCAGACCATTTAGGCTCGGTAATTGTCTAGTCGTGAAGTATTCACTTGATTATAAACCCATAGAGGATGCCATTATGAAATCTGAACATACGATAGGAATTTTTGGCGTTGCGATTGTTGCCACTGCGTTTGGTGTTCTTACTGTCATCTCTGGTGGTTCCGTCTTATTTATTGAAGAGAAGGCCCAAGCAGCTGGTCACTATGTTCCGTTTGTCGTTTGGTTTAATTTTTTGGCAGGATTTGCTTATGTTATAGCAGGCTTAGGGGTAGGGTTTCGTCAACGTTGGGCGGTATGGATATCAGTTAGTATTGCCATTCTAACTGTTTTAATTTTGGGGCTATTGGGATTGCACATTATGAATGGAGAAGAATACGAACTTCGCACCGTTCTTGCTCTTATTTTTCGAGCGATGGTATGGGCTAGCGTCGCATTGTTTTCATATCGTAGGCTGAGTTAGCTAAGCATAGTGGTTACTGTTATAACACTAACGAGGACATACGCCTTGAAATTAGAGGTGTGTGTCCTCGCTAGTTTACGTTAATTTTTTTTAACTTCAGGCAGCAGTAACGATCACTCGTTTGAATGCATTATGCATGCATAGGCAACAAGAAACGCGGGCTCTTGATATTGCTTTAAACCGGTTTCTTTAAACGGTACCGCAAGTGGGTTTCGTTTCAAACGCTCTTTAATTTCGCTAGCCGCAATGACATCGACCGAAAGTGCCTCGATCAATTGGATTGCCGCTTCCAATTTAAAACCGACCGCACCACCAGCGAATTTACCTTTTGCTTGGCGTTGGCGGATCACCACACGATCAATCTTGTAATCTTGCATCAATTTAGCGAACGAAAACTGAAAGTCTTTCATTTTTTGAGTGTCGTTTGCATCGCCTATGGATACCTTAGCCACTCGGCAATCGGGAATCGTAAATACCCCATCGGACAGTGATAGCAGGCTTACAATCGCGTCATTACCACTAATTTCAACACCACAAATATTCATTTCATTACCTTGTCTTTGATGAACCTGCGATTATACGGTGCGTTGTCGCGATGCACCAGCACGGGGTTTGATTGTGTCATTTATGGAGGCACGTAAATGACGAAGACACGTATATCAAAACGCTACCCAGCACAATAGTTGAGCATCTTCATAGTGAAATGACAAACAAAAAGCTCACAAGAAAGCTCACAAGGACACACACCTCAAAACGCTACCCACCATAATAACCGAGCATTTGCATAGTGAAATGACAAACGGGCTTACCTTCAATAGTAATCCACTCATAAGATTCAATTTTAAACCGTGTATTCGGTGGAAAATTCACTTCAAATGTATCGGGATTCAACGAAAAAGCGGTGATATCTGCTCCACCTGGCCACTCATCATATCCTTCTGGAGGCTTGCAGGTAACAAGCACCCCTCGTTGCCAAACTTTCGCACCATCCAAGTCATTTGAAAAACTCCATGGGGTTTTGAGTGTAATAATAGAGCCCGGTTTCAACATGTTATCTAAGGCATCTTCAAATGGATAAACAAGTGGTTCTGTAGTCGGTCCTGCATTCCCCGGATACTCACGCAGTGAAGGTGCAAAGTCTTTTAAGGTATTACCCGATATTGCCATACCTCCTCGATACAAAAGTGGGTAATCTTTTGATGACACTTTAGGTAATTTAAGGAGTGCATTAATATGAAGTATGGTCTCGGCAATGGCATATTTTTGAACTTGTGTGGCGACAGGTTCAAGTTGCTTACGAACATCTTCTTCGGACTTTGCTGGTTTCATCAAAAACATATTCATAAAATCAGCGTCTTTTGCTGTGCAACTAGGATAATCACACGCCCATATCGTTTCTGCCAATGTAGCGATATCTAAAGGGAGATCTTTTATTGCGCTATACGCCAATTGGTTAAACGCATCTGTGCGAATAAAATCTGGGCTGGTCCAATCATATAAGCACATGGCAAAATCAAAGCCATTGGGATCGCCTGGGTAATTTTGTTTACCTAGCACCTCTAATTCTTCAATTGATTTAGTCGTGCCTGATGGAGGGTTCTGGTAAGGCACTATTTTTTTATCCATCATTTCATTAAATAAGGCCACAACTTCGGGAGTCACAGCAGGCAGTGCTTGTAGCTGTCCTGAGATACAATTCCCGTGACCAGTTGCCAGAAATGAACCATCGCTTTCAATCACAAATTCAATATTTCCTTGACCATCGTACCAATAACGCTGTCCATTCAAATCGAGAGCCCAGTAATGTTCACCATGAGGTTGATGCCCTATATCATTAATGTCGATAAAACCCAGACCATTGATCATCAAGCGAAAACTGCCCCCTGTTTTTCCCCTTACCTCACCCAATGGCAGACCATCACAGACGTAATAACATGTTGTGCGTTTCGAATTTACTTTTACAGATGAAATAGACCACATAACCGCTACCTTTATTAATCTACGCGTCATCGTCACCAATCAGTATTAGGATCTTTTGGAAACAAAGCTCCCAATACAGCAGAAACCCATCACAAATGAGAAAAATGGCGCGAACCAAAGAAAGAGGATGATAGCGCATACGAAGCCAAAACGAAGAGTAAATCTACTAAAAAAGCCTAACGAGGGCATACATTTCGAAATATGAGATGTGTGTCCTTAGTTGTTCCTGTCCTTAGTTGTTCTTCCTTGGTTATTCCAGTTCAAAGTTACCTTTCTTATCCCTCTGTTTTTATTGAGGCACTTAACTTGCCATATATTCGCTTACTTTTTGCCTTAACCATTGATGTGCGTTATTCGTATCAGTCCTATTGTGCCATGTCATATACTGATGCATCTCCAAGGTTTCGAAAGGTTGATGCAAAACTTGTAGGCCAAATTTATCTGCATACCGAATAGCTAGCTCGCGGGAAGTACTACCAATACAATCAGAGCTAGACACTAACGCACACATGGTCAGTCGCGAGTCGCACTCTGCACTGATTTTCCGATCTTGAATCGGGAGCTTGGTAAAGTAGTCTGCTGTATAGCGATTCGAGCGACGCATACGGAAGGTAATGTGCTTTTCTTCGTAGTATTGTTCTTGTGTGATCACCCCTTGTATACGAGGATGACCATTGCGAGCAATTAAGATTAATTCATCCGCTTGCACTTGCTGAGTTTTGTAACTGCTCAAGTTGGGGTAATTAACATCAACCGCAAGGTCGGCTTTTTGCATACTTAGGCTGTGCATTAAAGACTCTTCGTCATTCGGCACCATCGAAAACTCTATTGATATATTTTCTAATGACGTATCTTGCTCGACAAGAGGTTGTAACTTTGCCAACGCGACCTCATTGACCAAGATGTGAAAGGTGTAGCACTGAGAAATATCAAACTCACGAATTGAACTTACGACCCCCATAATCCCCAACATTGCAGGTTCAATTCGGTTGGCCAACTGTATTGCAAGGTTAGTTGGCTCAATACCGCGCCCCTTACAAATAAACAAATCCGCACCTAATTTAGTTTGGAGCCGCTTGAGCGCTCCACTCACCTCAGGTTGAGTCATTTTCAATGATTCCGCCGCTAACGTAATTGATTGTAATGGTCTAAAAAGATGAATGAAATGCTCATCACCTGGGGACCCGATACCGATGTTTTATTCGCCTCTCACTCTGCACCAATTTGGGGTGGCGAGGAAATTTCTGACTATCTAAAAATGCAGCGTGACGCATACGGCTTCACGCACAACCAAACATTACGCTTAGCCAATAACGGTGTCGTTCTACAGGATATTGGTGATGAAATTTATAAGATAATGCCAGATAGTATTCAAAAGACGTGGCACACAAATGGTTACCATGGCACATACTCTCACAATGCTCGTGCGGTATATAACATGTACTTAGGGTACTTTGATATGAACCCTGCAAACCTGAACCCACTTCAGGTCGAGCAAGAGTCAGTAAAATTTGTTGAATATATGGGAGGCAGCGAAGCCGTGATAGATAAAGCGCGTGTCGATTTCAGTGAAGGTGAATACCGATTTGTCGCGACAGCATTAAACAAAGTTGTTCACGCTGAACCCAAAAACAAAGAAGCACGTCAACTGCTCGCGGACACTTATGAGCAGCTCGGCTACCAATCTGAAGGTGCCGGCTGGAGAAACATTTACCTTACCGGAGCGCAAGAGCTTCGCATCGGTACACAACCTGGCGCTCCAAAAACTGCGTCTCCAGATGTATTAACGAATATGACCATTGAGAACTTTCTGGATTTCCTTGCGGTTAAAGTCGATTCACTAAAAGCGCAACAGACTCCGTTTACGATGAATATTCACCTGCCTGATGTAAATGAGCTGTTTTATGTCGAAATATCTAACGGAAATCTGAACAACATTAGGGTTTCTGAAATGATGGATGCAGATACAACTTTGATTATCAACAAGAGTGACGTATCGAAAATCATCTTGAAGCAAGCAACATTAACAGAAGTGTTAGACCAAAATAGTGCAGAAGTTCTCGGTGATGCATCCTCGTTGGAGAAACTAATGAAGTCACTTACCGAGTCTGATACAAAATTTGAGATTGTCCCACGCCCAGAAAAAGGTCAAGAAGTAGACGCTAAGCTTTACGACACTCATCATTAACCATGTGATATTGCTGTCCGAAATATTTTAGTCACTCGAAAGCTAGGTCCTCGATATTTGAGGCCCTAGCGGCACAATGTAAAGACATCGCTACGTGTATCGTATAAACAAACGGTTCCAATTGTTGAACATCTTTTTATTTCTCCCTAAAGAATATCTCTAAGAGAGATTGGACAAGATGACGCCAGTTATTATGAGAGCTATCCCACATAAAATAACTATTGATAACGGCTCATCAAAGATTGCAACGGCAAGTAAA
Source organism: Vibrio sp. DW001 (assembly GCF_029016285.1). NCBI lineage: Bacteria > Pseudomonadati > Pseudomonadota > Gammaproteobacteria > Vibrionales > Vibrionaceae > Vibrio > Vibrio sp. DW001. Next base: position 987,490 of record NZ_CP091975.1, on the reverse strand, counting down.
GCGGTTAATCCCGGAGAAATAGAACCTATAATCGAAGCTTTGTCAGAACCCAATTGATTCACAGCATACGAGAAACCAATCGTCGCCAGAATACCAACACCCAGTCCTTGAACTAATACAAATGGGAGTGCTTCTTGAAAAGAAAAGGAACCAAAGTTGGTCGTGACTAACTCAAAATAGATTAATCCCAACGTAATGATAAATGATAAGTAGGAAAGGATTATTGCTACAGTAATGGGGTTCAGACCCGCACGCTTTAACCCCATTGTGTATCCAGCCCAAATCACTGCCGCGCTCAGCAAATAGAATATACCTCCGGTTATCTCACTTGCCGTATTAACGGTGCGGTCTAAGACCATTGTTACAATGCCCGCAAGTATGAGAGACAATGAGAAGACTTGCGTCATTGAGATCTTTTGACGATAAAAAACGTAAGAGAGCAGAGCAACGAAAAACGGTGGAGTACCCGCCAATACGGTTCCAACATAAGCGGCAGGTGTCGTTTTTGCTCCTAAAGAAGCCAAAAAAAGAAATGGTACTCCTCCAAGTAAAACCAACAGCATACCTGAGAAACGGATTTTTTTTATCGCGTTCAGATGAGAAGGAACCAATGGCGCCAAAAGTATTAAAGGTACAGCAAATCTTATCAACGCGACGTCGGCGATACTGAGAGGTGAAGCGCCTATAGCACGAACGGTAAGTGAAAATCCTGACCAAATCAGCAAGACCATAGTCATGACTATATACCCATTTCTTAATGGTGATATATCGTTGAGACCCGATTTACTCGTTTCTGACTGAATAACCTTTTCCATTTACCAAAAACCTTCCTTCTCGAATTCGCCATAAGATTATCCTTCAATATTGGCGCATTTATTAGGCAATCATTCAGAGAAAATTGGTCATTATTAGCTATTTCAACTACATTATATTAAATTATTGCTTTAAATCGCTAAGGAATAGGTATGGATAGAATAGATCGTCATATGTTGGAAGTACTTCAAAAAGAGGGACGCCTTTCTACCGCTGAACTGTCTGAGCGAGTTGGGCTATCACCTTCTCCTTGTGCAAGACGTTTAAAGCGCCTCGAGGATGAAGGTTATATTGAGGATTATCAGGCGAATTTGAACAAAGGTCGAGTAGGAATAGCGATGATTTTTTTTGTTGAAGTGAGCCTAAGTAATCACCAGGAAGAGTCGATTAAAAATTTTGAATATGTGCTTTCTGACATGAAAGAGGTTATCAATGGGCATATCGTTTCTGGAGGATATGACTACCTGTTAGAAGTTGCCACACCAGACTTGGCAGGTTATGAGGCATTTACAAGGAAGTTACATAAAATAATCAGCGTAAAAGATATCCATACTCATTTATCAGTAAGACAAGTCACGACTAAAAAGTCATTGCCAATATATCTTTAACGCGGTAATCACAATAGCACCTTTATCTCGCTATAACACTAAAAGGCAAAAACAACTCACCACACACAACAAAGCCCCTTTCCAAAAAGAAAAGAGGCTTCGTTTTTTTACTTATTAATCACTTCATCCAAAGAGTCATGATGACGGTATCAGAGGATAGCGCACTACTTTATTTATAAGAATACTTACAAAGAAGCGTCATCTTGGTACTTGTATTTCTACTCGTTGTTCTCAGAGTATAAGAGTTCATTGGGTAATAATAAACCTTATTATTCGCAACATCATCCAAAGCCATAATTGGAGCAGGATAGTTATCAAAATATTTTTGCAACAAATAATTTGGCGGCGGACTATTTCGCAGTTGACTCAAAGTAGGTTCAGCAAAGTTTCTTGTTGTATCACCTTTCACGCGATTACAATAGTCTAGCCAATTAACAGGTGTATAGTATGATCTCCACACTGTATAAAAATTGTCATCAAGCTGCTGAACCGTAATCGTCATTGATTTACTTCCAACATTACCATCAGCATCGGTAGCCTTTAATTGAATATAATAGGTATTGTTTTTACCATCGTCGACTGGGTTGTCATAGTCTCTTGCCACCATGGTAACCACCCCGGTAGAACGGTTGATGGTTACATGATTTGCATCATTGCCGCTAACCGTCCACGTAACGTTACCAATATTGCCACTGGCTGTTGGTATTTCTGAGATAAATGCCGTCCCTTCATCAACAGACTCATCTTTAATATTACCCAAGGTAATGGTGGACCTCTCTATAACATCCTTAACGGTAATTGTCATTACTTTATGGCCAACATTACCATCAGCATCCGTGGCTATTAACTTAATATTGTAGGTGTTGTCTCCTTTATAGTCGACTGGGTTCTCATAGTCTCTTGCCACCATGGTAACCACACCCGTAGAACGGTTGATCTTCACATGTGTTGCATCACTGCCGCCAACCGTCCAAGTAACGTTACCTATATTGCCACTGGCTGTTGGTGTTGCTGAGGTAAATGCCATCCCTTCATCAACAGACTCATCTTTAATATTATCCAAGGTAATGGTGGACCTCTCTTTAACATCCTTAACGGTAATTGTCATGAATTTACCGCCAACATTACCATCAGCATCGGTGGCTATTAACTTAATATAGTAGGTGTTGTCTCCTTTATAGTCGACTGGGTTCTCATAGTCTCTTGCCACCATGGTAACCACACCCGTAGAACGGTTGATCTTCACATGTGTTGCATCACTGCCGCCAACCGTCCAAGTAACTTTACCTATATTACCACTGGTTGTTGGTTTTTCTGAGGTAAATGCAATCCCTTCATTAACAGATTCGTCTTTAATATTATTCAAGTCAATGGTCGAAGTCTCTACAATATTCTTAACGGTGATCATCATCGGTTTTGACGCACTTTCACTGCCTGATATGGCTGTTGCAGCAACGTTGATACTATATACATTGTCAGCATTTTTATCTTGCGGTTGTTCATAATTACGTGCAACCATAGACACCACACCCGTAGACGTATTAATCGTCACCAATGTTGCATCATTCCCTGTGACGCTCCACGTTACTAGCTGATTTGCAGTCGGTGTCGTTGAGGTAAACTTAACATTTTCATTTACGGTTCCATTCATGACATCAGTGATCAACACGGGTTGGCCTGTCACCGGAATTGCTTTGGTTGCGCTAAGGTCATTGGTGTAGTTGACCGTTTTAACATTCGAAGTACCTTTGGAGACACCAGTAACCTGATTAATGTCTTCCAAGGTCACATATTCCGTACCAGAGGTGATAGACCATGTTAACGGTTTTTCGTAAGGGTATTTTAGGCCAAATGAGGTTTCGAAAGACGCGGTAAGCGTATCGGTCACATCAATATAGATCCTGTCATTGTCTATAGAAAGGCTTAATGGCGTCATGTCAACGCAAGACACATAACCGAGCGCATTTTGAACACTGGTTTCCGTGCTCATCGCGGGAGGACCCGAACTAAAGGTGACCATACCAACGTTATCACCGGAACTCTGGGTAAAATATGGCTTTCCAATGGGCCATTGCTTTTTGCTGGCACCCCATAATTTATCTGTCTTCTCTTGTTCAATGAAAGCCGCCATCTGCTCACTTGTAGGCAAAAGCCCGCCTTTTGATTTACAGATCGCGTCCGCAATATCATACGTCATCAACGCCATCTCGAAATCTTTTGGCCCTGTTGCTGTGGTTTCTTTATAGCTGCCTATATAGGCAAAACCTGAATATTGCGCTTCCACAAAAGAAATAGGCGGTAAAAACATCATGTTATTCACTGTGATAGGCGCAAACATGTTTTTGGCATTTATCTCGACAAGACCGGTGGTATAACCGCCATGGTGGTCGCTAATCGTCACTGAAACATAGTACACACCGGAAAGTTTCACCTTGAAATCAAACTTTGTTAGGCTAGATGGGTCGGAGGCAGATGCCGTTAAGGAAATATTGAACCCTCTGTAGTCAATAATTTGAGGTGACTGTCCATTGTCAGGATCTGAAATATAAGGAGCGATATCAATCGTGCCCGTCAATTCACTTTGTTCAAGGTTGATGCTAATCGTACCGTTAAATTCAAAATCGGTGAACACGGGGTTGGAATTCGCACCCGGTGTCGAGATACTGATATCAATAACACCTAAATGGACCGAAGCATCCGTTTCGGTCAAAGAATAAATCAATCGAGTCACGCCCGTACTACCACCAGAGAACGTGATTGTCTTATCCGTCGTATCGACACTGGCTACGCCAGAACCGAGCACCGTCACGGCAATATCAACCGTGGCCCCCGTAGGAAAACTCGACCCAAGTTTGTCTTCAATATCGATCACGAGATCGGCGCTACCTGCCACCATAGAGATAGTGGGAAGAGGGCTTGAGCTTCTCAACGCAACGTTTTTAGGCTGAACCACAATGTAGGCGTGTGCCGATACCTTAGTATTTGCCTCTGTTTCATCTGCACGAGACGAGTCTGAATGTGTCGCTGATAAACCTGATGACGGCGTGACGGCGCTAACCGAATATTCATAAACACATACGCCACTGGTGCGCGAACTAACATGAATCTCATCATTGGTAAAACTGACGTCGTTGCAGTAAAGGTTATTACTGTCTACCAACTTTACATCGTCTAATTGAACGGGTTTGCTGTCTGAGCGGAATGCACGCTGTTCAATAGGAATAAGCACGTCATTGTCTTGTATAATATTAACAAAAATATCTTCCGCATAAATCTGGGGGCTTGCAGGGGTAATAATAGGGTCCCCTCCCGAACCGGAAGAGTCGTCACCACTGTCCGACCCACCATTACAACCGACGGCAAACGTCATAAAACCAATTAAGAATATTGACCCCAACCATTTTGCTCGACTTAACATCAATTTATTTCCCAACACGCATTCACCCATTTAAGATTTACACAATTAATCTCACCATCTTAATTAATTAAAATCTTTTCGGTATAGCAGGGAAATAAAATTAAGCAGACTATATGCTAAGCGCGGCAAATAAATATAAAGAAGGGCAAATATGCACGGTATAAAACACCTATTCGTATGATAAAAATAATACTGAATTAAGCAAGTTTGTGCTCCACATGAATGTCCTTCCTTCGACCATTTAAGACATCCTTGTATGCCTAGACTGGGCCTTCTACCAGTGGACAACCCTATTACTTGCGCGTTAATTCCCCCAGATGGGCATTAGTCGACATACTTTATTTTATTTATTGGGATTACAGAGAAATTTATCATATTAATAATTATTTTCATGGAAGATGCTAATAAAAAACGCCTAATTAAGTAGGCGTTTTTTATTATATAATGATAAACGAAGCAAGGTTACTTCATTAATGGTCGTCTTCCGTAAAGTTAGGCGGCAGAGATGTTTTCATCTCATTCCAGATCTGACCACTTTCCAATCCATAATTACGGATAAGTAAAGGCAGTTCTTCTTTTTCTCCACTTTCGCAATTTTGCAAAAGTTCACGATAGAATTTTAATGCCAACTCTCTCGATTCTGAATGTGAGAAATAAAAGTTACCTACTCGGTTATACAATTTTTTCAAACCGTTGAATATAAGCCCATATATCTGATTTCCCGAATGGAAAGCCAATCGTTGAAAAAGCATATAGTCATAAAAATTAAATGTTTTTGCTATTAATAATGCTTGGCGCAGTTCTGGGTTTTTTTCACCATCGTCTTTAACCGCTTGTACGATCTTGTCACCATAAGGAGAGGCAGCAATAAACGCTTCCCAACTCTCTGCGGAAAGCAAGCTCTCACATGATTCGATTACGCCTTTAATCGTCTTTTCTGAACTTTCTTTATTTGCTTTAAACGCATAGCGCATAAAAATAGGGCTAATATTAGAACGAGCAGCTAATAAATCTTCTACAATACTGTTGGCATTGTCAGAATCCAACGTCATCAGTGTATCCAAAATATGCAGACTAGATGTCTCCATAAACTGATTCACTTTCGTTGGTTTCCCATGCTGAATGGTCAACCATCCATCTCTTGCGAGGCGCTGTAAAACTTCACGCAAAGTCGTCCTAGTCACTCCGATGAGTTCTGACAATTCGCGTTCCGCTGGTAAGATCGATCCCGGTGCGAAGCGACCATTCCAAATACTTTCGATTATGTATTTCTCAGCAAAACCTGCTGGACTTTTTGCCCGTATAACCATGTTGTAGTTTGTCCGATTCATTATTGTTAGGTCGAATGACTCATCATACCACTACTTGCACTCTGAGCGAAATCTGGAAGCCATACCTAATCAACAGCTTTAACTTTCTGTTAACGCCTAGGCAAATACACATTAACAAGTCGTTGGCTCTAAGTTTTGTTCGAAAACGTTTTCGCTATCACAAAACAGGCAGTTTCTTGTAAAATTATTGCCCGTCCACTTTACAAAGTCGATATTATATCTAATTGTAAAATATAATGATTATATGAAAAATTCCCCCTTTTATACCTGCAATTCAACATATCAATAAAATTGTAAAAATTCGTAACTTACATGCTATGCTGTGCGAGGTTTTGGACTGACGATTTCATCCCTTTGTTGAATAACGTATTAGTTGTCATTGCGCTATTATGCAAGATTATTTAATGAAATGTCTCCCAGTTCAGGATAGGAAGTGCTTGTAATAGTTAGCGGTATTTTATTGGTGCGGGAACAACCCCATTCACCCAAAAAAATACATCGCCGTTAGCCGTACATTGATAGTTACCGATACAAGCATAGAAGAATATATATTAACTTGTAAGAGTATTAACATGCCGATTTCACTCGGGAACGCTTTGATCAAAAACTTCCTTGGCAAAGCGCCAGACTGGTACAAACTAGCCATCATTTCTTTTCTCGTCATCAATCCAATTGTATTTTTTTATGTTGACCCCTTTGTAGCGGGTTGGATGCTTGTCGTAGAATTCATATTCACGCTGGCGATGGCTCTAAAGTGTTACCCTCTTCAGCCGGGTGGTTTGCTTGCTATTGAAGCGGTCGCAATTGGCATGACGTCACCTCAAATGGTGATGCATGAATTGGAAAATAATTTAGAGGTATTGCTGCTACTTATCTTTATGGTTGCAGGTATCTATTTTATGAAACAGTTATTGCTGTTCATATTCACCAAGATACTGTTGGGTATACGCTCAAAAATACTGCTTTCTATGGCGTTCTGTTTTACCGCCGCTTTCTTGTCCGCATTTTTAGATGCATTAACGGTTATCGCCGTTGTTATTAGTGTCGCGATTGGCTTTTACTCAATCTATCACAAAGTTGCTTCAGGTAAAGGCACCCAAACGTCACACGATCATACAACAGATGACCATTTCTCTGAACTGACCCGTGACGACTTAGAAAACTACCGTTCATTCTTACGCTCACTGCTTATGCATGCAGGTGTTGGTACGGCTTTAGGTGGTGTAACCACCATGGTGGGTGAACCACAAAACCTTATCATCGCTGATCAGGCTGGATGGATGTTTGGTGAATTTATTGTACGGATGTTACCGGTGACCTTACCCGTGTTTATCTGTGGCTTGATCACCTGTGCGCTTGTCGAAAAATTCAAAGTCTTTGGCTACGGCACGGAATTACCAACCCATGTACGTACTATCCTTAACGACTATGACCAAGCTGAGAAGAAAAAACGTACTAAGCAAGACGTGGCTAAGCTTTATGTACAAGGTATCATTGCTGTTTGGCTCATCGTTGGATTGGCGCTGCACCTAGCATCTGTTGGTTTGATTGGCCTGTCTGTTATCATTCTAGCCACCGCGTTTACTGGTGTTATTGAAGAGCACTCACTTGGGAAAGCATTTGAAGAGGCATTGCCATTTACCGCATTACTTGCGGTATTCTTCTCTATCGTGGCGGTCATTATTGATCAACATCTGTTTGGTCCAATTATCGACGGCGTATTGGCAATGGAGGGTAGTCGACAGCTAAGCATGTTCTATCTTGCGAATGGTGTGCTCTCTATGGTGTCTGATAACGTATTTGTTGGTACCGTATACATAAACGAAGTGAAAACGGCATTAGATAACGCTGTTATTACTCGTGACCAGTTCGACTTATTGGCTGTTGCTATCAATACTGGTACAAACCTACCTTCTGTTGCAACACCAAACGGGCAAGCGGCATTCTTGTTCTTGCTGACGTCGGCTCTAGCACCACTCGTACGATTGTCATATGGGCGTATGGTCATCATGGCATTCCCTTACACAATCGTACTTGCGATAGTCGGTTTGGTAGGCATTACATTCTTGTTAGAACCAATGACGGCGTGGATGTACGATATGGGTTGGCTGACACACCATATTGCCGATGCTGTTGGCGCTGCAGCGACAACGGGTCATTAATAATTATTATTGACCATTGAACTTATTCGGTATAAAAAGCTCTGATGAATCAGAGCTTTTGTTATTTAGGATGTTATAAAGTGAACCCTCTTTCTTCTCTCCATGCTTTCTCTCGCACTCGACTTTCTTGGCTGCTACTTTTTTGCTTTGTTGTTTTTTTTAACGCCTGTGCTTACACATTTCAACACGCCATGAAGCTCGATCCATGTGTAATGTGTATCTACGAACGTGTGGCAATGATTAGCATTGGTGTCGCGGCATTATTGGGCGCTATCGCCCCTCAGGTATTCGTCATTCGCTGGGTGGGAATTTTGGCTTGGGCCGGAACATCATTAAAAGGTTTGATGTTGGCTTTGGAACATGTCAACTACCAAAACAATATATTCGCTACCTGTTCACCCCTTGTTTTTCCAGAATGGGCACCGCTTAATCAATGGTTGCCTGCCTTTTTTGAAGCGACAGGTGATTGCAGCGAAATTGTATGGCAGTTCTTAACGCTATCTATGCCACAGTGGTTGGTTATCATCTTCGCGGCGAGTTTTGTTGTTGCGGCCGTTGTCGCGGTTTCTCAGTTCTTTAAGGTAAAGTAAGTAACACCATCGGTATCGTATTTCCGTGAAGACGTCATGCTGCTCGGTTAAGGTTATCTAAACCTGCTATCCCGACGAAAATTGGCCTATTTCCACGGAAATGACGAAGTCTTTAGTACTAACCGAACAGCATTATACTTCTGTAGGGATGACGGAGGCTGTCAGGATGGATATCTACGGTTTTGGGGATAACAAGCGTACAGCCTTACTTACCGCAACACTGCTTAAATTTTTTGCCACTCCTACATGGGCACGAATCATTTCGCCCTACTCCTTTGTAAGGATTTACACTCTGTCCTTTTTGCCCCACCATCAGTTCATCCGCAGCTAAAGCTACTTCAGTTATCATGACGTCTAGTTGAGGCAATAGATCTTGCAATTTGGGTGGCTGTTCTATGCCAGAAGCCTTCATTTGCTGTTGGGTTTGCTCTTCATCTATCGCTAGCATGAACGTTGTTAGCAACGCTTGCAGCATACGTAGTGTACTGTCTAATATTTCCACCTCTTGGTATTGCGTTTCTACGATTGGCCATACCGCCATAAAACCTTCCGACAAGTCAGCGAGTTGCTCTTTTGTTAATTCAGACAGTGAGTATTCACTTCTGCGTAAGACATTATGTTGAGCATTAATACGGGGGACTAAGAGGTTATCTGATTCTTCTTGGTCTATACCGACTGCACCGCACCAGTTTTCAGGTTCTAATGGTTTCACGGTCAAATTAGACGCTAAAATAGCGCCCTCTAGAAAATAACAAGACTCGCCTTGCCAATCTTTCGGTAGTTCGATGGTTTTCATAACAATTTTTCATGGTTTGTTTTCGTTGCGTAAGAGTATCTGAAAATAGTGTAATTAATAAGTAGCAGTCGTGATAAACCTGTATATAGATTATGTAGATGTATGGATAAATACCAGATAGAATGCCGGCTCATTTATTATCGGTAAATTGGATATATGCGTGTAATTCTGGGCCCTATGGAGGGCGTACTAGACCATTTAATGCGAGAGATGCTGACAGATATCAATGACTATGATCTCTGCGTTACGGAGTTTGTTCGTGTTATTAATCGAAAACTTCCTGAACACGTATTTACTCGCTTGTGCCCAGAACTAGAGACCGGTTCATCGACAAAATCTGGCACTCCAATCCATATCCAGTTACTTGGCCAAGAGCCCAATTGGATGGCAGAAAATGCTGTTCAAGCTGAAAGCTTAGGTGCAAGAGGCATTGACCTTAATTTTGGTTGCCCTGCGAGATTAGTCAATCGAAGTAGAGGTGGTGCAGCACTGCTCAAAGATCCAGAACAGATTTATAAAATAGTGAAGGCGTGTCGCGAGGCGGTATCGGATACCATTCCTGTCAGCGCCAAAATTCGTCTTGGTTGGGAAAACCCAGAGGATTGCTTTGAAATTGTGGATGCTATTGAACAAGCAGGCGCCAACGAAGTGACCATTCACGCCCGCACCAAAATAGGTGGCTATAAGGCCAGTGAGATAAAATGGGACTACATTAAGCAAGTCAAAGAACGCAGTACTATCCCGATCATCGCTAACGGTGAGATTTGGAACTATCAAGACGGTCAAGATTGTATTGAAACGACCGGTATAGATTCGTTGATGGTATGTCGTGGGGCGTTTAACATTCCCAATCTAGGCAACGTGGTTAAATTCAATCATCAACCAATGTCATGGGAAGAAGTGGTGACGCTACTACTCAAATATTCTCAGTATGAAATGAAGGGCGACAAAGGCCTCTATTATCCAAATAGGGTTAAACAATGGCTCAGTTATCTTCGCAATGAATATGACCAAGCCGATACCTTATTTAGAGAAGTCAGAACCTTTAAGACCGCCTCTCCTATCATTTCTTGTATCGAAAAGTACCAATCTGAATTAGGTTAGCGACGACACCTTTATTATTTCACACTGCCACTGAGTCATAGAGAGCGTAAACTCGCCGTGTTTAATCTCGCGCGGGTTATCGTCAAAATAGCATTGCACCTTGGCGTTTTCGATTCCCAATTTCCAAGCGGGTATACTGCACTCATTGTCGGCAAAGCTAAGAGCAATAATGGATACCTCGGTACCAAGCTTGCGCGCATAAACGATATGCTCATCCGAGTGGCTTAGTATCTCAAATGCGCCTTTCTGCCACTCTATGTTCTCTCTACGAGCGTTAATCAGATCTTTATAGAATGGCAACCAGCTAGACGTCGCGACGCGTTCCCATGGAAAACACCGACGGTTATCTGGATCGAGCTCGCCTTCCAAACCCACTTCTGTTCCATAATACAAGCATGGGGTTCCAACAAATGTGAGTAGCATAACCGCTGCCATCCGCATCTTTTGCTCGTCACCTTTCAACATGGTTAAAAAACGTGTCGTGTCATGGCTGTCCAGCTGATTGAGCTGCGTAAGCTGATTGGCCCAAGGTATCTTCGCGTTCGCCTCTTTTACCCAATGAGCAAAACCTGACGGCGTCAATGAAATAGGATCGTAGATGATATCTAATCCGGCAAGCAAAGCTCGGATAGGATGAGCAAAACCAAAGTAATTCATCGATCCATCTTCTTGATCTCCTTGAAGCCACTGCGTTGCCTCAAAGAAATGCTCACCCAACACGTAGGTCTCTGAAGAGACAGACTTAGCCGCTTCACGAAACTGACGGACGTAGTATTCATTATTCTTAGCGCCATCCCCTTCACCAAGCATATGAATTACATCAAATCGCCACCCATCTATCGCATAAGGGGCGCGCAACCAGTGCTTAATCACTGACTGTTCAGATTGATAGATATAGCTTCTTACCTCTTGATTTTCGAAGTTCAATACTGGCAACGTCGCCACCCCTTTCCAACCAAGGTAGTTTGTTGTTTCACCCTCAAATAGATAAAAATGTCGATACGGAGAATCGATGTTGTGGTAAGCACCGGCGTCGTACTTACCATTTTTATCAAACCAAGGGTGCTCTTCAGATGTGTGATTGAATACCGCATCTAGGACGATTTTCAAACCCCGGTTATGAACATCCTTACTTAAGTCGGCAAAATCTTGATTGGTTCCCAGATGAGGATCGACGTTCAGATAATCTGTCGTGTCGTATTTGTGGTTACTATTTGATTGAAATATTGGATTGAGATAAAGCGAGGTCACCCCGAGATCTTGCAGGTAATCTAATTTGTCTTTTATTCCTTGTAAGTCGCCACCATAAAACTCGACACTAGAAGCGCGCTGATAGCGCCCTATCGCACTGCCCCACGCTTTCGCGACCACGTCTACCGTCCCACCTCGGATTTGATACTCACCGCTTTTTACGTTTATCTTCGGGTTACCGTTGCAAAAACGGTCGGGGAATATTTGATAGAATATTTGTTCGGAGACCCATTCTGGGGGTTGATGGTTCACGTTATATTTGAAGTGGTATTCCTTACTTGGAATCCGTGCCTGACCCCCTCTTGCATCCAACCAAAATTGATTGCTACCCAAGATCAATTTGAATACATAGTGGGTCGTATCTCGGTCGCTATTGACTGGAATAGAGGCCTGCCATAAGACCAAACGCCCCTCTTTTCCCACTGGCTTCATTTCGACCAGAGACTCTTCATTATCCGGTTCGTGACGAACCTGAACCTTATCGAATGGAAGATCTTCTGTTTTAAGAGTGACAACCAGTGCACTATTTTTGAACGGTAATCTGTTTTTGAAAAGCAATCCGTCCGTCGTTTGAACGTGGCATAAATAGGGGGGATTCATAGTCTGACTCAGCATTGGAGATTTGATGCCAGTCTAGACCATTAACCGTATTGAAAAATCCCCCTTCGGAAGAAGAGGGATCACATTTTTAGGGGTGAGAGAAAGGGCGTAGTCAGCTCAATAATAAGCTGTCATCTGTCAACTCTTCTCCTCGCACTTTAGAGAACATCTCCAATAAATCTGGTACGGCCATGTTCGCCCGTTGATCACCTTCAACATCCAATACAATCTTGCCTTGGTGAAGCATAATGGTTCTGTCTCCACACGCTAATGCATCTTTCATTGAGTGCGTAACCATCATGACTGTTAGGTTAAATTCTTTCACTACCTTTTTGGTTAGGTCGAGAACAAATGCTGCCATTCTTGGATCTAACGCCGCGGTGTGCTCATCGAGCAACAACAGTTTGCTATCAGAGAGGGTTGCCATCACAAGGCTAACCGCTTGACGCTGTCCACCAGAAAGCAAACCGATGTTATCGCTTAACCTGTCTTCTAGGCCTAGGCCTAAAATACTAATGCGCTCTTGGAATATTTTTCTACGTTTAGACGATATTGAATGATGCCATCCTCTGCGCTTTCCTCGCATATAAGCCAAAGCCATATTTTCTTCAATCGTAAGATCACCGCAGGTTCCTGCGAGTGGGTCCTGAAATACACGCGCACATTGACTCGCTCGTTGGTCAACGGATTGACGAGTCACGTCTAGATCATCGATACGAACCTTTCCGCCAACCATTGGCGTTTCACCCGTAACGGCACCGAGCAAGGTAGATTTTCCCGCGCCGTTTGAGCCAATTACGGTCAAAAACTGATGTTCTGGTACTTGTACTGAGACACTTCTCAACGCTTTGTTTTCTAAAACGGTTCCAGGATTAAAGGTAACCTGAATATCTTCTAAATGAATCATGCGACATCTCCTGATTCTTTGTCTGGCTTAGGTGGTGCAACGCCCTCAGTTGGCGTTAGCGCCTTTTTTGCCTTTAGATTTCCTTTCACTTTTGGTGCGATCAACGCCGCTGCGACCAATACTGCCGTGACTAAATTCAAGTCAGAAGCTTGCAAGCCAAACATACCTGAACTCAACGCAAATGCGACGGCAAGTCGATACAAAACTGAACCAACAATAACGGCCGTGACCGCTATCCAGATCTTTCTTCCCGGGATCAGTGTCTGCCCAAGAATAACGGCCGCTAACCCGACAACAATCGTCCCTGTTCCCGAAGTTACGTCAGCAAAGCTGTTGGTTTGAGCAAATAGCGCCCCAGCAAACCCCACAAAGCCGTTTGATAACGCTAAACAGAAATAGGTGTAGAAAGCCGTGCTTCCGCCCTGAGCTTTAACCATACGAGCATTCACACCGGTTGCGCGTAGCCCCAAGCCAAAATCACTGTTTAAAAGACGAACCACAAACCAAGCAGATAAAAGAACCAAAGTTCCAACCAATAGAGGTCGGATATACATCGAGTCCCCGTACGCTTCAAATGGCGTCAAAATAGTATCTGAGCCCAAAAGTGCGATGTTTGGTCGACCCATTATTCGAATATTGATGGAGAAGGCTGCAATCATGGTCAATATAGAAGCGAGCAGATGCAAAATACCGCAACGTACGGCTAAAAACGCCGTCACCCACCCTGTTGCACTTGCCGCGATGACGGCCAAAAATGTAGAAAGCCAAGGGTCTAGTCCTGCAACAATACCTGTCGCGGCCACAGCAGCCCCCATAGGGAAACTACCATCCACAGTAAGATCAGGAAAGTCCAGTACCCTAAACGTAAGATAAACGCCTAAAGCAACGAGACCATAGATAAGCCCTATTTCTAGTGCTCCAAAAAATGCAAAAGCAGACATACATACTCCTTCTCTGCTTACACTAACGTTATCGTTCTTCGTTAGTATAAAAACTCTCGACCAACCTTGCATTGATTGGCCGAGAGGTATTTCTTAACCTTCACAACATCAAGAATGTGTTGTGGTAGGGTTTACTTAATTTCCGTCGCGCGGTCTAGAACAGATTGTGGAATAGTGATACCAAGTTTATCCGCAGCTGTTTTATTCACGATGAGATCAGAACCTTTAGCCACTTTCACTGGGAGGTCACCCGGCTTCGCACCTTCAAGAATGGCAACGACATAATCCGCCGTTTGCACACCAATTTGGTAGTAATCGAAACCTAGCGCTGCGAAAGCACCGCCTTCAATATAAGTTGTTGTTGCACCAAATACTGGCGTGTTCGCTTGATTAGCTGCAATCGTCATGCCTTCAATAGCACTTGCTACTGTATTATCAATCATCGCATAAAGAACATCAGATTTAGCCGAGATAGCTTGAGTGGCACTCTGCACATCTGCACTCTTAAGTGCTGTTGCTTCTATAAGCTCTAGTCCATTTGCCTCTAGACTTTCTTTTAGCAATTTCATTAAGCTTACAGAGTTAGATTCACCGGGGTTATAAACCACACCGACTGTTTTCGCGTTTGGAAGCAACTCTTTGATTAATGCTACGTGTTGTGCAATTGGAGACAGGTCAGAAAGCCCAGTAATATTTTTTCCTGGTTTTTCTTCGTTGCTTACGAGTTTAGCACCAACCGGATCCGTCACCGCTGTAAATACGATAGGAAGATCACGCGTTGCCGCTGCAAGCGCTTGAGCCGATGGCGTCGCGATACCGACTAATACATCCGGACGGTCACCAACAAATTGACGAGCGATTTGAACTGCGATCGCTGGGTTACCCTGCGCCGTTTTAAAATCAAACTCGAGATTTTTTCCTTCTTCATACCCTTTCGCTTTTAGTCCATCCAAAAGACCTTGGCGAGTGGCATCCAGTGCTGGATGCTCAACTATTTGAGAAACAGCAATTCTAGCTGTTTTCGCAATAACACCTGTAGAAGAGAGTAGTGCTGCTCCGGCAATAACCGCAGTAGCAATAATTTGACTTGCCTTCATCTTAACTCCTTGATTAGCAATTTATTTGTTTCAATGTCGTACTTAAATTTTTTTATTTTTTAACTTGTACGTATTTCTTTACGCTACGTAAACATTTTTACCAGTTACAAGGCAGGAATGGAAGAAGAGTTTTTATTTATTGAGCTAATTAATAGAAATGAGGGGGATTGAGCTCGAGGTATGAGTTTTGAGTTTTGAGTTTTGAGTTTTCGCACATTTGTTATTTCAATCACAAATGTCAATCCTCTGCCTCTAGGTTCAAGAAGCGACGCACTCAAGCTTCGAAAAGAAAGCTTGTTTACATTTTATTACGCGCCGCGCTACCCGATATTTAAAACCAACGCTCAAGTGCTGTCTTGTCCAGTTGCCTAAATGCACGGTTTAAAAGTACGGCAAGTTCTTTATAACGGGGCTTAGCCTTGACAGGTTCTAATGCGAATCCCGACTCTTGTATTTTTTGATGAAGCTCTCGATACCATCCAGCAAGCGCCGGTGGAAGTTTGGTATTGGAGCGATTACCTAACCACCATATACCTTGTAAAGGTAAACTGATCGCAAACAGTGCGACAACAATGGCCTGTGGCATTGCTTGCATGTTTTGAAAGCTCAATTGCATAAGTAGGCTGATCATCGCTACCGCCGGCATCACTTTAATACCAAAGCGAGTCGCTTTAATAATGCGGTGTTCTGGAAAAATGGGCGATAACTCCTTTCGCATCGGCCAGATATCCATATATTTTTGCCCGCTTCTTAGGCTATGGATTAGTCCAGGTTTCGTATTCATTTCGACCTCGCGCTAAAAAATATTTGAATTATTCAACATAATTTGTAAAAACATTGACTAAAATTAAAAATTGCTCGAATTTTTTTTGTTATCTTAGGCTATTATCGCTATCCTTTGCGCACCCTCAATGTCATTGTTGCTCTAATTTACAAAATAGGCAAATTTATGACGTTGCATAGCAAGGAATGCTCGCATGATCACAGAAGTTTGATCGTGCCTTTATTTATGGATAATGATGTTTTTTTGACCAAAGATAGTGCATGACCAGACGAGTCCGCTATCCTTGAGATTAATTTTCAACCAAACTGATATTTTCAGATGATTAACAGGTAGTCACTCATGTCTAAGCTAGTTTTAGTTTTAAACTGCGGTAGTTCTTCTCTTAAATTTGCTATCGTTGATGCCGATAATGGTAACGAGCATCTAACCGGCCTTGCAGAATGCCTTCACCTTCCAGAAGCTCGTATCAAATGGAAGTTAGACGGTAAGCACGAAGCTCAACTTGGCGATTGTGCAGCACACGATGAAGCACTTTCATTTATCGTAGACACTATTCTTGCTTCTAAACCAGAACTTTCTGACGCTTTAGGTGCTATTGGCCACCGTGTTGTTCATGGTGGTGAGAAGTTTACGAAATCTGTATTGGTTGACGATTCAGTGACCCAAGGTATTGAAGATTGTTCAGCACTTGCTCCTCTTCATAACCCTGCGGCAATCGTAGGTATTAAAGCGGCGCAGAAAGCATTCCCTGCGCTACCAATGTCAGTCGTATTCGATACCGCTTACCACCAGACGATGCCTGAAGAAGCATTCCTATATGCACTACCTTATGACCTTTATACAGAACATAGTATCCGTCGTTATGGTATGCACGGTACATCACACCTATATATCGCTCGCGAAGCCGCAGAGCGTTTAGGCAAGCCAACCAGTGAACTTAACATCATCAACTGTCACCTAGGCAACGGCGCATCCGTGTGTGCAATCAAAGACGGCAAGTCAGTTGACACGTCTATGGGACTTACTCCTCTTGAAGGCCTTGTAATGGGCACACGTTGTGGCGATATCGACCCTGCGATCATTTTCCACTTGCATGACACACTTGGTTACTCTTTAGATAAAATCAATACGATGCTAACGAAAGAGTCTGGCCTACAAGGCCTAACACAAGTGACGTCTGACTGCCGCTATGTTGAAGATAACTATTTAGAAAAAGCAGATGCTTCACGCGCAATGGGTGTGTTCTGTCATCGTCTAGCGAAATACATTGCAGGTTACACTGCAACACTTGATGGCCGTTTAGACGCAATCGTCTTTACTGGCGGCATAGGTGAAAACTCAAGCCCAATACGTGAACTCGTCCTAAACCGTCTAGGCGTATTTGGTATTGAAGTAGACAGCGAGAAAAACCTTAAAGCACGCTTTGGCGGCGAAGGGGTTATCACTACTGAAGAAAGCCGTATTCCTGCAATGGTCATCTCTACAAATGAAGAGTTGATTATTGCTGAAGACACTGCGCGATTAGCAGGTCTTTAAAAAATTGAACTGGCTAACAAACGTTAGCCAGTTTTGATCTGGGCCTCAGAAAATATCGACCGAATGCGTTACTCGCTAAAATGATAGATAATTGCTGAGCCTTTTCTTTTAAAATCAGAGGTATTCTACGAATGTCCCGTACTATTATGCTTGTACCTATTAGCGCTGGAGTAGGTCTTACCAGTGTTAGCTTAGGTGTCATCCGCACAATGGAGCGTAAAGGTGTAAATGTTGCGTTCTTTAAGCCGATTGCTCAACCACGTCACGGTGGTAACCAACCCGATCTAACGTCATCTATTATCAATGCAAACAGCAATGTCCAAACGTCTCAGCCGATCCCGATGCATGATGCTGAGTCTCTTATCGGTAACGAAAAGATGGACGTTTTACTTGAAACGATCGTTGGTCGTTACAATGATTTAAGTGATGCTGATGTTATCTTGATTGAAGGGTTAGTCCCGACTCGCAAGCACCCATTTGCGAACCAGGTAAACCAAGAAGTGGCAAAAACACTTGGTGCAGAGATTGTATTTGTTGCCACTCCAGGCACATACAATGCGTCTCAACTTAGAGAGCGTATTGAATTAGCGGTTTCTAACTTTGGTGGTACGAAGAACAAGAGTATCTCTGGTGTTATCGTTAATAAACTTAATGCCCCTGTCGATGATGCAGGCCGAACCCGCCCTGACCTTTCTGAAATTTTTGATGAAGCCGATGCGGCTAAGCAAGCAAACATCAAAACGATGGAGATCATCAGCACCAGCCCAATTCGTGTTTTAGGTTGCGTTCCTTGGAGCATTGACCTCATTGCCACTCGTGCTATCGATATGGCCAAGCATCTTGATGCTGAGATCGTACACGAAGGTGATATGTACAACCGTCGTATCAAGAGCATTACTTTCTGTGCCCGTTCAGTTCCACATATGATTGAACACTTTAAACCTGGTTCATTACTCGTCACGTCTGCCGATAGGCCCGATGTTATCGTTGCGGCTGCACTTGCTGCAATGAACGGTGTTGAGATTGGTGCTTTACTACTGACTGGCGGCTATGACCTACCAGAACAAATCGTTAAGCTTTGTCGACGCGCATTTGATACTGGCCTGCCAATTTTTAAAGCACAAGGTAATACATGGCAAACATCGCTGAACCTACAAAGCTTTAGCTTAGAAGTTCCAGCAGATGATAAAGATCGTATTGAATTTGTTAATGATCACGTTGCAAGCCACATTGATGGACCTTGGATTGATTCGTTGACTGAAGGTACTCAGGGTATTCGTCGCCTAAGTCCACCAGCATTCCGTTATCAGCTGACAGAATTTGCACGCCGCGCTGCCAAGCGTATCGTTCTTCCAGAAGGTGATGAACCACGTACAGTAAAAGCAGCCGCTATTTGTGCTGAACGTGGCATCGCAACTTGTGTACTTCTTGGTAACCCTAAAGAGATCCGCCACGTTGCTGAGCAACAAGGTGTAGAACTTGGTGCCGGTGTTGAGATTATCGACACAGACGCTGTACGCGAAAAATACGTTGCTCGTCTTGTAGAATTGCGTTCTAAGAAAGGCATGACTGAAGTGGTTGCACGTGCAAAACTGGAAGACTCTGTATTCTTGGGCACGATGATGCTAGAGAATAACGAAGTTGATGGCCTTGTATCTGGCGCTGTACACACAACTGCTAACACCATTGTGCCACCATTCCAGATAATCAAAACGGCACCAGATGCTTCTATCGTGTCTTCCGTATTCTTTATGCTGCTGCCTGATCAGGTATTGGTTTATGGTGACTGTGCGATTAACCCAGATCCTACCGCTGAGCAACTGGCTGAAATTGCGATTCAATCTGCTGATTCTGCTAGGGCATTTGGTATTGACCCTCGCGTTGCTATGATTTCATACTCAACAGGTGAATCTGGCAAAGGCGCAGATGTTGATAAAGTTCGTGAAGCGACCAAACTGGCTCAGGCGAAACGTCCTGACCTCGTTATTGATGGTCCACTTCAGTATGACGCTGCAATTATGGAAAATGTCGCCGCTTCTAAAGCGCCAAATTCTCCTGTAGCAGGTAAAGCAACTGTATTTGTATTCCCAGACCTCAATACTGGTAACACAACTTATAAAGCTGTACAGCGTTCTGCTGACTTAGTGTCAATCGGTCCAATGCTTCAAGGTATGCGTAAACCCGTCAACGACTTGTCTCGTGGTGCATTGGTAGACGACATCGTTTACACCATCGCACTAACCGCGATTCAGGCTGACCAAGCTGATCAAGCTGAGAAAGTCATTCAAGCTGAAAAAGCGTAGTATTCGCTGCATATAGAAAAACCCCCAAAGATAATCTTCGGGGGTTTCTTTTTTTGTCACTGGCGGTAATACCAAATACATTAATTGGTAGAATTGGTATCAGGTTACTTTACGCTTGTATACCGACGATAAGCCATGGTGCATTATCTACGGTTAGATCGCGCTCTAGGTGCCAAATATCTGTGATATCTTCTTCAATCGCTTCCACTGAATCCCGATATCGACCACTGAACTGAAGGCTAAGCTGCGCTTTAGACGCATCGTAATTTGCACGAACAATTTCCGCATCTACATACATAACATCCGTATGCTGATCACCCTCAAGTTTCGCTCTCTCCGACTTCAAATCATCAAACAAACTTGATGACACGTACTCTTCAATTGTATTCAGTTCATTATGATTCCAAGCACCTTGCAGAATGCGATAATGCTCACGAGACCCATTAATAAACGCCGCCTGATCGAATCCTGGTGGGTAATTATGAGGAACATCGCTGTGCCCTGCAGACCCGAAACCCGCCGCAGGTTGAGCTTGTTCAAAGCTCTGATGAGTAGGCTGCTCTTTTTGGTAATGATTCCCAGCGCCAGAGTACGCTTGCTGATTCATGCTTCCAGCCTTTGCACCCAACATGGCACGTAAAAACTTAAAGGCAAAGAACGCGACCAACCCTATAATAAGGATATCCATAAACTGGATACCTTCAAATGCACCACCAAAGAAGGCCGCTAATAAACCACCAGCAAGAAGGCCGCCCATCAAACCACCCATTAAGCCACGTTTGCTGCCGGCGGGACTCTGTGTTTGGTCTTTTTTAACCGAACTGGTGTTGGTCTGACTCTTGTTTGTCGCGGGTGCTGTCTTGAACATCTTACCAAAAGACTTACCACCACCAAATCGTTTGGCTTCGGCAATCGGTGACGTGGTCACTGTAAACATGATGAGTGCGACCATAGCTAAGATACGTTTCATTTTTTCCCTTTTGTTTGTCTCACGAAACTATTTTTATTGGACTAAATATTATAAAAATTTAATTTTATATTACCGCATGATATATGGATATCCCTTACATTTATATCCTTTGTGCAAGCTTGTGTGTATCGAAATATTGCAAAGCCCACATTACGACAAAATAGCACGCATTGTTCTTGACCTTTTTGGGGCTCCACATAGAATAATGAACAACGTTCATTTTATAGATCTTATTTAGTTACATAAATGGGAATGGCACAAAAAGTATGGCACGCAGAAACGATCACACTCGCGAAGAATTGGTTGAATTAACTTTACAGAAGGTAAAGGAGTTCTTGGCAGATCAGCCCCATCATAATCTTAGTCTGAGAAAAATTGCTACTCAAATTGGCTATGTACCCAGTACTCTTGTCAATATATTCGGCAACTATAATTTATTGCTCTTACAGGTTGTAGCCCAAACGGTTGACGAACTACGAATAGAGGCTTCCACTGCACTTGAGAGCTCTAACAGCACTGAAGAAGCACTGTATAATCTCGCGTATTGTTACCATGACTTCGCTCAACAAAACCCTTACCGCTGGCAACTAATATTCCAACATACGATGAATGGTGAAAACCTACCCGATTGGCAGTCCGAACGCATCGATAACATGACGAGTATGTTAGAAAAATTGATCGCTATTTTGTCTCCGACCAAGTCTGAATACGAGATTGTAGAAGCCAGTCGTGTCTTATGGGCAGGCGTTCATGGTATCACCGTGTTGAGTGTGGATGATAAATTTTTCACGTCATCCCCTATCGACGGTAAAGCACTGATTAAAAACCTGCTTTCTAACTATTTACAGAATTGGCATAAAAATGAATAAGGTTTTGCATGCCTGAGCTAAACCCCTCTCCAACAAGCAGCAGTTCTTTGTTGACTCAAAGACGTTTTTTACCCTATTTTATTACCCAATTCTTTGGTGCATTCAATGACAATATTTTTAAGAATGTCTTACTCATATTGGTCGCCTTCACCGCGAGTGGCACCCTTTCTATTTCTTCAAGCCTTTTTATAAATATTGCTGCGGGGTTGTTTATTCTTCCTTTCTTTTTGTTCTCGGCAACCGCAGGTGAATTAGCTGATAAATATGATAAAGATTGGTTTATACGAAAAGTTAAGTTGGCAGAAATTGGCATTATGACTTTGGGCGCTATCGGCTTTATTACTCAAAGCTATGAGGTATTGCTTCTATTGCTCTTTCTTATGGGTACCCAATCTGCTTTCTTTGGCCCGGTTAAATATGCATTATTGCCACAACACCTAAAAAGCGAAGAGCTTCTAACTGGCAATGCTTTGGTTGAAACGGGTACCTTTCTTGCCATTCTTTTGGGTACCTTGGCCGCAGGTATTATTGCCTCAAGTGATAACGCTACCCATGTCGCTGCCCTTTCGGTAATGCTTTTCTCTATAATTGGTTATATCTCGAGTCGGTTTATCCCAAAAACACCCGCCGCGAATCCAACGGCAAAGATACGTTGGCAGCCGATAAAGCAGACAAAACACACATTAAGCATCGCAAAAAAAGATAGTGTGACACACAAGTCCATTTTAGCGATCAGTTGGTTTTGGTTTTTAGGCGCCAGTTACCTTACTCAATTTCCAAACTTTACCCAAATCTCTCTTCACGGCAGTGAAAGTGCAGTTTCGTTCCTTCTTGCTCTGTTTTCCGTCGGAATCGCGATAGGATCACAGCTATGTGATAAACTGTCTAAAAATCGAATAGAGTATGGACTCGTCCCTGTTGGAAGTATGGGCATTACTTTGTTTGGTATTTTGATGGCTTACTCGGTACCCGATAATCTACCGTCACTTACCTCTTTCGCAGACTTTGTTGGTTATAGAGAACTTTGGCCAACCTTTACTTATTTGGCTCTGTTAGGTATTTCTGGTGGGTTATTTATAGTGCCACTTTATACTGTGATGCAATTAAGAGCGAAAAAGACAGAATGCTCACAGGTCATCGCCGCAAACAATATCTACAATGCGCTTTTCATGGTTGGTAGCGCCATACTTGGTATCGTATTGCTCGGCATTCTAGAGATGCCTATTCCTGAATTTTTCATCTTTCTCTCTGTTATTAACTTTGTCGTGGTGCTATACCTTTTTTCACAGGTTCCTGTGTACGCGGTTCGATTTGTTGTATGGATAGTTACCCATATTATCTACCGGGTAAAGCATACCAACTTGCACCACCTGCCTAAAAACGGAGGCGCTTTATTGGTCTGTAACCATGTAAGCTATATGGACGCGCTGTTATTGAGTGCCGTCTGCCCTCGTTTAATACGATTTGTAATGGAAGAAGATTACGCTAACCTTAAACCACTTCGGCGCTTTTTATTTCGTGCTGGTGTTATCCCCGTTTCAGCGGCGAACAGTAGATCGATACGCAAGGCGTTCAAAGAGGTTGAACAAGCACTATCAGATGGTGAAATTGTCTGTATTTTCCCGGAAGGTCGATTAACTGGAGATGGTGAAATTCAACCCTTTATGCGTGGCATCGATATCATCATTAACCGCTCGCCTGTCCCCGTCATTCCTTTAGCTTTAAAAGGTATGTGGGGGAGTTATTTTAGCCGACATAAAGGACGAGCCTTTAAAGGCATCCCTAATCGGTTTAGGGCAAAACTAGAGATAGAAGCGGGAAGACCTGTCTCGCCAGAAGACGCCAATTCGGAATATATGCGTGAACAGGTACAAAAGTTGCGAGGAAGCTACAAGTAGCTTTTTGGTTTAGATAATACTTTCGTTTAATTAAACTTAACGGATGGTTAAGTAAATTAAGACATACTAAACGTCAATATCACGTTATGCTCATCGTGACTTTTACGTAATACGGCAGCAACAATGAACAGTAAAAAACTCCTTTTTTTCATCGCAGCAGCAATGTGTTTAACACCTTGGGTTTCTTCACCTACCGCCTTGGTTATTGGGTTTGTGCTATCAAGTTTGGGCTTTGTACCCCAAGACTTACCTGTCAGTAAAATAACCAAAAAGTTGCTGGCCTACTCTATTGTAGGATTAGGTTTTGGTATTCATTTTCAAGAAGCGCTAGCGGTGACTGGAGAGGGCATCGGTCTTATCGTTGTTTCCATTTTTGGCACATTAATCATAGGTACCTTAGTCGCAAAACAGATAGGTTTAAATAAGGAAGGTGCGTATCTGATCTCTGCTGGTACTTCTATCTGTGGTGGTAGCGCTATAGCCGCTGTTTCTCCTGCTATTAGAGCCTCTGATGAACAAACAGGCTTAGCCTTGGCGGTTGTCTTTGTTCTCAATTCTGTTGCGCTATTTGTATTCCCTTTAATCGGACACGCGCTTAATCTAGATCAGCATACATTTGGTACCTGGGCGGCTATCGCTATTCATGATACCTCTTCGGTGGTCGGTGCTGCTTCCGCTTATGGCGAAGAAGCCCTAAAAACGGCCACAACTTTAAAACTCGCACGAGCACTTTGGATTGTGCCCGTCGCATTTATTAGTGCCATGTTGTTTAAGAATGGTAGCAACAAAATAACCGTCCCTTTCTTTATTTTGTTTTATTGTGCAGCAATATTGATAAGCGATTACTTACCACAGTTTGAGGTTATATACGGAGGAATTTTTGCTATTGCAAAGCAAACATTGGTGGTCTGCTTGTTTCTTATCGGCTCAAGTATTTCTTTGGAAAAACTGAAAGCGGCCGGTGCTAAGCCTCTTTTATTTGGTGTTTTCTTATGGGTAATGGTTTCAAGCTTATCACTTGCTTGGCTGACTCTGGCGTGAATACAGATAACCAACAATAGTCAGAAAGGCACCCAATTCAGCTAAAGACTTAACGACGCCTTGGCTAAATAATGCGGTCGCAATTAACAGCACTGCTGTGGTAATCAACACAATCTTCATTTTAAAAGCTCTCTAATAACTAATATGCTTATTATTGAGCTTTCTTATAAGAAAACAAAATTCAGTTTTGGACTAAGACATAACCAATTGGTTCGCTAGATGGCTTTTCTCTTGCTCACTTGAGAGCCTATAAACCAAGCCTTTACCTTTGACCTAGACAGTTTTATCGATGGCCCTTCTAATAGAATTTCAGGCATAACGATATATTCAACAGGCCATTTGAATTTTTCAAGCCGCCGCAACAGAAACTGCTCCACATCTTTTTGCTCTAAAACATGCTCACTTTGAATAATGGCGACTGGCCTTGCTCCATACTCTTTATCTTGCACTGGAATTACCACCGCATTAGTGATTTTGGCATGTTGGGCTA
The DNA here is from genome assembly GCF_029016285.1 of Vibrio sp. DW001. NCBI lineage: Bacteria > Pseudomonadati > Pseudomonadota > Gammaproteobacteria > Vibrionales > Vibrionaceae > Vibrio > Vibrio sp. DW001. The sequence continues at coordinate 961,981 of NZ_CP091975.1, read as the reverse complement.
AGACAAATTCGATCTCTTCACAATGGATATTTTCGCCGCCTGAGATAAATAAATTATCAACACGCCCGAGGATTCGTAATTGATCGCCTTCCCATTCGCCCAAATCTTTACTATCAAACCAATCATTATTAACAATTGGTGTTAACTTACCTCGATAAAAATACCCTGAAGCCAGCGTCTCTCCGCCGACGTATATTCGCTGTTTTTCCACCTTAAGAAGCCGATTAGGTAACAAGAAACCCACACCTAGGTGTTCATCCACTTGCTTAGCCATCACGGTAGAAGCTGATTCAGTCATACCATAACCTAGCCAAGTCTCTATCCCTCGACGATTTGCTTCTTGTGCTAGCGCCAATGGGATGTGACTACCACCCAATAACACTCGAGAAAGAGTGATCCGCTTTCCACTGTCAATTAAACGTTTGAGTTGTGTAGGAACAAGGGAGGCATGAGTTGCCCCCTGAAGATCGGTAAAAAGATCCTTTCCCTCGCCTACTTTTAGGCAAGCACCGACTGTTAACCATCGCCAGATAATAGCTAAACCTGACACATGGTACATCGGCAAGCTGAGTAACCACGTATCGTTGGGCTTAAAACCAAAACGAGCCAGCAACCCATGCGCGGAAGCTTCATGTTGTTTGCTCGTGTGTGCGACGGCTTTCGGTACCCCTGTAGAACCGGAGGTAAATACAATGCTGACAAGGTTGTCTGGGTGAACATTTGCAGGCGTAGTTGAGTCTGACTCTACGCAACATCCGATAGATATCTGTAGAATCGAGTAGAGCGTGTTGAGCGCTGTCCTATCAACAAGTTTGTTGGTCCCTTTTCCAAACCAGACATAGTTACAACCTAACGTATCAAGCTTTTGAACCAGCGGTGTATTCGTACTCGGTGCAATAAGCGCAGGAAGCGCACCCAGATGAATACAAGCCAAGTAGGCAAGTACCAGTTCAATACTGTTTTTAGAGACGAGAGCAACCACATCACCTTGACCGATATTTTGGCCACGCAGCGAAACCGTTACTCCATTGAGCAAGGCGCTGAGATGAACCCATGAGTACGTATTGTTTTCAAAAACCAACGCGCACTTGTTAGGCTCGCTTTCAGACCATAGTGATAACCAAGTTTGTACGCTATTTTCCAGTTGGTTATTCATTAACGCCAGTTCCCAAAGTCTTTACTCTTATTTTACTTACTTTGCCAAACAACTTGTTGTTCGTTTAATGGAACAATAGGAAGATCACATTGTGGCCATTTCACTTCAAGTTGAGCCCCAAATAGCTTAATTGTATCTAGGCCGGGCACAGACTCTGGAGTAAGCCATTGCGCAAGCCTAGCAAGTTGATTTAGACCCAAACTCGATTCTAAACTCGAACTGATCACAACCTTTATTCCATGACGGTTGGCATCCTCCACAAGCGACTGACAACGATAAACAGAACCAATTAACGTCGGCTTAATAATAATAACCTTCGCACCCGTCAGTTTTCCTAAATCAAAGTCAGGCTCTGAAACAGCGTCCTGTAACGTTTCGTCCCACGCAATAGCAATGCCCGTTTTAATAGCAAAGGTAAAACTCTGACCCGGCTCTTTGCATGGTTCTTCCACAAATTCTATGCGATGGCGGCGAGACGAATTAATATAAGAAGCAAATTTTTCTGCCTTTTCTGGCGTCCAAGCTCGGTTCGCATCTAAACGAACTCTAAGGTCGGGAATCGACTCCAAAAATAGGTTAACCAACATTCCATCACGAATAGGTTCATAGAGCCCTACTTTAATTTTGGTCACTTTTTTATCTAGTGGAAGTGCATCTAAAACCGGCAACATTGCATCGGGATCACCCGTGCATAAAGGCGCACTATCATAATTACCAGCCATTGGTAACTCGCCAGCAAGTTCGATCTCAGCAAAGGACAACCCACTCGCCACAGAAGGACACAGCTCATCATAAGCAAATGCATTGCCGTTGACCCAAAGCTCTAGTTGCGTCTGGGCCTGAATACCCGCCTGCTCGGTGGTTTCTTTACTGAAACCGACCAGTGGTGCAATTTCACCATATACCGTTTTGCCTTGCTCTGAGAGCTCGGCTATCCACCCGACTCTTTCTGTCAGCTTGCTGTCTCGGAGAATCACTCCACTGTCCATCGGAAGTTGGTATTTATATAGTTTAGCTTGACGCATGAAGGCCTCGGTATGGTGACATTGAAAAAGTTTGCAATCTAAAATCTACTCATAATGAAAACGAGTGTACTGAACGCCTTTATGTCGCTTAATTTTCAATTCTAAAAACTAAGCGACGTAAAGTACGGTTAAAAAACGAGATTATGGATTTCTTGGGAATTTAGAAAAGTCTGGACGGCGTTTTTCATTAAACGAGTTGCGCCCTTCCTGCCCTTCTTCTGTCATGTAGAACATCATCGTCGCATTACCTGCTAGCTCTTGCAGTCCCGCTTGACCGTCACAGTCTGCATTTAAAGCTGCTTTCAAACAGCGTAGAGCCATTGGGCTATGTTGTAGAACTTCACGACACCAACGAACGGTCTCTTTTTCAAGTTCGACCACAGGTACTACTGTATTAACTAGGCCCATGTCCAGTGCTTCTTGCGCATCGTAAAAACGACAAAGGAACCAAATCTCGCGGGCTTTCTTCTGACCAACAATGCGAGCCATATAAGACGCACCCCATCCTCCATCAAAAGAACCTACTTTAGGACCTGTTTGACCAAATTGAGCATTCTCTGCCGCAATCGTTAAATCACACATCATGTGCAGTACATGACCACCACCAACGGCATAACCGGCAACCGCAGCAATAACTGGCTTAGGACAGGTACGGATTTGACGTTGAAAATCAAGAACATTGAGATGATGTGTACCTTCTTCGTCTCTGTAACCACCGTAGTCACCACGAATTTTTTGGTCACCACCGGAACAGAAAGCATCTTCACCTAAACCAGTAAGAACGATGACGCCAACCTTTTCGTCATAGCGAGCGTCGGCTAATGCTTTCATCATTTCATTAACGGTTTGAGGGCGAAAAGCGTTACGAACCTGTGGGCGTGCGATAGTGATCTTAGCGATACCATCGGCGGATTTATGATAATGAATATCTTCATATTCAGAACTACAATCTGCCCAAGTTACTGGTGCGTAAAGTTCTTCTTCTGTCATTCCAATTGTTCTTGCCATGTTTTGGTCCAATTTGTTTTGTTGATCTTGCTAAAGCGTCTGCTCTAGCTGTATAAGTTTGGTTCGAATTAACTGTGCAAATTCTTCAGGTTGTTCCTTATGAACATTATGCCCGGCCTCTTTTATTGAAGTAAAAGATAGCTTACTTTGCTTGGCTAATTCAAAAAACTTCATGTCTTTTTCACCACATATGTAGTGAATAGGCTTACCAATGCGCACAATTTTATCCAACAGGTAAGGTTGATTGCCTAGGGATGTAGTGACTAACATTTCTGCAATTGCGCTCCCTTTATTGTGCGCTCTTCTCGTTATCAGTTCATCTCTTTGCTCGCGATTTAGAGAACTAAATACCGCTTGCTGGTACCAATCGCTTAAAACTTGTTCAATTGGTTCACACTTAAACCTTTCTGCCCATCGCCTATCATTAACCAGACGTTGTTGCCGTTCATTATCATCAATAAGTCCAAAATTGCCTCCTTCGAGAAAATAGCCAGTTATGTTTAGTCCATCAAAAGTGCCATTGGCTAATCCAAACATGGCCAGTCTTGCCCCCAAAGAGTAACCAATGATAATAATGGACCTATTTGGTCCTACTTGAGACAAAATTGTGTTAAATATTAACTGGCAAGTATGGGATAAACTGACTGGATGCCGATTGCAACTATAACCATGGCAAGGAAGGTCTACCGCCAAGCACGAGTATTGGTCAAGGCGATGAATCACCTCCTGCCAATCACTCCCATTGCCAAGTAAACCATGCAGAAAAACCAAAACAGGTCGCTGGCTATTCGTGCTCAGTTCATGATATTGGCTAATGTGCAGCATGGTTTCTTTGTATTAAATTTTTAATGTCATCAGAGGCTTGACCTGAAGGTGCACGCATCTCAATGAGCAACGCGCCTTTTCCTGAGTCAAGGTGTTCAGTTGCCACACCAATCAACTCATTCATATTATCTGGTTCAAGATATTTAAGATCAAACTGTTTGGCTGCGTATTTGAATCGATAACCATGAGGCATTTGGTAAAGTGCCGTTTTCTTTTCCTGTGGCACCGGCAAGAGATCAAATATAGCGCCACCATCGTTATTGGTCACCAAAATAATAATTGGCTCTATTGTATGGCTAAATAACGAAAGTGAGTTGAGATCGTAAAGCAGTGAAGTATCACCCAATAACACCAGCATCGCTTCTTTATTGATTCGTTGTACTCCTGCCGCCGTGGCTACCAATCCATCGATGCCCGATGCACCTCGATTAGTATAAGCTCGGTTTCCAAGCAGAGCAGTAACCATATCCAACAACCTTACAACTAAGCTGTTACCAATAAATAAATCTTTCTTACCTACTATTTTAGGAATCGCGATAGCCACACCCAGCTCAGAAAATTCATCACATTCAAGCGCAAGATTTTTTGCTTGTGAGGCGTATAGCTTCAACTCATCCGCCCACGATTTATGACGGCTGATTAACGGTAACTTAAGCAACAACTGATCATTCACCCACGCGACAATGCAAGAGTAGATATGTGTTTGGGGTAAATGGTCAGGGTTTGATCGGGTTTCTTCATTATCGATCAGATAATATTTCGCGGCATAATGAGTACACTGCTTCTTAATAAATTCGTTTAACGTTTTTGATACTAACCTAGACCCAAACTGCAGAATAAGGTCGCATTGTTCAAGCTTGGTTTTACCATTCGTTGTTCGTAACCAGAGATCATAATGCTGCCATTCACTAGATAAACCTGATTGAGGGTCGCACAATACTGGCCAGCCTAAGGCAATGGCTAATGCCTTTGCTTTCTCTGCATCGGCAACATCAACATTACCGATTACGATTAAGCCCTTGTGCGTTTGCAGCGAAATCATATCATTGATATCACGACCATCTCTTCGGATCTGTTGAGTGTAAGGCGTATCCTTGCTTTGCCAAGTATCTACACTCAGTAAATAGTCATCGTAAATAGACTTGCCTACATCAGAATACAAAGGCTCTGGGAATGGACAGTTGATGTGAACGGCACCACCAGTGCGTTTTTGCTGATGCATCAGGTTATCGACAGATGAGAGCAACCAAGTAATCGGTATGCTTTCAGTTGGACTTGGTAAATTAAGGCTGCCATTTACATGACTCGAATAGATACCAATCTGATTTATCGCTTGATTAGCACCACAATCGATCAACTCTGATGGCCGATCGGCGGTTAACACCACCAGCTTCTCACCCGTGAGCTTAGCTTCTGCAATAGCAGGCAATAAATTCGCGACAGCCGTGCCTGAAGTGACGATGATAGCGACAGGAGATAGACTTGCTTTTGCCATACCTAAAGCAAGAAAACCTAAACCGCGTTCGTCAAAATGAGTATGAATGGTGAGCTCTGGGTTGCTATCGGCTTCTAAGGTAAGCGGAGTAGAACGGGAGCCGGGAGCAATACAAACATGATGTACGCCTAGTCTAACCAGTTCTTCTAACATCACTTCAGACCAAATACGATTAAGCACGGCCTGATCTGTTTGGCGACTTAACGTATTTTGACTCATAGAGCGACTCCCAGAGGTTTATTTTCTTCCATTAAACTCAGTAAAGTTGCCATTTTTTTGTCGAGTTCTAACCACTCCACATCGGCTTGAGAACCTTTGACGATGCCTGCCCCTGAAAACAGATGCAATTCATCACCACTGACCAATGCACTTCTTATCGCGACACAAAATTCTGCCTTTTGGTGGCTGATATACCCCATCGAGCCGCTGTACCATCCACGAGAAAAAGGTTCATTCTCTTGGATGTAGTTAATCGCCTCTTGCCTTGGTAACCCAGCGACGGCCGCCGTTGGTTGCAATGCAGCAAGCAATTGCACACCATTTATTCCCTTTTTGAGGTGGGCATGGATCTCACGTTTTAAGTGCTGAACCTTTCTAAGACGTATCAACTTTGCATTATTTTGCAATTCTATATCATCCGTGAAAGGGGTTAGCCTTTCCACAATATCATCAACAACATATTGATTTTCAACGATATTTTTCTTATCATGCGTCAGCCAGTTCGCAAACTCAAGATCTTGTTGAGCATTGTCACCACGTCCAATCGTCCCGGCTAATGCTTCAGTTTCTAGCTCCTGCCCATTGCGGCTATATAGCCTCTCAGGTGTTGAGCCGATAAAAGCTTGCTTATCATTTAATGCAAATAAAAAATGAAAACTGTTTTTATTCTGCGCCCAGCTTGATTTTAATAGTTGCGCTGCAGAAATAAACCTATCGAGTTTAATAAGGCTTTTTCTCGCTAAAACAACTTTTTTAAATTGGTTTCGCTCAATTCTTTCTAAAACGTCTTCGATTTGATAACGCCATTTCTGCTCACAAGGAACATGCACGATAGATTGGATATGCGACGAGATAGGCAATAATGGCGTTACATCAACGGATAACATGTTTAACGCCGAGATAATCGCATCTTTATCGTCCGCTAAATTCACGCAAAGCGACCAGTTGTTGTCGAATCTAACCAGTTCAATTTGTGGGAGAAAGAAATACGCCGAAAGACCGCTACCGTCCTTTTCTGGTAGGTTGTCAAAAGATTTTCCTCCCCAAATACGCTGATTCTCGCCCAAAATTGTATAGGCTGGTGCGGGCTCAGAAAAAGTATGCACTTTTCCTAACGCAACGACCTCTTCACGGGTATCGCGTGACTGCCAGTAAAATTTAGGAAAATGAGGTTGGACCTCAAGCCAATCAATACAGGCTGCATTTGGTGCGCACGTCAAAGGTTGAGCAATTCTGATGTCTTGCTCTTTAGCGTTGGCGACCTGATTAACGAGTTCATCGATGGCTTGACTAAAATGAGACAAATCTACCTCTAAGTGTTTCATAGCAATATCTAATATTATGCACCGCACTCTATTTGCTGACTAGCTCCAAATCAAGTTAGATCCTCACTTTTGAGTTAGTGGTAAAGGAATATAGCCCAAAAGGAGTAACATCCTGTTAATTCATAACAGATTTTTATACTATGGAACGACAAAGTGGTGTAATTTGATAAAGTAAAATAAGAATTAAAGGGAATAGAACCATGTATAATATCGGGATGTCATCAAAACTCGATAATGTCTGCTACGACATTAGAGGACCAGTGCTCAAACATGCTAAACGCATGGAAGAAGAAGGTCATAATATTCTAAAGCTAAATATTGGGAATCCCGCCCCGTTTGGATTTGATGCCCCTGACGAAATTCTTGTTGATGTGATTCGCAACTTACCGACTTCCCAAGGTTACACCGATTCGAAAGGTATCTACTCCGCTCGTAAAGCCGTAGTACAGCACTATCAACGCCGAGGTATTCACAGCTTAGACGTAGAAGATGTCTATATAGGCAACGGTGTTTCAGAACTTATCGTTATGTCTTTACAGGCGTTATTGAATAACGGCGATGAGCTTTTAGTACCGGCTCCAGATTACCCATTGTGGACAGCCGGTGTCTCGTTATCAGGCGGAACACCGGTTCACTACATATGCGATGAAGAATCTGATTGGTACCCTGATCTTGATGATATCAAAAAGAAAATCAGCAAAAAGACACGCGGAATTGTTCTTATTAACCCGAACAACCCAACTGGTGCTGTCTATAGCCGAGATTTTCTACTCGAAGTAATAGAAATCGCTCGTCAAAACAATCTGATCATCTTTGCTGACGAGATCTACGATAAAGTCCTTTACGATGGAGCCACACATACCACCATGGCGAGCTTAGCCGATGATGTATTAATGGTGACCTTCAACGGCTTATCTAAAGCCTATCGCGTATGTGGATTCCGTAGTGGCTGGATGTTCTTAACCGGTCCAAAACATCTTGCTAAAAGCTATATTGACGGGCTAGACATGCTCGCATCTATGCGTCTATGTGCCAACGTGCCAATGCAACACGCTATCCAGACAGCATTAGGTGGTTACCAGAGTATTAATGAATTAATACTGCCCGGTGGACGTTTACTAGAGCAAAGAGATAAGGCCTTCGAGCTTATTACTCAAATACCGGGGATCACCTGTGTCAAACCAAAGGGCGCAATGTATCTGTTCCCTAAAATTGATACCAAAATGTACAATATTAAAGATGACCAAAAAATGGTTCTCGATTTCTTGGTCCAAGAAAAAGTACTCTTGGTACAGGGCACTGGCTTTAATTGGCCTAAGCCGGATCACTTTAGAATCGTCACCTTACCGCACGTAGAAGACTTAGAAATAGCCATTGGTCGATTTGAACGATTTTTAACTACCTATAGCCAATAAAAATATCTATGATAAAAGGCTCCTTATTAGGAGCCTTTTTCATTTTAAGTTAGTTAAACGGGATGTTTTGGAACAGGACACACACCTGATTAGCATAGACATTGAGACAAAATTTAGATCGAACACACCAATTCTGTAACAGTTAAGGGAATCATCAATGAAACCACAGCAAAGTACATTCATGGCATGGGTAACTCGTATGCCTTTAATAAAACGCTGGGCATTAATGCACTGTTTTCAGGAAGAAAACGTCTCTGAACATTGTCATCAAGTATCGGTTATTGCCCATTTGTTGGTTGTCATCAAAAACAAACGTTATGGAGGAAACTTAAGCCCAGAGAAAGCGGCGGTCGTCGCCATTTATCATGAAATTTCAGAGACAAAGCTTCAGGACATCAACTCCAAAACCAAATACCATAATCCGGAATTTACGGCTGCTTTCAAAAAACTCGAAGATATTGCAGAACAAGAATGTCTAGAAACCTTACCCGAAGATTTACGTGACGAATTCTCTAATCTTCTTATCCAGAAAAATGTAAATGTTGAATACAAAGCCGTAGTTAAGGCCGCTGATATCCTCTCTGCCTACATCAAAACAATGAATGAACTTAGGTTCCATAATGACGAGTTTTTACACGTAAAAGAGGGTCTTGATCCTCGTATAGAACAACTCATTGAAACCATGCCCGAAGTAAAAGACTTTATGGATATATTTTGTGATAGCTGCACAACGACTTTAGATAAGATATCGGGTTAATTTTCATCAAGGACATACACCACAAGAACTATTAAAGAATGATGCTTTGATCTATCTGTGCCATTAATGTACCGAACATCTGAATAGTATCTTTAATAAGCATAATGTTTAGTTTCAATTGCAATTTATTGTATCTGGAGTTAATCATGACCACGGCCAGAAATCAGCTCGTTTGCCTAGAATCAACTCAATATTATCATTGTGTATCACGCTGTGTACGGCGTTCTTTTCTTTGTGGCGAAGATTCAGTATCAGGCAAAAGTTATGAGCACCGCAGAGGATGGATAGAGAAAAAAATCCTTACATTGGCATCGATATATTGTATCGATGTTTGCGCTTATGCTGTGATGAGCAACCACTATCATCTAGTTTTACATGTAGATGAAAATGAAGCCAAAACTCTTACGATGCATGAAGTGGTAGAACGTTGGTCTAAAGAACACAAACTCCCACAATTGATATTGAAATGGCAACAAAATCAACGGTTAAGTCAAGCTGAAATAAGGGCCTGTGAAAGTATCATTAAATGTTGGCGCACTAGGCTATACAATTTAAGTTGGTTCATGAAAGAACTTAATTACGACATCGCCTGTAGAGCCAATGAAGAAGACCATTGCAAAGGTCACTTTTGGGAAAGTCGATTTAAGAGTCAAGCTCTGATGGATGAGCAAGCTCTCGTTGCAGCTATGGCTTATGTGGACCTAAACCCAATAAGAGCAAGAATAAGTCAGACGCCAGAAACATCCAAATATACATCCATTAAGGCGAGATTAGAGGCACTAAATAGTCTGCAAGAAAAGGTTCCGGGATTATCTGCTTTCATTGGCAACCCAAACAACGAAATGCTCAAGGGTATCCCGTTTAGGCTCATGAATTATATAGAATTAGTCGATTGGAGTGCAAGACAGCTTAGAGAAGATAAAGCAACGATTTCCGCAGCATTACCTCCGATACTTAAACGACTTAATCTAACCCAAACTAATTGGTTGAGAGCTTGTACCAGTATTGAAAATAAACGTGTCACATTGATTGGAAGCTATTCTGGTCTTAGAAAACATAATCACCTGAACAAACGAAAACGCACATGCGCTTTACAACTAGATATTGATTGATTCAGCGCTCTAATTACTCACACTACTACCGCAAAGCTTAATTCCTATGTAACCTAACTCGTCCAAAAAACCTTCATTTCTTACTTATTTTAGCAACTAAAGACAATGCATACCGTTAGTCAGCTAAAACAGACTCAAATTGATGCTATTACATGTTTGTACAAATGATAGACATGTGGATTGCGGTGTGGGATTGCAGTGTGTGTCCTTGAGAATAATCTCAAAATGAACTAAGTTTGATATTATCCTCAAGGCTTTACAATCATAGCTTTTCGTTGATAAACATGAAATTTATCATTTAGTAGTGTGTGTCCAAACGAAATTTGTGTAAGGAATCCCCCGTGAAAATACTCACAAATATATGCTCAGATAACTTATGTGAAAGTAAACGATTTTACGTTGAGCTTCTTGGTTTCAAAATTAAATATGATAGTGAGTGGTATGTGCAACTTTGCTCACCAGAAGATTCAGAAATTGAGTATGGCATTATTCAAAGAAATCATGATCTGGTTCCCAAAGAGTATCAACAATTACCTAATGGAATGTATGTCACTTTTGTCGTGTCTGATGTCGATAGTGTTTATAAAAAGGCAATAGAGTTAGATCTACCTATTATTCAAGAACCTAGAAATGAATTTTATGGACAACGTAGATTTTTAACTAAAGATCCAAATGGTTGTTTAATTGATATCTCTTCACCATTTTAACATCTGTTAGCGTCGTGGTAATAATGTATAGCTCAAGTGAGTTGAGGACATATTTGGTTTTAATAACCGCTGTTTTCATCAACACCGGGTTAAGGTGTGTGTCCTTGAGAAGGATACCTTTACGCACTCTTTTCCCCTAGAAAAGCTAATTCAGCATCTGTATCGAATGGGTTGTTAAATTCCGACACTAGATTGTTTATCTGCCACTCTTTGATATCTGCTTGAATCAGGACAAATTGGGACAGTCCATATTGGCTAGTGGTAGCAAATTTATGTTGCGTACCAACAATGCCCGTCTCAACGCTTAGCGTCCTCCCACCGACATCAATTAATTTATCTTTTAAACACAGGGAGAGCTCATAGACAGAAAGTGAGGACTCTATTCTGTACAGGTACCCTCCTTCAATTTTTTGCCTCGACCAATAATCATGTTCATTAAAGTCCATTGGCTGCTTAGAAGCGAATACCGCTCCGCTCTGGTATTGGCAACCGCAAATCGTAACGGGCGTATGTTTGAATTCAGGTTGGCCTGAAAAAGAATCAGTGTGAGGTGAAATAAGATCACACGGTTTGCTATTTTTTGCGGTAATGCTATTCCAATGAATGGGAATAAAAAGATGTTCTAGTGCCATATCTTCCGTAACTTCAACCCTAACCTGACACTCTCCTCTGAAGCTAGACACCTTAGCTAATTGTCCATTTTCCACACAATACGCCGCCGCTGTAGTTGGGTGAACCGACACATAGGGTTCTGGTCGATACTCGGACAATCGCGCTGATAGGCCTGTTCGAGTCATCGTGTGCCATTGATCTCTCGAACGTCCACTGTTCAACAACAATGGAAATGCACTGCTGGTGCTACTTTTTGGTAAAGCATGCTGAACCGGAATGAACCTCGCACGTTTGTCAGCGGTGAAAAACTGAGCATCGGAAAAAAAACGTTGGTCAACGATCTCTGTCTGAAGGGTTTTTACTGGCCATTGTTGTGGTGCAAGACGGCTATAGCCTTTGTCATCCAATTGGGTTAATCCGATCAGGTCAAGATCTCGCTGACCATTTCTATTTCCCTGCGTAGTTAGCTGTGCATGCTCACGAAACACTTCTCCCTCATGGCGATAATTAAACGCCTCTTTAAAGCCCATTTTCTGCCCTACTTGGCTTATTATCCACCAATCTGGTTTCGCTATACCAGGGCTTGGTAATAGTCGACGCTGACGAGATATCCGTCGTTCCGAATTGGTGACTGTCCCCGATTTTTCACTCCAACCTTGAGCGGGTAAAACCAGATCAGCAAGCCTTGTGGTTTCCGTGTCTGCAATACAGTCGGAAACGACGACAAATGGGCAGGTTTCTAGTGCTAGTTTGATTTTTTCACTATCGGGTAGACTAACAACAGGGTTGGTAGCCATTATCCATACGGCCTTTATTTTTCCTTCTGCCATCGCGTCAAACATATCCACCGCTTTTAGTCCCGGCGTGGTTGCTAACGTGTCAGTTTGCCAGAACTGTTTTACCGTAGCGAGATGTTCTGGGTTTTCAAACTCCATATGTGCGGCGAGTGTATTGGCTAACGCCCCTACTTCCCTCCCCCCCATAGCATTAGGCTGACCAGTCACTGAGAAAGGGCCACTACCTACTTTACCTATTTTGCCGGTAGCAAGGTGACAATTAATAATACTGTTTACCTTATCTGAACCAGAACTCGATTGATTTACGCCTTGGGAATAGATAGTGACGACTTTTTTAGACTGCGCAAACTGCCGATAAAAAGAGCCTAATTCCTCTCGTGTTAAACCGGTAGTCCGTTCGATATTTGTCTCTAATTTAGCCAACTCAAGTGCTTGAGAAAAACCGTTAGTGTGAGTATTAATAAAGGCAGAATCGAGGTAATCATGTTCGGATAAAAAACGGAGTAGACCATTAAAAAGAGCGACATCTGAACCTAATTTAACCGCCAAATGTGCATCCGAAATCGAACATGTGTCCGTTTTCCGCGGATCGACCACAACTATTTTTAGTGATGGGTTGTTCTGTTTTGCTACTCTCAAACGTTGAAATAAAACCGGATGACACCACGATAAATTTGATCCAACAATCACTATCAGTTCTGATTTTTCAAGATCGTCATAACAGATAGGTACAGTATCCGATCCAAATGCTCGTTTGTGGCCCACTACCGAAGAAGCCATACAAAGACGTGAGTTACTATCTATATTCCCTGTCCCCATAAATCCTTTTACAAGCTTATTGGCAACATAATAATCCTCAGTAAGTAATTGTCCTGATACATAGAAAGCAACAGAATCCGGGCCATACGTTTCAATTGCCTGTGCAAATTTAGCCGCTACCTGAGATGTAGCCGTATCCCAGTCCAATGACTTACCACCTTCAACACTATTATCAATAGGGGTTAATAAGCGACCATCTTGTATTACCGTGTCTCCAAGTGCGATACCTTTTGTGCAAAGTTTTCCGAAGTTAGCGGGGTGAGCTATGTCTCCGCGAACTTCCAATTCCCCAGATAATTTTGGTCGAGCTTCGATACCACAACCGACCCCACAATACGCACAAGTAGACTTAATCCAACCATCATTAACCTGAGTCATCATCGCCCTTAATCCTAATAAAAAATATTTACTATTAGTCATTACGTAGCAACATACGAACCAACTACACATATTGCGCCATTTTAAATTTTTTATTCTATATTATTAATAAGTTAACCACATCAATACCTCTAAAGTAGTAGGCCCATTTTTGTGATAGAAATGCACTTTTCAGTATCTTTTGCACTACTACACAGCCTTTTGCACCATAACGAATCAATTCATAGAAAAAAAACAGATAACCCGTCTATCCAGTCAAACATGACAACCGAACTTATTGCCAATAACTATTTGTTTAATATGAATTAAAAATAATTATTAACAATTATGCATCATTTGGGCACCTATATTGCAATGGGCTGTTCATAAGATTTTCAGTTATGTATGAATTTAGTGTAGGAGTCAGGATGATGAATAAACATTGCTCAAAAACAGGCACGGTAACACTCGTTGGAGCTGGCCCTGGAGACCCTGATTTGTTGACGGTAAAAGCCGCAAGAGCGATTGAGCAAGCGGAGCTAATCGTTTTCGACAATCTCGTCAGCGAAGCTATTCGGACAACATTCCCTCAGCATGCCGAAACCCTTTATGTCGGAAAAACGAAAGGTCTGCACAGCGCAACGCAAAACGACATAAACCAGCTTTTAGTCGAGCACGCTTTACAAGGTAAAAACATATGCCGTATTAAAGGTGGCGACTCATTTATCTTCGGTAGAGGTGGTGAAGAGATGCTACTACTCACTCAAAAAGGTATCCAAGTCAACGTTATACCTGGCATTACCGCCGCCTCAGGATGTGCTACTTACGCAAATATCCCCTTAACTCACCGTGGGTTAGCACAAGGCTGTACGTTCATTACCGCCCATGCCGACAAACAACTTGATTTAAATTGGTCTGCGTTAGCAACACTCAATCAAACACTCGTTATTTATATGGGCTTAAGCAAATCCAGATTGATAAGCGACAGGCTGATTGAAGGAGGATTACCAAGCAATACCCCTGCGGCCTTTATTGAGAATGGTTGTACTCCTGAGCAGCGAGTCTTTACTGGCGAACTTGGTGAACTTGAGCAAATGATGCAGAGCAATCAAATCCTGTCACCGGCCTTGATCGTCATCGGGAAAGTGGTTTCTATAAACCAGCAAATGCAATGGCTAAAACAGCGAACAGAACGGGTTGTTGATGCAGACAGCTCAGAAGAAAATTTCAAACTATCCGCGTAGTTTAAAACATCGCAATAACGGTAAGTATTTAGTAATTTTTGAATCAGGAATGTAATTATGAGCAAGCAAAGAATTATCGTTGTAGGCAACGGAATGGTTGGCCACAAATTTATCGATACCCTCATTCAATCTGAGCGAAGAGACGTTGAGATCATCACTTTTTCCCGGGAGTCTCGCCTTGCATACGATAGAGTACAACTGACTTCCTATCTAACAGGTAAAACAGCACAAGATCTTGCGATGACAGACGAGTCTTATTACCAAGAAAACGGTGTCAGCTATGTCGTCAATGAGGAAGTAACCAAACTGAATACCGTTGATAAACAGGTTATTACTGCCAGTGGTCGCATTGAAGCTTACGACAAGCTTGTCTTAGCAACCGGTTCCTTCCCTTTTGTACCGCCTATTCCGGGTAACGACCAAGAACACTGCTTTGTATACCGAACTATTGAAGACCTCGACGCTATAGAGTTATCAAGCAAACAGAGCAAAATTGGTGTGGTTATTGGCGGTGGCCTACTTGGTCTTGAAGCGGCCAATGCGATTAAAAATCTCGGACTAGAAACACACGTTGTCGAATTTGCCCCAAGGTTGATGGCCGTGCAACTTGATGATGGCGGCGGTGCGCTACTTCGTCGCAAGATCGAAGATATGGGCGTCATTGTTCATACTGAGAAAGCAACCACTGAGATTGTCGACGGTGAAACAGCTCGTTATCGTATGAATTTCGCCGATGGTACGCATGTAGAAACCGACATGATTGTTTTCTCCGCGGGTATTCGCCCACAAGATGAGCTCGCAAGAAGTGCTGATATAGGCATTGGAGAACGTGGAGGAATCACGATCAACAACTTTTGCCAAACTAACTTAGAGGATGTCTACGCCATTGGTGAATGTGCGCTTTGGCAAAATCAAATTTTTGGTCTCGTCGCCCCGGGTTACCAAATGGCCAAAGTTGCCGCGAATCATTTATTGACAGAAGGTGACCAAACCTCTCCGTTTCTTGGGGCAGATATGAGTACCAAGTTGAAATTGCTTGGTGTTGATGTGGCCAGTATCGGTGACGTACATGGTAAAACAGAAGGCGCACAATCTTTTACCTACAACGACGAAATAGAGCAAGTGTATAAACGCCTAATCATTTCCGCAGACGGGACAAAAATCGTTGGGGCCGTATTGGTGGGAGACGCCAATGCCTATGGCACTCTATTACAAATAAAGCAAAACGACATGCCATTACCATCAAATCCTTCTGTGTTGATTTTACCTAATGTGATTGATGATGAATCACCGGCTATGGGCATCAATGCATTACCGGATACCGCGGTTATTTGTTCTTGCTTTGATGTCACCAAAGGCGATATCAAAGCAGCGGTGTCTTCTGGTTGTGTGACCATGGCGCAGCTTAAAGAAAGCACCAATGCATCAACGGGTTGTGGTGGTTGTGCGACACTGGCTAAGCAGGTCTTAGACAGTGAGTTGGCTCAACTGGGTGTGGAAGTAAACAACAACCTTTGTGAACACTTCGCCTACTCTCGTCAGGAATTAAGCGACATTGTTCGAATCAACAAAATAAAAACATTTGATGCACTACTTAAAAACCATGGCAGTGGTTTAGGTTGTGCTATTTGCAAACCAACAGCTGGTTCTATACTTGCCTCTTTTTGGAACGACTATGTACTTGAAAACCGCCACATGGAGCTCCAAGATACGAACGATATTTACCTCGGTAACATGCAAAAAGATGGCACGTATTCTGTTGTGCCTCGTATCGCTGGCGGAGAAATCACGCCAGATGGGCTAATAGTGATTGGCGAAGTTGCCAAAGAGTTTGACCTGTATACAAAAGTGACCGGGGGTCAACGTATCGACTTATTTGGTGCACAATTGAACGACCTACCTGCCATATGGACGAAATTGGTTGATGCTGGATTTGAAACTGGACACGCCTATGGAAAGTCACTTCGAACAGTTAAATCTTGCGTTGGCAGCACGTGGTGTCGCTACGGAGTCAAGGATAGCGTTGGCTTCGCTATTGACGTAGAAAACCGCTACAAAGGATTGCGCGCGCCACACAAAATCAAGTTTGGTGTTTCTGGTTGTACTCGAGAGTGTGCAGAAGCTCAATCAAAAGATATCGGTATCATTGCAACAGAGAATGGTTGGAACCTCTATGTGTGTGGTAATGGCGGCATGCGTCCACGCCATGCAGACTTGTTCGCAACAGACCTCGACGACAGCACACTAATTAAATATATCGACCGAGTATTGATGTTCTATATCCGTACCGCCGACCGTCTGCAACGTACATCCGTTTGGCTAGAGAACCTTGAAGGAGGTATCGATTACCTCAAACAAGTGGTTATCGAAGACAAAATCGGTGTGTGTGATGAGCTTGAAAAAGAGATGGCCTATAGCGTTGCAAACTACCAATGTGAGTGGAAAACCACCTTGGCATCGCCACAAAAACTTAAACGATTCAGTCATTTTATTAATAGTGATCAACGAGACGAGAATCTTCAATTTGTTTCTTTACGTGAGCAGCGATTCCCAAAATCTGTCGCTGAACAAAAAATAGAGATAGTGGAAGTGGAATAACAACCATCATGCTAAGAAAGAATCCAAAATGTAAGGAATTGAGATATGAGTAACTGGAAATCTATTTGCAAAGAACAAGATCTTGCGCCAAATGTTGGTAGTTGCGCACTAGTAGACGATAAACACGTCGCTATTTTCAACTGCAAACGCACCAATACGCTTTACGCAATAGCCAACTATGACCCAATTGGCAAAGCATCCATTTTATCCCGAGGTATTATTGGCTCGATTGAAGGCCAGCCTTATGTCGCATCGCCATTGTATAAGCAACATTTTCACCTAGTAACTGGGGAATGCCTAGAAGAGCCCGAATATCAACTTGAAACCTACCCAGTTCGATCTGTAAATGGTGAGATACAAGTTCAATTGCCGGATTGTGTGTAATTAATACCAATCTGTAAAATTAACTGATCCGCGATATGATTGCCATCGCACCGGCATCAATGGACAGAAAGATCCGACCCTGAAGCATGGCTAGTCGGTACTTCAGGGTCAACTGTCAGGTTGCCTTCTCATTAACAAGGCACTTTTAATTCTCAATTTTTCCTCTCACCAGAGACTTTCTGTTGATATATAGCGCCAATACTGAAAAACTATTTCCTCATGGCCACAATATTCTTCAAGGTTATCTTCCTTATGCTTAATAACGTGAATCTTTCAGATATTCGATCTTTCGTGCTCATCGCTCAATTAGGTAATTTCACTAAGGCCGCAGAAGCACTGCAAGTCTCTCGATCGCATGTATCACGACAAATTAGCGCACTAGAAGCTAAAATTGGCGTGAGCTTACTGATTAGAACGACCAGAACCCTGCGCTTAACTCAGGCAGGTGAAGCCTTTTACGCACAATGTGAAGGAGCACTGAATGAAATTGACCAAGCGTTGATTGCTGCGGTTGATGATACCAATGATGTACGAGGGCTGATCCGAGTTAACTGCGTTGGTGGATATATTGGTGAAGAAATCATTGCACCCTACATTAGTGAATTCATGGCGTTATATCCAGAAATCAATATACATCTTGATTTTAGTAGCCATCGAATTGACTTAATCGAAGACCAATTTGACATCGCTTTTCGCATGGGAAAATTAGAAAATGCAGGATTCGTAGCAAGAAAGCTCATGGATATCAATATGGTGACCTTAGCCAGCCCAAAATATGTACAAAATCATGGCTTACCTTTGCATCCAAAAGATCTTAACCAGCATAAATGTTTAACAGGCTCAGTGAAGAAATGGCGTTTTCTATCGTTAGATGATTCAACCCAGCATTATGAGGTCACTATCGACGGTAATTTGTTGTGCAAAAATGGCAATGTGTTGATAACTGGAGCGCTACACAATAACGGGATTATTCGAGTGCCTGAAATGTATTGTAAGCATTCCATTGAATGCGGTGAATTAGTCGAGATATTCCCCAACTGGAAGGTTCCAAATTCGCCCTTTTCTGCCATTTATCATAAAGACAAATATCAACCTAAAAGACTTAGAGCCTTAATTGATTTTGTAACAACAAAGTTTGAACACGATCACCACTAAAACGCCATCATCGTTTCTTGCCTAACCGACAAAAAGATTGTTGCACATAAACAACAGTCTTTAAACCTGCACCCTATATATCAACAGTACTAAATCGCCTAATATGAGCCTATCACAACGAGGAACCCGCTGTTTCTCATTGTCTATTAACTCATTACCTTGGAGCAAATTATGAAAAAATTAGTCGTTATTACAGGTGCAAGTTCTGGTATTGGTGAAGCCATTGCTCGTCGTTTAAGTAATTCAGGACACCCGTTATTACTTATCGCACGCCGTATTGACCGCCTAGAAGCGCTTGCGTTACCTAATGCATTATGTACAAAAGTAGATGTGACCGATAAAGCCTCTTTCGAAGCTGCCATAGCAAAAGCGGAAGCGATATATGGCCCAACAGATTGCATTGTTAACAATGCAGGCGTAATGCTATTGAGCGAATTAGATGTGCAAGACCCGGCAGAATGGAAAACCATGTTTGACGTTAACGTCATCGGCCTAATGAATGGCATGCAAGCGGTTCTTGCACCAATGAAAGCCCGTCAAAGTGGAACAATAATCAATATTAGTTCAATTGCTGGTCGCAAGACATTTCCCAACCATGCGGCGTACTGCGGAACAAAATTCGCGGTTCACGCCATTTCAGAAAATGTTCGTGAAGAAGTATCAAACTCAAATGTTCGTGTGACGACTATCGCTCCAGGCGCAGTAGAAACTGAATTGCTTTCTCATACTTCATCAACTGACATCATTGATGGATACAAAGACTGGAAAGAATCTATGGGCGGAGCACTTCAAGCTGACGATATTGCTCGTTCTGTTGAATACGCTTATCAACAGCCACAAGGTGTATGTATTCGTGAAATCGTCATCTGTGCGACACGCCAACCAGCCTAATCGGACAAAAGAACGACATGTATAAACGCTAAACATCATTATGGGTAATTATACCCATAATGATTGGAGATATGAGCACTGTTTTTCTATGGCTGAACTCATTACGATGCACCCATCAAATTGCTTAACGAGAAGCCGAACATGACTCACCAAATTATTACTGATCTCAACAGCCGTTACACGGCTAAAAAATACGATGAAGCAAAGCGCATTTCATCTGACAATATGACCGTCATAAAAGAGGCGATTCGTTTGTCTGCTTCTTCGATAAACGCTCAACCTTGGAAGTTTATTGTTATTGAAAGTGACAATGCTAAGCAACGTTTCCATGACTCATTTGAAAACAACTTCCAATTCAATCAACCACACGCTAAAGAAGCCTCACACACCGTATTGTTCGCCTACAACCCTCGTTTTACAAAAGACCAATACCGTAAAGTAGTTGATATAGAAGTGAGCTCTGGTCATCTACCTGCCGAAATGTATGACAACATGCTAAACGGTGGTTTCACATTTGCAGAAATGAACACAGATGAAGTAGGCTTTAACGGTCATTGGACCAAAGCGCAGACTTATATTGCTTTAGGTAATACTTTACACACTCTTGCTCGTTTAGGTATCGACTCTACGCCAATGGAAGGTGTTGATGCGCAACTTATTGGTGAAATATTTAAAGACGAACTGGATGGGTTTGTAGTAGATGTGGCCCTGGCGATGGGCTATCACAAAGATGTTGAAGACTATAATCACAGCCAACCTAAAGCACGCCTTGCAGCAACGGATGTTATCACCGTTCTTTAACGAATTCTCTTAATTGAAAATGCTCAGGTTTATCTGATAAACGCCAGATAAATCTGAGCGTTTTTGTTTCTGAGGATAAAAAAAAAGCAAAGCGTTACCATCAATAATCGCCCCCCGATAACGAATGATCCGCTTTGCCAATCTGCGCCTTAGCGCAATTACCTTTTGTTGTTATTTAAATATTTAAGGCGTCGACATGATGCTTTATTTTTTATTTCGTTACTTCGATGCCTTTCATGTTTTTAAACATTTATTTTAAAAAACACTATTCTGATAAGTTCTTCAATTTCATATAGTTGAATAGTATTTAAAACACCATCCAGAATGGCATTTAATCGATAGATTTCCCCCTCTCTCTCTCATGGAGAGCAAAACAGAACATTCGGAAATACAACCTTAAAAAAGCGTTTTCAATTGCTGATATAGTTCTTTATACGTTTCTCGCCTTTTATCATAAAGATTATGTTTTTCTAAATCAGGTTCGTGAACCTGTACCAGCTCTGGCACGGGACAAACATCGGTTATGTGGGCGTTCTTTGCCGTGCCTAAATGCGCTAAACGCGCCGCACCAAGTGCAGGTCCCACCTCACCACCAGAACGATAAACCAATCTCATCCCAAAAATATCTGCAAGCATTTGACGCCAATAAGCACTTCTCGCACCACCACCAATAAGAGAAATTTCTTCCGGTATCAAATCAGTTGCATGAAGTGCATCCAACCCATCTTTGAAGGCAAACCCTACCCCTTCCAGAACGGCAAGCGCAAGCTCTGATTTAGTGGTTGAATGCGTCATGCCGAAGAAGACTCCTTTGGCATTTGGATCATTATGAGGCGTTCGTTCACCAGATAAATAAGGTAAAAAAATAACCTTAGAGTCTACGTCCGCATTAGCTTGCACGTCTTCTAACATAACGCCAATGTCCGCTTGTCCTGTTAGTTTCGCAACCCAATCTAAACACGAAGCGGCACTTAAAATGACCGACATAGAATGCCAAGTATTAGGCAACGCATGGCAGAAACTGTGTAATGCGGATTCGGGGTTAGATAAAAATCCATCGCTAACAGCAAAATAGACACCGGATGTCCCTAACGACAACATCGCTTGACCCGGTTCAATAATCCCTACTCCAACAGCACCTGCTGCATTGTCTCCTGCACCTGCAACGATAGGAACGCGGGGCATATTCCAACGCTGTGCCAACTCGTTTGACAACACACCCGTCACTTCGCAACCTTCATACAATGTGGGCATATGCTCTCTAGTAAGACCTGTCGCCTCAAGTAACTCATCGCACCAATCACGATGAGCAACGTCTAGCCACATTGTGCCAGCCGAATCCGACATATCTGAAGCAAAATCACCAGACATCTTGTAACGTAGATAATCTTTGGGTAACAACACTTTATCTATTTTGCTAAATATTTCAGGTTCATAATTTGCTACCCACTTCAATTTAGGTGCCGTGAACCCTGGCATCATAATATTTCCGGTAATGTCGCGACTATTTGGCACCAATGTTTCAAGCTGCAAACACTCCTCAAAACAACGACCATCGTTCCATAAAATGGCAGGCCTTAACAACTCACCCTCTTTATCAAGCAAGGTTGCACCGTGCATTTGCCCTGATAACCCAATGGCTTTGACTTTAGTGAGATCAGTCTGCTGCTGCATCTTTAAGATGGCAGTATTGGTTGCATCCCACCAATCCTGAGCATTTTGTTCTGACCATAGTTCTTTAGGCCGAGAAACGGTCAGCGCTTCTGTTTGTGATGCAATAATGACGTCATTGTCGTCAAGGAGAATAACTTTAACTCCAGATGTACCCAAATCAATTCCAATATACATATGTTCTGCCTCTGTTTACGTTCACTCGATATAGCCGTCTTCACCGTTGTGATTATTCGCGTAGATTTTTGTTTAAAATAGCGTTTTTCCTGCACTCATCATGTTCTTGAAGCGAGGTTCCCTCAATTACGTTTTTTATTAGTTATGTTCTCTGATTTAACGAGTGAGTTGTAGATCACACGCTAATGAGAATTTGCTTGTTACACTCATCATCGTTTTCAATAACGGTAAAGATAACTTATGGATAAGCGCTTTAGAATTACACTGCTTTTTAATGCCAATAAAGTTTACGATCGTCAGGTCATTGAAGGCATTGGAGAATACCTGCAAGCCTCACAGTGCGAATGGGACATCTTTCTTGAAGAAGATTTCGTCACCCATCTCGATAACTTTGAAGCATGGAGAGGCGACGGAATTATTGCAGATTTTGATAATCCTGATGTAGTGGATAGGCTCAAAGGTACCGATATTCCGGTTGTTGGCGTAGGCGGTTCCTATACTGAACCATCCCAATATCCCGATATCCCTTATGTGGCCACCGACAACAATGCGCTTGTAGAGTTGGCGTTTCAGCACCTGCGTGAAAAAGGGTTAGAGAACTTTGCTTTATATGGCATTCCTACAAATTCAGGAAAACGGTGGGCCCAAGAGCGTGAATTATCGTTTAAAAAAATCGTAGAAAGAGAGGGTTATAGCGGATCAATATATCGTGGAAATGAAACCTCACCAGAGACTTGGCAATATGATATGAACCGCCTCGCAGATTGGTTACAAAGATTACCTACCCCAACAGGTATCATTGCCGTTACCGATTCTCGCGCTCGCCATCTATTACAAGTATGCGAACAATTGAACATTATGGTCCCGGATAAAGTCTCCGTGATAGGCATAGACAATGAAGAGTTGGCCCGCTATTTAACAAGAGTATCCCTAAGCTCCGTCGGTCAAGGATGCAAAGAGATGGGCTATCGTTCAGCGAAGATACTGCATAAACTGTTATTGGCAAAAGATAAAGAAAAACCAATCAATCAAGTTCTTAAACATGCACGAGTTTTGATTCCACCGACCAAGGTATTCGAAAGACAAAGCACTGACTTTCAAGCACTAAAAGACCCATATGTCATTCAGGCTATGCACTATATTCGTCACAATGCCTGCAAAGGTATTAAGGTTGACCAAGTACTCGGTTGTGTGGGTATTTCGCGCTCTAATATGGAAGCGAGGTTTAGAGAAGAGCGAGGTCACTCCATTCATCAAGAGATTCATAATTCAAAACTGAAGAGAGCCTGCAACTTATTGGCAGAGACCACTCTCCCGATACTGGAGATCTCAGAGTTATCTGGTTACCCATCTTTACAATACATGTATACCGTATTTAAAAAGAATCTAGAAAAGACGCCAAAAGAATTTCGGGATAATGCGTTAACGGGAAAGTAATAAGAAACAACAAGGATACACACTCTGGAGAGTGTGTATCCTTGACTCAGTGTCATTGATTCATATCATTATTTAAATGAATCTGCTTCTATTTCCCGTTGAGTGTTAGTTTTGAAAAGGTGACGCTGTTGTAGTCACCCTTTTTTTTGTCGACAGAAAAATCACCAGTACCAGCACAACCCGTCCCCCATATTGAATGTTTATCGCTTACGCTACACTGACCATAAGCACCAGCTTTGTAATAGAAGTCATCTTGTGCATAGCCGAGAGCATAGTCTTGATCATCAATGCCTTTGCTCAAATCAATATCGTAGGTTACTGTTTTGTGACGTGCAGTTTCAAAGGTCAGGTGCATAATCGTACCTTTAACTTCTACTTTGTAGCTGAACTCTTCACCTAAAGCGATACCCGCTTCACCTGGTGCTTCTTGGTTTTCCCAAGTATTACCCCATACTGGATACGAAATATCTTTGCGATTAGGATCATTCTTCGCCAGATTGCGCTCATAGTTCCAAAAAACCGAACCATAACTTTGTTCAGGGAACTTTTTAAAGAAGATCTTCAGTGGTTCGTTACCGTGACCAAACCCAGTTTTAGCCTTAATTTGTTCGTCGTGCTTTTTAGCATGGATTTGACCAACAACAACAGAGTGCGCAGGAGGTCTCTCTGAATGTTTCGCGTGCTCAGATACGTGGTTAACTTTTAGCGTTGCTTCTAAAGTACCACCGACAGCGCTGTAGCTTTCCGAATCAACATGACTTGAAAGTGCCCATTGATTAAGCTTATCAGCAGTATTTATATGAGACTTTGCCCCTCGAGGCATTTGGCGTAGTTCAGAGCGAGCATTCTTCGAACTTTTGGTTGTAACAGCTTTGTTGTGCACTTCAAACACAAGATTTCCTTCTTTGTCTAAGAAGAAAAAATCTGAATGCGAGTAGCTCATCATAGCAACGCCTTCAATCTCATCGACTCTGCCATCTTGGTTGATATCTGAAGGGATAGTAATTTTCCAATTACGCATATCAAATTTGTCTGCTGGGACTGGAGATAACACTCCATTATTCACAACATCAGCTAGGGCTAGTGTCGGTAGAACTAATAAAATTGAACCAGCAGCAACAAGTATTTTATTCATTTCATATTCTCATTTATTAATTGTCATACAATAATAGATAATTAAACTATAATGAAAAACATAAATGCCGAATTATGTCTTATTGATCACACACCAAAAATAGGAATTAGCACCAAGATCAAATATTAAAAATGTACTGCGCGCTAATAATAACGGAGTAAGTACAAAACTAAACAGTCTAAGCATACAATAAATCCACAAAAAGTAGTTTATTACATACCCATGCCTTCTGTGCTTTTCTTCCAAAAACCCAATAAATTGTCATACATAATGATAAGGTAAGATTTAAAAATGCTTAGGTAATAAGACGTGTTTGATTGACTGCATACTCAATATCAGAAGGGAAGAAGAGAGAAAGAATCTACTTGTTACAAGAATATCGTATGGAATAAACCGCCTACCCACCCAAAGAAAAGAAATTGGATGGAGAAGCGGTAAAAAGAGTTAAGGGTCGTTCACTCTTTCATTATAGATTATTAACGTTTTTGCTTAGTGGCACTGTCCATCCAAACCGCAAGTAATAAGATTCCGCCTTTAACGATATACTGCCAAAAAGTCGGGACATCCATCATACTCATACCGTTATCAAGTGATGCCATAATGAAGGCACCAATGACCGCACCAATAACCGTACCGACACCACCCGCCATGCTAGTACCACCGATAACGCAAGCAGCAATCGCATCTAGTTCAGCAATGTTCCCAGCAGATGGCGAACCAGCACCCAATCGAGAACTCAAGATCAAGGCAGCAACCGCAACCAGAAGACCATTCATTGCGTATACAGATAATTTCGTTTTCTCAACGTTGATACCGGATAAACGACTCGCATCAATATTGCCGCCGATCGCATAGATACGACGACCGAACCGAGATTTCGTTGCGATGAAAGTCCCAACAATTAAGAAAAAGGTCAGCATTAATACTGGTGTTGGTACACCACGGTAATCATTCAATAAGAAGATAATCGTAAGCACTGCAATACCAATTAGCGCACTTTTTGTTACCGTAGATTGCGTACTCGCAACCGTCAGGTTGTACTTCTTACGCATTCCATTGTGCTTTTTTTGCCAAGCAAAATACGCAGATAAACAGCCAATACCAATGACTAAACTAACCATATTCGGTAGATAACTCTGACCGATAATAGACATAGCATCAGAGGTTGGTGCGACGGTTGTACCATCGGTAATACCAATCAAGATACCTCGGAACGCTAGCATCCCAGCTAAAGTAACGATAAACGAAGGCACTTTTCTGTAAGCAACCCACCAACCATTCCACACGCCCAATGTAAATCCGGCAACAAGCGTAATCACAATGGTAACCGGTAACGGCAGTCCAAACCAAACATCTAGAATAGCGGCAACGCCGCCCAACAACCCCATCATGGAGCCAACAGAAAGGTCTATTTCACCACTGATAATAACGAACACCATACCAATGGCAAGGATGCCTGTAATGGCAGTTTGTCTAAAAAGGTTAGATATATTACGTGGGGTCAGATAACTCCATTCCGTCATCACACTAAAGAACAACATAATAAACACAATAGCCGCAATCATGACGATTAGCTGTATATTCATGGTCTTAAGTTTCGCTATTACACTCATACCGTTCTCTTTTTTCAGTTCACTAGATTGCTCAATCATGCTGCTACTCCTTCGGATAAAGCACAATCCATAATAATTTCTTGAGTTAAATTTTCATTGACCAAATCACCCTTGATAACACCTTCATGCATAACAAGAACTCGATCACTTATGCCCAATACTTCAGGCAGTTCAGAAGAAACCATAATGATACTAATGCCGCTCTTGACCAATTTAAACATCAGTTTATAAATCTCATATTTCGCGCCAACATCGATGCCACGGGTAGGTTCATCAAGAATGAGAACGCTCGGGTTAACCATCAAAAATCGCGCTAAAATAGCCTTTTGTTGATTACCGCCTGAAAGGTTTTTTATGGCCGAATTGGTATTCGGTGTCTTAACCGTCAGTTTTATAACGGCCTCTTCGATTGCAATCGCCTCTAAGGTGTCATTAACAATCCCTCCGACGCTAAACTGATCGATGGCAGCCAATGATATGTTCTGGCCTACACTCATAATAGGAATGATACCGTTACGTTTTCGATCCTCTGGTACCATTGCAATTCCGGCCTCCAGGGCGTCACGACTGGTCGATGTTTTAAGTCGCTCTCCATTGAGAAAGAACTGCCCCTCATGCTTACCTAAATAACAACCGTATAGGCATTCCATCAATTCGGTTCGACCCGCGCCGACCAAGCCAGAAACGCCCAGTATCTCGCCTTTTCTTAAATTAAAACTGGCGTCGCGTACTTTAGGGATGCTGGAGTTCGCTTTATCCCACGCTTTCACATTCTTGACCTCGAGAACCACCTCACCAATGTCATGCTCTTCTCTTGGGAACAACTGCTTCATTTCACGTCCCACCATCATAGTGATGATATCGTCGGTGGTCATATTACTCGCTTCTCGTGTACCTATATGCGTCCCATCACGAATCACACAGATGTGATCGGATATCGCTTTTACTTCGCCAAGCTTGTGGGATATGTAGATGCAACTTACACCGGAATCGCGTAGGTCTTTAACCAAGTCCAATAAGATCTCAGTTTCAGATTCGGTCAGTGGTGCTGTTGGTTCATCAAGCACAAGTAATTTAGCGTTTTTAGACATGGCCTTAGCAATCTCAACCAACTGTTGCTGCCCTACCCCTAAGTCGCCCACTTTTGTTTCTGGCGAAACAGACAACTTTACTTTCTCTAGCAAAGTTTCTGCTTCAAAATGCATAAGTTCATAATCCATCACACCATACTTACAAAGCTCAGAACCTAAAAAGAGGTTTTCTAAAATGCTTAGCTCTTTAACCATGGTTAGTTCTTGGTGGATTATTGCGATACCTAAGTCTTCGGTATCTGAAATATTTTTGGGTTCTAATTTTTCGCCTTGATAAATAATTTCACCTTGGTAATCACCATGAGGGTAGATACCACAAAGCACCTTCATCAATGTCGACTTTCCAGATCCATTCTCACCACACAGGGATAAAATTTGACCCTTTTCTAAGCGAATGCTTACCCCGTCTAACGCCTTAACAGGGCCAAAGCATTTTACGATATTGTGCATCTCTAGTAATGGAGAAGACATACAAATCACTCCTAATGGAAGAAGCGCTAAGATAACCCTTAGCGCCTAAGTCGATTATTGATAAACATCTTTTTCTGCGTGGAAACCATCGGCAATAACTGTTTGCTTGAGGTTTTTTGCATCAACGGCAATAGGGTCTAATAACCATGCGTCTACATCTTTCATTCCATTGTTTAATTTAGAATTCATACGAGGCGCATCGTCATTAGCCAGAACAACCGCTATTTCTGCCGCACGTTGAGCTAACGCGACGATAGGTTTGTAAACCGTCATTGTTTGCGTACCGTTTGCAATACGACGAACGGCGGCTAAATCAGCATCTTGACCAGAAATAAGTACTTTTCCTGCAAGGCCCTGTGCATCTAGTGCTTGAATCGCGCCACCCGCTGTTGAGTCATTAGAAGCCACAACCACGTCAATATTATTATCATTTGCTGTTAAAGCATTTTCCATTATTTTCAACGCGTTCTCAGCTAGCCAGAAGTCAACCCACTGGTCACCAACAACCTTGATATCGCCTGAATCAATGCTAGGTTGAAGAATATTCATCTGACCTTTACGGAATAACTTCGCGTTATTATCTGTTGGCGCGCCACCCATTAGGAAATAACGACCCGTTGGTTTAGCCGCTATTAGTGCTTTAGCCTGCATTTCACCTACTTTTTCGTTATCAAATGACAAGTAGAAATCGATATCAGCGTTACTAATTAGGCGATCATATGCCAGCACTTTAATACCATCTCGTTTCGCTTCTTTAATAACGTTTGAAAGTACTTCACCATTGGTTGGAATAATAACAAGCACATCAACACCGCGAGAAATCATATTCTCTATCTGTGAAATCTGAGTTTGCTCATTACCATTTGCGGATTGAACATAAATTTTGGCACCTAGTTTTTCGGCTGTCTCGACAAAAATATCTCTATCTTTCTGCCAACGCTCCAAACGTAAGTCATCGATAACCATACCGATTTTTACGGATTTTGCGAATACTGGCGCGCTTATTGTTATTAACACTGCGCATATAAGGGTTATTATCTTTTTCATTCTACTGTCCTTTGTATCACGTTAGATGTAGGTAAAATCCACAAGTACTGGTGAATTTAACTAGACTTTAGAACAACTCGTTCTGGACTTCTTTTGGCAGATTTCTTTTTGTTTTTATGTTTTTTGGTTTTGTTAATCTATTGTGATCCAGCTTAAAAAAACGGACTAAATATAATATTGATAAATGAGAATCACACTTCTATTTAATTAAAACATGTAATAAACACGTTAGATTGTACCTATTAACGTCGTATACACGACCTTTCACCGTTATTGGTACGTTTTTTTTAACATTATTACTTTTACGGCTTCGTCTTATATATTTTTACTGTCTTAGAGGTCACACTTCTAAAAATTTGCAATATTCATTATTCGTTTACCTTATTTCATTTTTACACAGCATACTCTAATCCTTGTCAAAATAGTGCTAATACTACCTATACAAACCGTTGCATTAAAAAATATTTCTGACGAAAGTTTCTCAATCGTTAACTCAAATTATCTTAATTCAAAATATCAACCCACAATTTATCAACTTAAAATCCGATTCCTTTATCTATTTATACGCATTTTATAATACTTTGCTTATGTGATGAGGTTTGAATTGATAGCGACCAACCGATATTTTCAGTTTCTCTATGTCAATAGAATATGAGCATTCTTATTAAATTAATCGATAAATATGGCAAATATTTTGAGAGGTAGCCCACACAAAACAAATAGCTGAATTTTACTATCAAATATCATAATTGAATGAATTCAGTAAAAAGCCAATGATTAATCGCGAACATGGTTCACTATTATATTGGAAATAAAAGCTATGACTGAATTCTTTAAAAATGTAAGTACAATTAAATTCGAAGGAAACGAAACATCGAATCCTCTCGCTTTCCGCCATTATGACAAAGATAAGATGATTCTCGGTAAGTCCATGAAAGATCACTTACGCTTTGCCGCATGTTATTGGCATAACTTCTGCTGGCCAGGGTCTGACGTTTTTGGCGCTGGCACATTTGATCGTCCATGGTTAAAAAGTGGCGACGCGCTAGAAATGGCAAGAATGAAAGCGGATGCCGCGTTCGAATTTTTCTCAAAACTAGATGTGCCGTATTACTGTTTCCACGATACTGACGTTGCACCTGAAGGTAATTCAATCAAGGAGTATGTAAACAATTTCGCGCAAATGGTCGACATACTAGAACAAAAACAGTCTGAGACTGGCCTAAAACTACTATGGGGTACGGCGAACGCCTTCTCTAATCCGCGCTATATGGCAGGAGCAGGTTCAAACCCCGATCCTAAAGTCTTCGCCTATGCTGCGACTCAAATATTCAATGCTATGGCCGCAACCAAGCGACTGGGTGGTGAGAATTATGTCCTTTGGGGTGGCCGAGAAGGCTATGAAACGTTATTAAACACCGACCTTCGTCAAGAACGTAAGCAACTCGGTCGTCTAATGCAAATGGTCGTTGAGCACAAACATAAAATAGGCTTTAACGGCACCATTCTAATTGAGCCTAAACCTCAAGAACCAACGAAACATCAGTATGACTACGATACGGCAACCGTCTACGGCTTCTTAAAGCAGTTTGGTTTAGAGAACGAAGTCAAAATGAACATTGAGGCAAACCACGCGACCTTAGCAGGACATAGTTTCCAGCATGAAGTAGCAACCGCAACCTCTCTTGGACTTTTCGGTTCTATTGATGCAAACCGAGGTGATCCGCAACTAGGTTGGGATACAGATCAATTCCCAAATAGCGTGGAAGAAAACACCTTAATTGTGTATGAAATCCTTAAGGCTGGCGGATTCACAACAGGTGGCTTGAACTTTGATGCTCACGTACGTCGCCCATCAATAGACGGTGAAGATTTGTTCCACGGTCACATTGGTGGCATGGATACGATGGCGCTTTCACTAGAGAAAGCCGCGGCTATGATAGAGAATGATGTTCTGTCCGAAAATATCGCTAAACGTTATGCTGGTTGGAATGACAACCTAGGTAAGAAGATACTTGGTGGTGATCTATCGCTAGAAGCATTAGCACAGTTTGCCGTTGATAACGATATTTCTCCAACGAAGGAGTCTGGTCGCCAAGAACACCTAGAAAACGTTGTTAACAGCTATATCTTCAAATAACGACTAAATAGCACTCGCTATTATTTCCTTTTATTCTTCCCTCTTTGGGAAGAATAAGGGTAGTCACACCTCGCCCTCCTGAACCGTCAGAATTAGCTCATTTATTCGAATCACTTCAAATAGTTATCACACTCCCTAGACTCGCTCATTATTTCAGCGCATTATTAAAATACCAATGGGGTTTTGCATGGAGTGATTATGGATGACAAGCAGCATGTACTTTGGCAACAACGTATAAACATCGAGCATAAACTAAGGCGAAACGATCATCGTGATCCGTTTCAACGAGACCGAGCAAGAATCTTGCACTCGGCTGCATTTCGTCGCTTACAAGCCAAAACACAAGTTCACGGCACTGGCGCCAACGACTTTCACCGTACTCGACTAACTCACTCATTAGAAGCCGCTCAAATTGGTTCTGGAATTCTAGCCCAAATTGAAAATAAACAGCCTGAACTTTTACCTATATTGCCCTCTGCAAGTTTGATTGAATCACTCTGTTTGGCCCATGATATCGGTCACCCACCCTTTGGCCACGGTGGTGAAGTTGCACTCAACTATGCAATGAGAGAACACGGGGGATTTGAAGGCAACGCTCAGACCTTTCGTATCGTCAGCCAACTAGAACCTTATACAAAGTCCCATGGCATGAACTTATCGAGACGTACTCTGCTAGGACTTATGAAATATCCCGTATTATTAAGTAAAGTACGTTGTGAAGTTCTCCCGGAGGCTGTTTCTCATCAGCGTAGGCTTAAAGCGAAAGATTGGAGCCCCGCAAAAGGAATCTATAACTGTGATGAGCCCGATTTCGATTGGGTTTTAGAACCATTATCCACAAGTGATAAGGCCCTTTTTTCATCTCTGCGTGAACCGGTTATTGCGCCTGATAAACACAATAAAACGCGTTTCAAATCATTAGATTGCTCTATTATGGAGATTGCCGATGATATCGCTTATGGTGTACATGATTTAGAAGATGCCATTGTTTTAGGGATGGTCAATCGTCAACAGTGGCAGGAATCAGCGGCTAGCCAGTTGGCAGAATGCGGCGATCCGTGGTTTGAAGAAAACATTAATGATATCAGCGATATGCTGTTTTCTGGGGAGCACTATCTACGCAAAGATGCTATTGGCGGCATCGTCAATACGTTACTAACCAGCGCCCAAGTTGAAGCGGTACCCAACACGCACTTTCATAATGAACTGCTTAGCCATAACGCTTACCTAGAGCCGCATCTTGCCACCGCACTTGAGGTATTCAAAAGCTTTGTCAGTGAATTCGTTATCCAGATACCTGACGTGCAGATTATTGAGTACAAAGGCCAACAGATTATTATGGATCTATTTGAAGCGCTGAGTGCTGACCCTGAAAGGTTATTACCGGAAGCGACTCGAAAAAAATGGCAACATGCCGACACTGTAAATGGTTCAGGTATGAGAGTTATTTCTGACTACATCGCAGCAATGACGGACGGGTATGCTCAGAAGCTTCATCAACAACTGTTTTCTGCTAATAGCTAATTGTGGCCTAAGAAAGTGGCGAATCATCACAGGTATAGTTTTGCTGATAGACCCCTTCTGGAAGCTGTTGAATATAGAATTCGACCATAGCATTAAAGGCAACGATCAACGGTTCGAAATCGTGATCTGGTTGTAAGATTTTAAGCGCTTGATATCCAGCTTCGACGGTAGAGAGGCTGTTTTTCTTCGGTGCTTTTCTGATTTTATAGTTACCATTCATGCTTTGCGGCAAGCGCAGACAAGGTAGCGCGTGTAGATTTTCCGAGAGTTGGTAGACCTTAAATGCCTTTTTCCACGTACCGTCCAACAGAATAATTCTGATCTTATTGTCCAAACGCCTATTTTCAGTCAACTTTGGCGATACTATTTCTGAATGTTCAGAGGGAAAAAGCACAAACGTACTGGCCTGATTTTCTGCTAACAGGTTGTTAAGCTCATTATGTTGTGAAAAGTCTTCTCCAACAAAGCAATGGCTATTGGCAAGCGACAGGCTCAAGATTTTTGCGGTGCCTTTTGCCCGATTAACTTCAGTAGGGTGTTGAAGGATGATAAGCTCAATATTCGTGTTTATGGTTTTAATCCAAGAACAGATACAAGCCTTTTTCGCTTTACCACATTTTAAGCAATATCGAGACATTGATTGAAATTATCCTACTTTCTTATTTTGGTTACCGTTATAAGTGCTCTATTTCAGTTGCCTTATTTGCAGAATCTCGTCGTATGGCATCACGAACTGATTCAGAACGGGCAGTGGTGGCGGATCCTATCAGGAAACTTCACTCACACCAACACCATACACTTCTCTATGAATATAGCGGCGATGTGGGTGATTGCTTATCTGTTTAAACCCTCCGCTAAAAGTTTACTTGGTGTACTTCTATTTTTATCAACTTCTGTCGGGCTCGGCTTACTTTTTTCGACTTTACATTCTTATGCGGGTCTATCAGGCGTATTACACGGTTTATTCGCCTTTTACGCGCTCTCAGAAGCACTATATGGTCGTAGATCCAGTTGGTTGCTCGTTGTTGGTGTAATTATAAAGATAGCTCATGAACAGCTCTACGGCGCGTCAATAGGCACTGCCAAGCTAATCTCAGCTGAGGTTGCCATTGAGGCACATTTGATAGGCGGTATAACTGGTTTGTCTCTAGCTGTTGTGCTTTACGTATTGGTTAGGTTTACTACCCATACCACTACATAACTGATCAGACGAAATGTGTTCGATGCAGCGAACATAAATGGCATGGATGTAATAGTACAGAAATCAATGGGCAGAAAAGCCCATTGTCAAGCGTACAAGAATATCTTGAACCGTCGGATGCCACCTATTAAAATAAATGGCGTATTTCTGACTGCTACAGCCTTATTCTCTTGCTGTTTTTCTCTATCGTAGAAGGTCCGATCCCTTTCACTTGCATCAAATCTTCCGCCGATTGAAATGGTCCATGCTCATCCCTGTAATCAATAATCAGCTGTGCTTTCTTTTCTCCAACTCCGAGTAAAAGTGTAGACAGCTCTTCAATGGTACCAGTATTGATATTGACCGTTATTTCGATACCTTCATATTTGTCGCCTGCCATAGGTAATACATGTTCTGTCATTGCTGAATTCGCCGATGGTTTAATATCACGTTCTGATGTAGGTGCAGCAGGTACCGTATACGAATATAAAGCAGTTAAAATCGCGAGGATAAAAACAGTAAATGGATTCATAGAATTTCCTTTTGAGGTTAGTTAGGAATCCATATGATTAGAGATACTGCGTATATTGTCTTTAGCTTTGAACTAGAAATAGAACAGGCCGCAAAAGCGGCCTGTTTTTGTATCATTTCAATACATTTAACTACGGTTGAGAATCCACCACGTAGTACTCAATATCAGCCTCTTCACGCAGCGTACTCACGACTGCGGCGAGATCTTGCTGAGAACCAGTGCGAACTAACTGAGCCGCGATCTGAGTATTGAAACTATCGTCTTGGTTTACGTTGACTTGACTTAGTTCAACAATAACGATGTTTCTTTCCAAGTCAGTCGTTTGAGCGTAAGTCTTATTGCTATCTTCCGGCTTGGTTAATGCAAACACCGTTTGTGCAAGTGGTGAGCGGCGATCGATTGTCTCAATATCACCAAACTCAAGGCCATTTGAACTAACGACAGATTCATCACCCTCTTTCAACGCTTGCATAACCGAGTTAGCAACGTCTAACGCTTTTTGTTCACCTTTAACGAGTTCTAACTCTGATTCGACTTGAGCTTTCACTTCATCAAATGGTAATACCGTTTCGTCTCGGGTATCTTCTACACGAACCACAATCACATGTTCTGGTGCGACTTCGATAACATCTGAATTAAGTCCGTCGTCTTTCACATCAGCACTAAGAATTGCTTGCATTACCGCAGGAGTCAGCAGGATTTCTGGCGCATCTACACGTGAAATAAAATCTGTGGTTTTGATTGGTTGATTGACCACTTGAGCAGAATCGTCTAAAGAATCAGGGTACTCAAACGCGACTTTCTCTAATTCGGTTTGCATTGCATAGAAACGTTCTACCGCTTCTTGCCCAGCAATTTCGACTTTTATCTCGGCTTCAACATCAGCAAATGGTGTTGCTTCTGCACTTTTCAGCGCATCCAGTTTGATAATATGATAGCCAAATGCCGATTTAACTAACCCTGTTGTGTCACCCACATTTTGCAGAGCAAACGCGGCTGTTTCAAAATCAGGGTCCATCACATCTTTTTCTATCCAACCAAGTGAACCGCCCTCTTCTGAACTACCAATATCTTCAGATTTGGTTTTGGCTAACTCAACAAAATCAGCAC
This sequence comes from Vibrio sp. DW001, assembly GCF_029016285.1. Lineage (NCBI taxonomy): Bacteria > Pseudomonadati > Pseudomonadota > Gammaproteobacteria > Vibrionales > Vibrionaceae > Vibrio > Vibrio sp. DW001. The sequence continues at coordinate 926,151 of NZ_CP091975.1, read as the reverse complement.
CCGCATTAAGTTCAGCAAGAATAGCCTGAGCTTTTGCCTCGTCATCACCTTGAACCAGAATATGGCTAAGTTGACGCTGCTCGATAGAGGAATACTTATCTAAGTTGTCTTGATAGTAAGTTTGAGCTTGTTCTTTAGATACCGTCACCTGAGATTGAAGCTCTTGTGCTGACAACTCAACGTAGGCAACTTTGACTTGCTCTGGGCGAGTATAGTTGCGTGGATTTTCGTTGTAATACGCTTGCAGCTCTTCGTCCGTAAACTCAACATCCTTAGCGTATTCTTCGATACTTAATAGAATCGAACGAATATCTCGGGTTTGAGTTAATAATTGGCTCTGGGTAGCGACTTCACTTTCAAGTGAAAACTCGCTGCCTTGTAGGGCAAACAAAACCTGTTGACGCGTCAGGTCTCTGCGCAAGTACTCAGCAAAGCTATCTGCGTCGTAACCAGCACGGCGAAGCGTAGCAGCGTACACCTCTTGATCAAATTGACCGTCATTTTGGAATTCCGGCATATCAATTATCTGCTGGCGAATCTGCTTATCACTAATACGCAAACCTAAAGAGTCGGCATACTGTTCTAAAAGCAACTCATTTACCATGCGATCGAGAATTGATTTACGGAAAGACTGAACGTAAGTTGGGTCAGCTAATAAGCTAGCAAAGTAATCACCCATTTGTGATTGCATACGGTTACGTTCATTTGTGTAGGCTTGTTCAAACGCACCACGACCAATCTCTGTATTATTCACTTTAGCAGCAGCATTGTTGCCACCACCTACGATGTAGCTACCTACACCTGCAAATACAAAAGAAAGGATAATTAGACCAAGAATAATCTTAACCGCGATACTGTTTACGCCTTCGCGTAATCGCTCCATCATAATCTTATTTTACTCCGCAGATTGAGCAGGAAATATTACCTGTGCCCAGTATGAAAATTGAGATGTTCGATGATATCAGAAAAAGAAATGCGCACCAGTGTTGAGATGCGCATATTTAAGAGTCTTGTATAGAAAAGAGTAACGAATCGTTTTTAGTTACAAGCTTCTTTAAGAGCTTTACCTGCTTTAAAAGCTGGTACTTTAGCTTCTGCAATTTGAATCTCTTCACCAGTTTTAGGGTTACGACCAGTGCGAGCTGCACGTGTACGAACGCTAAAAGTACCAAAGCCAACAAGAGCAACTTGCTCATCAGCCTTAAGTGTTTCTGTTACTGCTTCAATTACTGCATCTAATGCACGGCCAGCTGACGCTTTTGAAATATCTGCATTTTCCGCGATTTTTTCTACTAATTGAGTTTTGTTCACTTTTTTGTTCCCCTTAATGCGTTACCAGTTATATTTTTAGTTAGGTAACATTCGTTCCATTTGATTATTTTAAATTTTATCTCTAAGCCTTTAGGAATATAGCTTAGAGTCACAGGTTGTAACGTTAGCCTCCAAAAAAAACGCTGACAAGTATTTTTATACCTTGTCAGCGTAATTCTTTACTTATTTTTGCTACACGTCACTATTTTGAGGACTCAACCGTAAAACCAGAAGGGTCTTTCTCTAATGCAATGGCTAAAACTTCATCAATCCACTGCACTGGCTTAACGACTAAATCGGCAATAACGTTGTCAGGAATCTCTTCTAAATCACGTTCATTGTCTTTCGGGATGAGAACGATTTTAATTCCACCTCGATGAGCAGCAAGAAGTTTTTCCTTTAATCCACCAATTGGAAGAACTTCACCACGCAGCGTAATTTCACCTGTCATCGCCACTTCGGCGCGCACTGGGTTACCTGTTAAACTGGAAACAAGCGCAGTACACATTGCGATACCCGCACTTGGACCATCTTTAGGTGTAGCACCTTCTGGTACGTGAACGTGAACGTCACGTTTCTCATAAAAATCTTCGTTAATACCCAACCGACTCGCACGAGAGCGCACCACGGTCATCGCTGCTTGTATAGATTCTTGCATTACCTCGCCAAGAGACCCCGTTTGAGTTAACTTACCCTTGCCTGGCATTGCCTCAGTTTCGATAGTAAGTAGATCACCACCGACTGATGTCCATGCAAGACCGGTAACTTGACCAATACGGTTACTTTCGTCTGCTTTGCCATAATCGCAACGCTGCACGCCTAAGTAATCTTTCAGGTTATCTATATTAACAACGACCTGTTTTATTGAGCTATCTAACAAGATATTCTTCACTGCTTTACGGCAAATCTTCGAAATTTCTCTTTCTAAACTACGAACACCAGCCTCGCGAGTGTAAAATCTGATAATGCCTACGATCGCAGAATCTTCAATGGTTACTTCGTTGGTTTTAAGCCCATTTCGCGTCATCTGTTTTTCCAGTAGATGACGCTTAGCGATATTCAGTTTTTCGTCTTCGGTATAGCCAGAAAGACGGATCACTTCCATACGGTCCAATAGCGGTCCAGGTATATCCATCGAATTCGACGTCGCAACAAACATCACGTCTGATAGGTCATAATCTACTTCTAAATAATGATCGTTAAAGGCGTTGTTTTGTTCTGGGTCTAATACTTCCAATAATGCTGACGACGGATCGCCACGCATATCTGAAGACATTTTGTCAATTTCATCAAGCAAGAATAATGGGTTCTTAACCCCTACTTTAGACATCTTCTGTATTATCTTACCCGGCAGAGAACCAATGTAGGTTCTGCGATGACCTCGGATTTCCGCTTCATCACGAACGCCACCGAGCGCCATACGCACGTACTTACGACCCGTTGCAGACGCAATAGACTGACCTAGAGACGTTTTACCAACGCCCGGAGGCCCCACAAGACAAAGGATTGGGCCTTTTAACTTGTTGATTCTAGTTTGAACCGCCAAATACTCGAGAATACGTTCTTTTACACGCTCTAGACCATAATGATCTTCATTAAGCACTTCTTCAGCTTTAGTCAGGTTTCTCTTCACCTTAGACCGTTTCGCCCAAGGAACGCCAACCATCCAATCGATGTAACTTCTGACCACTGTCGCTTCTGCCGACATTGGAGACATCATCTTCAGTTTTTGCAACTCTTGCTCGGTTTTTTCACGGGCTTCAGTTGGCATCTTAGCTTCTTCAATCTTTTTCTTAAGTGTTTCAAATTCATCCGGAGCATCATCCATGTCGCCGAGTTCTTTCTGAATCGCCTTCATTTGCTCGTTCAGATAGTACTCGCGCTGTGATTTCTCCATCTGCTTCTTCACGCGGCCACGAATTCGTTTTTCTACCTGAAGCAGGTCAATTTCTGACTCCATTTGACCCATTAGAAATTCCAGACGTTCATTGACATCTATAATCTCTAAGACTTGCTGCTTTTCTGTCAGTTTTAACGGCATGTGCGCGGCAATAGTGTCGGCTAAGCGTGTCGCCTCTTCTATCCCATTTAATGACGTCAGCACTTCTGGTGGAATTTTTTTATTCAGTTTAATAAAGCCTTCAAACTGATTAATTGCACTACGTACTATCACTTCCTGCTCTTTTTCATCAAGTTCAGGTGTCGTTAAGTACTCAGCATCCGCAAGAAAGAATTCGTTTTCTTTAAATTGGTGAATTTTAGCTCGCTGCTGTCCTTCAACGAGCACTTTTACTGTGCCATCAGGTAGCTTAAGCAGTTGAAGAATCGTCGCAACAGTACCGATATCAAATAGATCATCGATAACGGGTTCATCGGTATCCGCTTCTTTTTGTGCGACCAATAAAACTTGCTTGTTGTTATCCATTGCTGATTCTAAGCAACTGATCGACTTTTCACGGCCAACAAACAAAGGAATAACCATATGCGGATATACCACAACATCACGCAGCGGTAATACTGGAATCTCGATACGTTCGGAACGCTCCAAGTTCATATTTTTCTCTCTATCCGTTTTTCTTATGAAAAGTATATGGGGTCTAATTGATTGGATTCAACAAGTGATCAAAAAAAAGAGGCATTTTAAAGGCTTCGGGCGATTAAAATGACGTTTTATATAAAAAATAGGTAAAAAAAGGGAGATACAACGTATCTCCCTTTTTAAATTTTAGTGCAAGTAAATCGTGATACTTATGACTCAGCACCAGCCGCTTGATTCTCTTTTCCGTCATAGATAAGTAAAGGCTCAGATTCACCGTTAATAACCGATTCATCTATTACAACTTTACTTACGTCTGTAGACGATGGCAGCTCATACATAGTCTCAAGCAATACACTTTCAAGAATAGAGCGTAGACCACGTGCACCTGTCTTACGCTCCATTGCTTTTTTGGCAATGGCTTTAAGTGCATCTTCACGGAACTCAAGTTCAGTATTTTCTATCTCAAATAGTGCTGCGTATTGCTTAGTAAGCGCATTCTTAGGCACACACAATATCTGAATCAACGCTTCTTCATCAAGTTCAGTTAGCGTTGTAGTCACTGGTAAACGACCAATAAATTCTGGAATTAAACCGTACTTAACTAGATCTTCCGGTTCCACTTGTTTAAACAATTCACCGACCGTTTTAGTCTCGTCTTTTGAACGAACTTCAGCACCAAAACCAATACCTGAACCCGTTGAAACACGTTGTTCGATTACTTTATCAAGGCCTGAAAATGCACCACCACAAATAAACAGAATCTTAGAGGTATCTACCTGCAAAAACTCTTGTTGTGGGTGCTTACGGCCCCCTTGAGGAGGAACGGAAGCAACGGTACCTTCAACCAGCTTTAGAAGTGCTTGTTGAACACCTTCGCCCGAAACATCACGTGTAATTGACGGATTCTCAGCTTTACGAGAAATCTTGTCGATCTCATCGATATAAACGATTCCGCGCTCCGCTTTAGCGACATCATAATCACATTTTTGTAGAAGCTTTTGGATGATATTTTCAACATCTTCACCAACATAACCGGCTTCGGTTAGTGTAGTTGCATCAGCCATAGTAAACGGAACGTCTAGGAAACGAGCAAGCGTTTCTGCTAACAATGTTTTACCGCTGCCTGTTGGGCCGATAAGCAAGATGTTACTTTTACCCAATTCCACACCTTCTGCTGTGGTATCGCCATTACGTAAACGTTTGTAGTGATTATAGACCGCAACTGCTAACACTTTCTTAGCGTAATCTTGACCAATTACATAATCGTCAAGGTGTTCACGGATATTGCGCGGAGTCGGTAGTGCTTCTGACTCTTTCTTCGGCAGAACATCTTTAATCTCTTCACGAATGATATCGTTACATAAGTCGACACATTCATCACAGACGTAAACCGAAGGACCTGCAATTAGCTTGCGAACTTCGTGCTGGCTCTTACCGCAGAAAGAGCAATACAGTAATTTTCCGCCGCTGCTCTCTTTGCTTTTATCTGTCATTCGCTAACCTCTTAGCCTTTACCTTATAGATTGAGTGTATATCAAATCTCATCGATTTTCTTGTAAAACATAAGTCTACTAATTGTAGGTGCTTACGTTCTATTCGCCTCGATGATTGAGTATCGCATCCACTAATCCGTATTCAACCGCCTGATCCGCAGACATAAAGTTGTCACGGTCAGTATCATTTTCAACCACTTCAAGGGGTTGACCTGTATGTTCAGCAAGTAACTTATTCAGCTTTTGCTTAATCGTTAAGATTTCTTGTGCGTGAATCTGAATGTCTGACGCTTGACCTTGGAAACCGCCAAGTGGTTGGTGAATCATCACTCGAGAATTAGGCAAACAGTAACGCTTACCTTGTGCACCACCAGCTAGTAAGAAGGCACCCATAGAGCATGCTTGCCCCATACATACTGTACTAATGTTTGGCTTAATGAACTGCATTGTGTCGTAAATAGACATGCCTGCAGTAACACTACCGCCTGGCGAATTGATATATAGAAATATATCTTTGTCTGGATTTTCCGACTCAAGGAATAATAGCTGAGCCACAACGAGATTCGCCATATGGTCTTCAACCTGACCCGTAAGGAAAATCACACGTTCTTTAAGTAGACGAGAATAGATGTCATAAGAACGCTCACCGCGGGAAGTTTGCTCAACAACCATTGGAACAAGTGCATCAATAATCGGAGACATTACATTTTTTTCTTGGTAGCTCATTTGATATCCCTAAAAAAATTACCGCTTTATATAAATATCTAAATCAATATTAGAGAATAAACAAGAATAAATTAAATATTCTTAAGTGATTGATTGACAATTGTACGTTTTCGCATGTTTTCTGTTACAAAATGATAACAATGCAACTTAGTCACTCGCAAAAATACTTATATAAAATAGTAAAAATATGGTCCGAATGAATGCACAAACGGACCACAATTAATTACTTAGAAGCGTACATCTCACGACATTGCTTCTACCAAACAGACCTGAAATTAAGCAGGCTGCTGTTGGTTCATTAATTCGTTGAAGCTTGTTTCTTTATCAGAAACCTGAGCTTTAGCGATGATAGCGTCAATAGCTTGCTCTTCTAGAGCAACGTTACGCATGTTGTTCATCATCTCTTCATTTTGCTCGTAGTAAGAAACAACTTCTGTTGGATCTTCGTAAGCCGTCGCCATCTCAGAGATAAGTGCTTTCACTTTTTCATCGTCAGCTTTTAGTTCTTCAGCTTTGATTACTTCACCAAGAAGAAGACCAACCACTACGCGACGCTTAGCTTGTTCTTCGAACAATTCACGAGGAAGTTGCTCGGCGGCTTCTGGGTTACCACCAAAACGCTGTGCAGCTTGCTTACGTAAAACACCAATCTCTTGGTCAACAACAGCAGTAGGAACATCGATGTTGTTTTCTTTTACTAGGCCGTCAATAGCTTGTTCTTTGATTTTGTTTTTGATTGCTTGCTTAAGCTCACGTTCCATATTTTTGCGAACTTCAGCTTTAAGTGCGTCAACACCACCTTCAGAAACACCAAACTTAGCAACAAATTCGTCGTTGATTTCAGGTAAGTCCTGAGTTTCAACTTTGTTCACTTTGATTTGGAACTTAGCTTGCTTACCTTTTAGGTTTTCAGCGTGGTAATCTTCTGGGAAAGCGACGTCAATTTCAAACTCAGTACCTTTGACTTTACCCATAATTCCATCTTCAAAACCTGGAATCATACGACCCTGGCCCATTTCTAGAGGGAAGTTATCCGCTTTTCCGCCTTCAAACTCTTCACCGTCGATAGAACCAATGAAATCGATAGTCGCACGAGAACCTTCCTCTGCAGCGGTATCAACTTCTGTCCACGAAGCTTGTTGCTTACGTAGCGTTTCAATCATTTCATCAACATCAGAATCGTTAACGTCCACGGTTGGTTTTTCAACAACAATGTTCTCTAAACCCTTAAGTTCTACTTCAGGGTAGACTTCAAAAGTCGCAGTAAATACCAGATCTTTTCCTGCTTCATTCTCAACAGGAGCAAAAGTAGGTGCGCCCGCTGGGTTGATTTTCTCTTTTACGATCGCTTCGATGAAATGGCGTTGCATAACTTCACCCATAGCATCTTGACGTACAGCTTTACCGTACATTTTTGCAACCATCTTCATAGGCACTTTGCCTTTACGAAAACCATCGAAACGACGATTTTTAGCGATGTTGCGAAGTTCCGCTGTTACTGCATCTTCGATGTTTGCAGCAGGAACAGTAATATTTAGACGGCGTTCTAGGCCTTCAAGAGTTTCAACAGTAGCTTGCATTATATATAAACCTCAAAACTAACTCAGATTACTGAGTATTTTAGCCACCAACCGTCTTTAGGTTATGACCATATCCGTGTGTCGTACTTCATTGAAGTACAGATTTAAATCGAGAATTGATGCAAAACACTCTCGTAAGCATTCACTCACGAAAGAGATGCATCGGACTAATTAGCGATATCTTTTCTCACACTCTGACGAAACAAAGTAACGAGCAAGGTATCTCCGATTAGTCTCAGAACCAAAATTTTAGACGCGACATTCTAGCGATATGACGAATAGCTGTCGAGAGAAGTTCTGAATTCTCACTAGAAGTTGACGACAAATCGGTAAATTTATAACTTATTTTACCATGTCGCATCAGAAATGGGGACAATAACTGTTTTTTCAATAGAGAGAGATGATTTTTTTCCTAAAATGACTAAAAAGAGATCTTTGTCTTGTTTTACCCCCTTAAATTGGTAAGTTTTCTGGGAGCCTTTAACCTAGAACTAATTGTTCATTAGGTAAACTTAGATGGTTAAACTAAGACGCATATCCTCAATTATTATTATTTTGTATTTACTTACCATCTTAATTGGGGGCAAGGCATACTGGCACACCACTTACGAAGACCAAAACGAAGAAAATCTGGTTCAATTAAATCGCTTTACGAGTCAATTGTCTAGTCAGCTCGATAAGTACGCCTATATTCCTCAGTTATTATCAAAAGATAGCGAGTTGATCGATGCATTAACCAGCCCTCAAAACGGTGCGCAGATAGATATCACCAACCGATATTTACAGAATGTGAATGCGATTATTGGTGCGTCTGATACCTACCTTTTGGATAAGGATGGCACCACTATCGCCTCAAACAATTGGCATACAGACAAATCTTTCGTCGGTAGAAATTTTGCTTTTCGCCCCTATTTCCAACAGGCTATCAACGGTCAGAGAGGGCAATATTTTGCCCTTGGTTCCACATCAGGAAAACGGGGGTTCTATTATTCATATCCTATTGTTTTCGCGGCAGAACGACTAGGCGTTGTTGTGGTAAAAACAGACCTTAGCGATATAGAAGAAAACTGGTCCAGCGAAAACAGTTACTTTATTGCGGCCGACCCTAACGGCGTCATATTTATGTCGAGCAATGAGAAATGGCTCTATCGAAGCCTGTTTTCTATCTCTGATACCCTGAAAGCGGAGATTGCAGAAGGTCGTCGTTACCTTGATAAACAAATAGAAAGTCTTGGGTTCTCTACAGACCATTCGACGCAAATAGGTGAAATAAGAAAAAACACATCGGTCTTTTTCAGTCATCGATACCTCAGTGCTAAACAGCCCCTAAATTCCCAAGAATTGGAAATCAGAGTACTGGCACCAACCCTTCTTCTTTTTTGGCAACTATTCGATTTCTTCATGATAACCACGTTAGTTTACGCGCTGGTTTTTGTGATATGGCTTTTGATTCGAAATCGGCAAATTAAGCAGCGTCAAATTGCCCAAATAGAAATGGAAGCAAAGCAAAAATTGGAGTTTCAGGTTATGGAGCGTACTGCTGAACTTCAAATGGAAATAGACGAAAGAGAAAAGACCGAAGTTATGTTAATGCAAACACAGGAAGAGCTTATTCAGGCGGCTAAGCTAGCCGTTTTAGGTCAAATGTCTGCTAGTATCAGTCATGAACTTAACAACCCCTTAGCCGCCATCAGGAGCTTCGCGGAGAACGGCAAACGCTTTTTAGATAGAGGCCAACCAGAAAGAACAACGGATAACCTCACCCGAATTTCCGCATTGACGGATAGAATGGCGAATATTAGCCAACAGTTAAAATCTTTCGCGCGGAAAACATCCAGCGATGAACTTGTTGTTGCTCAAATATATCCCATTATTATTTCTTCTATGGAGTTAGTAAAACCACAATATAGAGCGCATCAAATCCAACTCGCCACACATATCGAAAACGACAAACTGGTTGGTAAGGTTAATTTGATCCATCTAGAGCAAGTCTTGATTAACCTAATGACCAACGCCATGGATGAGTTAACCAACGCAGAAACAAGAAAGGTTGAAATAACGCTTTGCGAAACAGAGACAGAAATACTTATCCATATTGATGATTCAGGCCGAGGGCTAAAAATAAAAGACCAACAGCATCTTTTCGAACCTTTCTACACAACGAAGAAGAATGGATTAGGCTTAGGTTTGTCTATCTCTTTGCAAATTATGCAGACTATGGGCGGTGATCTCTATTCCGGTGTCGCAGGGCTAGGAGGTGCAAGATTCACAATTACTCTAAAAAAAGTCAATATCGAAGAATAAGCAGAGCTTGCTGTAAATAAGGATATAACCATGTACGACGTATTTTTCATTGATGATGAACCCGATATGAGACTTGCCCATGAGCAAAGCTTTGAACTAGAGGATATTTCTGCTCAGTTTTTTCCCGATGCTGAGTCGGCGTTAATCGCAGCCAAAAATGATGGTTTACCTTATGTCGTAGTTACGGATATCTGTTTGCCAGGCATCTCGGGGCAAGCGCTACTAAACAGTTTTAAAAGCCAAGACGCTGACTTACCTGTAATTTTAATCACGGGTCATGGTGATATATCGATGGCCGTACAGTCGATGCATGACGGCGCTTATGATTTTATTGAGAAACCTTTTTCAAATGATAGACTGATAGACACTGTTAAGAGAGCCATCGATAAACGCCAACTTACGGAAGAGAACAAACAGCTAAAACAGGCATTGAAAGCGAATAAAACGTTAGGACCTCGTATTATTGGTGAAGCCGACAGCGTCCAAGGCCTTAGGAAGACCATCACCCATGTGGCAGATACCAACGCAGATATATTGTTGTTTGGAGAAACCGGTACGGGTAAAGAGTTAGTCGCCCGGTCTTTGCATGAACAGAGCAGTCGCCGGAAAAACAACTTTGTCGCGGTAAACTGTGGAGCGGTGCCAGAAAATCTGATCGAGAGCGAGCTCTACGGACATGAAAAGGGGGCATTTACCGGAGCAGAAAGCAAGCGTATCGGTAAGTTTGAGTTTGCCCAAGGTGGCACACTATTCTTGGATGAAATCGAATCCATGCCTATGCAGGCTCAGATAAAGTTACTTAGAGTCCTCCAAGAGAGAAACATCGAACGTGTCGGTTCTAATCAGATGATACCTCTCGATATTCGAGTAATTGCTGCAACGAAAGTCGATCTAAAACTAGCGGCTATCGAAGGGACATTTAGACAAGATCTTTACTATCGCCTAAACGTCGTTACTTTGGACTTGCCCCCTCTTCGAGAAAGAAAGGAGGACATTCCTGCCCTATTCCACCACTTTTTATTGGTCGCGGCAGCTCGCTATAAAAAAGCAGCAACCACTCTTCCTCAAACAGAGCTTCAGACGTTGATATCTCATCGTTGGCCGGGCAATGTAAGAGAGCTTCGAAACGCAGCAGAGCGATTTGTTTTACTCGGTAAGCTAGTACAACTTGATCAGGATTCAGACAATGCACCCACCGCTTCAAGTCTTGCCGAACAAGTCTCTGAATTTGAGCGTTCCGCCATAGAGAATGCACTGATTGAATCGGGAGGCAGTATCAAAGATACCATGGAAATTCTAAACCTCGCACGCAAGACACTATATGACAAAATGCAGCGTTATGAGTTGGACAAAGATAACTATAAGTTAAATTAAAAAAATGCAGCGCTAAAGCGCTGCATTTTTATTTTATAGAACTAAATTGACACATTACTATTTAATAATAATCTCAGGGCCCATCAGGGATGTCGGTAACCACGTTGATACCCATGGTACGTACGTTACGATGATCAGGAACAAAAACATAACGCCGACCCATGGTAGCGCGGCTTTCACAACGGCTAACATCGACATCTTCGCTACCCCCGCAGTAACAAAGAGATTGAGGCCAACGGGTGGTGTTATCATCCCTATTTCCATATTCACCACCATAATGATACCAAGATGAATAGGATCAATACCTAATGCGATAGCTATTGGGAAAACTAAAGGTGCCACGATAATCAACAACCCTGATGGCTCCATAAACTGACCACCAATCAGTAACAGAACATTGACAACAATTAAGAAGGTGATCGGTCCCAGACCAGCCGATAGCATGGATTCTGTAATCATTTGCGGAATGCGTTCTTCGGTCAGAACATGCTTTAATATCAAAGCGTTAGCGATGATAAATAACAACATAATGGTTAACTTACCCGCATCATATAACGTTGCGTGGGTATCTTTGTGTACAAACGCCTGGAAGATTTTGATGAACCAAGGTTTCTTATTCTCCTTGTCCGCAAAAGGCCCCATATCTTTGTAGATAAAATTAGCGATTAAGAAAGCGTATACTGCCGCGACAGCCGCCGCTTCGGTAGGCGTAAATATGCCGCCATAAATACCACCTAAAATGATGACAATAAGCAATAAACCCCAACTTGCATCTTTGGCTGCTTTAAATGCTTCAGACCAACCAACAAACGGTTGCTTAGGTAGATTTTTAACACGAGCCGTAATATAAATGGCAATGATAAGCATCAGACCAGCAAGCAAACCGGGAACTACGCCCGCTAGAAACATACGTCCTACAGAGACATCCGTTGCTGCCGCGTATACCACCATCACGATTGAAGGTGGAATGAGGATGCCTAGCGTCCCTGCATTACAGATAACACCTGCCGCGAATTCCTTGCTGTATCCATTTTTTACCATACCAGCGATGACGATACTCCCAATGGCAACCACTGTAGCGGGAGATGACCCAGACAGCGCCGCAAACATCATACAGGCCACAACAGATGCGATGGCAAGGCCACCACGGAACCAACCTACCATCGCAATAGCAAATCGAATAATTCGACGCGCAACGCCACCGGTAGACATGAAACTCGAAGCAAGAATAAAGAATGGAATAGCTAAAAGGGTGTAATGTCCTGCAAAAGCGTTAAACAATGTTTGCGCAACTGACGCAAGAGATGCATCTGAATGAATCATCAAGAAAAACATGCTCGCTAAACCAAGAGAAATAGCGATTGGAACGCCAACAAGCATGAAAGCGATAACCATTATAAATAGAAATAAAATTGCCATAATTTACCCCTCCTTCTCGTCATTTTTAAGAACGTCAGCTTTTAATGCTTCGAGGTTTTCTTCTGCCTCATGGCTGGCAATTAATCTATCCAGATCACCCACTATAATTTTATAGGCGGCTTGAAGAAATCTTGCAGTAAGCGTTGCCATACTGATTGGTAGCACTGCATAGGGTATAAATCGAGGTAGCTTTTCGTAACGCTCACCTTCGTTGAGAAGATCGGCTAAAAATTGCAACATTTCTGGCATAGGAATGTCATCCGTTTCGTACCACGCACGTTCAGAAATAAACGGATACCAGTAATTCCAAGAACCAATGAGCAGCATGACCGAAAAACAGAGACAAAGAGACACAGCGATAATCGCATATACCTTTTGTAGCCCCTTTGGTGCCATGTTAATCACAACATCTACACCGATATGAAAGTGCCTTTTTACACCGTAAGAAGCACCAACTAGCACCATCCATGCAAACATAAATACTGTTAATTCAAGAGCCCATAAAATATTGTCATTCAGTACATAACGAAATACAACATTGGTAAAAGTAAGCAAGGTCATTATCCCAAGGAAACCAGCGATTAAGGTTTCTTCAAGGAGGTCGGTTGCCCTTTCTACTTTAGAAAAAAACGTCCGTATCATGAGGATTCTCCGCTATCATTATTATTGTAAGTTGCATGGGTAGAATCCTACCCATGCTTTGCGGATTACTTATTTGATGCCAAGGCAGCATCGATTAACTCGGAACCAATATCTTTTTCATATTTGCTCCAAACGGGTTTAAGTGCATCAACCCAAGCTTGACGCTGCTCAGAGGATAACGTTCGCACTACTCCACCTGCATCAATGATGTTTTGCCTATTGGTTGCATTCACTTTACTTGACTCTGAGTTACGAGTGGCGGTCACTTCCATCACAATTTTACCCAACTGATCGCGAACATCATTAGGTAGGTTGTCCCAAAATTTATTTGAAGTAACAACAAGATAATCTAGGATACCGTGGTTGGTTTCTGTCACACCATCTTGTACTTCAAAGAACTTCTTACCATAGATGTTGGACCACGTATTCTCTTGCCCGTCGATAACTTTAGTTTGCAAGCCGCCATACACTTCTTTGAACGACATTTTCTGCGGATTAGCACCCAATTGCTCAAACTGTGCAACTAGAACATCTGAAGCTTGTACACGAAATTTGAGGCCTTCAGCATCCGATGGGAGCATCAATGGCTTATTCGCAGACATTTGTTTCATACCGTTGTGCCAGAATGCAAGGCCTTTAAGGCCGCGTCGTTTCATCGCATTTTTAAGCTTGTCACCAGATTCAGAGTTTTGGAAACGGTCTACGGCATCTACATCTTCAAAAAGGAAAGGAAGGTCAAAAATACGATATTTCTTCGTGATTTTTTCAAATTTTGATAGAGATGGAGCGGCCATTTGAACATCACCATTTAACAAGGCTTCTAGTACTTTGTCATCATCATACAAAGTAGAGTTAGGGAACACTTGCATACAAGCTTTTCCATTCATCTCTTCATTTACGCGTGTCTCTAGTAAAGAGGCAGCGATACCTTTAGGGTGCTTATCTGTATTGGTTACGTGGCTAAACTTGATGACGATTTCACCAGGATCACAGTTAGCAGCAGCATTGAAACTCGTTAAGGCAAGTGCAGACACAGACAGTAGGGTAAGTGGCTTGATCATTTTTATTCTCCATATGATTTAAACAGGCCCATCTTTGGGCTCTGCATGGACTACATAAGGCAATAAGCAAGCCAACTATTAACAATAATTTTACATTCCTTGTAGCACGGGCTCTATTGCCGCTTAATCAATGTATTGTATTACTAGGGGAATTATCGAGGGAGTATAAATGGGTGGGAATTGACACATAAAAAGAGTACAAATGTGTCATTTATTACATACTGGTAACATATGCTTCAGAGTTTTTTAGTTTCAGCTCACAAATTCTTCTCTTTTCAATTCTGATAGCTTTTCTATAAACCAATTGAGCGCTTTTCCTGTGTTATCTTTACGCCATCCGATTCCTAAACTATTGCTTCGATTCGTTAGTGGAGACGTCTCTAAAACAACAAGCTCACCTGAATCTAGCTCTTTTCTTATTCTAAACAAAGGTAAATACCCCACACCTAATCCCAAAAGATGCAGTGTAATTTTTTTGTCTACTGTTGGGACCGTCAGTCTTCGTTGACCTTCAAAGATACCCGAAGACTTTGCAGGTAGGTTCCTAGAGCTGTCTGAAACGACTATGGAAGGGTACTGTTTTACTTCTTCGATTGTGATCGGCTGACGTAACGCCGTCAAAGGATGATCGCTGGCTACAGCGAACACAAAGTCGATTTTGCCTATTCCTAAACATTGATATTTGATGGTATCAATGTCTAAGGGTGTACCTATCGCAAGATCGACACGCCCAGAATCTAGTGCATCAAAAGTACCACCAAATACCTCTTCTACCAGTTTGATCTCTACATGTGGATGATGTTTTTGAAACTCGCCAATTAGCGTATAGATAGGCTGACAATTTATAATATTGTCAACGCAGATTCTTAGTTCTGGTTCCCACCCACTTTCAGCTTGGATAACCAGTTTTGATAGATTATCCGTTGCCTGCAATATAGAACGGCCATGCTTCAGTAACAATTGCCCCGTCACTGTGAACTCGGCTTTTCTTTTACTTCGATCAAATATGACGACACTAAGATCCTCTTCCAGTTTTTTTACTGTATAAGAGACTGCCGATGGCACTCGGTAAAGCTCTTCAGCGGCGGCAGCGAAACTTTCTTTTCTATCTATCGCATCTAAAATACGCAGTGCATCTAGGGTAATAGGATTGGTCATGATTGAATAATTTTCACTCTCTAGAGTTAGCTAAAGGGTCGTTTTCCAAGGTGCATTGTTATCTACAATATCAATACAGCATTAAAAAGAAACCGCCAATCAATTTGACGTTGCTGGCGGTCAAACACAACTAGGTTTCCTTATTATTTCATCTTCTCGAGATGGCATTATTTTGATTGCCTAGATCAAAGTCACTCATCAGGTCTTGCAAGTGAACAGCGCTATCGTTTAATTGAGAGGCTTTATCTTGAAGTTTTCTCGCTTCCTCTTCCGTTGATACGGCTTCAATGCTAATAGTCTCAATATTGCTGCTCATTTCAACGGCAACTAAACTCTGCTCTTCTGCCGCAGTAGCTATTTGAGTTGTCATATCATTAATAAGTTCCATACCTTGTGCTACTTGGGCAAAGATATCCCGCGACGACGCCACTTTTTCTAACGCATTTTGAGCTTCTTGGTTATTTCTTTTTATCGTCTCAGCGGAATTTTTAATGCCACTAGATAAATCATCTAACATGGTTCTTATCTCTTGGGTTGCGTCTTGTGTACGAGATGCAAGATTTCTCACCTCATCAGCAACAACAGCGAAACCTCGACCATACTCCCCGGCTCTTGCCGCTTCTATTGCTGCGTTTAGCGCTAATAGATTAGTTTGGTCCGCAATTTCACTGATCACGTTAGTAATCTGGCTAATCTGTTCGCTATTGGCAGAAAGGGTATTAATTTGCTTGGTAGTATTGGTTAATTCTAGTGAAAATGCTTCCATTGAATGTAAAGCATCCTTTACGACGCTGTCACCATCAACCACTGTCTGCTGAGCTGCGGTAGTGGTATCAGAAGAGTTTTGTGCATTGCTTGACACTTCATCAACCGTAGAGCTCATTTCACTCATCGCCGTAGCAACTTGAGTGGTATGATTGGACTGATTAGCCATGGTTTTCGTCATTGAATAACTGGTGCCAGAAAGCTGCTCAGCAGATATAATCAAATCACCCGCAGCACTAGACACCTGACCTAAAACGGTTTTACTCCTCGCCTGTAGAAGTTTCACTGCCATCATGGCGCGTCCTACTTCATTCATCGATTCGAGATGAATTTGTTGATTGTAGTCGCCGCTGGCCATCTCTCGTAATCTGATACGAATCTCATCCAATGGTTGAATTAACCCGACGATGGAGCGCCACCAATTAAACAACGTCAGTAACATTGAAACGCCAAGTAGCATCAATAACGCAGGATGTGCATCTTGATAGGCCATGAATATTGCGAAAAGTAAAATCAATAGATTCACAACAGAAGTAAAATTGAACAAACTCTTAAAGGTTAACCGATGGATAAACTTAATCTTCGGTAGTTTTAACGAATCATTGTTTCTCAGTTTCTTATATAGCTGATCAGCCTTGCTAACTTGCTCTCTAGAAGGCTCTGAACGAACGGATTGGTAACCAATCACCTTGCCCTGTTTCATAACCGGAGTAACAAATGCATCGACCCAATAATGGTCACCATTTTTACAACGGTTTTTAACAAACCCACGCCAGCCATTGCCTGTACGTACCGTCTTCCATAGGTCTTCAAATGCAGCTTTCGGCATATCAGGGTGACGCACTATGTTGTGGTCCTTCCCAATCAACTCTTCTAGCGTAAATCCACTCATTTCGAGAAACGCTTGATTCACATAACGAATCTTTCCATCCAAATCGGTTACTGATACTAAGTCTTCCGAAGAAGTGAACCGTTGCTCTTTCTGTGTGACAGGCTGATTATTTCTCATATGGTCTTCCATTCTAAATTAAGTTTAGGCACACCTAACCTTCTTCCCGAGGTTCAACTCCATACCTAGCATCTTTGGATCTACATAATTATCGGCTGAAAATTGTAATAGTTTAGGGATGTTTGTCATTATTAATAGCAGGTGCATAACCGTCCTTGCTTTGTGGTCAAGATAGCCCGTCTACTAAAAAGGGGACGTAGGTCTACGCTTGATGAAATACCGTTTAATTTTAGAAAGGAATTCGTTAATAATATTGGTATCGACAGCATCGCAGATCATTAACTCAAAGGCAGATGATGGACATTAAAGAAAAAATGCACGCACAAACCGTCTATTTCTTCGAAGATTCAATATTGCAAGAGCAGACGAAATGCTTAGAAACTTTGTATGACTTCAATCATAGCCGGCCGTCCGAATCAGATAAACGGCAAGCGTTGCTTTCTGAACTCTTTGCTGAGGTTGGGGACAACTGCTATATAGAACCACCTCTTCGTGCGAATTGGGCCAAGCATACTCATCTAGGTAACCATGTTTATGCCAATTTCAACCTCACCTTGGTGGATGATACCCATATATATATTGGCGATTATGTAATGATCGCTCCTAACGTGACGTTATCCACCGCGGGTCATCCGATTGAACCGGAAATGAGGAAAAAAGTAGCGCAGTTTAATATACCTATCCACATAGAAGAAAACGTATGGATTGGTGCAAATTCGGTTGTACTCCCAGGGGTAACGATAGGAAAAAATAGCGTTATTGGTGCGGGCAGCATTGTAACAAAGGATATTCCAGCTAATGTAGTTGCAGTGGGAAATCCATGCAAAGTAATGCGTAAAATATCGGAAAAAGACAAAGAGTTTTATTATAAACAAATGCGATTCGATAACCTGTAGTCAACGAATGTCCTAGAGATTAAGAGACCCTATTTTTACCTGATTGTTTAGAGATATACATTCTTTCATCGGCGATACGAATGAGGTCTTTTGGCATTGTGTTAGAAAAATCATCGGTAAAGCTAACACCGATGCTGAGTGTGTTTTTTATGTCACCATACTGGCTGTTGAGTATCGAACTTTCACACGATGAACGTATTTTTTCAGCGAGCTCATAGCTAACTTCTTGCGATGATTCAGCCAAAAATATAATAAACTCTTCTCCTCCCCATCGTCCTACAACACCGTCGTCACCTACTTGTTTCTTTATAATAGAGGATAAATGCCTTAGTACAGAATCCCCCACTTCGTGCCCATAACTATCATTAACATTCTTAAAATTATCAATATCAAAAAGGATGCAGCTCATCGACTTTACATCAAGACAATGCTCTTTAATCCATTTATATAACGCATCACGATTGAGTAAATCAGTAAGAGAATCATGATCGGCGCGGTAAGCCAATTCCTGTTGGGCGACAACCTTGTCCGTCACATCAACCGCGACAACTTCAAGGGCTGGCTCTCCTTCCCAGTTAATCGCGTGATCATAAATATTGAAGAACCGCTTTGTTCCATCTAAACGAATGTTTTCAATAATGTGGCTTTCCCCGACGGCTTCACCACGCAATACCTTCTCACACCGATCCAATGCGCCTGCATGATGTATTTTTGGTATCACATCAAGAACGCTGCCATTTTCCAAAAAATCATCTTTAGAATCTACACCCATCAAATCAGCCCATGCTTGATTTATAAGCAAGGGTTTAAAGAAACGGTGAATCACAACACCTTGAACGGAATTTTTGATTAGGCTTTCATATTTCGGTCTATTAATAAGTTGATGAGGACTGACTTTCGATGAAATGTCGAATAATAATATTTCTAGCGCAGATTTTTTATTCCATGTTGTTTTTTGCATAAGTGAAAAAACAGCGATCGTTTTACCAAATCTATTGGCGGTAAAAAAAATCTCCCCATTAGGATCCATCGAATCTGACGCAAATGAAGTCGACATACTTTTTGACAGCACTTTTTGATGAAAATCGTGGGAGATTAAATGTAGAGGGGTTGATATGAAACTTTTTAGATCAACGAGCGAGGTAAAACCGAACAATGACGCAAATGCTTCATCAACATGAACAACTTTATTCTGCAAAACAATCGCGGATCCAAAGGTTAAACCATGACTGATATCAGGAACATCCATAAAATAGGTACTTTATCTGGTTTATTCATCTCAACTACGTGAGACATGCACCTCATTAAACCACTAGAAATTTATCGTTTCTAGTCATTTATTGTTCACACTTGCCTTCAGTCACACTATTATTCCAAGAATTCTAATAATACCGCACATAATCTGTTTGTCTTATTACGAGAAACAAAAAGCCCTTATTACTCAATGAGCAATAAGGGCTTTTTGAAATTTGGTACTCCGTGCAGGATTTGAACCTGCGACCACCCGCTTAGAAGGCGGGTGCTCTATCCAGCTGAGCTAACGGAGCGTTGAGGTTGTGGATTATACGAAAGAACTTGCTCAGGTCAATGCCTTTCTCCAACATTCTGTTTTAAGTGAGCAAAAAAAAGTCAGAACACGTAAATAAAAACAAGGCAAACGTTTGCGCAATAGACCTCGACTGAAAATTTTGCGACAATGCTCACGCTCTATTATTAATTGGATCAAGGGATCTCATGACTGCTCAAAATATCGATGGAAGGTTAATTTCTCAAACCGTTCGCTCAGAAGTTGCGGCTCGTGTTAAAGCTCGTATGGAAGCGGGATTACGCGCACCAGGTTTAGCCGTAGTTTTAGTCGGTGAAGACCCTGCTTCTCAAATTTACGTTGGAAGTAAGCGTAGGGCTTGTGATGAGGTTGGTTTTGTCTCTAAGTCGTTCGACTTACCGGCCACAGCAAAAGAGCAAGAGTTGTTAGATCTAATCGAGCAACTCAATAACGATGATGAAATAGATGGAATACTAGTCCAATTACCTCTTCCTGCAGGTATCGATACGACGAAAATTCTTGAACAAATTCTTCCTGAAAAAGATGTGGATGGATTCCATCCGTATAACGTGGGCCGGTTAGCACAGCGCATCCCTAAGCTTCGTTCTTGTACACCAAAAGGTATCATTACTCTTTTGGAACGCTACAATATCGAATTACGCGGTAAGCACGCTGTGGTTGTTGGGGCTTCTAATATTGTTGGTCGTCCTATGACTTTAGAACTGTTACTCGCAGGATGCACAACGACCACCTGCCATCGATTTACTAAGGACTTAGAATCCTATGTGCGCCAAGCCGATATTATTGTTGTCGCAGTAGGTAAGCCCAGTTTTATTCCAGGTGATTGGATAAAAGAAGGTTCAATCGTTGTTGATGTAGGTATCAATCGATTAGCGAATGGTAAGTTAGCTGGCGATGTAGAATATGATGCGGCTAAGAAGCGTGCTAGCTTCATTACTCCCGTACCAGGTGGGGTAGGGCCAATGACCGTCGCAAGTCTAATTGAAAATACGATGATAGCCTGTGAGCAATATAAAAAGAGCTAAGCTTACAAATTTCTGATTTGAGGACCTACTAATCGAGACAGAAACCGTCATCGTGTAATTCCCACTTGTGTGGGGATTACACGATGACTGATTTACCTAATCTGGTCTGCTAAGTGACTAACAGCCAAACCAAAGTAATAAGATCGATTCCATTTCATCAATACTTGGTAATTCTCGTATATCAGATACGCCCGACCACCTTCATCATCTGGCATAATCAACCATGCATCAATATCTTCGCTGGTTTTTGGTAACGTCAAACCATTGCGTTTTCGAACACCAAGATCATTCCAATTCTGTAACGTTTTAGCTTTCTCTTTTTGGCGGCCTTCTAATTCAGAAGACAAACCTTTAGGTACGATAACCTGTCGCCCCCAAGTATATGTATCATTCCATCCGTGACTTTTCAGATAATTTGCAGCCGATGCAAAAACATCCGCCTTAGTATTCCAAATATCTATTTTTCCATCACCATTACCATCAACAGCATAATGAACAAAAGAACTCGGCATAAACTGACTTTGTCCCATTGCTCCAGCCCAAGAACCTTTCATCTTATCAATAGAAATGTGCTTTTCTTCTAGAATAGTTAGCGCTGCCATCATCTCCTTCTTGAAAAAGGCTTCACGTCGACCATCGTAGGCTAATGTCGCAAGAGCATCGATTACGTTATATCCACCTGTTAATTTGCCAAAGTTGCTCTCTACCCCCCAAAGCGCCACGATAAAGCGTGGTTGCACACCATATTCTTTGCCAATTCGAGATAGATCCGCATAGTGTTTTTTATACAAAGACTTGGCCTGTTTGATTTTCCATTCAGGCACAGCTCTTGGGATATATTCATCTAAGGTGAGTTTTTTCTCTGGTTGGTTTTTATCTGCCTTTATCGCTCGAGGTTTATAGTTAACATTGGCAAATGCGTTTTCCAGTGTTTGTTCTGATATACCCAGCTCTCGGGCTTCCTGTTTTAGTTCCTTAACGTACTCACTGAACTCGATTTTATCTTCAGCAAATACGCCGAATGTTAGGCCTGCGCCTAACACTAACGTGACGAATTTTTTCAAATCTAACCATCTCCTATAGCAAGCTGACTTTTTGCATAATAGAGCTTATTTTTGTTTTAATTTTTGCTCTTTATATTGCTCCAACAAATTTACTTGTGGTGGCGGAAGTTGAAGAAAGAAACCATCTTCTTGTATTGATTTCACCACTTTATTGACATCTACTTGAGCCAATTTACGCCGCTCTAATTTAATTACCATCACAAAGTGTGGCACACCAAACATTTCCATCAACTCTTTTGGTACTTGCGAGAAATCATCCTTCTTCGCAATGTATAGATAGGCACCCTCTTTCTTCTTACTTTTGTATATTGAACACAACATAACTATCATTAACCCTTTAATAAACTATACAACTTTTCACCTAAAAGTGCCTTTCTCCATCCCGTCATTAAATCGGGTAGATATTCTGGGTCTTGTTGAGCATTCCAAGACCAACTAATAAGTTGATTAAGCTGTTTTTTTGAAGCAAGAAATTCGCTGGCTAAACCAGAGGAAAGAGAAACCTGTTTAACCTCATCTTTAATCGTTTTAAAGATCTGTTTGTAACCGGGCTTGTCCATTAGGCGCTCAATTTTTGCTGGCCATTCATCTTCGTTTATCATCTCAGCCTGTTTTACAATCGTTATCACTTTTTCACCATGACGACGAATCTCTCTCTGATCAAACCCTTCTTCGTCCATCCTCTTGAAGGACGTGATTCCAAATCGAGCGACAGCCCAAAGATCTTGCTCTTTAAATACAAAGTTAAGGGCAATATCTCTTGTTATTGCTTCTTTTAATCGCCAAGTTGCTAGAGGCTTAAGAACAGCCAACTGTTTAGGGGTCAATTGCCATGAGCCTTTAATGTCTTTAAACACTTGCTCTGGGTCTGACTCACTACTCCTTTTTTCAATAAGAAGTTCGGATTCTTGAAGTGCTGCTTCTCGCCAACCCGCTTGATCCACTTTTTGATACAGTAATTCAAATAACGGCATTAAATAATAGACATCTGCAGCAGCATACTCTAATTGTCTTAGACTCAATGGGCGAGCAAGCCAATCGGTTCGAGATTCACTTTTATCCAGTTCAACCTCTAGATATTCATTCACCAATGTCGCGAACCCGGTGGATAGACCATGGCCTAAAAACGCCGCCATTATCTGAGTATCTAACATGGGAAATGGTGTACAGCCAAAACTCTGTTTAAATACCTCGAGATCTTCACCACATGCATGAAGCACTTTTAGGACCGAACCGTCCTTTAAAAGCTTTTCAAATGAAGACATATCGTCAATGCAGGAAGGATCAATAAGTGAAAGGTTTTCACCATCATAAAGCTGAATAAGACCAAGCTGTGGGAAATAAGTTCTAGTACGTACAAACTCAGTATCCAACATAACGCAATCCACTTGACTGGCTATAGTACACACCTCTTCAAGCGCTGGAGTAGTATCAATTATTTTGTAATTCACAAAAAAGTCTCTATTAAAAATGCCGACTGTTATAGTCGGCATAGTAACATTGGATGGTACCCAAGTAACCTCAAAATAAGGTGATGCCTATGAGGATACTTTTTCCGTTAGGTATTCAACACGCTACGCAGCTGCATCATCGGTATTAAGCGCTTCTGCTGCTTTACGTTTTGCTATATCAGCGTCACGTAATTCACGGCGTAATATCTTACCTACTGCGGTTTTTGGTAACTCATCTCTAAATTCAATGATTTTCGGTACTTTGTAACCCGTTAGGTATTTACGGCAGTGTTCAATGATTTCGGGCACCGTGACACTAGGATCACGTTTCACGACAAATATCTTAACAATCTCACCAGTGACATCATGGGGTTCACCAATTGCAGCAACCTCCAAGACTTTACCGTGCAATGCCACCACGTCTTCAATTTCATTTGGATAAACGTTAAAACCGGAGACCAAAATCATATCTTTCTTACGATCGACAATCGTGATGTAGCCTCTTTCATCAATTTTCACTATATCACCAGTAGACAACCATCCATCTTCATCAATAGTGCTACGTGTGGCTTCCGCTCTTTGCCAATACCCTTGCATGACTTGCGGGCCTTTAACCTGCAACTCACCAATTTGATCCATCGGTAGTGGTTTACTCTCATCATCAACGATTCGAACGTCTGTTGAACATACTGGCATCCCTATTGACCCATTATACTCAGAGATATTATATGGGTTTACAGAAACCAACGGAGAGCATTCCGTCAATCCATAACCTTCCGCAAGAGCGACCCCGGTAACCTTTTGCCATTTATCTGCTACCGCTCTTTGCACCGCCATACCACCACCAATGGTCAATTTTAGGTTACTAAAATTGAGCTCGTGGAAATCTTCGTTATTAACAAGCGCATTAAACAGGGTGTTCACACCCGTTAAGGTGGTAAATTTGGTGTTTTGCAGTTCTTTAATAAAACCCGGTATATCTCTTGGGTTTGTAATCAGTAGGTTTTTTCCACCGAACTCAATAAATAACAAGCAGTTCACGGTTAATGCAAAGACATGATATAGAGGCAGAGCAGTCACCACGGTCTCTCTACCATCTTTAAGGACAGCACCGTACACACCCTTTGATTGCATAACATTCGCGACCATATTACGGTGTGTTAGGATTGCCCCTTTAGCGACGCCCGTTGTACCTCCGGTATACTGCAAGAATGCAATATCTTCACCTGACATAAACGGCTTAACGTATTGTAAGCGGCGCCCTTTATACAACGCTTTTCTAAATGAAATTGCACCTGGAAGATGGTATTTAGGCACCATGCCTTTCACATACTTCACCACAAAATCAACGATGGTTCCTTTTGCTCTTGGTAACATTTGACCAAGGCTAGTAAGTACCACATTTTTAATCTGCGTATTGTCAACTATTTGTTCAAGCGTGTTGGCAAAATTTGAGACAATAACAATCGTTGTTGCCCCTGAATCATTCAACTGATGCTCAAGCTCACGCGGTGTATATAGCGGGTTAACGTTAACGGCAATTAGCCCCGCTCTTAGAATACCAAACAGAGCAACTGGGTATTGTAATAAATTGGGCATCATTATCGCTACACGTTCACCTTTACTTAACTTAAGGTCATTTTGTAGATAAGCAGCAAAAGCGCGACTTCGCTCTTCTAGCTTACGATAGGTCATGATCGACCCCATGTTTTCGAAAGCTGGTTGATCGGCGTAATTACGTACCGCATTTTCGAACATCTCGATCAATGACGGATATTCGTCTGGATTTATCTCTTTAGGTACGTCAATTGGGTAATGTGAAAGCCAAGGTTTCTCCACGATTACACTCCTCGTTATTGGCAAATTTTCATCCGGCAAATGGCAACTTTAAGAATACTTAATCACTGCTGCGATAAATATTACGATTAGTATTAGTGCACTCTTTATTCATTCTATTAACATTTCCATTACAACACAGCTTTGCATGCATGGACACAAAACTATCAAACACTTGTTTAAATTTTGTTAACTAAACCAAAAATTAATTCTGATGTTAACTGAGTCTGTTGAATATGGCAGTGGTGACCACCGGGAATATATTCGACACTAAACTGCTCATTTTGTGCGGCCAATGGATGTTCAAACTCTAACTTCGCTTGTGATAATAGATAATCAAATCCAGACTGCCCAAGTATCACTAAATGTGGACACCGGACTTCTTTCATTATGGCTTCTGCATTTTTACGTGACATACGAGCAAGAGAATCAGCGTTTAGTTTTGCGTCATGTCGCCATTTCCATACTTCACCATCAAAAACAGACCCTCGCTTGACGATAGGCATCACTTCAAGCCTTCTTAGATGATTTACTTTGGCACGAATATCAACCATCTCATCAATACTAAAAAAATACCGCTCTCGCTTTTCTCTTATCTGTTGTCGGCTCAGTACCCCTTCGCGTAATCTTTTCACGGTATTATTGGGTGATTCAGCCAAGGGACCAAAGCCTTCAATTTGAACCAACCCTGCCACATTTTCAGAAAACGCGGCACTATAACAAGTTGCTAGGAATGCACCAAGTGAATGTCCCACCAACAACAGTTTTTTCGGCGATAATGCGGTCACAAATTGGTGAATATCATCTATATAGTCGTGAAAAAGATAATAATTATCATCGCTGCGGTGGGTAGACAACCCATGTCCTGGGAGATCAACGGCAACAAGGTGTGCGTCAGGCATCAATTGGTGGCATTCTTTCATTAGCTTGATAAAGCTTCCTGAGTTATCAAGCCAACCATGGATAAAAACGATCGTCAGTTCGGCCGTTTCAGGATCACCGAATTCCATTGTCGCAAGTTCATTGTGTACTAGTTTGAATTTATTTTCGGTAAACATTTATTTTACTTCCTGTATGACCTTTCCCTTACTAGGTAGACCTCTAGATCCACGGCAATAGAGCCCATAACAAGGTGAAAAATGACTTTCTATGTCATTTACAATAACCGTTTCTTCTATACGCCATAGGTGAAAGCCTTTTATATTCATCACTTTAAATGTCATATCGAAATCATCTACTTTGCCTTGTTCCTCTCCGTCGCTCACACCTAATAACGTGACAAGACGACCTTTTGCAAACGACATGGATTCTAAATAGCCATTGTAGTAACCAACATAACGACCTGTTGGTTCAGAGTGTAAGCTGGGTTTGCCAACGCTGTTAATTGGCATGTTGACAACCTCAATTCGGGTCTGGTTTTCTAGGTTAGTCACATTCGCAATAATACCACCAAGCCGGACTTCATTTTCTTGGTCTACTGGGGCATCTACCCACTGTTGATAATCGGTTAATACATTCTCGTTTGTCGTTGATAACGAATCAGGCAGCGATGAGCAAGCTGATATTAAAGCCGAACAGATGAGTATGCTTATCGTTCTAAACATCATCTCTAACTCCTTTATAGACAAAAAGGAACAGTGCTAAATATAGATATCGACTCCGATTAATCTAGCAAGTTCCTCTTTCTTAGAGCGATTCAAAATATCCATATACTCTTCCATCGCTTTACGGGATTGCCCTTCAGGAAGGTCATACTGAACCTGAACTCTTTCAAGCTCAGATTCACTTAACTGTCTTATGGACTGGGATACAGCAGCAGCAACCTTGGTCGTTTGCACAACACCGTCACTCGCTTGCTCTTTCTTCAAAGCGCCTTTCTTGGCCGCTTTTTGATTTCTATGAATTACCGTTGGTGTTAAGCCATTAATTGTCACCATCTAAAGACCTTTATACATTCTACCGTTACTCTCTACCTGGGAGCTTTTTCCACGCAACTTTATCACGAAGGTAAACTGGACTCGCTTCCTCGGCGTTTGTAGTATTGCCCTTTTCGAGCTCAAATTGGGCCAAAAATGCAATATCTACTGCTTCGGGATAGAGAACATCACTTTGCTCCCCAATTAATTCTAGCGCAATAAGCTCTTGTTGATACGCCGTCCATCCCGTTCCGGCCAATGACCAAACCAAATCATCAGCTTTCACATCTTTAATTAGGTTTTCTGGTGATATTACACACTCTTGATCAACGTTTAACCATTCGCCATTTTCTTGGCGGCAGAAACGTCCCCAATAGACTTCACTCATGCGCGCATCTATTGCGCAGGCTGCGTATTCCGTTCCGTTTACCCTATATATTGCCTGTGCCATTGCCGCTAGGGTAGACACACCAATCATTGGCAAATTAGCGCCAAACGCGAGCCCTTGTGCAATACCAATACCTATTCTGACACCCGTAAAGCTACCAGGACCTCGTCCATAAGCTAACGCATCAACATCGTGCAAACGGATACCTGCTTCGTTAAGTACCTCATCAATCATAGGTAATATTTTAGTCGTGTGCCCTCGCGGGGACACTTCACTACGGAAATAAGTTTGCCCATCCACAACCAATGCTACTGAACAGTTTTCGGTGGATGTATCTAGGGCAAGAATTTTTGCGCTCATTTACGCCTCAAGTTTTTAATTGTCTGATTGAGATAGTTGTTCAAGAAAAGTGGTCACCTGTTTTAAATCTCTTGTTCTAGGAAACGGCGGTAGACTTTGTAAAAAGACGCCACCGTAATCTCGAGTGACTAAGCGATTATCACAAATAATCAAAACACCTTTATCTTTTCTATCTCGGATTAATCGTCCGACCCCTTGCTTTAACGTGATCACCGCATCTGGTAGCTGAACTTGCGAAAAAGGCTCTCCTCCGCTTAGTTTACAGTCTTCAATACGTGCTTTTAACAGCGGATCATCCGGGGCAGTAAATGGTAATTTGTCGATAATAACACAGCTTAACGTATCGCCTCTAACATCTATCCCTTCCCAAAATGCGCCAGTGGCAACCAACAATGCATTACCCAACTGCATAAATTCGGCGAGAAGCTTCTGCTTGCTAGTTTCGCCCTGCATCAATACAGGAATATTTAACTGTGTTCTAAACCCTTCGGTGAGTTCTTTCATCATGCTATGCGACGTACACAGAAAGAAACAACGACCGTTATTTTTCTCTATGACTGGCGCTAACATCTCAACCAACTTATGAGATAGACCTGGGCTGTTTGGTTCTGGAAGATACCTTGGCACACAGAGCTTAGCCTGAGTTTGATAATCAAAAGGGCTAGGTAGAGAAAACTGCTCCGTCGGCTGTAACCCTAGGCGATGGGTAAAGTGACTAAAGTCATCCGATACCGCTAACGTGGCAGAAGTAAAGATCCAACTCCCCTCTTTCAACTCTACCTGCTCTCTGAATTTCTCAGCAACGGAAAGTGGGGTTATATGCAGAGTAAAATGACGCGGTGACATGTCATACCAATAGGAGTATCCAGTAATGGACACATCGCATACTCTGTTTAATCTTGCCTTTATTGCATTCGCTCGTTCAAATGCAATATCTAATAATTGACTGCGACCAAGCGCCAATTTCAACACGTCTATCGCCAGATCTAACCCATCTATAAGTCTATTGAGTTCTCTCGCAATGGGCTCCGATTTCAATGCTTCTCGCCAGTTACCTCTGAATCCTGTATCACCCAAAGCAATGCGCATCTCCATGGCTGATTGACTCAACCTTACCGACACTTTTTGTAACTGCCTCATGTCACGCGCTTCGGTTCGATAACCAATTTCAATATCTTTAGAAAGCTCTTGTATTTGTCTGCTTGATATTGATTGTCCGAAGTACTGGCTGGCGATATCTGGTAACTGGTGGGCTTCATCAAATATGAAAACATCGGCATCTGGGATTAACTCACCAAAACCGGTCTCCTTGATAGCGAGATCGGCCAAAAAAAGATGATGATTGACAACGATTACATCAGAATCCATTGCTCGTTTTCTCGCTTTTAGAACAAAGCAATCTTGAAAACTAGGGCATTCCTTACCTAAACAATTGTCATTGCTCGATGTAATGGTTGGTATTACAGGGCTATCCTCTGCTATCTCCTCACATTCACCTAGATCTCCACTTTTAGTCGCAGAAGACCAACTGCGTACTTTTACAAGCTGCGTTAACAGGGTGGGGTCAGCTTCGTTAGTATGGCTCTCGAGCACTTGGCGGCTAAGTCGATCTAAACACAGATAATTAGAGCGCCCTTTCAGCAATGCCACTTGGCCATAATAACCAAGTGCATCGACCATCAATGGCAAATCACGATGAAATAGTTGCTCTTGAAGGTTTTTGGACCCAGTACTGATGACAACTTTTTTACCACTGAGCAGTGCTGGCACTAAATAAGCAAATGTTTTACCTGTTCCAGTACCAGCTTCAACCACAAGTTGAGACTTGTCTTTTATTGCTTTATCAACGGCCTCAGCCATATCTAACTGGGCTTTCCGTGCAGAAAAACCAGGTATAGCTTTGCCAAGCGCGCCATCAGCGGAAAACGTTTTGCGTATCATGTCATTACAAAGGAAGAGAAACTATAACAAGATTATGTCAGGTTTGAAGAGTTGGTGCGAATAGAGAATCTATCCACACCAAGAAACTGAATTGAGTAAAAAGGGAAATTATTTACGATGTAGAAATCTGGACAACCAAGCTGGGCCTTCAAACTCATCATGTTCAGACATGATGCTTCTCGCAGCGTCAGCAGGTGTTGTTCTGCTTTCCCAAAGTTCTGACATGGTTTCATCATCAATTTCTTGAGAGCCAACCATGCTATTGATTCTTTTTCCATAGAGTTTACGAGCAAGTAGTTCTTTATCCATTACATAGTACCTCATGATAAATTGAGTCAAACAACGCTTAAAAAACTAACCAATAAGATGCATACTGCGTTAAATACTATTTTTATTTTGTTGAAACAATAACAAGAATAGATTAACTATAGAGTTATTATTGTGGCACCAGTCACTATTTATAAAAGTCATGAGCTTTTAAAACTATTTTTATATTTTACATAAATTGTACTTTCGGAAGTAAAAAAGAATGGAAAAGAAGACCTTACTCACCCATTGCAGCGACGCACCGGGTTTGATAGCAAAAATCACCAACATCTGTTACAAGCACCAGTTGAACATTATCCATAATAATGAATATGTCGATAATGCAAGTGGTCATTTTTTTATGCGTACCGAACTTGAAGGCCATTTTAACGATGTGACTTTCCTTGCGGATCTTGATCAAGCCCTTCCTGAAGGCACAAAACGCAAGCTAATGAGCTCTTTGCGAAAGAAAGTTGTTATTCTGGTCACAAAAGAATCCCACTGTTTGGGTGATATTCTTATGAAATCATATGATGGAAGCTTAGGTGTCGATATTGCTGCGGTTGTCGGTAATTATGATTCACTGCAAGGTTTAACTGAAAAGTTCGATATTCCTTATCATCATGTTTCACATGTGGACTTAACCCGTGAAGAACATGAAGCGAAAATGCTTAACGTTATCGATAGCTATGAAGCTGACTATTTAGTCCTAGCCAAATACATGCGTGTACTTACACCAAGTTTTGTCGAAAACTATCACCACAAAATCATTAATATTCATCATAGCTTCCTACCTGCATTTATTGGTGCAAAGCCTTATCAACAAGCCTATGATCGTGGTGTGAAAATCATTGGTGCGACCGCGCACTTTGTCACCAATGACCTGGATGAAGGTCCTATCATCAAACAAGATGTTATACCCGTCGACCATAATTTTAGTGCTAATGATATGGCACAAGCTGGACGAGACGTTGAAAAAAGTGTGTTAAGCAAAGCGTTAACAAAAGTCGTTAACGACCATGTTTTTGTTTATGGTAATAAAACCGTTATTTTATAATGACTGCACAGAATAAAAAGGCAGCCTAAAGGCTGCCTTTTTATTGCTTTCAAATCACTAAACCTGACTTCTACCCAGAGATATAACGACTCGTCTGTTCTTATCTTTTCCTATTGGCGACGCATTATCTGCAATTGGCCTACGTTCGCCATAACCTTGAATCTGAATCCGTTTATCCTTCATCCCTATCGATTTAAAATAGTCTTTAAGCACCACCGCTCGTCTTTCAGAGAGTGATTGGTTTACATCTTTTTCACCACTAGAATCGGTATAAGCGGAGACCAAAACAAGGTCTATATCTTGATTGTATCTGACGTATTCTGCTATCTGAAATAGCCGTTTTTGAGACGCCTTATTCAATTGATCGCTGTTTCTATCGTAATGTAAAATGGTAAACGAAATATCTTCAAAACTGTACGGCAATAACTGACTCAAACAAAAAGTAAACGCGTCATATTTTTGTCGAAAAGTAACGGCAGATAGCGAAACCTCAACTCTTTGGTTTCGACTCAGCCAATCCGCATAACTAAAAGTGGGATATCGGCCTTTTTCTAACTCCGATAGTATTCCCCACGCGGCTTGTCCACCCACATAGCCATCAAATTGTTTGAAGAATTTCATGGTATTCATTCTATCGGCACTCTCACCTGGTCGCCAGGCAGGAGGCAATGAGACTAAACTGACACTGCGAGTTTCTCCCATTGGACGACGCATTTTTAGTTCAAAGTCGAGGTTGATTTTTTTACTGGCACGAGACGAGAATTCCGCCTGACCATAATGAGGGATGGGGTGTACCAGACGACACTCCAAAGGACTATTCGCCACCATTTCCCATTTTGATTGCTCTGGCGATGCCGCATAGCGGACAGCCGTTGCCTCTGAAATTGGAGATATCAGAGCAGATGTAACAAAGGCACATAACGCAATCCGTTTTTTCATAACCATTAAAACTCTTTATTCAGAAACGGCAAGTTGCTGCCGTTTTACTAAGAAAACCAGTCCATTTATTTGCTAACTTCCTCTATATTGTAATCTCTATTGCAAAAACTTAGCCAAGTTATAGAAAGAGAATTGATTTTAGCCATTTTGCTTACGCTTAGAATCTGTAATAATGCTTTCCCTATCGCACTTATCTGTTTATCAATATAAAAAGTACTCATGACTGTAGAAAACGAAGAGTTAACCCTTAAAAAACGCTTTCGCGGCTATTTTCCAGTCGTTATTGATGTAGAGACTGCTGGTTTTAATGCAAGAACCGATGCACTTCTGGAGATATGCGCAATAACGTTAAGAATGGACGAAAATGGAGACCTTCATCCTGCTTCAACGATTCACTTTCATATCGAACCTTTTGAAGGAGCGAACATTGAGAAAGAAGCGTTAGATTTTAACGGCATTCGCGACCCATTTAGCCCACTGCGCGGCGCGGTACCTGAATCTGAAGCATTGAAAGAGATATACAAGTTAATCAGAAAAGAACAGAAACAAGCCGATTGCAGTCGTGCAATCATGGTTGCTCACAATGCAACGTTTGATCATAGTTTTGTCATGCAAGCTAGCGAACGCGGTAAGTTAAAAAGAGTCCCATTTCACCCCTTTGCTACTTTTGACACGGCAGCATTAAGTGGATTAGCTTATGGCCAAACCGTTTTGGCCAAAGCCTGCAAAACCGCAGGGATGGAATTTGATAGTAAAGAAGCCCACTCAGCCCTATACGACACAGAACGAACGGCTGAGTTATTTTGCAGAATCGTCAATAAGTGGAAAGCCTTAGGAGGCTGGCCCCTTACCCTCGACGAGACTGAACAACAATAATACAAACACAACTCAAACGAGAATAATATGAATCCTGTAGTTATTTCAGTATGTATCATGCTGTTGCTAGCACTGATGAGAGTTAACGTCGTCGTTGCTCTTACTTTTAGTGCTATCGTTGGAGGCCTTGTTTCCGGCATGAGCTTGAACGATGCTGTCGCCGCCTTTGAAAGTGGTCTTGGTGGCGGTGCAACCATTGCCTTGAGCTATGCCATGTTAGGAACCTTCGCGGTTGCTATCTCGAAATCTGGCTTAACCGACTTACTAGCACAAAGCGTGATTAAACGAATTCACGGCAAAGAAAATGGGGCCGCAACTACTGGGCTTAAATACGCCGTTATCTGTGCGTTAATTCTTGTGACGATGTCTTCACAAAACGTTATCCCTGTTCATATCGCCTTTATTCCAATTTTGATTCCACCTCTTTTGGGCGTATTTGCAAAATTTAAGCTTGATCGCCGCCTCATTGCCTGTGTGCTCACTTTTGGCCTTGTAACCCCATATATGGTGTTGCCAATCGGGTTTGGTGGCATTTTCTTAAACAATATTCTCCTTAAGAGTTTACGTGACAACGGGTTACCCGACGTTATCGCGAGCCAAGTACCGACGGCAATGATGCTACCTGGTTTAGGTATGATTTTTGGTCTGCTTGTCGCTATCTTTGTTACATACCGCAAACCTCGTGAATACAACGAAACCGAACTCACCACGGTTCATACTGATGTTCAGATAAATAAAAAGAATATCGCTATCGCGGCTTTAGCTATTATCGCAGCACTTGGTGCACAACTCTCAACTGGTTCAATGATTATTGGTGGTTTAGCGGGCTTCATGGTATTCACTTTCGGTGGAGTTATTGCTTGGAAAGAGACGCATGATGTATTTACACGTGGCGTCCATATGATGGCGATGATTGGTTTTATTATGATTGCTGCTGCGGGTTTCGCCGCGGTGATGAAACAGAGTGGAGGCGTCGAAACATTAGTTGAGTCTCTTTCAACAAGTATTGGTGACAATAAAGCGTTAGCTGCACTGCTTATGCTTATTGTTGGCCTATTGGTTACAATGGGTATCGGGTCTTCTTTTTCTACTATCCCGATCATTGCCACCATTTATGTACCACTTGCGATTGCATTTGGTTTTTCCCCTATGGCGACAATTGCTCTTGTGGGTACAGCCGCAGCATTAGGTGACGCGGGTTCACCGGCTTCTGACTCAACGCTTGGGCCAACATCAGGTCTGAATGCCGACGGACAACATGAACACGTATGGGAAACCGTTGTACCAACCTTTGTTCACTATAATATTCCATTGATTATATTTGGTTGGGTTGCAGCGATGGTACTTTAGCCGACCTTTCAAATTTCAATACGAAAATAACATCAAAAAAAACCAGCCATTGTGAAATGACTGGTTTTTTTACATTGACGCTAATTTCACAGTAAAAAGAGAAAGCTTATTCCGCTTTTTCAACCGCTTCTTTGATAAGAGGTTGAAGCTCTCCTTTTTGGAACATCTCTAGGATAATATCGCAACCACCGATAAGTTCACCGCCAATCCACAGTTGTGGGAAAGTAGGCCATTGCGCATAAACAGGTAACTCTGCGCGGATATCTGGGTTTTGTAGTATATCTACATAAGCAAACTGCTCACCACACGCCATTAGCGCCTGTGAGGCTTGAGATGAAAAACCACAACTAGGTAGTTTAGGTGAACCTTTCATATAAAGTAGAATCGAATTCTCTTCGAGCTGCTGTTTAATTTTATCGATAGTTTCCATTGTCTTCTCACCGTACTTTTTAAGACTTAACATTATTGATACATTCTACTTGTTTGCACAAGAATAAAAAGCACAATATAAATAGGGTTTCTGCGCTATGCTTACTTTTTAGAATCTAGTTTTAAAAGTGACATTTTTGAGTTTTTTTTGTTAATAAGCTTTTAATAAAGTAAAAACTTGATAAACTAGTTAGCAAGTCAGTCATTTTGACGAAATAAAAATAATTATTGGAAGCAATCGAAAGAATTCGTTCTTTCAAATCAATGGAGAATCCGGCAATGGCTTTTGAATTACCAGCACTTCCTTTTGCAAAAGATGCATTAGAACCACACATCTCTGCAGAAACATTAGATTTTCACCACGGCAAGCATCACAACACTTATGTTGTGAAGCTTAATGGCTTAATCCCTGGTACTGAATTTGAAAACAAATCATTAGAAGAGATCATTAAGACTTCTTCTGCTGGTATCTTTAACAATGCAGCTCAAATTTGGAACCACACGTTTTACTGGCATTGCCTAGCACCTAACGCGGGTGGCGAACCAACTGGCGCTGTAGCGGATGCTATTACAGCATCATTTGGCTCATTTGAAGCATTCAAAGCAAAGTTCACTGATTCTGCAGTCAACAACTTTGGCTCTTCTTGGACTTGGCTTGTTAAAAAAGCGGACGGTTCTCTAGATATTGTAAATACTTCTAATGCTGCGACACCGCTTACAGATGAAAGCCTAACACCTCTACTGACTGTAGATTTATGGGAACACGCTTACTACATCGATTACCGTAACGTGCGTCCAGACTACATGAATGGTTTCTGGTCTCTGGTTAACTGGGCATTCGTAGCGGAAAACCTAGCTAAATAATTTAGCGTTTTTTAAGTAAAAAGCTGGTCTACACCAGCTTTTTTTAGTTTTAAATAAACCAAAAATGAAAAATAAGATTACCTCTTTAAGGTAATTAAAATATCCATCGACAACGATGGATTCTCAGACAATAATTACGCCAACAAGATACATCAAAAATCTAGATTATCTCTATTACACAAACCTCTATTTGATGGCGTTATCCCCCCTCTTTCGTCGCCATAACTTATGTCTACGTCGCCTAGATCACTATCAACATTGGGATAGTTATTGGACACATTAATGCCTACTTTTTTTCTATGGAAACCTGTCTTACTTGCCAGTTTGATCGTTAGTATTGGCCAATTTAGTATGGGATTAGTCTTCCCATCCTTACCATGGATAGCCCAAGATTTCGCTATTTCGTCCGACGAGGCTCAGCTACTAATTTCTGTCTATCTACTTGGCTTTGGTCCTTCACAATTAATCTATGGACCAATATCCGATGCATTGGGGCGAAAACCAATACTTATTGCAGGGTTAACTTTAGCTCTCTTAGGCTTATCACTCACCGTGACAGCTAGTCACTCTTTTGACATGTTAGTTATTGGTCGATTTATACAAGGACTAGGGGCAGGATGTTGCGCTGTATTAGCCAGGGCATCACTACGGGACTCTTACGATGGCCCCAACTTGCCTAGGGCATTGTCATGGGTAACGATCGTTGCATCATTCACACCGATTATTGCGCCAGTACTCGGTGGTTTTATCAATCACAGTTTTGGTTGGTTAGCCGTATTTATCGCCCTTCTTTCTTATATCGCTATTGTGCTCCTATTATTGATTTTTCTTTTCTCCGAAACCTTACCTAAGAAAAAACCATTGCCAAATGTTCGCGCTATGTTGAGAACCTACAAAAGCCTAATTAAGTCGCGTTATTTCTGTAGCTTTGCGAGTATTGGTTGGTTCAACTTTAGCCTGATTGTTGTCTCTATCTCGGTGATGCCTTTTATCATGCAGATACAGATTGGCATGACATCGGATCAATATGCATTGTGGGCGTTAATTCCAGCGTGTGGGCTCTTAGTTGGGGGGACAATATGTAATCGAATCCGTCCGATTATTGGTACAAAGAAAATGCTCTTCTGCGTACCAGCGATTCATCTAAGCGCTGGGCTATGGTTGATATGCGCTCCCTTAACTCCTATAGCTATGATGTTTGGTCAGTTTCTTCTTACTCTAGGAAATGGCATCGCTTTTCCTTGTGCTCAAACGCAGTTGCTTGTCCCGTACAAAGAAAAAGCGGGCTCAGTTGCGGCTCTTTCAGGCGCGGGTCAGATGACATTCTCAGCGCTATTTAGCATGTTTCTGATGAGCCTTGGTATTC
Source organism: Vibrio sp. DW001 (assembly GCF_029016285.1). Taxonomy (NCBI): domain Bacteria; kingdom Pseudomonadati; phylum Pseudomonadota; class Gammaproteobacteria; order Vibrionales; family Vibrionaceae; genus Vibrio; species Vibrio sp. DW001. Next base: position 889,139 of record NZ_CP091975.1, on the reverse strand, counting down.
AAGAGGCATGGCATTTGGGTTTGGTTATCGGTTTTCTGGCGTCACTTAGTGCTGTCAGCATGTGGTTTGGTTTCAAATCTCAACCCGTGTAATCACGTGACAAATGATTAGGGTCTGTTGACCTCTCGTGGTTTCATATTAAAACCCTAAATGGGTCATACCAATGCCACAAAGTAACTGGTCAGACGAAACGTGTGTGACGGAACAAATATAAAAAAGCTCGGTAAACACCGAGCTTTCTGCACTACCTATTTCTAACCATACCACTATTTAACGGCACTGCTATCCAAATACGCTTTCGTCGAGATGTCCGTCCATGCACGAACTCTTTTCAGATAACTTGCTTGCGAGTCGATGATTTTTTTCGCCAATGGGTCCTTAGCGGCAAACTCTTCGAGAAGGGTATCTTTTTCTTTGCGCATTCTCTCGAGAACCGCTGGTGGGAAATCACGTACTTTAATATCCGGATTATCAATCAACATTTTTTCCCAGCTCGTTGCATTCGCATCTATCGCTTGGGTGTACATGTCAAAAGCCGCAACGCGGAACGATGTCTCAAGAATGATTTGCAGATCCTTCGGCAATTTATCCCACGATTTCTTATTGACCAAGAACTGAGTCTCAGAGCCTGGCTCATGCCACGCCGTATAATAATAAGGTGCGATATTTTGGAAACCCATTCTCAGATCAAATGCAGGACCTACCCACTCGAGAGCATCGATTGTGCCGCGCTCTAATGAGGTGTAGAGCTCACCCGGTGCAATATTCGTAGGCTTAGCACCGACACGCGCAAAGACCTCACCAGCGAACCCTGGAATACGCATCTTCAAACCTTGTAGATCATCGATAGAGTTGATCTCTTTTTTAAACCACCCACCCATTTGAATATCTGAGTTACCACCAGGAAAAGAAAGCAGGTTGTGAGGGGCATACACTTCTTGCATCAACTCTATACCACCACCACGGTAGAACCAAGCGTACTGCTCTGTAGTCATCATGCCAAACGGCATTGAGGAGAAATAAAGTGTGTTAGGCACTTTACCTTTCCAATAATAAGAACTCGAATGGCCCAGATCATATTGACCTGATTTCACCATATCAAACACACCGAGAGGCGCTTTATGCTTATTCGCTGAATCTATTCGAATTTGAAGACGACCATTTGACATTTCGTTGGCTAGCTTTGCCATGTTTTTACTGGCATCACCTAAAATCGGCGTATTAGGGCCCCACGTTTCAGCAAGCTTTAGTCGATACACTTTTTCTGCTGCCTGAGCCGAAAGTGAAAAAACGGCAATCGCTGTAACCGCGACTGTTTTTAACAACAACGTCATTCTGTTTTGAGATTCCATCCGTTCCTCTATGTTTTTTGTCCTTAAAATGTATAGATAAATTTACGGTATCCACTACCAAGGTCAAGTAATATTTACGCAATGGATAAAAAAACGATGCTTTCACATCGTTTTTTCGATCTAACTCCTAAAATAGGCAGTTTACATTAACGGCATACCGATCAATTTTCCATGTAAGAACATGATAAAGGCACTGGATAACACAACACCAAGAACGACACTAATGATGTCATTCAATCCTGATGGTTTCAGGCCTGGAAGTGCGCGTTGTTCGCGTTTTTTCATTGAGATTCTATCTAACACCGCCCACGCTAAGAAAGCACCGAATAAAATGACGTCTGCTAACATGCCATTAACCATTAAGTGGCTTAATGCCCAGAGTTTTACCGCAAGCAGCTGTGGGTGTTTAGTCACCTGTTTTATCTTACCGGGAAAATAAGGGGCCACAAAGAGGATCATGGCCGCCAGCATTAACAGGTAAGTCACATGACGGAACCAGAAAGGCGTTGTATAGAGAAGTACAGGCTCTATTCTAAGCGCATTATAACCAACCGCTATAAAGTATATTCCAGCAATTGAGGCCAAAGAGTAAATCGCTTTCCAACCTAATTCACTTTTCTCTACCAGTTTTTCTCTAACCGATGGAAAAAAGATAGACGCACAATGCATCCCTAAAAATAGAAATAGTCCTAAAAGTAAACTAAACATGACAATGCTTCCTTGTGATGAGCAAAAAATCTTCACTACGGTGGTGAGATTTCCGTTATTTTTCAATAACCAATATACAGTCTAATGACATGAAAATGGCATTGTTTATACTAATTCAAAAACAAAAAAAAAAGCTCGAACAATCGTTCAAGCTTCCTATCATTTATGAACAGTAAATAACGATTACCAGCCAGTCACTTCGCGAAGAGCGGTTCCGATATCGGCCAAACTTTTCACTGTTTTAACACCGGCTAACTCTAGTGCAGCAAACTTGTCTTCCGCTGTGCCCATACCGCCAGAAATAATCGCACCAGCGTGACCCATACGCTTACCTGGAGGCGCGGTAACACCGGCAATATAAGAGACAACTGGTTTAGTCACGTTCTCTTTAATATATGCTGCTGCTTCTTCCTCGGCTGTACCACCGATCTCGCCAATCATTACGATAGCTTCCGTTTCCGGATCTTCTTGGAACAACTTAAGAATATCGATAAAGTTTGAACCTGGGATAGGGTCTCCACCAATACCAACGCATGTTGATTGGCCGAAACCTTCATCCGTCGTCTGCTTAACCGCTTCATATGTCAGAGTCCCTGAGCGAGACACGATACCCACTTTACCTTTCTTGTGAATATGGCCTGGCATAATACCGATCTTACACTCGTCTGGAGTAATAACGCCCGGACAGTTAGGACCAATCATACGTACACCTGATTCATCTAAACGTACTTTAACGTCTAAAAGATCAAGCGTTGGGATGCCTTCTGTAATCGTTACGATTAGCTTAATTCCAGCATCGATAGCTTCAAGAATGGCATCCTTACAGAAAGGAGCAGGTACATAAATAACCGACGCAGTCGCACCTGTTTTTTCTACTGCATCACGCACTGTATTAAATACCGGAAGGCCTAAATGGATTTGACCGCCTTTACCTGGAGAAACACCACCGACCATTTGTGTGCCGTAATCGATAGCTTGCTCTGAATGAAAAGTACCTTGCCCACCAGTAAAACCTTGGCAGATAACCTTCGTGTTTTTATCAATTAATATAGACATTATTTGCCCTCCGCTGCTGCAACTACTTTTTCCGCTGCTTCTTTTAGCGAGTTCGCGGCAATGATATTTAATCCACTTTCAGCTAGTTTCTTCGAGCCTAGTGGAGCGTTATTACCTTCAAGTCGAACAACAACAGGAACTTTCACACCGACTTCTTCCACTGCGCCGATAATACCATCTGCAATTAAATCACAGCGTACAATCCCACCGAAGATATTAACGAGTACGGCTTTGACGTTATCGTCAGACAAGATAATCTTAAATGCTTCAGTAACGCGCTCTTTCGTTGCGCCACCACCGACATCCAAGAAGTTAGCAGGTTGGCCACCGTGAAGGTTCACAATATCCATTGTGCCCATTGCTAAACCGGCGCCGTTAACCATGCAACCAATGCTGCCATCAAGTGCAACGTAGTTAAGTTCCCACTGTGCAGCATGCGCTTCACGCACATCCTCTTGAGATGGATCGTGCATTTCTCGTAGCTTTGGCTGACGATACATTGCATTTGAGTCGATGTTGATTTTACCATCTAAACAAAGAAGGTTACCGTCGCCAGTAATTACTAACGGATTTATTTCTAGAAGCGCGAGATCGTACTGAGCAAACATATTTCCGAGACCCATAAAGATCTTAGTAAATTGTTTGATTTGATCGCCAGCTAAGCCAAGCTTGAATGCTAGCTCGCGACCTTGATAAGCTTGAGGGCCGACAAGTGGATCGATAGCCGCTTTATGAATAAGCTCTGGTGTCTCTTCTGCAACTTTCTCTATTTCTACGCCACCTTCCGTCGACGCCATAAATACGATTCGACGTGACGAACGATCAACAACGGCACCAAGGTATAATTCATTCGCAATGCTTGAGGCTTCCTCAACCAATATTTTCGTTACTGGTTGGCCTTTTGCATCCGTTTGATAAGTAACTAGGTTTTTACCTAACCATTTTTGAGCAAACGCTTTTACACCATCTTTGGTGTCATGTAGCTCAACACCACCAGCTTTACCACGTCCACCTGCGTGAACCTGACATTTAACAACTTTTTTCTCAGTATTAATACGACCTGCCGCTTCAAAAGCTTCTTGAGGAGTATCACAAGCGTAGCCTTCAGGTACTGGCAATCCGAATTCAGCAAATAGCTGTTTCGCTTGATATTCATGCAAATTCATTGTGCTATTCCATTTTTCTATCCCTTAAGGGATTATTATTTCCATAAGGTACCCAATATTATTCATTGATAAAACGATATTGAGGCTGCCTTCACGTAGGTAAGGTACTTCTCAACTAGTTACTACTGGACTCGTTCCGATTGAGATAAAGCCGACTCAGACAAAGAGTGATTTTAATCTCAAGGTAATTCTAGTTGATAAAAAGAGCCAGACGTTGAGCGTGCCTGACTCCATTTTCTTTTTAACGCTTATACATCAAGTAATAAGCGAGCTGGGTCTTCAAGTAATTCTTTTATTGTCACTAAGAATCCAACCGATTCTTTGCCATCAATCAGGCGGTGATCATAAGATAACGCAAGGTACATCATAGGAAGTATTTCTACTTTCCCATTAATTGCCATCGGACGATCTTGAATTTTATGCATACCCAAAATCGCCGCTTGCGGCGGGTTGATAATAGGGGTAGACATCAGTGATCCAAATACACCACCATTCGTGATAGTGAAATTACCACCGATAAGTTCTTCAACTTTCAGTTTTCCATCACGACCTTTAATCGCAAGCTCTTTGATACCTTTTTCAATATCGGCCATGCCTAGCATATCGCAATCTTTAAGTACCGGTGTAACTAAGCCACGAGGAGTAGATACCGCCATACTGATATCGAAGTAGTTGTGATAAACAATCTCTTCACCATCAATAGATGCGTTTACTTCCGGGTAACGTTTTAGCGCTTCAGTCACGGCTTTCACATAGAAAGACATGAAACCTAAGCGGGTGCCATGACGCTTCTCAAACTGTTCTTGGTACTGCTTGCGAAGCTCCATGATTGGCTTCATGTTAACTTCGTTGAACGTCGTTAGCATTGCCGTACTATTTTTTGCTTCAAGAAGGCGCTCTGCTACACGTTTACGTAAACGAGTCATTGGTACTCGTTTCTGACTACGTGCTACCGCTGGCACTTCAATTGCAGGTGCTGTTGCATGAGGAGCCGCTTTAGCGTTCGCTAGATAGGTGTCTACATCTTCACGTGTTATTCGACCACCAACACCAGTACCATTAACCTTGCTCGCTTCTATGCTGTGTTCAGCCAATAGACGGCGAATCGCAGGACTCAACGCATCGTTGGACTCTTCGGTAAGAGACGCTTTATGGCGTTGATCTGGCGATGCTTCTGTTGTCGTTGTTGTATCAACGGTTGGTTCACCAGCAACTGCACCCGGTTTGATTTTGGCAATGAGTTGCTTAGAAAGTACTGTTGCACCTTCTTCTTCAATGATAGCTTCTAACACACCCGCTTCTGGAGCGGGTACTTCCAAAACTACTTTGTCCGTTTCGATATCAACAATTACTTCATCACGAGCTACTGCGTCACCAGGTTTTTTGTGCCATGTAGCAACCGTTGCGTCTGCAACGGATTCAGGCAAATCTGGAACCAGAATTTCAATTGTCATAGTTTATTCTTCCTTTAACTTCTAGTTCTTAACCAAAATCTAGATTCAAAGCGTCATCTACCAACGCTTTCTGTTGTTTCATATGTACCGACATGTAGCCAACCGCTGGTGATGCAGAAGCAGGTCGTCCTGAATATTTCACATCACTACCACGAACCGCATTGCGGAAGTTATGTTGGCTACAATACCAAGCGCCTTGGTTCTGTGGCTCTTCCTGGCACCAGACGAAATCTTGCGCATTCTCATATTGCTCAATTAGATCTCGCACCTCAAATAGAGGGAACGGATATAGCTGCTCAATACGGATAATGGCGACATCTTCTTGTTCGTTCTTACGTCGTTGATCAAGCAAGTCGTAATAAACCTTACCAGAGCAGAATACAACGCGTTTCACTTTCATAGGGTCGAATTCATCTATTTCGCCTATTGCTGGCTGGAAAGTACCTTCAGCCAACTCTTCAAGTGAAGAGGTACACATTGGATGACGAAGAAGCGACTTCGGCGACATAACCACGAGAGGACGTCGCATTGGGCGAATCACTTGACGACGAATCATGTGATACACCTGTGCTGGTGTCGACGGAACAACAACTTGAATATTTTGTTCAGCACACAACTGAAGGTAGCGTTCTAAACGAGCAGATGAGTGTTCAGGTCCTTGACCTTCATATCCATGAGGTAGCAACATGGTTAGACCGCATAGTCGACCCCATTTTTGCTCACCAGATGAAATAAACTGGTCAATAACAACTTGGGCACCATTCGCAAAATCACCAAACTGCGCTTCCCATAACGTTAAACCACTTGGTTCTGCGGTGGCATAACCGTATTCAAATGCAAGCACGGCTTCTTCTGAAAGAACCGAGTCAAACACTTGGAAAGGGCCTTGTTTAGTATGAACATTCTGCAATGGAATATAAGTGCTCGCATCTTCTTGGTTATGAAGTACTGAGTGACGATGGAAAAAAGTACCACGCCCTGAGTCTTGACCAGAAATACGAATACGCTTGCCATCATCTACCAGCGTGCCATACGCCAATATCTCTGCCATACCCCAATCGAGCGCCTTTTCACCGCTGATCATGGCGCGACGATCATTGTAAATTTTATTTACACGACTTTGTAACTTATGACTTTCTGGATAATCGCACAGCTTTTCACCAAGTGCTTTAAGGCGAGTCATTTCATAACGACTGTCCCATTCTATATTCCAGTCATGACCTAGATAAGGGTTCCAGTCTACAGAGTGCATTTCCATCGGACGCCACTCTTTAACAACAACTTCACCATGATCTAACGCATCACGAAAATCATTTACCATTTCTGTCGCTTTACCAATATCAAGCTCACCACGCTCAATCAACACATCTGCATAAAGCTTACGTGGTGTTGGGTGCTTTTTGATTTTTTGATACATCAAAGGTTGAGTTGCACTCGGTTCGTCGGCTTCGTTATGGCCATGGCGGCGATAACAAACCAGATCGATAACAACATCGCGCTTAAAGGTATTACGATAATCCAATGCTATTCGAGTGATAAAGGCAACGGCCTCAGGATCATCAGCATTAACATGGAAGATTGGTGCCTGCACCATCTTTGCAATATCAGTACAGTACATCGTTGAACGGGTATCTTTCGGATTTGACGTCGTAAAACCAACTTGGTTATTCACAACAATTCGCACCGTACCACCGACTTGGAATCCGCGAGCACGTGACATGTTAAATGTCTCTTGCACTACGCCTTGACCAGCAATAGCAGAATCACCATGAATGGTGATTGGTAATACCATGCTGCCATCTTTATCCGCTAAACGGTCTTGCCTCGCACGTACCGAGCCAATAACCACTGGGTTTACGATTTCAAGATGAGATGGATTAAATGCCAATGCTAAGTGAACATCGCCACCCGGTGTTGCAAAATCAGCGGAGAAACCTTGGTGGTACTTAACATCGCCAGTGCCCCAAGTATTATCATCACTTTTTTTACCAGCAAACTCATCAAATAAGTCTTGTGGTTTTTTACCCAACACGTTGACTAGCATATTAAGGCGGCCACGGTGAGCCATGCCAATTACCACTTCACGCATTCCTGACTTACCAGCGTGACGAATTAACTCTTTCGTCATCGGTATTAGCGCATCACCACCTTCTAGTGAGAAACGTTTCGCTCCAGGGAATTTAGCACCCAGATAACGCTCCAAACCTTCTGCGGCAGTGAGTTCATTTAGGAAGGTTTCTTTTTCTTCGGCGGTAAATGATGGCTGACCTAATACAGACTCTAAACGTTGCTGAACCCAGCGTTTCTGTTCTGTATTAATCATGTGCATATATTCTGCACCGATTGAGCCACAATACGTTTTCTTAAGTGCAGAATAAAGATCACCCAACTGCATTGAATCTTGTGCTACTGCAAAAGAACCAACGTTAAATGTCTCTTCAAAATCATCTTGAGTAAGGTTGTGGAATGCAGGTTCTAGGTCCGGACCGGGGTCTCGTTCCCATATGCCTAGTGGATCTAGGCTTGCTGCTTGATGCCCTCGAAATCGGAAGGCATTGATAAGTTGCAATACTTTTACTTGTTTAGCATCGACATCAGGATCACTAACTTGGACATTGTAATGCTTTGTTTCTTGAGCGAGTCTCCGGAAGTAATCACGGACCCGTGAATGAGGCTGTTCTACAACCTCAGAAGATTGCGCAGGCAAGTCTTCAAATACACGTTTCCACTCCTCACTTACCAGATCGGGGTCACTTAGATACAGTTCGTAGAGTTCTTCTACGTAAGTTGCATTGGCGCCAGCCAAGTGTGAAGACTCGAGCCATGCCTTCATCACGCCGTTGTGCATATTTTCCCTTAACCAGTAGTTTTCACTTTTCTTCCCGATCCATTCGGGCTTTCCATTTACAGCCAGCCACTGTTACCTATAAAAATCTATATTAACAGTGCTGGCAATTTTATACTTTTAAACCGACCGGCTAACTAACATGGTCTTGATATGACCAATCGCTTTTGTCGGATTAAGTCCTTTAGGACAAACACTTACACAATTCATGATGCCATGGCAACGAAAAACGCTAAATGCGTCATCAAGTTCAGACAATCGTTCATCGGTCGCCGTATCCCGGCTATCAATTAACCAACGATAGGCCGCCAGTAAACCAGCTGGTCCAATGAACTTATCCGGATTCCACCAAAACGATGGGCATGCTGTCGTACAGCATGCACACATGATGCATTCATAAAGACCATCTAAATGCGCTCGTTCTTGCGGCATCTGTAGATTTTCTCTAGAAGGTGGCAAATTGCCATCTGAAATCAGATAAGGTTTTACTTTCGCATAATTGTCATAAAATTGCGTCATGTCTACGATTAAATCGCGAACGACAGGTAATCCTGGCAATGGTCGAATGACGATAGGGCTCTGATCCATAAGTGCAGACAATGGAGTAATACACGCTAGGCCATTTTTACTATTCATATTCAGGCCATCAGAACCACACACACCTTCTCGGCATGAACGACGGAAAGAGATAGAGGCATCTTGTTCTTTTAACAGAATCAACGCATCTAACACCATCATGTCTGTACCTTCATCCACTTCGAGTATGTAGTCCTGCATATGAGGCTTACTGTCTACATCTGGATTGTATCGGTAAAGAGAGAAATTCAGTTTCATCTTGTTATGCTCCCTTTAGTAAGTACGTACTTTAGGTGGAAAGGCTTCTCGATGCACAGGTTCCATGTTCACATCACGCTTTGACATCTCTTCCGTTTCTGGATTGTAGATAGAGTGACATAGCCACTGCTCATCATCACGGTCAGGGAAATCAAATCGAGCATGTGCTCCACGGCTTTCTGTACGGTAGTTTGCGGCTACAGCAGTAGAAAATGCAGTTTCCATCAAGTTGTCTAACTCTAAACATTCAATACGTTGTGTATTGAACTCCGAAGATTTGTCCGTTAGGTGCGCGTCATTGAGACGTTCACGGATAACTTTCAATTCCTCTAAGCCCGTCGCCATTGCATCTCCTTCTCGGAATACAGAGAAGTTATTTTGCATGCAAGCTTGAAGGTCTTTACGAATTTGAACAGGGTCTTCACCACGGTTACTATTTTCCCAGCGCATTGTACGCGCCAAAGAAGCTTCGATATCAGACTCAGTTGCTGGTCGAGCTTCAGATTGAGCAGCCAACGTTTCACCAAGATGTAGGCCAGTTGCTCGACCAAATACAACCAAATCAAGTAGAGAGTTACCACCTAGACGGTTTGCACCATGTACAGACACAGAAGCAATTTCACCACAAGCAAACAAGCCTTGTACTTCAACATCGGCACCATTTGCGTCTTGTTTAATCGCTTGACCTGAAACCTGTGTCGGCACGCCACCCATCATATAGTGACAGGTTGGAATAATAGGAATTGGTTCTTTCACTGGATCAACGTGGGCAAAAGTACGAGATAGCTCGCAGATACCAGGTAAACGTGATTCCAGTACATCTTTACCTAAATGATCAAGTTTCAGTTTAATATGTGGACCCCAAGGACCATCACAGCCACGACCTTCACGGATTTCAATCATAATTGAACGAGCGACTACGTCACGGCCAGCCAGATCTTTCGCATTTGGTGCGTAACGCTCCATAAAGCGCTCGCCATCTTTATTGAGAAGATAACCACCTTCACCGCGACAACCTTCCGTAACCAAGACACCCGCTCCAGCAATACCTGTTGGGTGGAATTGCCACATTTCGATATCTTGCATTGGAACGCCTGCGCGTAACGCCATGCCGACACCGTCACCAGTGTTGATATGTGCGTTAGTTGTAGAGGCATAAATACGACCGGCACCACCTGTTGCTAAAATAGTCGCTTTAGATTTGAAATAATTTATCTCGCCAGTTTCCATACAGATTGCTGTACAACCCATAATGGCCCCATCTTGATTCTTAACAAGATCTAATGCATACCACTCAGAGAAAATGGTGGTTTTATGTTTGATGTTTTGCTGATAAAGCGTATGAAGAAGCGCATGACCAGTACGGTCTGCCGCTGCTGCTGTACGGGCGGCTTGCTCACCACCAAACTCTATAGACTGTCCACCAAACGGGCGCTGATAGATTGAACCATCTTCAAACCGAGAAAATGGTAAACCCATTTTTTCAAGTTCAATAACAGATTCAGGACCATTTTTACACATGTACTCAATGGCATTCTGATCACCGATATAATCGGAACCTTTCACCGTATCGTACATATGCCACTGCCAATTATCTTTATGGGAATTACCTAACGCAACGGTAATACCGCCTTGAGCAGATACAGTGTGAGAACGGGTTGGAAATACTTTGGAAAGCAAGGCGCAACTTAGGCCTTGCTCAGAAATTTGTAATGCTGCGCGCATACCCGCGCCACCAGCACCGATAACAACGGCATCAAATTCACGAACTGGAATAGTCACTTATGCACCCCACAGAATAAATAGGCCAGAGAAGAAATACACCGATAAAATGGCCACAATTACGAATTGTAATAGGCCACGAATTAGCGTTGGCTTGATATAATCAGTTAGAACTTGCCATAGGCCAATCCATGCATGAACGAGGATAGATGTCAGAGCAAGCATGGTAAACGCTTTAGTGAAAATACCACCAAAGAAAGCGGTCCATGTGTGATAAGTTATGTCGCCACTGAAAGCACAAAACCCTACAATGTATATAGTATACAGAGTAAGGATTATTGCCGTAGCACGAATAAGTAGGAAGTCATGGATACCATTACGACCTACTGAAGATACAGAATTTACCATACCAGGATTCCTCCAAGTAGTGACAATACTGCTGTTGCAGCAAAGGTTACCTTGGCAGTCATAACGCCAGATTCGAATTCCTCATAATGGCCTAGGTCCATTATGAGGTGACGAATTCCACCAACAATATGGTAGGCAAGTGCGGTTAATATTCCCCACAGAATAAACTTAACTAAAAAATTATCTATTAAGTCGGCGGCTTGCATGAAGCCTTGAGGGGAGGACAAAGATATTGATAACAGCCAAAGCAGGATACCAATTGCCACAAAAGTAATCACACCAGAAACACGGTGAAGAATGGATACTATTGCAGTAATCGGAAAGTGTATGGTCTGTAAATCGAGATTGACAGGTCTGGACTTTCTTTTATTCACGGGCTTGCTCACTCAGCTCCATTAAGCGTTTATTGTTATTAGGAATTTTGGTAGATCGAGAGATCTTTAAGTGTCAACCCCACAAAATTAACATCTATTTAACGATTTTCCGCCTAAAACAGGGCTAAGAATGTTAATAAAATGTTAACCAAGCACCTAGATTTTAAAGCGTTTATTTCTTTCTAGGCTTGAATTTATAAGGTCTCAACCACAAACTTCCTCGTCACTATACGTTTGGCAACAAATTAATACAATTATCGTAACAAAAAGTGCTACATGGGACATGTTTTTAATTTTTTAAATGTGGAAAATCTTAACAAGTGCACACAAAAACTTAGAAAAATTGACTTTACTTACGATCCTGAGTAAAAAATGTCTCAGAAGAAATCCCGGACGGATTAAATTATAACAAAGGAGAATGTAATGGCAGGTAAGAAAGCTACTCTTCACATAGAAGGTAAAGCTCCCATTGAACTGCCGATTATGGATGGCACTTTAGGTCCAGAAGTAATCGATGTTCGTAAACTAGGATCAAATGGATATTTCACATTTGACCCTGGTTTTCTTGCGACATCATCTTGCGAATCCCAAATCACATTCATCGATGGTGGCAAAGGTGTGTTACTACACCGAGGCTTCCCAATCGACCAATTGGCCAACAATGCGGATTATTTAGAGGTTTGTTATATCCTACTTTATGGAGAAGCACCAAACCGCAAACAGTACGATGAATTTAAGAAAATAGTTACTCGCCACACCATGGTTCACGAGCAAATTGCGAGCTTCTTCCATGGCTTCCGTCGTGATGCGCACCCAATGGCCATCATGGTAGGTGTTGTAGGTGCCCTAGCGGCGTTCTATCACGATTCGCTCGATATCAACAACGATAGTCACCGTGAAATTGCTGCATTCCGTCTGCTCTCTAAAATGCCGACTCTTGCTTCAATGTGTTACAAATATTCTATCGGTCAACCGTTTATCTATCCTCGTAACGATTTAAGCTACGCAGAAAACTTTCTACACATGATGTTTGCCAACCCATGTGAAGACTATGAAGTTAATCCTGTTGTTGCTCGTGCGATGGATAAAATTCTTACTCTTCATGCTGACCATGAACAAAATGCGTCGACATCTACCGTTCGTTTAGCTGGTTCTTCTGGTGCGAACCCATTTGCATGTATTGCCGCAGGTATTGCATCTCTTTGGGGACCAGCACATGGCGGAGCTAACGAAGCATGTTTACGTATGCTAGAAGAAATTGGAAGTGTTGATAACATTCCTGAATATGTCGACCGTGCGAAAGACAAAGATGACCCGTTCCGCCTAATGGGCTTTGGTCACCGTGTCTATAAGAACTACGATCCACGTGCAACTGTAATGCGTGAAGCGTGCCACGAGGTTCTTAAAGAACTAAGCATTGAAGACCCATTGTTAGATGTTGCTATGGAACTAGAGCGTATCGCGCTGTCTGACCCATACTTCGTCGAGAAGAAACTTTACCCTAACGTTGATTTCTATTCAGGTATCATTCTTAAGGCTATTGGTATTCCTGTCTCAATGTTCACGGTTATTTTTGCGATGGCTCGTACTATCGGTTGGATTGCACACTGGAATGAAATGCATGGCGATCCAGACAACCGTATCGGTCGTCCACGTCAGCTTTACACAGGTAAGAAGATGCGTGACTTTGAACCTTTGCATGAACGAGAATAGTTAATTAATACAGTCTATTGGGACTCTACTCGTTAGAAGCGTTATGTTCTATAAGCATAGCGCTCTATAACGATCGTTAAAATAAACATCGTCATTCCCGTAAAAACGAGAATCTTTGTATACTTTATTTAGATCCCCACTTTACGTGGGGATGACGAATTTCATAGCGAAGGAGGTGATCATAATTCTAGACTGGATTATCGATGTCAATAAACTCGACATCTAGCCCATGCTCTACCGCCAACCACTCACCTAAAGCTTTCACACCATAACGCTCTGTTGCATGGTGGCCCGCGCTAAAATAGTGGATCCCCTGCTCTCTTGCCGAGTATGTAGTACGCTCAGAAATCTCACCAGAAATAAATGCGTCCAACCCTTTGGCTGCAGCCAACTCAATATAGTCTTGCCCTCCGCCCGTGCACCATCCAATTGTCTTAATTAATTTGTCGATATCAGGCATGATGTGGAGTGGTTTTCTGTTTAAAACAGCTTCAATTTTTTTAGCCAATTCTCTACCTGATATAGGTGTGGTCAACGAACCATGAAGCGCGACTGATTGAGCTGACGGTTCCAGTCCCCCATCAACGTTAATCTTTAATAACTCAGCAAGCTTAACGTTATTACCGATTTCAGGGTGTACATCTAACGGCAAATGATAGGCATATAGATTGATATCGTTTTTTATCAGCGCTTTAATTCTCGCCCCCTTCATACCCCTAATTACTTCGGCTTCGCCTTTCCAGAAATAACCATGATGAACCAATATAGCGTCCACTTTTAACGCTATTGCTTTGTCAATTAATGCTTTCGAAGCTGTCACGCCAGTAAGCACTTTATTTACCTCACTTTTCCCTTCAATCTGCAATCCATTTGGGCAGTAGTCTTTAATAAGTTCCGGTGAAAGCTTTTGATTTAGCAATGATTCTAATTGCAAGTGATCCATTTTATGTTATACCAATAAGTAGAGTTAGCATTCTTTTCAGAATACCACAGGATGTGAATAATGCAGGAGAGACTTGCAAAAATTACCCATTGGATAATCACTAATCCTCCAATATTTAAGACAGATAAACCGCCAGCGGCAGAAAACCCCTTTGTCCTCAATTATTTGCCAGAAAGTGGCGATTATCGTGGCAATACACGCCTTGGTTTTGTCTATCAGGAATTATGCAAAAGACTTTTTGTATCTCACCCTGACTATGAGATTTTAGCCGAAGAGGTTCAACTGTTTAGAGGAAAAGAGACCATAGGTGCTATTGATTTTCTTCTTAAGTACCAAGAACATATCGAACATTGGGAAGTCGCTATCAAGTTTTATCTTCTCAAAGATGAGCGTTGGTACGGCCCAGATAGTCGAGATAGGCTCGATATAAAACTTCATCGCATGCTCAGCCATCAACTTAAAATGTCAGATCGCGAAGAATTTCATCAACGATTCGGTAATTTTGACGTTGTCACACCCAAAATGTTGATTCAAGGTCGTCTTTACACCAATCCATTTGAGAACGAAACGATTCCTACACAGTGTTTAGGTTATCAGTTAAACAACGCAACGATTGTTGGTTGTTGGTGTTACCAACATCAAATATCACGGATTAAAGAACCTCTGTTTAGGCTACAGAAGCTAGATTGGATACCTGGCACCCTGAGGCCATACGAAAGACTAACATCGATGGCAGAGTATTCCGTGCATTGTCAGGCCGAATCAGGCCAGTTGTGGATTATCGTACCGGACACTTGGCCTAATAATAATTTGAAGTGAACATGATGCAACACTACGTTTATGTATGATCCGTTGCTTATAGCGTATATCGGTTCCATTAATTAACTTATCAAACGAAGCGTGTTCGCGGAATAAAATTCACTTTGAACACCTAATTAATGCCATTGGTATCGTCTGGTTTTACTTGTTAAGAAATAAAAAACCGATGCTTTCTCATCGGTTTTTCCTGTCGTTAGCCATTTACTTTAAGTTTTACAAACCAGCGTCTGCAAACACTTGATTTACTATCTCTTGAGCTTCTTTCTCTATCGCTTTCAGGTGTTCTTCACCTTTAAAGCTCTCACAGTAGATTTTGTAGATTTCTTCTGTGCCTGACGGACGCGCTGCAAACCAGCCATTTTCAGTCGTCACTTTAAGGCCTCCAATCGCGGCACCGTTACCAGGCGCATGTGTTAAACGTGCCGTGATAATTTCACCCGCTAACATCTCTGCCGAAACCATCTCTGGAGAAAGTTTAGACAGTACATTTTTTTGCTCGGTGTTAGCGACGGCTGAAATACGATTATATTGAGAAGCACCATGTTTTGCTGCAAGTTCTTCATAATATTCTTGTGGGTTTTTACCTGTAACAGCAGTGATCTCTGCACCAAGTAAACAAAGAAGGATGCCGTCCTTGTCTGTAGACCAAGGTGACCCATCTTTACGTAAGAAAGACGCCCCTGCACTCTCTTCACCACCAAAGCCAAATGTTCCATTATATAGACCATCAACAAACCATTTGAAACCAACTGGTACTTCACACAATTCACGACCAAGATCGGCAACAACACGGTCAATCAGCGCACTTGATACTAATGTTTTACCTACCGCGACATCTTTACCCCAACCTTCGCGATGACGGTATAAATAGTCAATACAGACAGCCAAATAGTGATTTGGGTTCATCAGGCCTTTCGGCGTTACGATACCATGGCGGTCATAATCCGGGTCATTACCGAATGCAAGATCATAATCATCTTTAAGTGCTAAGAGGTTAGCCATAGCATAAGGGGATGAGCAGTCCATACGAATCACGCCATCTTTATCTAGAGACATAAATTGAAATGATGGGTCGATTGCTTCATTTACCAGTGTTAAATCTAGGTTGTAAGTTTTAGCGATCTGACGCCAGTATTCAATACCCGAACCGCCTAGGGGATCAACGCCTATTTTAATGCTCGCGTTTTGAATCGCTTTCATATCAACAACATTCACCAAGTCATCGACATAAGGTTGGACTAAGTCTACTTCAGAGACAACCTGCTTCGCGGCCCCACTCGACATCGCTTTAACACCATTCATTTCATTTGCAATAAATGCATTCGCTCGGTCTTCAATCGCTTGCGTCAATTGGCCTTCAGCAGGACCACCATGTGGAGGGTTATATTTGATACCACCGTCTTGTGGAGGATTATGCGAAGGTGTAATGACAATACCATCTGCTTTTTCGTCGTGCTTCAGGTTGTAAGTCAAAATAGCATGAGAAATACCAGGGGTTGGGGTGAATCCATTGTTTTCCTGGATAATAACTTTAACACCATTCGCGACAAGTACTTCGATCACACTACAGAATGCAGGCTCAGAAAGGGCGTGGGTATCTTTGCCTAAAAATAAAGGTCCTGTCGTACCCTGTTCTGCGCGAACTTCCGAAATTGCTTGAGCAATTGCTAAAATATGATTCTCATTGAAGGTTTCTTTTTCAGAACAACCGCGATGGCCAGACGTACCAAACGCAACGCGTTTAGATGGATCTTCACTGTCTGGTTGTAGCAAGTAATAGCTTGATACGAGAGCGGGAATATTAGTTAGATCTTCTTGGCGGGCTTTCTGCCCAGCTCGGGGATGCATTGCCATGTTGTAATCCTTTAAAAATAAAGCCTAAAAAAATAAAAAAAGCCTCATAACGACATCTGAGGAACAGGTTCATTATGAAGCTTATATTCTGTTAAACACTATACTGTTAACCAAAAACTATATCGAACTGCACACTTTTTCTATCAAATCTGACTGGAAATTCATTCGAGTCATGAGCTGGTCGACCATTTGACGTTTTCTGTTGGTGTTATTGTTCGTGATAACCCAAAACGGAGTGTTCGGGATCGAACGAGGTTTGGTTGTCTTCCCGCTTGCCAATAATACATCTTCATTATCGGCAAAATAGACGCGAGTTCGACCTTTTACTTGGGTCGCTTCTGCAAAGCTCGAATTATTTACCTGATAGAGTGAAGAAAGCACCTGCATGAAACGATCAATCGCTTTATTGCTTGTGGCAAATTCATCCGAAATAAGTAATGTACGCATCGCTTTAACACCATCGACTTTCTCTACATTACCGGCATCTTTACTTACTACAATACCTATAGGCTCGTCAGCAACAGGAGCAGGAGCAGCCTCTTGAGACACTTCAGGCTCTGCGATCTGAGGTGAAACTTGCTTGTCACCACTAACCATTAGGAGACGCCTTAATATATCTGACGCACTTTCCCCAATATGTTCGGTCTGACTCGCAATGTAACGGTATAGATCCTCATCAACTTCAATTGTTTTCATTCGCTTTTCACAATCTCACTGTATTAATATCTAATCGATTATACTCATTAGACAACAAGAAGCGAGTTTCCGAGATCGTATTTCTCAATTTTTGAGTTGCACACCAACATTCCTATTACTACCATAGGGATCGATATCCATCTTAAAAATGAATAAAGATCAAAATGTCAGAGCTACTCAATTACAAATTACGAGGCGAAGGAGCAACCATTGTTCTTATACACGGTTTATTTGGTAATCTAGATAATTTGGGCCTGCTAGGTCGAGACCTCGAAAAAGATCATCAAGTACTGAGCATGGATTTACGAAACCATGGGCTCTCGTTTCATTCTGACGAACACACCTATCAGGTTATGGCGAACGATATCCATCAACTGATCACTTTTTTAGGCCTAACGAAGGTCACCTTAGTCGGTCATTCTATGGGGGGGAAAGTGGCCATGACACTTGCCAGTGAACATCCAGAATATGTCAATAAGCTCGTTGTACTAGATATGGCCCCCGTCGCCTATACAGAAAGAAAGCATGACAACGTCTTTGCTGGGTTACATGCTGTCTTATCAAACCCTCCCGCGAACAGAATTGAAGCGACAAGATCACTCGCAAAACATATAGAAATGGATGGGGTTATTCAATTTTTAGGCAAATCGCTTTATCGCTCTGAAATTGGTTTGACCTGGCGCTTTAACGTTGAGTCTATCAGCGACAATTATTGGAATATTCTTGGATGGGAGATTATCTCAAAAATCGATATCCCAACCTTGTTCTTAAAAGGAGCCGATTCCGATTATTTGACCCAAGAGCATCAAATACAGGTTCAAGCGCAGTTTTCAAATGCGAAAGCACATGTTATTGCAAATACAGGGCATTGGCTCCATGCCGAGAAGCCACAAGAAGTACTCAGAGCTGTCAAACGTTTTATCGACTAAAAATAGACAACTAAACTGTGTCGCTCCACATTAACTTTAGATGTTAACAGTGGTATAGTTCACGCACAAATTTGGCATAAAGGACAACTATGCTTTACTACTATTACGATTTATTGGAATCCATTGGTTTAGATCTACTCTTCGCTTCTATATTTTTTCTTATAGGAATGGCGATAAAAGATGTACTCAAACAAGGTAACGTTCCGGTATTTGGTCAACGTATAGTATGGATGGTTCTATTTTTAGGCTGCGCAGGCTTTATTGCTAAAGGCATTATACAAATTAGCTGGGAAGGCACTGGTTTAGGTTAACCTAAACCAAATAAAGTTAAGCGGTAAACAATTACCGTTAATAGCGCGTTTGGCCAACATCAACAAATTATTAGTAGGTATTCAAATATGGCAAGTGTAGGTCTCTTCTTTGGTAGCGATACTGGGAACACAGAAGCTGTTGCTAAGATGATTCAAAAACAATTAAGTAAGAAACTCGTTCACGTCCAAGATATCGCAAAAAGTAGTAAAGAGGATTTGGACAATTTTGATCTTTTGATCTTGGGTATTCCTACTTGGTATTACGGTGAAGCACAATGTGATTGGGATGATTTTTTTCCTGAGTTAGAAGACATTGATTTTTCTACTAAGCTTGTGTCTATTTTTGGTTGTGGCGACCAAGAGGATTACGCTGAATATTTCTGTGATGCTATGGGTAATATTCGCGACATCGTTGAAGCAAAAGGCGGAACTGTTTTGGGTAACTGGCCAACTGAAGGCTATGAATTTGAAGCTTCTAAAGCACTTATTGACGATGCAACATTTGTCGGTTTATGTATCGATGAAGACCGCCAACCAGAATTGACTGACAAACGTGTGTCAACATGGGTCAATCAAATCTATGATGAGATGTGTCTTGCTGAATTAGAAGATTAATTAGCCTGAGAACGGCTCAGTACAGAACCCATCAGATATTCTATAAAAAAGCGACTCGCTTAAGATAAAATCTACTAATTGGCCATCATTCTCGTGAAAACGGGAATCTGATGGTATTAGATCCCCACTTTCGTGGGGATAGTATTCTTTGATAGCTTTGAGCGAGTGATGCACATCTTATTTAAGAAGCACTTACTTCATCTTCAATTTCTCTATACTTGGGTTTTTTCCGCACATAAAGCTTTCTCTGCACTTCACAGACGACGGTTCCATGAATATCTTTTACATAGATCATGAATTCTGGAAAGCATTTCTCTCCATCCGCTGTTTTCGCGAGGATATCGTCCAATGTATCTTGGGAGATTAGAAAATCAGCATGCAGGTCTGAGTTACCTGGTTTGATAAAGTTGATACTCGCCTCCTTATCCCACACAAAATAACGTTCCCCTAAAATCCCCATTAACATAAGCGCGTAAACAGGATCGGTTAAAGAGAATATACTCCCACCATATTGGGTTCGGTTTGCATTTTTGTTCCACCAACGTAATTTAAGCCTCATTTTAACATTACGGAAGTCTTTACTTATATGTATGATTTTTATACCAGCCCCCCAAAAAGGTGGCCAAATATTGAGAGCAAATTTAACAATGTTTGGTTTATACACCTTTGCTACAGTTTTATTCATAATTATCTCTGTTAACAAAATGTTATTAGTAGCGTACAATATCTGAAATTAGTGCCACATTACAAACTTTTCTTGTTAAGCCTCAGACGTTTGAGGTTTAATGTTAATGAATGCTACCTTATAATGTGTAATATTGATGCTGTCGCATTTACGATTTAGTTCGTCTACAGGAAGAAATATGTCAGATAATAATAAAGCGCTTAAAGATGCGGGACTGAAAGTTACATTACCTCGTTTAAAAATACTTGAAGTGCTTCAACAACCGCAATGCCAGCATATTAGTGCAGAGGAACTGTACAAACTGCTGATAGATCAAGGTGAAGAAATAGGGTTAGCAACCGTCTATCGCGTGCTAAATCAATTCGATGACGCCGGTATTGTTACTCGTCACCACTTTGAAGGTGGTAAATCGGTATTTGAACTATCAACACAGTTTCACCATGATCATCTAGTTTGTTTAGATTGTGGTGAAGTTATTGAATTCTCTGATGATATGATAGAAAAACGCCAGCAAGAGATAGCAACCTCATACAATATTGAGTTGACTAACCACAGCCTTTATCTTTACGGAAAATGTAACGCTGGTAACTGCAAAGAAAATCCAGACCTACATAAAATAAAAAATTAGATTAAAAAAAACCAGCGACTAAATCGCTGGTTTTTTTTACTTTTTTAATTTACTGGCTGAGCTCCAATTGAAGTGTACTTGATAGTACCAACTTCAATGGGCGTTAAGCATTATTCGCCCGTTTTTGTCCAGGTATCTCGTAGACCAACGGTACGATTAAAAACCAGTGCATCTGGTTTAGAATCTTTACTATCTACACAAAAGTAACCCGTACGCTCAAACTGTAGACCTGTTTCTGCTTGTGCATTACACAAACTTGGTTCAACAAAACCATTCTTAACGAGCAACGATTCCGCATTAATTACCGCCTTGAAGTCATCCTCTGCTGCCGGATTTGGTACCGTAAACAAGCGGTCATACAGACGAATCTCTGCAGGTAAACCCTTATCAGCAGATACCCAATGAATCACGCCTTTTATCTTACGGCCATCCGCTGGGTTTTTACCCAATGTATCTACATCATAACTACAGAAAATAGTCGTTATGTTACCTTCTGTGTCTTTTTCAATACGTTCTGCTTTGATGACATATGCACCACGCAAACGTACTTCCTTTCCTAATACAAGACGCTTATACTTTTTGTTTGCCTCTTCTCGGAAGTCATCTCGTTCAATCCATATTTCACGAGTAAACGGTACTTCTCTACTACCCATCTCTGGCTTATTTGGATGATTAGCGACATTTAGCGTTTCTACTTTGCCAGCTTCAATATCTTCAATAACGATTTTCACAGGATCAAGCACAGCCATTGAGCGAGGTGCGTTCTCGTTTAAATCGTCACGTATACAGGACTCTAGAGAACCAAACTCAATCATGTTCTCTTGCTTCGTCACGCCAATACGTTGACAGAAATCTCGAATAGCGGCCGAGGTGAAGCCACGGCGGCGTAAGCCAGAGATAGTCGGCATACGTGGGTCATCCCAACCATTTACAAGGTTTTCAGTCACCAATTGATTCAGTTTACGCTTAGACATAACCGTATATTCAAGGTTTAAGCGGCTAAACTCATATTGACGAGGTTGGCATTCAATTGAAATATTATCCAGCACCCAATCGTAAAGACGACGGTTGTCTTGGAATTCCAATGTACAAATTGAGTGAGTTATCCCTTCCAATGCATCAGAAATACAGTGGGTAAAATCGTACATTGGATAAATGCACCACTTATCAGCCGTCTGATGATGCTCTGCAAAACGTATACGATAAATAACCGGATCTCTCATTACCATAAATGGAGACGCCATATCAATCTTGGCTCGTAAGCAGGCTGTTGCTTCTTTAAATCCACCGTCACGCATTTTTTCAAATAATGCGAGGTTTTCTTCAGCGCTGCGATCACGATATGGGCTATGTTTACCCGGCTCTTTCAATGTCCCACGATACTCGCGGATTTGATCGGGGCTAAGTTCATCGACATACGCTAAGCCCTTATTAATCAACTCAACGGCATAACGATAAAGATCATCAAAGTAATTTGAAGAGTAATGTATATCCCCAGACCACTCAAAACCTAGCCAATGCACGTCATTTTTAATCGACTCTACGTACTCGATGTCCTCTTTTTCAGGGTTTGTATCATCGAAACGAAGATTACATTGACCCTGATAGTCCTGAGCAATACCAAAATTCAAACAAATGGATTTAGCGTGACCGATATGTAGATAACCATTTGGCTCCGGCGGGAATCGGGTATGCACGCTAGTGTGTTTGCCTTCCACTAAATCTTTATCAATGATTTGGCGAATGAAATTTGATGGACGAGCCTCAGCTTCAGTCATCTATGTACCTCTAGTGTATTGTCAAAAATAATTTTGTTTATGATCCACGATTCGCCATATTTACACAACCAAAACAGTGCAATTCTTGTTAATTTACTTAGTGGCAGAACAAAAAAAACCTCCCATATGGGAGGTTTTACAAATAAATGTAACGTAATGACTTATTAACTATCAGTAGCAGGGATATTTTTCATTTCCCCAGCAATAATTTCAGCGAGTGGACCTAGGATAACTTGTAGGTTATTTCCACCAAGTTTTACCACACCCATAGCTCCGAGTGCTTTTAACTCATTCTCGTTAATCACGTCCATATCATTGACCGTCAAACGTAAGCGTGTAATACATGCATCAATGTTTTGAATGTTAGAGTGACCACCAAGTACAGCTAGATATTTTTTCGCAAGCTCCGCTGAGTCTTTGCTAACAGCTGAAGAACTTATTTCTGCGATG
This sequence comes from Vibrio sp. DW001, assembly GCF_029016285.1. Lineage (NCBI taxonomy): Bacteria > Pseudomonadati > Pseudomonadota > Gammaproteobacteria > Vibrionales > Vibrionaceae > Vibrio > Vibrio sp. DW001. Next base: position 865,799 of record NZ_CP091975.1, on the reverse strand, counting down.
TCTTCATCGTCTTCACGTCCAGGTGTTTTAAGACCGAACTTAATGATAGCCCAACGGAATACGAAGTAGTAAATACCGAAGAATGCGAAACCCTGAACAATCAGCATATACCATTTGTTTGCCAATGGGTTTTGAGCTGAAAGTATCATATCCACAAGGCCAGCTGAGAATCCGAAACCAGCGGTCCAATTCATTATATCTGCAATGTAAAGAGATAGACCTGTCAATGCAGCATGCAATACATACAGCATAGGCGCGAGGAACATGAATGAGAATTCTAATGGTTCAGTTACACCGGTGAAGAATGATGCGAAACCAGCCGCAATCATAATTGAAGCGACACGAGCTTTATGCTCAGGCTTAGACGTATGGTAGATAGCAAGTGCTGCACCAGGTAGACCAAACATCATGATAGGGAAGAAGCCAGCCATGTAACGACCTGTTTCACCCACTACACCGACACCTGCTTCTACTGCATTTGGTGTCCACCAGTTACCAAGATCATTGATGCCAGCCATATCAAACCAGAACACTGAATTCAATGCATGGTGTAAACCAACAGGGATAAGTAGACGGTTAAAGAATCCATATAGACCAGAACCTACTTCACCAAGACCTACGATGCTTTCACCAAATGAAATCAATCCGCCGAAAATGATAGGCCAAGCAAACATGAGAACAAAAGAGATACCAATAGCAGCGAAAGAAGTCAAGATAGGAACTAGGCGCTTACCACTAAAGAACGCGAGTGCTTTGTGCAGTTCAACTTGGTAGTAACGGTTGTAAAGCTCTGCGGCAACAATACCAGACAGGATACCTACAAACTGATTGCCTATTTTATTAAAGGCAAGCGTAGAACCCGCATCCAAAGTCACTAGGCCTATAGCTTCAACTGACGCTGCACTACATAGTGTTGTAATAACCATATACCCAACAAAACCAGCCAATGCAGCAGCACCGTCTTTATCTTTAGACATACCGTATGCCACACCGATGGCAAACAACACTGACATATTGTCTATAATTGCCGCGCCGGCTTTAATCAAAAAAGCAGCAAACGCATTATTACCACCCCAACCTGTTGGATCGATCCAGTATCCGATCCCCATTAGTATTGCTGCTGCAGGTAATGTAGCAACTGGTACCATCAGTGCTTTACCTACTTTTTGAAAATATCCAAGAATATTCATCGTGAGTTCCCCCTATAGGATGTCCATTTAGTGTGAAGGACTTATTTCACCCCTTCAATTTAGTCACATTTAGTGTATGACTTTAATTTCACTCCGCAAATTAAAAGCGTGTTTTTTGTGATGATAGTCACCTATTTTTAGACGTAATGGTATATTTTGCTAGCTAGATCATAAAACTTATTTTATGATTCGAATTAATGTCATTACGGTAATAATATTTACCTGTTTTCTAAACTTAAATGAGGTGCCACGATGAGACTTATACCACTACAAACATCTGATGAAGTCGGCCTATGGTCAGCTAGACATATTATTAACACTATCAATAAATTCAAGCCATCAGAGGACCGCCCATTCATATTAGGTTTGCCAACTGGCGGCTCACCACTAAAAACTTATAAGCACCTTATCGAACTTTATAATGCAGGCGAAGTAAGCTTTAAAAACGTCGTCACATTTAATATGGATGAATATATTGGGCTCCCTTCTGATCATCCTGAATCATACCGTACCTTTATGTATGACAATTTCTTTAATCATGTTGATGTACAAGAAAAAAATATCAATTTGCTAGATGGAAGCACCGATGATCATGAAGCTGAATGCAAACAGTACGAAGAGAGAATTAAGTCTTACGGCCAAATTCATCTGTTCATGGGTGGTGTCGGTAACGATGGACACATTGCATTTAATGAACCCGCCTCTTCACTGTCTTCACGTACTCGAATCAAAACGTTGACAGAAGATACTCGAATCGCTAATTCTAGGTTCTTCGATGGTGATATAAATCAAGTACCAAAATATGCGCTAACAATAGGTGTCGGCACGCTTCTCGATTCAAAAGAAGTCATGTTATTGGTATCAGGCCACAACAAGGCATTGGCGCTTCAAGCCGCGGTTGAAGGCAGTGTTAATCATCTTTGGACAATTTCAGCACTTCAGTTACACGCTAAGTCGGTTATCGTGTGTGATGACGCGGCAACACAAGAGCTAAAAGTTAAGACCGTCAAGTACTTCAAAGAGCTAGAAGCCGAAAACATTAAAAACCTCAAGTAATAGGACTCTGCTTATGTATGCGCTAACCAACTGCAAAATATTTACCGGTAGCGATATTCTCGAGAATTTCTCGGTAATAATTGAAGATGGTAAAATTTGTTCTGTCTGCTCAGAATCAGAATTGCCCGATGGCATAGAATTAATGGATCTAGACGGGGCGAATGTAAGCCCTGGGTTTATTGACCTACAACTGAACGGTTGTGGTGGGGTGATGTTTAACGACGACATCTCAACGAAAACACTCGACACCATGCACAAGGTCAACCTTAAATCTGGCTGTACCAGTTTTCTGCCGACCTTGATCACCTCTTCAGACGCGAATATGCGACAAGCGGTTGAGGCACAACGCCAGTATAATGCTCTGCATAAGCATCAATCCTTGGGCTTACATTTAGAAGGGCCTTATCTAAACGTTATGAAAAAAGGCATACATAGTCCAGACTTCATTCGTGTATCCGACGACGCAATGATCGACTATATCTGTCTAAACAATGACGTCGTTTCCAAGGTTACTTTGGCTCCCGAACAAAATGACCCAGAGCACATCCGTCGTCTAAGTGACGCTGGCATTGTGGTTTCGATAGGCCACTCTAACGCAACCTATGCGCAAGCAAGACAGGGCTTTCTCGCAGGAATTAGCTTCGCCACTCATTTGCATAATGCTATGACACCGATAACTGGGCGAGAACCCGGCGTCGTGGGGGCTATATTTGACACACCAGACGTCTATGCTGGCATTATTGTCGACGGATTTCATGTTGATTATCCAAACGTCCGAATTGCCCATAAATTGAAAGGTGAAAAGCTTGTATTAGTGACAGACGCCACAGCTCCAGCCGGTGCGGAGATGGATCACTTTATTTTTGTTGGGAAAAAAGTATATTACCGAGATGGTAAGTGTATCGATGAAAATGGCACACTTGGTGGCTCAGCACTAACGATGATAGAAGCAGTGCAAAATACGGTTGAGCACGTAGGTATCGCATTGGATGAAGCACTACGCATGGCAACACTCTACCCAGCGAAAGCTATTGGAGTAGACAAAATGCTAGGTCAACTCAAGGCTGGCATGATTGCAAACCTTGCTATTTTTGACCGTGACTTCAACGTCCTTGCGACAATTGTAAACGGACAATACGAGCAAACTTAAAGTATGACTGGCGGACAAATAGGTAACGTAGTTCTTGTTAAACAACTAAACGGCGCAGCGGTATATCGCCTAATAGACCAGCAAGGTCCCATTTCGCGGATTCAAGTTGCCGATGTGAGTCAATTGGCACCCGCAAGTGTTACCAAAATCACTCGCCAGTTAATGAAACGAGGCCTGATAAAAGAGGTCGCTCAACAAGCATCCACGGGTGGTCGTAGAGCTATCTCTTTGACAACAGAAGGGGAACCATTCCATTCTGTCGCTATCAGACTCGGGCGCGACTACGTTCAACTTAGTCTTTTTAATCTTGACGGCGTTGAACTTGCTAGTAATCACAGTCTTTTTAACTATTTAAATCAGTCAGATCTTGAATCTGGCTTAATTCAACATATCCAATCATTTCTTGACGAGCACAAAGATAAAATCAATCAGCTCATTGCCATTGGCATTGTTCTTCCCGGCTTAGTCGATCCTGTAGAGGGGGTTGTAGACTATATCCCCAATACTGATATTGACAACTTTGCGCTAAGTGGCATTGTTAAGGTGGCCTTCAATGTTGAGTGCTTTATAGGCAATGATATCCGAGGAAAAGCATTAGCAGAACACTATTTTGGTGCAAGCCAAGACTGCAAAGATTCCATCTTAGTCAGCGTACATCGCGGCACCGGAGCAGGCATTATTGTTAATGGGCAGGTATTTTTGGGGTCAAATAGGAATGTAGGCGAAATTGGCCATATTCAGATAGACCCACTCGGAAGCCAATGCCAATGTGGTAATTTTGGTTGCTTAGAAACAGTGGCCTCTAATCCTGCAATTTTGGCAAGCATCACGGCACTCATTAGCAAAGGTCACCCCTCTTCACTGTCTTCGCTCAATAAGATAACGATGGTTGATGTCTGTCAACATGCGTTGGAAGGTGATGAACTTGCGAAACAAAGTTTGATTCGCGTTGGTAATGAGTTAGGTAAGGTGATTGCGGTTACCGTCAACCTCTTCAACCCACAAAAAATCATCATTGCTGGCGATATCACTCAAGCTGCTGAGCTTGTCTTTCCCGCTATTCGTCGAAATGTTGAAGCTCAATCGCTCACCACTTTCCATACTGATCTCCCCATTGTTGCATCGGAATTAGAGGCAAAACCAACCATGGGCGCATTCTCCATGATTAAAAGAGCGATGTTGAATGGCGTTTTGTTACAAAAACTTCTAGAAGAGTAGTCTTTTCTCCTCGCCAGACACCACGGGTTATGCTTGAATAAGTATGACCCTTTTTTTATGGCGACTTCAAACATAAACCGCACTATAGGTGTATATGGAAATCATTTTAATATCATCTGCATTCGCAGCAGGCTTTATTGCATTAAAATGCAACCTTCCGCCACTCGTTGGCTTTCTAATTGCGGGATTTGGCCTAAATTTTCTAGGTTTTCAGTCAAATGAAACCATCGAACTCTTAGCTGATTTAGGCGTAACACTATTGTTATTTACTATTGGCCTAAAGCTCGATGTTAAGACCCTTCTATCCAAAGAAATTTGGGCGGGCGCAACTGCACATAACTTGTTATCGACGCTCTTTTTCACCCTATCGATCGCCGCATTCAAACTACTCGGTGTTACAACGTTCAGTTTAATGTCGCTAGAACAGATGATATTGCTCGGCTTTGCCCTTTCATTTTCTAGTACGGTATTCGCGGTAAAAAGCTTACAAGAAAAGGGAGAGATGAATGCAACTTATGGGACAATTGCAATTGGTGTCCTGGTTATGCAAGACATTTTTGCGGTGTTATTTTTAAGTATTTCAACAGGAAAAGTGCCTGAATGGTACGCGCTATTTCTCTTCTTACTGCCATTCTTAAGGCCTATTTTTTATCGACTTCTCAGTATCGTTGGCCACGGAGAAATGCTTGTTGTTTATGGTATTTTCATGGCATTGGTACTTGGTGCGGGTTTATTCGATTTTGTCGGACTAAAACCTGATCTCGGCGCACTCATTTTAGGCATGCTTCTCGCAGGCCATAAAAAGTCATCCGAACTATCCAAATCACTGTTTAATCTTAAAGAACTATTTCTAGTCTGTTTTTTCTTAAACATCGGCCTTGCAGAACAACCAACCTTATCAGGTGCAGTAACTGCGTTACTCTTTTTATTACTCCTTCCCGTTAAAGGTATCTTCTACTACTTGATATTTAATAGCTTCAAGTTTCGAGTACGTACTTCGTTGTTAGCCAGTCTATCCTTATTTAACTACAGTGAATTTGGTCTAATTGTGGGGGGGTTAGCATTCAAAATGGGGTGGTTATCTGGCGATATGTTGGCCTCAATTGCGATCGCAGTTTCACTCTCATTTATTATTGCAGCACCGCTTAATCGATTTGGCCATTCGTTATATCAACGGTCATCAAAATGGCTCAAAGAGCGCAGTGCAGAAAAACTAAATATGATGGATCAGCGTATTAACCCGGGTAGCGCTCAGATACTCATTTTAGGTATGGGCCGCATAGGCACGGGCGCATACGATGAACTCACCCATCAACATGGAGAGATTAGCTTGGGTGTAGAGTTGCATCCTGAAGCGGCAAAACAGCACCAAGCTGAGCATAGAAATGTTATCTGTGGTGATGCGACTGACCCAGATTTTTGGGAACGAATCTTAGATACTGGTAACGTGAAATTAGTCTTGTTAGCCATGCCACATCATCAAGGTAATCAGCTTGCGCTAGAACAGCTAAAGTTGAAACACTATTCAGGCCAAACTGCAGCGATAGCTGCTTATTCAGATCAAGTAGAGGCCATGCAAGACCTCGGTGCCGATGCTGCATTTAATATCTACAACGAAGCAGGGAGTGGGTTTGCTAAACATGTCACTGAACAACTTAACCCTAAATTTGATTAGGGTTTGTTGAATAGCCAATTTCGTGCATTCTAACTCATTCCGGCACGTAAAAACTCCGGATTGGTGCAATATTCATAATTCTGGTGCAAAAAGCAGCACGAATTAGATTTCATTCACTTATTTGCGATATTATTAAATATTTTCTAATCATAACCCTGATTAGTGATTTTATTCACAATTAACGGTTGCTTTTTTTAACGATACTGGCAAATTGAGCATATTGCTGTAACGGAAATTAATAGGGATTTTTATTTATGTGTTCAATATTTGGCATTTTAGACATTAAAAGCGATGCCGCTGCTCTACGTCCATTAGCGTTAGAAATGTCGAAAAAACTTCGTCACCGTGGCCCAGATTGGTCTGGTATTTACGCTTCAGACAAAGCGATACTCGCTCACGAACGTTTATCTATTGTTGGCCTCAACAGCGGCGCTCAGCCTCTATATAGCCCAAACAAAAAACACATATTGGCCGTTAATGGTGAGATCTATAACCACAAAGAAATTCGCGCTAAATACGCAGATAGATATGATTTCCAAACAGATTCAGATTGTGAAGTCATTCTTGCTTTGTACCAAGAGCTTGGTGAAGAGTTACTCGAAGAGCTTAACGGTATTTTCGCGTTTATTCTTTATGATGAGGTAAAAGACACCTATTTAATCGGTCGTGATCACATTGGTATTATTCCTATGTATCAGGGTTTTGACGAACATGGCAACTACTTTATCGCGTCTGAAATGAAAGCATTAGTGCCTGTATGTAAAACGATTAGCGAATTCCCTCCAGGTAGTTACTACAGTTCTAATGACGCTGAACCTCAACGTTATTATCAACGTGATTGGATGGATTATGATGCGGTCAAAGACAATGTTTCAAGCAAAGAAGAACTAACACAAGCGTTAGAAGATGCGGTGAAGCGCCAACTAATGACTGACGTTCCTTACGGTGTTCTTCTTTCTGGTGGTTTAGATTCCTCGATTACTTCAGCAGTAGCAAAACGATTTGCAGCTATGCGTATTGAAGACGACGAGAAGTCAGCGGCTTGGTGGCCTCAATTGCACTCATTTGCAATTGGATTAGAAGGCGCTCCCGATCTTATTGCTGCACGCGAAGTAGCCGATAAGCTAGGCACAGTACACCACGAAATGACTTATACCGTTCAAGAAGGTATCGACGCCATTCGTGATGTTATTTATCACATTGAAACCTACGATGTTACGACGATTAGAGCATCAACTCCGATGTTCTTATTAGGCCGTAAAATCAAAGCTATGGGTATCAAAATGGTACTTTCTGGTGAAGGTGCTGATGAGATATTTGGTGGTTACTTATACTTCCATAAAGCACCTAACGACAAAGAGATGCATGAAGAGCTGGTACGTAAACTGCTTGCCCTAAACATGTTCGATTGTGCTCGTGCAAACAAGTCATTAGCGGCTTGGGGTGTTGAAGGACGAGTTCCTTTCTTAGACAAAGAATTTATTGATGTAGCAATGCGTATCAATCCAAAAGATAAGATGTGTGGCAACGGTAAAATGGAGAAACACATCCTTCGCGAGTGTTTTGAAGAATACCTACCAGAATCCATCGCATGGCGTCAAAAAGAACAATTTTCTGATGGTGTCGGATATGGTTGGATTGACTCACTAAAAGAGCTTGCTGAAGAGAAAGTTACCGATCAACAATTGGAGAATGCCGCCTTTAGATTCCCATACAATACGCCGGCGACAAAAGAAGGCTATATGTACCGTGAAATCTTTGAAGAGCAGTTCCCTCTACCATCAGCGGCAGAATGTGTGCCTGGTGGCCCTTCTATCGCGTGTTCTTCAGCGAAAGCAATTGAGTGGGATGAGACGTTCAAAAATATGGCCGACCCTTCTGGGCGCGCTATACAGGCCGTTCACAACGATTCTTACTAATATCAAGCTGGGTAAGTTTGTTATCACGTTGGTGATCGTTCCTCTGACCATTTAATGTATTATCAATCGTGATGATAGCGACACAAAAAAGCCTGTTATAATTAACAGGCTTTTTAACATCATGTGTCTCGTCCTGAAATGTGTTTACACATTGAGGACTTTAAAATGGACAATCCAACACCCAACCGAGCTCGACGCTCACAAAGAGATTACTCATTAGGCTTTAAATTGGCAGTAGTCAATCAAGTTGAAAAAGGCGATTTCACCTACAAGCAAGCTCAAAAATACTATGGCATCCAGGGGCGCAGCACCGTGCTCGTGTGGTTAAGAAAGCATGGTAAACTAGATTGGTCGAAACCAATTTATGTACCCAATATGCTTAAATTAAAAGAGACTCCAACTCAAAAAATCAAGCGCCTCGAACGTCAACTAGAAGAAGAGAAAATGAAGAATATCGTCCTCAATGGGATGGTTGATATCATGGATAAAGAATACGGGGCAGGTCTAAGAAAAAAGTACTTATCCGAACCCTCTGGCAAGCCAAAGAAAAGGGACAAGTAAAACTCGCTCCTGCTTGTCGCGCTCTAGGGATGACTGCTCAATGTGTTTATCAAGCGATCAAACGGATACAAAATAGAGCTAAGAAACTCGAACCTGTTCGAGAGTGCGTGATGTACTGGCGCAAATATATGCCACGAATTTGGGCTAGAAAGCTTTACCAACTAATTAAGCCAGAACTGGAAAAACAAGGTATCAAGCTTGGTAGGGATGGGTTATTTCGTTACTTAAGAGAACAAGGAATGCTTGTCCAACCTCGTAAAAGTTATACGAAAACGACGAATAGTAACCACTGGATGCGCAAGCATCCGAACTTACTTAAAGAGCATTCCCCCAAAACACCTGAAGAAGTATTTGTTAGCGATATTACTTATGTGGAATCAGAGCAAGGAGTACATTATTTGTCTTTGGTCACTGGTGCTTACAGCAGGAAAATAATGGGATATGAATTAAGTAACGAGATGAAGGCAACAGATGTCGTCAAAGCACTGAATATGGCCGTCAAGAATCGGCAATACAGCCGTAATGCCATTCATCATTCAGATAGAGGACTACAATATTGCTCTGGTGTTTATCAGACAGCATTGACAAGAAGCGGAATTAAGCCATCGATGACAGATGGGTATGACTGTTATCAAAATGCCCTTGCAGAGCGTATAAATGGCATACTGAAACAGGAGTTTTTGTTGTACAAGTGCCGAGGACTTGATGAATTAAAACTGCTCGTTGATGAATCAATACAGATATATAATGAAATGAGACCGCATTTAAGCTTGGGAATGAAGACACCAAACGAGGTGCACAAAAAAGGTCAGAGCGAAAAGCTTCTGACCTTCTATTAAAACCGTCAACGTATTTTAGGACGGGACAATGTTAAACACTATTTTAATTCAATATCTTTGTTATCCACCGACACGGGGATAGTTTGATTCATCAAGGAAATGAGCAAAATCGAACGTTTGTCACCATCAGGTTCTTTATAAATCGCTTCAACACCAACAAAATGCCCTTCTGTAATGACGACTTCTTGTCCCGTTTCAGGCAACGTGACACTGCGGTATAAAACTGAATTCTGTTCGAACTCTTTAAGCTCACTAATCAAGTTACTATGTACTTCGACGGGATAACTGCCACGACGAATAAAATCCACAACCCCTCGCGTAGAGCGTACCGTTGTAAAACTCGGCCCATCTTCATAATCAAAGTCTACAAACATATACGATGCGAAAAGCGGTTCTGTCACCATTTTCCGTTTGCCACGAACGACTTTCTCAATTTCAACCACGGGGTAGTAACATTCTACACCTTGATTTTCCAAGTGGCTTTTCGCTCTTGCTTGATCGCCTCTCTTACAGTAGAGAAGATACCAATGCCTCATAAACCTAGCTCTCTTTGAATAATTTTTTTTATGCTAACACTATCTATCGATAGGAAAAACCATCAGCACGCAGAATCACTTTTGGATACTCAAATCTTAATCAAGATGTTCTTTATTTAACCCAAATTCGAACTATTTGGTGTTAATTAAGGTACGGAGTCACCAGCTCAGCCATCATTAGGATATGATCATCATCGTCATTTAAACAATCAATATAATGAAACTCCTCCCCACCAGCCTCAACAAATATCTCTTTGCACTCTTGGGCGATTTCTTCCAAGGTTTCTAAACAATCACATGAGAATGCGGGCGTTACTATATCGAGAGTCTTAACCGAATGTTCAGCTAATGACTTCAACGTCGCATCGGTATAGGGCTTCAACCACGCTTCTTTACCAAACCGAGACTGATAGCTCATCCCAATTTGTTGTTCAGTTAATCCAAGCGCCTTAGCAAGTAATTCGGTCGTTTTTTCACAATGTATCGGATATATATCACCACTATCAGCATATCGTTGAGGAATACCATGATACGAACAGAGTAGGTAATCCCCCTTGCCATGTTCTTGCCAATGAACGCGTATTTTATTTGCTAATGCAGATATATAAAGAGGATGATCGTGATAATCATTAATCAATGTATTTTGAGGGCCATTTTTTAACGTTGAGAATGCTTTATTTTTCGCATCTTCTACCGCTGCTGTTGTAGTTCGAGAGTATTGAGGATAGAGCGGTAAGATAATTATCTGTTCCGCACCTCGTTGTTGAAGTGCTTCAATCCCCGATAACATGCTTGGGTTCCCGTAAGTCATTCCTAACTCGACCGGAATGCCCAGTTTTTGTTCCAGCTTACTTACCTGATTTTTGGAATGCACCATGAGCGGTGACCCATCATCGGTCCATATGCTCTTATAAAGCTTGGCGACCTTTGGTGTTCGTACTGGAAGTATTACCCAGTGTAATAGTGGACACCATAGCCAACGGTTCATATCGACAACACGATGATCGTGTAAAAACTGGCTTAGAAATTTCTTAACCGCTGCCGGAGTTGGCGCATCAGGCGTTCCTAAGTTAACAATTAACACACCTTTATTTGAATTCAATTCCATTCGAAAATACTTATTTTTATAATCAATGAGCGTTGACATAGCTTAGCTTGTCACATTAACTTAAACAAAGATTTCTTGCTCGCACTGTTAGAATGAACAGAAAAACGTAGAGCGAGTTTTAAAACGGAATTTTAAAATAGGCACATGCATAAAAAAACCGACTCAACGTCGGTTTTTTTAGCTCTTTCTTTTTTACTTAACAACGCTGCAATTAAGAAAGGGCGTCTTCTAGTTCTGCACTTACTGCAGCAACTTTTTTGGTTCCATCAAACTTAAGGTAAGTCGTGTTACCAGCCTCAGCTTCTTTTCCATAGTATTGAATAAGAGGAGACGTTTGGTCATGGTATACACCAAGGCGAGCACGTACTGTATCTTCATGATCGTCATCACGGATGACAAGATCTTCGCCAGTTACATCATCTTGGCCTTCAACCTTCGGCGGATTGAATACAACATGGTATGTACGGCCTGAAGGTAAATGAGCACGACGACCTGCCATACGTTCTACGATAACACTATCAGCTACATCAATTTCGATTACATAGTCGACGGCAACGCCTAACTCTTTAAGACCATCCGCTTGTGGGATGGTGCGAGGGAAACCATCAAGTAAAAAACCTTTTTCACAATCAGCTTGAGCGATACGTTCTTTGATTATACCTAAGATTATTTCATCCGAAACAAGCTGTCCCGCATCGATAACAGCTTTAGCAGCTTTACCCATCTCAGTACCGGCTTTGATAGCTGCACGTAGCATATCACCTGTAGAGATCTGCGGAATCCCGTATTTCTCCATGATGAATTGAGCTTGTGTTCCCTTACCAGCACCTGGGGCACCGAGTAGAATAATGCGCATGACATGTCCTCTTTATTTTAATTTATACCGAAGCTCACAGTGCTTCTTTTAGCCAGCGAGTAACGATGAGTTTGGGTATAATATTTATGATTTTCATTGATTATGAAGCCCGCGATTCTAGCACAGAATGCGGGCTCGTTGTGTAGTTTACGGGTTAACCAAGATCTATTCTCTTACACCTTAGTCAAAAGTGTATTGATAGCACCTAAGAATTGAGTTGGGTCTTCCATTGCTCCTCGTTCAGATAACATCGCCTGACCAAGTAACACCTCAACCCAACGGCCAAATGCTTCTTCATCAGCTTCATCAGCCATACGCTTAACCAGTTCATGCTCTGGGTTAATTTCGAAGATATATTTCACTTCCGGTACATCTTGACCAGCCGCTTCTAGTAGCTTCGCCATCTGGGTACCCATTTCGAAATCGTCTGTCACAACAACCGCTGGAGTATTGGCGAGTTTGAACGTTGTACGTACTTCTTTGACACGACCACCTAAGTAGTTCTTAGTGCGATCAACAACCGATTTAAACTCTTCCTCAGCCTCTTTTTGCTTCTCTTTTTCTGCTTCATCTTCAAATTTACTAAGATCAAGCCCTGCTTTAGTAATAGACTGGAATGTTTTACCATCAAACTCAGTAAGGTAGTTCATTAGCCATTCATCCATGCGATCACACATAAGAATAACTTCGATTCCCTTCGTCTTAAACTGCTCTAAATGCGGGCTATTTTTGGCCGCTGCATAGCTATCCGCGGTAAGGTAGAAGATCTTGTCTTGCTCTTCTTTCATACGCTCAACATAAGAAGCTAATGACACCGTTTGATCTGCAGAATCGACTTCTGTTGAAGTGAAGCGCATCAGCCCACCAATCTTCTCTTTGTTAGAAAAGTCTTCTGCTGGACCTTCTTTCAGCACTTGACCAAACTCTTTCCAGAACGAAAGATATTTTTCTTCATCATTCTTCGCAATACGTTCAAGCATCGTCAATACGCGTTTAGTACAAGCATTACGTAAAGTCTGCGTCACCTTGTTATCTTGAAGGATCTCACGAGATACATTCAGAGGTAGATCATTTGAATCAACAAGACCACGAACAAAACGCAGATACGTCGGCATAAACTGCTCGGCATCATCCATAATAAATACGCGTTGTACGTAGAGTTTTAGACCACTCTTATGATCTCGATTCATCATATCCCAAGGGGCTTTAGCTGGGATATAAAGCAGGCTGGTATAGTCGTTTTTACCTTCCACTTTATTGTGCGTCCACACAAGTGGATCAACAAAATCATGAGAAACATGTTTGTAGAACTCTTTGTATTCCTCTTCATCGATATCAGATTTGTTTCGAGTCCAAAGTGCTTGAGCTTTATTTATTTGCTCCCACTTACCTTCTTCTTTCTCGTTACCTTCTTCATCTTTTTCTATCGTCCAGATAGAAACTGGAATACCAATGTGATCAGAATATTTACCAATGACATCACGTAAACGCCATTCTGATAGAAACTCTTCACCGTCTTCACGCATGTGAAGAATAATATCTGTACCTCGAGACTCTTTCTTGATGGTTTCTATGGTGTACTCGCCTTCACCAGAAGAGTGCCATTGAACGGCCTCTTCCGTACTAGAACCCGCGACACGAGTCCTTACAGTAACGGAATCAGCGACAATAAACGCAGAATAGAAACCGACACCAAATTGACCAATAAGTTGTGAATCTTTACTTTGGTCTTCAGAAAGATGTGAGAAAAATTCTGCCGTACCCGACTTTGCTATCGTCCCTAGATGCTCGATAACGTCTTCACGACTCATACCAATACCATTATCGGAAACCGTTAATGTTTTCGCTTCAGCATCAAACGCTAGCTTTACTCCAAGATCGGCATCACCTTGATACAAATCTCCATTAGATAGGGCTTGAAAGCGAAGTTTATCGGACGCATCCGACGCATTTGAGATTAACTCACGTAAGAAAATTTCTTTATTTGAATAAAGTGAGTGAATCATTAGATGAAGTAGTTGTTTCACTTCCGACTGAAAACCACGAGTTTCTTTGTCTTGTATTGCTGTTTCGCTCATTTTAACTCCATTCGTTTTAGGTTCACTGAGCAAACTGGCTTAAGCGCCATTCGCTGTTGAGTTTATTAATTAGACTTAAATAGCGCCTATTGATGGCTAATAGATAGGGTTCGCAATTGTAAATTCAAGGTCAAGTTTCATAAAAACAGTGTTTTTTACAAACATTTTTGTTTATTCTGCGCTAAGTTTTTATCAAAATTTGTAAAATTCTTATATCATTAGTCTAGTGAACACATGCATTCTCTAGACATTCCACTTTTTATTCAATCACTTAAGGTGTAAAAGATAATCAATGAGTAGCGTAGGTACCAAATTTCTTCTGGCACAACGATTTGTATTTGATCCGAACAACAACTCCATTATCGATAAAATAGATGGTAATGAACTAAGTCGTTTGGGTAGCAATGAAAGTCGAATACTGCTGCTTTTTTGTGAGCGTCCAAATCAGATCATAACTCGCGATGAACTCCATGAGTTTGTCTGGAGAGACCAAGGGTTTCAAGTTGATGACTCTAGCCTAACTCAAGCAATTTCCACACTAAGAAAAGTGCTACTAGATTCAACCAAAGCGCCAAAGTTTGTCAAAACCGTGCCTAAACGAGGCTATCAGTTTATTGCAAATGTAGAGAAAACTATTCCGTTATCATCAAGCATCGAAGAAATTAGTCAAGAGAACACTGAAGACATCGTTTTCTCATCGGATAAAGTGTTCAAAGATGCCATTGAAACCGAGGCTGATCAAAAGCACATCAAACCCGTCGATGATGAGCAACTTATCTCAACCTCGAATAAGCATGAACGATTAATAACGAAAGTAATTCTTATCATTGCAGCGCTATTACCTATTTTTGTCTATATGGCAATTGAGCCTGCAAAATCTAATTTTAAATTAATTGATACGATCGAAAACATACCATTACGTACAACAGAGAATCACCCACCATTAGATGATTGGCAACCACTGATTAACAAATGTGTCTCTGCGTATGTTGCCGGGCACAAGCACAAGCCGATAGAGATTATCGTTACTGCTGGGCCTAACAATAACTTAATCATGAATTATGTTTATTCTGAGTCAAATACATCGGAAAACATTACCATTCAGCTTATCGCAAAGCAGCAAGATATATCCGCTTTGTGTAAGAATTAGGAGTAGAACATGATCAATCAAAAATACGCCTATGTTGTACTCACTCTTTCAGTGATTTTTAGCTCTTGGCTATACTTCGGTTCAGACCTAAAATTAGAAAAAGAACTGACATCCCGTGAGTGGCAATCGACCATGAACAGCTATGTATCACCCGAATTACAAAATAACGATACCAATAGACTTGGTATTTTAACCAAGGTTTATGTCAGCAGCAATGTTAAATATTTGCCCAACGGAACGTATCTACGAGTCTCTCGTCTCACGATGTTCGAGAAAAAGGACCAAATTACTTCGGTTATGAATATTTCTGAATCGGGACAATGGGAATTGAGTGATAATTACTTACTTATTAATCCAAAAGAGTTCAAGGAAACATCGACGAATACGAGTGTCGATTTTACTGAAGAGCAGCTAGGTATAGTAAAAACACTATTTATCATGGACGCAGAGCAGAGCCGTAGAGTGGATGTAATCAACACGAAAGCCATATTACTTACTAGCCTAAATCATGGCTCACGTATTCTCTCTTCAAACTAATAATTTATGCTTTAACTGATATTCAAAGTGCCACTTCTGCGGTTAAGAGATGTGGCGCTCTTTATAAAACCATTCCCGTTAAAATCAAATACTGACTTGCTTTAAAACCTCATCAGCAAACGACAGTACTTTAAAGGTCTTTTCTTCATAAAGGCCATAGCTTGCAACATGTCCTCCTTTAGGGAAGGTAATAGAGCCGGGATTGTAGATAAACTGATCGGCCACTTTTTCCGCAATAGGTAGATGAGTATGTCCATGTGCGATCACATCTCCTACCCTTAACGATGGTCTATTTTCGCTATTGTAAATATGACCATGGGTTAAGAATATTCGCACGCCACCGCCAAGCAAGACCCATGCATTAGTCTCAAGCATTGGAAATTGAAGTAGCATCTGATCTACTTCACTATCACAATTGCCGCGTACCGCGATTATTTCACTGCTATATTCATTCAGTCGCTCAGCAACCTGTGCAGGTTGATACCCATCAGGGACAGGATTTCTTGGGCCATGATTTAAGATATCGCCTAAAACTATCAAATGGTCGGCACCAGACTGTCGGTATTTTTTTAGCATAAGCTCTGTTACAGGCAAGGCACCATGCAGGTCAGAAGCAAAAAATAATTTCATGACGTTTTATCTCTTATTTTATGCGTCTAAAGCCATACCATTAACAACAATATTGTTGTAACTCACCATACCAATAACTTTACCATTATCTATCACTGGTGCGCGACTTACGCCAAAACGCTCAAAGAGACGAGCGCAATACTTCACATTCATATCCGGGTCTACTGAGAGGGCTGGTTTCGTCATGATTTCATAGATATTAGTACGCTCAACGGACCTATTTTGCGCCAATACTTTTTTCGCTACATCGTTCATCAATACAATGCCGTATTCATCATCCTCATTCCGTTTGTTTACAACAAGTGCTTTTACAACATGTAGCCTCGCCAATCGAATACCTTCTTTGACCGTTGTTATTCCATCAACCATGACATAAGAATTTGCCATTACATCTCGAACTCTAACAACCTTGTGCTGATTCATAGCTCTTCCTCTACGACTTTCGTTAATGTCTCTATCTGATGAGCAACCCCTACGGCATCTTCAATATCGATCTGTATTGCGATACCCTGCCCTGACTCTTCATCAAATTCGCCTACGGTATTAATGGTCTCCAGTATGTGTCTCGATAAATGTTCTTCCACGACGAACAAAAGCACATCTTTCTGAACCTCCAACGTAAGACCAAAGAAAGTGGTCTTTTGATTTAGCCCTTCCCCTCTAGCATTGTTAATGACGGTAGCACCAGTAGCGCCTGCTAAGCGCGCAGCATCTAAAACTGTATCTGTCTTTGTGTCTTCCACAAATGCGATTATTAGTTTAAAGCGCATTCTCATTCTCCTTAGAAACAGATCTTGCATTTAACCATTGAGTAATTTGGGCATAAGCCATGACTGAAATAATTGGGAACAAACTTGCAAACGCAATTAAGCCAAAACCATCTATAACAGGATTTCTTCCTGGAACAGTAGAAGCAAGGCCTAAACCCAATGCAGTAACTAACGGTACGGTCACTGTCGATGTTGTTACACCACCTGAATCATAGGCTAATGGCACTATCATTTTAGGGGCAAAATTTGTTTGTATAATCACCACGATATAACCAACCATGATGTAATAATGTATAGGATCGCCAACGACGATTCGATAGCTCCCTAAAGATATCCCGATAGCGACACCCAACGCCACCGCAATACGTAAGCCATTAACACTAATCGAACCACCTGAAACTTGATTTGCCTTGATAGCAACGGCAATCAAGGATGGTTCGGCAATGGTGGTACTAAATCCAATCGAAAAAGCAAAAAGATATACCCAATAATAGTCAATCCAGCTCAGTGACTCTGTGAGGTTGTCTTTAAAAGAGTAAAGAAATTCAGGCGCAGTTAATTGCTCTGCCATCGTTTCACCCAATGGAAATAGCGCCAACTCTAGCCCTAACAAAAATAAGGACAGTCCCAAAATGACGTAAAAGAAACCAAGAATGACACTGGTTAAATTAGCAATCGGCTTTCTAAGCACAACTAACTGGAATCCAAAAATAATGGTCGCGATTGGAATAACATCGAGTACCGTTCCAGTAAAAGTATCGATAAATTGAGATACATTAATCATGCTAATACCATCCCATATACCATAACAAACATCATAGGAAGCAAAGAGGCAAAAGCTATCAATCCGAATCCATCAAGCATTGGATTTCGTCCCTTGATAGACGACGCCAATCCAACCCCTAATGCCGTTACCAATGGTACGGTGATGGTAGACGTCGTTACCCCTCCTGAGTCATACGCGATGCCTATAATAGTTTCAGGTGCAAACCAAGTCAGAATAATTACCCCTATATAGCCACCTGTGATCATAATATGAATAGGCCAGCCTTTAAGAATACGAACGACACCAATGACAATCGCGAGTCCCACCGAAAGCGCAACGGTTATCCTAAGTCCATTCGCATAATCGTCCATTTCCTCTATAGTTTGTGCAATGACGCCACCTTCCGCAGCAACTTCAGCAGCTTCTTGCGCAACCGCCGTCAAAGCAGGTTCCGCTATCGTGGTTCCAAAGCCTAAACAAAACGCGAACAAAATTAACCAAAAAACACTACCTTTACGGGCAAAAGATTGAGCCATGCTTTCCCCGATGGGAAATAGCCCCATATTTAAACCAAAAATAAAGAAGGTTAGCCCGAGGACAACAAATAGTAAGCCCAAAAGAATAGACATTATATTTGGAAGAGGTTCTTGCAGTACAACAAGTTGAAAAAAAGCGATAACGATGATGATAGGGAGAAGATCGCGCAGACTTCCAAGCATCGCTTTAAATAATGCTATCAATGCTTTCATGGCGCCTCCCTTTAGAATATTCTCTTATTCTTATGTTGGTCAAAAGTTAAAATCACGTCCACAACTATCTCTTTTATTTTACAAAAATGAGATATTTGACTAAAGCTCAAGTTATTTAGTTTGATCCGGATCTGTCGATCTGCATTAAAATTAACCACGAAAGATCAACAGATCTTAGCAACTTGGGTATATAATTAGAGCTCAAAAATCATTCGCTAAGGAGGGCACATGCAAATATTGCTAACTGGTGGGACAGGTTTTATCGGTTCAGAATTGGTCAAACAACTCTCGACACATCAAATTGTACTTCTCACTCGAAATATCACCGCAGCAAAATCTAAACTCCAACATGCGGACTTAGGCAACATCACCTATGTCGATAGCCTAGATGATTACAATAATTTTAATGATATTGACGCCGTTATTAATCTTGCTGGAGAACCCATTGCCGGAAAAAGGTGGAGTCATAAACAAAAAAAAGCGATATGCAACAGCCGCTGGTCTATCACAGAAAAGCTCGTTGAGCTCATTCACGCAAGCACCAATCCTCCTGCAACCTTTATCAGTGGGTCCGCAGTTGGTTATTACGGCGATCAACAAGGTCACTCTTTCGATGAATCTTTGAGCGCCTACCATGAGGGATTTACTCATCATGTTTGCTCCACATGGGAGTCTATTGCCAAACAAGCTAAGTCAGAATCTACCCGTGTATGTATCGTTCGAACTGGATTGGTTTTAGGCATCAAAGGAGGCGCACTCCCCTTGATGCTACCGGCGTTTAAGTTTGGTGCCGGAAGTCGCTTAGGTAATGGCAAACAATATATGCCTTGGATACATATATTGGATATGGTTAAAGGTCTTCTTTTTCTGTTAGACACTCCGCATGCAAGTGGTTACTTTAATTTTAGCGCTCCTCATCCTATAGCCAACGCAGAATTTAGTCAGTGCTTAGCCTCGACAATACATCGACCATTATTACTCGCGACACCGAAATGGTTTTTTAACCTTGTCATGGGCGAATCAAGCTGCTTACTTTTCGATAGTATTCGAGCAAAACCCAAACGTCTAACTGAACTAGGCTTTAACTTCACCTATTCTAGGCTCGAGCCCGCAATGAAAGCGTTACTACAGCGTTGACGATGTGACAATCATTCATCAAATTTATTCAGAGAAAATAGATTAACACTATGTCAAAAACGATTCTTATCACAGGGTGCTCTTCAGGCATTGGTTATGTGTGTGCCCACGCATTGAAGGAAGAAGGGTTTAATGTGATCGCTTCATGCCGGAATGAAGCTGATGTACAAAGACTTATCACAGAAGGCTTAACCTGCATCCAGTTAGATCTCAATGATCCGGAGAGTATCTCAAGAGCAGTACTGAAAACCATGCACCTCTGTGATAACAAACTCTATGCGCTTTTTAACAATGGTGCCTATGGCCAGACAGGAGCACTTGAAGACCTGCCAGTGCAAGCGCTCAAAGAACAGTTCCAAAGTAATTTCTTTGGTTGGCACCAACTTGTATGTGAAATATTGCCTTATATGCGAAAACAGGGGATTGGACGCATTATTCAAAACAGCTCTGTACTTGGCTTCGCCGCCATGAAATATCGTGGCGCATACAATGCATCTAAGTTTGCCGTTGAGGGATGGAGCGATACCTTACGTTTAGAGTTATTCGATACGGATATAAAAATAAGTATTATTGAGCCCGGACCGATAGAGACACAGTTTCGGGCAAATGCTTTGTTAAAGTTTCAGCAATGGATAGACGTCGACAACAGTGCACATAAAAGTGCTTACCAAGTCCAACTGGCGAGATTAGCCGATACAAAATCCAAAAACGCATTCGCTCTACCTGCCGATTCAATAATAGAACCATTATTAGACGCCCTAAGATCACGACGACCAAAACTACGATATCGAATCACGACACCAACCAAAGTGTTTTCCATATTAAAACGAATAATGCCCGGACGATGGCTAGACGCAATACTTAGAAAAGCAGCGTGACGATGTAAATTCGTACTAAATAGAAAATTATTGCCCTTTTTTGCTCAAAATACTCTCGAATTTGATAAGACTGTCATGTTTCTGTAATACAATGTATATACCATTACTACGATGGTAAATACCATACAGGCTTTTAAGCGTTACATTCGGTGAAGACGATGACATTAAACCAACTAAATTGGATTGGTGTGGGTGTTGCGCTACTGTTTATTTTAACGCTGTAGCGCCCTCCCCCCAAGTTTGAACAAAAAAACGTCCACATTGGACGTTTTTTTGTTTCTTAAGGATTGCCACTCTTGATATTAGACCTTCATACCCCTATTTAAAGAGAAACAATATTAATTAAGGAAATCGCATGCAACCTGAGAATATCGTAGAGTTGAACGAACAAAATTTTCGACAAGTTCTAGAACAATCTGTTCAACATCCTGTTCTCATCCACTTTTGGGCACCAATGAGCCCAGAAAGCACCGAGATAATCCCAGCGTTACAAACACTGACTCAACAGTATAAAGGCGCATTTACTCTCGCACTGCTCAATTGTGAACAAGAACAAGCGATCTCAAGTCAATTTGGTGTGCAAGCACTTCCTACTATTGCTCTTTTTATGAATGGCCAACCCGTCGACGGATTAGGTGGACCTCAAACCATTGAAGCCATAAAGGAAATGCTAAGTAAGCATTTGCCAAGCCAAGACGAATTAACATTAAAAGAAGCACAAGAAAAACTGCAAGCAGGTGAACACGAACTAGCATTATCTTTAATCAATACCTTATCGGAAGAGTTAAAAATAAGGGGTGATATAAAACTTGCCACCGTCGACTGCCTAATAGAAACCCTACAATTTGAACAAGCAAAAGCATTGCTTGCTCATATCCCATTAGAATATCAAGACAATTACTATAAAGGTTTAGTCGCAAAGTTAGAATTGCATGATCAAGCTGCTGATAGCCCAGAGATACAAGCTTTAGAAAATCGCCTCAACCAAAATCCACTCGACGCAATAGTGGCCATTGAGCTCGCATTACAATATCACCAAGTTGCTAGAAGTGAAGAGTCACTAGCGCTGCTGTGGTCATTTCTAGTAAAAGACCTAAATGTAGCCGATGGCGAAATGAAAAAGTCATTTATGGATATTCTTTCCGCTTTAGGTCAAGGAAACAGCACCGCAGCGAAATACCGTCGACAACTATACTCATTGCTCTACTAAATCGGATTAAATCAATTAACGCACTCTTCCTAATGAACCTTGTTGGCTATCTCTGAGCGAATTTTTACATTAGCGAAGAATAGCTCGCAAGATATCTTAATCGCGGTCTATACTTTGATATTCTGGCAAAATAATGTCACCAAAACAGCTTATTGCTTGAAGTTGTGGCGAAAGCAGGCATATTTTAAGGCTGAATAATTTTATCATTGTTCAATAGGCTGACATTACGTTTCAGACAAAAATAAAAAGGATATAACATGGCTTTAGATGTACTTATTACCATTGCGGTCTTAATCGTAGTCACCATTGCTTTTATAGCCGCTGGTGTTAAAACGGTTTCTCAAGGGAGTAACTGGACGATTGAACGATTTGGACGTTACACCCATACGTTGAAGCCTGGCCTGAACTTAATCATCCCGTTTGTTGACAGTGTAGGATCGAAAATCAGCATGATGGAACGAGTGCTTGATATTCCGGCGCAAGAGGTGATTTCTAAAGATAATGCCAATGTCACCATTGATGCCGTCTGTTTTGTACAAGTCGTTGATGCGGCAAAAGCGGCCTATGAAGTAAACGATCTCGAACATGCGATCAGAAACCTAACGCTCACCAATATTCGTACTGTTCTCGGCTCTATGGAGCTAGATGAAATGTTGAGCCAAAGAGACATGATCAACATTAAACTTCTCTCGATCGTCGATGAAGCAACCAATCCTTGGGGCGTAAAAGTCACCCGTATCGAGATTAAAGACGTACAGCCACCAGCAGACCTCACCGCAGCGATGAATGCTCAAATGAAGGCGGAACGAAATAAGCGCGCAGATGTTCTTTCAGCAGAAGGTGTCCGTCAGGCTGAGATTCTCAAGGCTGAGGGCCATAAGCAGTCTGCTATCTTAAGAGCTGAGGGTGAAAAACAGGCGGCTATTTTGCAGGCTGAAGCGCGTGAACGATCTGCTGAAGCCGAAGCTAAGGCAACCGAAATGGTATCGCATGCTATTGCTCAAGGCGATATGCAGGCGGTAAATTACTTTATTGCACAAGGTTATACCGACGCTCTTAAATCGATTGGACAAGCAGAAAATAGTAAGATAATCATGTTACCTCTAGAGGCATCGGGCTTAATGGGCTCTATTGCAGGCATTGCTGAGATGTTTAAACATCAAAAAGATGAGAAGTAAAAATACATGTTGATAGAACTACTCAGCCAAGTTAACCACTGGCATTGGATAGCGTTTGGGCTCGTGTTGCTTTCAGGAGAACTCATTGGGACTGCCGGATATTTCTTATGGTTAGGTATATCCGCTATATTGGTCGGTATCTTATTTACGTTATTGCCGATGAGCTGGCAGTTACAATGGATTACGTTCGCAAGTTTTTCATTAGTGACAACGTGGGGATGGTGGCGGTATCAGTATAAAAAAGATGTGCAGTCTGAAGCCAATAGCTCACTTAATCAAAGAGAAAAACAGTTAGTTGGTAAAATAACAAGGCTTGAAGAAGACGTACAAGAAGGCAATTGTCGTATTCGACTAGGTGATACAACTTGGTCGGCTCGAACCCATAAAGACATAGCCGCTGGCACGCTGGTCAAGGTCGTTGATGTGGATGGCATTGTCGTTACCATTGAAGCAGTTTAAAGCATTAAACCATGGGCTTTAATGAGCAGATTAAAGCCCATAATACGTGTTCAGCTTAACGACATGATGTCGTTCAAAATAACTCAACAACTGATTACGATTTTAAATCGTCCATAATTGGACATGCGTTACCAGAATCTCCAGGGCACTCCGCTACCCACTTTTCTAACTGGTTTTTTATCACTGTCAGCTCATCCAATTTTGTATTCACTTCTAACAACTTTTCTTCTGCACGTCTTTTTACTTCAGCACTCGTCGTTTCTGAATTGCTTGCTAAATGGACTAAGGCTTTGCATTCTTCTAGTGTAAAACCGACTCTTTTTGCTCTCGCAACAATCAATAATTCCTCGATATGTGAGTCACTGTATTGACGGTATCCATTAGCAGAACGTACTGGAGCCGAGATCAACCCTTTATCCTCATACAGTCGAATAGATTTTGAAGACAACTGGGTCGTTTTCGAAACTTGACTAATATTCATCATATTTAACACCTCCAATGAAAAGTAATAGCAACGGTACATCGCATGTTAGTTTATCTATTACTGATTCATATACGAACAAAAAAAAGCCAGGCAAAGCCCGGCTTTCATTCACCAACCCGAACAAGACAACTATTTACACGTTCAGCAAGTCCACAAGCGCCTGCTCATCAAGAATCTCTATCCCTAATTCTTGTGCTTTGGTTAGTTTAGAGCCTGCTGCTTCACCGGCAAATAGAATATCTGTTTTTTTCGATACACTACCCGTAACCTTGGCTCCGAGTGCTTGTAGCGCTGCTTTTGCGTCATTGCGATTCAACTGAGAGAGTGACCCGGTTAACACGACGACTTTACCCGCAAGAGGTTGAGGCACATCCTCAGAAAGCTCTTCAATCTCGGTCCAATGGATACCTTGTCTGATAAGATCTGCAATGACTAGTTGGTTTTTTTCTTGCTTGAAAAAATAAACAACATGCTTGGCAACGATATCTCCAACATCTGAAACTTCGATCAACTGCTCCAATGTGGCATCTTGAACCGCAGGTAAGGTTTTAAAATGCGCCGCTAGGTTTGCTGCCGTTGCTTCCCCAACCTCCCTTATACCTAATGAGTAAAGAAACCTAGGTAAGGTTGTTTCTTTTGAGGCTTGTAATGCATTAACCACATTTTGAGCAGACTTTGGCCCCATACGTTCAAGAACCGTCAATAACCCAGCTGAGAGCTTAAAAAGATCCGCTGGAGAGTCGACCATTTCTTTATCGACAAGCTGCTCAATCACTTTCACCCCTAGCCCATCAACATCAAGCGCCTTACGAGACACAAAGTGTTTCAACGCTTCTTTACGCTGTGCCTGACAAACCAGCCCGCCGCTACAACGAGCAACCGCTTCTCCTTCTATTCTCTCCACGGAAGAATGACAGACAGGACAATCCGTTGGAAAAATAATGTCCGAAGCATCATCAGGCCGCCGATCTAAAACAACACTGGTGATCTGTGGTATGACATCCCCTGCACGACGAATAATAACCGTGTCACCGATCTTGATGCCTAATCGTTCTATCTCATCTGCATTATGTAATGTTGCATTACTAACGGTCACACCACCAACGAATACGGGTTCAAGTTTCGCCACGGGTGTTATCGCTCCAGTTCGTCCAACTTGGAACTCAACATCATTGAGCTTAGTGAGCTCTTCTTGCGCTGGAAACTTATACGCAATAGCCCAACGAGGCGCTCTTGCGACAAAACCAAGCTGCTCTTGAGTCTCAATATCATCGACTTTGATAACCACACCGTCGATTTCATAAGCTAGCGCTTCTCTGCGTTGCAAAATATCTAGGTAATAGGCCTTTACCGCATCGAGAGTGTCTAACTGACTCGTCTCAGGGCACATAGGCAGCCCCCAGCCTTTAAGTTGAAGAAAACGGTCGTAGTGACTGCCCTCAAGCTCACCACCTTCTATAACACCAACGCTGTAAGCATAAAAATTTAAAGGTCTTTTCGCTGTGATACGCGAGTCCAATTGTCTTAGGCTTCCTGCGGCTGCATTTCTCGGGTTGACGAAAGGTTTGGTGCCAAATTTAAGCGCGTCTTGATTGAGTTTTTCAAATCCCGCTTTGGGCATAAACACTTCACCGCGAACCTCTATTCGAGTAGGCCAACCTTCCCCCTGAAGTATCAAAGGGATCGCCGTTATAGTTCGAACATTTTCTGTGATATTTTCCCCGGTATTTCCGTCTCCCCGAGTGGCAGCCTGAACCAACACACCGTTTTCATATAATAGACTAACCGCTAATCCATCGAGTTTCGGTTCACAACAAAAGGTTTTAATTTCATGGCCGGTTACTCTGTCATCCATTCTTTTTTTGAACGCATCTAACTCATCATCGCTGAACGCATTGTCGAGAGATAACATGGGGATTTCATGCTTAACTTGGGTAAAACCCTCTAGCGGCGATCCACCCACTCGTTGGCTAGGGGAATCGATTGAAACGAATTCGGGATACTGCGCTTCTATATCCAGAAGCTCTCTCATCAAACGGTCATATTCAGCGTCTGGCACCTGAGGAGCATCCTCAACATAATATTTTACGCCGTGATAATGCAATTCTTGTTTAAGTTGAATGAGTCTTTCTTCGACCGACTGAGGCATGTTTTTTTCCTAATCCCGTTTTTCTTCTTAATAGTATAAAAAAGGGCTCCATCCGGAACCCTTTTTTATCACACTTCTTTCTGGGCGCTACGAGCTTTAAATGCTCTTATTTGATTATGAAAACTCAATAGCTTATCCGGTGTCATGAGGTTTCGTTGTTCATCGAGAACGTTGCCACCTAAATCGTCCGCGATCTGTTGGGCGGTTCTTAGCATCACTTTAAAATTCTGATCCGCTTCACCAAAACCAGGTAAGGTCATAAAAAATGAGATACCCTTTGTGGTAAAGGTTGCTGGGTTATCGTGTTTTAGCGTACCCGGGTGCATCATATTCGCAACACTAAAAAGTACTTTTCCTGTTCCCGAAATATCATTATGGCGGTGGAAGATATCCATCTCTCCATAAAGCAATCCGTTTTGTTGCATACTATCAAACAGCTTTGTCCCAACAAACGGTTCGTCACCCGAACAATGAACATTGATAACGATAACCTGCATTTTTTCGTCTTCTTCACTTTCTTCTGCTAATTCTGGGAGTACGTCCACTTCACTGTTCATCGGCGCGAGCTTAGGTTCGTCTAGTTCACTTTGTTCATAGAGCGATTTTTTAGGTTTAAAAATAACCTCATCTTCAGCATCGGTAAATATGACTTTTTCCTCCAACGGAGCATCAATATCATCATTTAAGACGACGTGAGGAAAATCATCTGCCTCGACGCTTCTATTTTGTGCCGAAAGCTCTTCTTCTACGTCGAGCGGGTCATCAACACCAAGCGGATCATGAGAGAAGCGTCTATCAACACCAAATGCCGCTTCTTTTTTATCGACTAACACTACGTCAAAATCATCATCAGAAATCACCGGAGACGTTTCTAAACGATCGCTATCAATGACAGATTTTTCTGCGAATTTGCTTTTTCTCTCTTTCTTACTCGTCCAAAGCCCATGAAAAAGAAGCGCGGCTATGGCTAGCGCACCAACTATAATGAGTACTAATCGCAATTCCTGCATTGTTCACTCTCTGCTGTATCTGATGAAAAAATCAACATCAAATTGAATATAATTCGGTTAATCTACCTACTTTACCAAAAGTGTATGAAGTTTTTGAATAAATTAATACGTGTAGTTGCCAAGACCATGTGACAGCTACCACGAATTTCTCATTTTGAAAGTTTCATAACCCATAGGTACAATACCTTTCTAACATTTCACAAAGAGAAATAAAAATGAAACAGAGTGGCTTTGGCTATTTTTTCCAAGGAATGAAACTAGCTTTAACTCCCGGTATTCGCAGATTTGTTCTTTTCCCTTTGCTGGCTAACATACTTTTAGTCGGTAGCGCCCTTTTTTACCTGTTCTCTCATCTTAACGATTGGATAACAGGATGGATATCCTATATACCAGATTGGCTATCTTGGCTATCGTATCTATTATGGCCAGTCCTGACCATTACTATTTTAGGTACTTTTTCCTATATCTTTAGTACGTTAGCAAATTTAATTGCTGCACCTTTTAATGGGTTACTAGCGGAAAAAGTCGAAGAAAAACTCTGTGGCAAGTTAGACAGTGACCAAAACCTCATTAGCATTATTAGAGATACCCCACGCATTATTGCTCGTGAACTGCAAAAAATTGTCTATTTCCTACCTAAAGCGATCGGATTATTTATCCTATTATTTATACCTGCTTTAGGCCAAACAATAGGCCCAGTACTTTGGTTTATCTTCTCTGCATGGGTAATGGCTATTCAATATTGCGATTATCCTTTTGATAATCACAAAGTATCATTTCACGAAATGCGCCAAGATCTTAAGCAGAATCAATCTAAAGCGTATGGTTTTGGCATTTGTGTCGCATTCTTTACCGCTATACCTATATTAAACTTGTTCGTTATGCCAATTGCAGTATGCGGCGCGACAGCGATGTGGGTAGAAGAGTTTAAAGATAAGCACTAAAAATCCAAAAAAATATGATGATAATTCGAACGTTCATTAATATGTTATAACTTTTGGGTCTTTTTGCTTTTTTTAATAGGGCTTATTATTCTTAACAACAACACAACATATGAAATCGCGTGTAGAAAAGGACAACTATAAATGAGCAAAATTTTTGAAGATAACTCTCTAACAATTGGTAACACTCCTCTTGTTCGTCTTAACAGAGTAAGCGGCGGCAATGTTTTAGCCAAAATAGAGTCTCGTAATCCTAGTTTTAGTGTTAAAGACCGAATCGGTGCAAACATGATTTGGGAAGCAGAGCAGTCCGGTAAATTGAAAGCGGGTGTGGAACTTGTTGAACCAACAAGTGGTAACACTGGTATTGCTCTGGCATTTGTTGCTGCAGCCCGCGGATATAAAATCACCTTAACAATGCCAGAATCAATGAGCCTTGAGCGTCGTAAACTTCTAAGAGCACTCGGTGCAAAACTAGAGTTAACTGAAGCGGCCAAAGGTATGAAGGGCGCGATAGCTAAAGCAGAAGAAATTGTTGCAAGCGACCCTGCAAAGTATCTTCTTCTTCAACAATTCAATAACCCAGCAAACCCAGCCGTTCACGAACAGACGACTGGACCTGAACTCTGGGATGCTACAGACGGTGAAATAGATGTGTTTGTAGCTGGCGTTGGTACAGGTGGCACCATCACAGGCACCGCACGCTACTTCAAAGGCAAAGACAAGGCGGTTACTTCGGTTGCTGTTGAACCAGCAGAATCTCCAGTGATTGCCCAAGCATTAGCCGGTGATGATATCCAACCTTCCCCACATAAGATTCAGGGTATCGGTGCAGGCTTTATCCCTGAAAACCTAGATCTGTCGTTGATTGACCGCGTAGAGTCCGTCACATCTGATGAAGCGATTGAAATGGCTCGCCGATTAATGGAAGAAGAAGGTATTCTTGCTGGTATTTCATCGGGTGCAGCCGTTGTAGCAGCGAACCGCATTGCAGCGTTACCTGAATTTGAAGGTAAGACTATTGTGACCTTATTACCAAGTTCTGGTGAACGCTACCTAAGTACCGCTCTATTTTCTGGATTGTTTACAGAAAAAGAAAACGCGCAGTAAATTTGTAATAAAAGTGTGCTTAAATCAAATTTTGCGTTAAAAAAGCCCCTTTATGGGGCTTTTTTGTTGATCCCTGTAAATCGTTTGGTACTATCAGGATATGTTTTATTTTGAAGCTAGAAATAAAACAATATAGATAGAAAATTAAGAGATAAGGTATATTTTACATACAAATACCTTATCTTACTGGTAAATGGTTTTACATATGTCTTATTTTCACTTTGTATTTGTGGGCAAGACATATCGTTAAGTTAAACTAGTACTTAAACAATAAATAAATCGATTGGGGTAATATCACATGTATCAAAAACAAGTAGAAATCACTGCGGAAAACGGTCTTCACACTCGTCCAGCGGCTCAGTTTGTTAAAGAAGCTAAATCATTCGACGCAGATATCACTGTGACTTCTAACGGTAAAAGCGCTAGCGCAAAAAGCTTATTCAAGCTTCAAACTCTAGGCCTAGTTAAAGGTACTGTTGTTACTCTATCTGCTGAAGGCCCACAGGCTCAAGCTGCTGTAGACCACCTAGTAGCACTTATGGATACCCTTGAGTAACAGCCAAGCACTCCAAAATACAAGGCCATTTTGTTAAAAGCAAAATGGCTTTGTTGGACTTAGCGGCAAAACTCTACTACATATACTTAGTTAACCACTCTACTCTCTTTTACTGTTGACCAAATTAAGGTAAGGCTATGATTTCCGGCATTCTAGCATCTCCTGGTATTGCTTTTGGTAAAGCACTACTTCTTCAAGAAGACGAAATTGTTCTAAATACTCACTCAATTTCTGACGACCAAGTTGAAGCTGAAGTTAAACGCTTCTACGAAGCACGTGATAAATCCGCGTATCAACTTGATATTGTCAAACAAAAAGCTCTAGAAACATTTGGCGAAGAAAAAGAAGCCATTTTCGAAGGCCACATCATGTTGCTTGAAGACGAAGAGTTAGAGGCAGAAATTTTAACACTCGTAAAACATGACAAGATGCATGTTGATAATGCAATCTATACGGTTATTGAAGAGCAAGCGGTAGCACTAGAATCTTTAGATGATGAATATCTAAAAGAACGCGCAACAGATATCCGCGATATCGGTTCACGTTTTGTTAAAAATGCTCTTGGCATTAACCTCGTCTCTCTTAGCAATATCGATGAAGAAGTCATTCTTGTCGCTTACGACCTAACCCCTTCTGAAACAGCACAAATCAACCTAGACTACGTATTGGGTTTTGCATGTGACATTGGTGGGCGTACATCACACACATCCATTATGGCTCGCTCTTTAGAGCTTCCAGCTATTGTTGGTACAAACAATGTCACGGCTCAAGTTAAGAACGGTGACATGTTGATTCTAGATGCAATCAACAACAAAATTATTGTTAACCCTTCTGAAACAGAGCTTACTGAAGCGCGAAGTATCCGTGATACTTTCATCGCAGAAAAAGAAGAACTAGCAAAACTAAAAGATCTTACCGCTATTACTACTGATGGCCACAGAGTTGAAGTATGCGGTAACATCGGTACTGTTAAAGATTGTGATGGTATCATTCGTAACGGTGGTGAAGGTGTGGGTCTATACCGTACTGAATTTCTGTTTATGGATCGTACTTCTCTACCAACAGAAGAAGAACAATACCAAGCCTATAAAGAAGTTGCTGAGGCAATGGAAGGCGAAGCCGTTATTATCCGTACTATGGATATAGGTGGTGATAAAGACCTCCCTTATTTAGACCTACCCCAAGAAATGAACCCATTCCTTGGTTGGCGTGCCATTCGAATCAGCTTAGATCGTCGTGAAATTCTTCGTGACCAACTTCGCGGTATTCTACGCGCCTCTGCGCATGGCAAACTTCGTATCATGTTCCCAATGATCATCTCTGTTGAAGAGATTCGTGAGCTTAAACAAGCAATTGAAGAGTATAAAGCTGAACTTCGTGCTGAAGACTTAGCGTTTGACGAGGAAGTTGAGATCGGCGTTATGGTCGAAACTCCAGCAGCAGCGGCAATTGCACACCATTTAGCAAAAGAAGTTTCTTTTTTTAGTATTGGTACTAACGACTTAACCCAGTATACTCTAGCTGTAGACCGTGGTAATGAACTGATTTCTCACCTATACAATCCACTATCGCCTGCTGTATTAACTGTTATCAAGCAAGTGATTGATGCCTCTCACAAAGAAGGTAAGTGGACTGGTATGTGTGGTGAGTTGGCTGGTGATGAACGCGCAACTCTACTTCTTCTGGGTATGGGCCTAGACGAATTTAGTATGAGTGGTATTTCAATTCCTAGCGTTAAGAAAATAATCCGTGGTGCGGATTACGCAGAAGTTAAAGCTATGGCTGATGAAGCTTTAGAAATGGCGACTGCGGCAGAAATTGAAGCTCATGTTGAAAAATTTATCGCAGAAAAATCCATCTGCTAATATAATCCAATAGAATAGAATAAAATTAAACGTTTAGGAGCACGACATGGGTCTGTTTGACAAGCTTAAAAAGCTAGTATCTGATGATAGCGCTGATGCGGGGGCAATCGAAATCATCGCACCAATATCTGGTGAAATTGTTAACATCGAAGATGTGCCAGATGTTGTTTTTGCAGAAAAAATTGTTGGCGATGGCATCGCGATCAAACCTTCTGGTGACAAGATGGTAGCTCCAGTAAACGGAACTATTGGTAAAATCTTTGAAACAAACCACGCTTTCTCTATTGAGTCGGATGACGGTGTTGAGTTGTTTGTTCACTTCGGTATTGATACTGTTGAGCTGAAAGGTCAAGGTTTTACGCGTATCGCTGAAGAAGGTCAATCAGTGAAAGTAGGCGACACAGTAATTGAATTTGATCTTGCCTTCCTAGAAGAAAATGCAAAATCAACTTTAACGCCAGTGGTTATATCTAACATGGACGAAATCAAAGAGTTAAATAAACTTTCTGGTTCTGTTGTTGTTGGTGAGAACCCAGTTCTACGCGTAACGAAATAATTCATTCGATTAGCGCTTAGTAACGAAATAGAAACCGTTGATGTTTACATCAGCGGTTTTTTTATACCTTTAAAAACTAAAACGGAACAAATTTCGTCCTCTTTCTTTACTCACGTTGTTCGATTCTCGATTTAAGATGCCTATATAGGCTGACGTCGCTTTCCTTAAGACAACAAAACCCAGCCATATAGGCTGGGTTTAAGGAGATGACAACGGGTGTTGTTGTCAGAATTAACCGAGTAAGCTAAGTGCTGTATTCGGTGCTTGCTTCGCTTGAGCAAGTATTGACGTTGATGCCTGTTGCAGGATTTGAGACTTAGTCATCGCGGTGGTTTCTTTCGCGAAGTCAGTATCCTTGATTCGGCTGTTAGACGCGTTAACATTCTCGTTAATGTTGTCTAGGTTATTGATTGCGTGGTCGAAACGGTTTTGGAATGCACCAAGCTCACTTCGATGGCTGTCCACATACTTCATCGCTGCATCTACAACAGCAACCGCTTCTTGCGCTCCACCGACAGAAGTCACGTCAAGAGTATCGACCGTTACCGCCGTTGCTGGGCCCATACCAAGCTCACCCGCTAGGGTTCCACTGAATGATACTTCGCCTTGAACCGTGTTGTTACCAGCAAAAACTTGTAGACGACCATCTTCATCAACAGAAGCACTCACTGCATCTTGCTGACCATTGATGTACGTTGCTAGCTCTTCAATATCGTCGCCAGCTTTCGCATTAACGGTAAATTCTTGTACATCGCCAGATTTGTTCGTCAAGCCGATAACCATTGTTGCATCTTTAGATACAGCCCAATCTTTACCTTGACCATTCTCCGCTTTGTAAGCGCTACCGCCCATCATCGCATTATCTGAACGCATGTCTTTTAGGCTAAGCATGACCGCTTCACCATTATCCGAACCGATTTGGAAAGATTTCGTTCCGTGTGTGCCGTTAAGCAGTTTGTTACCACCGAATGATGTGGTTTCCGCTATTCGGTTTAATTCGTCGTTCAGTGCTGTTACTTCTTCTTGAATCGCTACACGCTCTTGTTTTGAGTTAGAGCCGTTGGCAGATTGAAGTGACAAATCACGAACACGTTGAAGGATGTTCGATGTTTCTTTCATCGCGCCTTCAGCGGTTTGGGCAATCGAAATACCGTCGTTTGCATTTCGTACTGCTACGTCTAAGCCACGGCTTTGTGCATTCAAACGATTCGAGATTTGTAGACCCGCTGCATCGTCTTTTGCGTTGTTGATTTTAAAGCCAGAAGATAGGCGTTCCATTGAGCTGTTTAGGTCGCTCGCGGCGCCAGACAAGTGACGTTGTGCTGTCATTGCGGCTACGTTTGTATTTACATTTACTGCCATGGTGATTCTCCAATTGATTTTCCGTTAAAGCGGTTTCCGACGTCTCGGAAAACCAAGTAGTTCTCTCAAAGTTACTTTTTATAACGGCTTATATTGGGAATTCTTTAGAAAAAATTTTAGAAAAATCAGAAAAAAATGCCTCTGAGCAGGAAAACGTGAAGAGAGTAATAAAATAGTCAGTTTTTTAAAGTAAAGGCTAAAGTTCTTCAATTTACGGCCGAGAGCCGTCGTTGAATTTAACCCAGCAGGGTTAGTGCTAAATTAGGCGTTTGTTTCGCCTGTGCTAGAACAGTCGTGCTCACCTGTTGAAGTATTTGTTGTTTTATCATCTGCGTGGTTTCTTTAGCAAAGTCGGTATCTTTGATTCGACTCTTAGAACTGGCTATATTCTCGTGAATATTGTCGAGATTACTTATCGCGTGACTAAACCTATTTTGATAAGCACCAAGCTCTGAACGATGGCTATCAACAAACTTCATCGCACTATCTATAACAGCAACCGCTCTTTGAGAGCCCCCTACAGTGGTAAGGTTTAAATCATGCACAGTTTCGATGATTGGACCAGACATCTCAAGTTCATTGGCAAGATTACCGCCAAAACTCATTCTACTGCCTGCTTTATCACCTGCTATATATATCTGTAACTGCCCATCCTCATTCACTGACGCCGATACCGTATCGGTCTGTCCATTAATGTAAGTGGCTAACTCTTCAATATCGTCGCCATGCTTCGCTTTTATATGAATCGTTTCATCTTGACCACGATTATTGGTGAACTGCATAACCAAATGATTCTGTCCGGGCTTAACTTGCCATTCTTTATCAGCCAATCCGTTAGCAATGTAACTAAACCCACCCATATTCTTAGTATCAGAACGCATGTTTTCTAAATCTACTTGAACGGCCTCACCTGACGATGCGCCTATTTGAAAGGACGCACTAGCAAAATTACCATTCAATAATTTATTACCACCAAATGATGTCGTTTCGGCAATACGATTAAGTTCATCATCTAGCGCCGTCATCTCTTCTTGAATAGCCACTCGCTCGGACTTACTATTCGAGCCATTCGATGACTGAAGAGAGAGATCTCGCATTCGTTGGAGAATGTTGGTGGTCTCTTTCATGGCGCCTTCTGCCGTCTGCATAATAGAAATACCATCATTTGCATTACGAACAGCGACATCTAAACCACGCATTTGAGAATTGAGGCGATTGGAGATTTGTAGACCTGCAGCATCATCTTTGGCGCTATTAATACGGTTTCCTGAAGACAAGCGTTCTAAAGACTGATTCAACATATTCGTTGACAGACTTAGGTTTCGTTGTGCAATCAATGCAGAAACATTGGTATTAACAGTAACAGCCATAGCGCCTTCTTAAATAGGGATCTCAGGCTGTTATCGGCGCTTCAGCGAAAAACTTTAGGAAAAAGAGAGCCTAGAATTGGCTCTCTTTGAGGAAAGAATACAAGGTCGATTAAACCTCTAATGCTTGTAACATTTCACTTGATGGTGCAAAGAAATAAGCACCCGTTACTGCTTGAGTAAAGCGTAACATTTGATCACTTTTTCCATCACTAACACCATACATACTCTCTAGCATAACTTTGATGTTATGTAGGGTGTTACAGTAAGAAAGGAATAATAAACCATGATCGCCAGTAACCGAACCGTAAGGCAAACTGTGTCGAACAATTTTCAGCCCCTGCCCTTCTTCTTTTATGTCGACACGTCCTACATGCGAGGCAACAGGAACATCATCAAGCTCAATGGAGTCGGGCTTGGTTCGTCCAATGACCTTTTCTTGTGCTGTTACCGATAATCTATTCCATGCTGGTAAATTATGAATAAATCGTTGAGCCATAACGTAACTGCCACCAGAAAAGATACCGTCAGGAATAATTGCAACGTCTCTTCTTTCGTCACCAACTGGATTTTCTGTTCCGTCTATGAAATCCGTCATATCTCTGGCATCCATAAAACGATAACCATAGGTTTCATCCACAATATCCACATACTCTGAAATTTCTGTCATTAATTTCCGAAGCAGATAAAAATGCAAATCATGACGATTAGAATGACAATGAATGAGCACATCAACATCCGTTGCAGGCGCAATAATTGTTCCTTCACCAAGAGGAATAAAATCGATTAACTCGTCAGGGACAGGTTGATTAGTTTGGCTCCAAAATGATTTGCTAAACGCAATGGAAGAGGTCAAATCGGCATTCACTTGGCTTCTATTCAGTTCTTCCACCAATGCCGGTATCATTTTTAACTGCTGCACTACTTTTTTTGGCTGTGATTTAACCTTAATTTGGACATAAAGTGCGAATGGTCCCGCCCCAGGGACGATAGCAGTTTGATATTTTGCCATAACGTGTCTCCAAAAAATTCATCTAACGAGTTAATTTATATTATATATAATTGAATGTACTGAATTAAAACTATCCATGCATTCTCTTAGCTTAATAACGGTGAACGAAAACAATCTTTTACTCTTTTACTTCTCGAAATATAGATCATCAACCAAATGAGACCTAACAGCGTAACTGCATTCGCCCAACCAAATTGAATATTATCAAGATAGATTTGATAGATAACGAGCCCCATCTGGATCAATATCGTTAATATCGTTGTGATTTTTCCATATGAAACCACTCTACAGATCCTTTTTCGATCCGGTTTGCGAAGACCAAGTAGCCAAATTAGGACCAGCACAGGAAAACCCATGATCAAGCCAAGATATAACGCTGCATGTACGGGGTATATGATTTCTAAAAGCTTCGCTCCCATATCCCTGCTCGCTCCCGCGACGATGAAGATGATCCAAGCCTTGGCTAAAAATAACCAGCCTACCCACAGTAATTTGGGCGCTTTTAAGAATCCGTCACTGTCATACTCTTCTATTGAATAACGCACTTATCACTAACTACATCAATTTATTTATCTAAGAGGATATATCATATAATCTATGTAGGTTACTCATTTTTCTGTAAGAATCTCTATGACAATCAATAAAAACCAGATCTCACCTGAATCACAAGCGGAAGCAATGAAAATAGCCAAAGCAACACAAAAGCCAGGGCAAACTAAAGACCAAACAAAACTGATTGCTCAGGGTATAGAAAAGGGCATTGCTCTATATAAAAAACAGCAAAAAGAGAAAAATCGACAAGCCGATCGAGCACGAAAAAAGCATCAAAAAGAGAAACAAACTGCATCCAATGATCAAAACGATACTCAGACTGCGCAAATCGAGCCTGCACCTACTAAAAAAAGCAACCAATTAGCCCCATGGCTACTACTATTAGTAAGCTGGATTGCATTTATTGCTTATTTATCTCTAGGTTAGGGTCGTCATGATAAAATGGTTCTCTTTTTTTTGTGTCAGCTTCTTGGTCGGGTGTAGCATACCTAGCAAGACTTTGCTCTCTGAGGCTTCTCAGGTACATATTCGTACGGATAGCGTTTACCGATTTCAATATTGTGAATGGAGGGGCGAAGTAACCGGCAATGAAGGTCATTGGTATAGCTACCTTTTCTTTGCTAACGACACCATGATTCGAGGGGCGTTAAACGAGATGAAAAACCATGCGCATGAAATGGGTGCAAATACTGTCTTTTTGCTCAGTCCAATTGATTTTGCAACATCAGTCACATTCGTTGGCACCGCTTACCTGTGCAATTACCCCGATGGCGACTTATCTCTTCCGATTAACATCATAAATAACGGCCTTAATTAAACAAAAAGCGCCGACATCTATTGTAAGGCGCTTCTTTCATATAAAAAGTAATCTATTATAATTTAGGTTCAACGAAAACCGAGTGTAGATGCTATTTCGACTTTGCGTTCCAGAACCCATTGGCTATCAAAAGGCCCCCAATCAGATAACTGATAGTACCCATCATTATGCCTTCGGCCATCTTGAACAAACATAAGTTCAATCCCTATGCCAGGTAATGCTTTCAGCACATCTTGAATAGTCCTACGCGGCCATCCAGTTTTTTCGATCAATTTAGGCACATTCGGCCTATCTAAATTTTCTACTAAAAGCGCCAAATACAGCCTTCTCGCAAAAACAGGACTCAACTCCATCGATATCTCCATTACTACTTTGTCTAGAGGACTATTGATTTCAATAAATAAAATTGACAACGTGTGCCATTATTTCTTTTTCCCTATGATTGTTTTTGCGTTCGATCAATAAGTGCACATTCTTAATTCCATTTAGGGAAATATGTGCAATAGATTACAATTAATTGTTATTTTATCTGATCGGAAGGTTCTTGATAGGGTTTACCTTAAATCGACAATAAAGGGAATAAAAGTGATAACTACCCTATATGACATTACAAACTTTGAGCAGATGTATTCTTTAACGATAAGGTGAAGCTGCACTTAAGATTGGCGATAAATGCACTAAGTGACGTGCATCAAAAAGGTCAGAACGAAAAGCTTCTGACCTTTTATTAAAAACCGTCAACCTACTATAAGCGGAACAACGTAATAATTACTGAAGCTTAAAACGTCCGACAATACTTGTCAGTTGACTATTTGCCGCCGCGAGCGCCGAGGCTTCATTGTCAGCATCCACTCCACTCGCGGAAATAAGCTGAACCATTTCCTGAATCTTCGTCATATTACGAGTAATCTCTTCAGCAACGGAATTCTGCTGTTCTGCTGCTGTGGCAATCTGCAAGTTTAGATTATTGATCCCCTCAACTGAATTACTGATCTGGTCCAGATCAGTAACAACCAGAGATGTCTGAGTGGAAGCATCTTCACAGCTGGATTTAGTGCTGATCATGGTACTAATCACCTTCTCTGAGCTACTAGTTAACCGATTGATGGTACCTTGAATTTCAGAGGTACTTTGTTGAGTTCGAGATGCCAATGCGCGAACTTCATCTGCTACAACAGCAAACCCACGTCCCTGCTCTCCTGCTCGTGCCGCTTCGATAGCCGCATTTAGTGCGAGCAGATTGGTTTGATCCGCGATATCACCAATGACCTTAAGCACATCCGCAATTTCAGAAATCTCATTGCCCATTTGATTAATATGGCCAGAAGCTTCCTCAACTCGCTCAACGAGTTCACTTACTGTCTGAGTTGCTCCGGTCACGACCCGCTTTGACTCTTCTGCTTGGGTATTTGTTTTACCTGTAAATTCAACTGCATCAGCGGTATTTTTAGCGACATCATTTGATGTGGCGCTCATTTCATCCAGAGCGACAACCACTTGATCTGTCTCACTTTTATGCTGACCTAGTACAGAGGCATTGTTTCTTGTCAGTTCCTGCAAGCCGGAAATGCTACCGCTAATGTGGGTCGATGCCTGCGAAATATCCAGCATCATGTTCTGTAAGTTTTCCACAAAGATATTGATATTTTCTGATATTTGACCAAGGTCATCCGATCTCGTGATTGGTAGACGTTTGGTAAGGTCACCATTTCCGCTTGAAAGGTCTTGCACGGTCTTCTTTAGCGCCAATACTGGCTTGTAAGCTTGAGCAAGCACCAGTGAAAGCAGTATGGCAGAAACAATAACCAGTATTATTGTCGTGATAACGGAAGAAGCTAATGATTCATCCAGAACCTTGTAGACAACCGATTTATCCAATCCTACCAATATGTGCCACTTAGTGGCATCCGTTAGCTGAATAGTCTGGAAAAATGCGACTTTGTCCGTACCAAGCAGTGAGAACTCAAACACGCCTTTATCTTCGGTCAACATCGCGTTTTCAACCCCAACCAATTCAGCAAAATCTGAAAGGCGGGATTGACCAGGAACATCAACTTCGCCCGTTGATGCGATAGTCAATCCGGTATTGTCATATAACGCCGCAATGGCACCATTGAACACGGATTTTTCAACAATTCTGGTCAGTGCTGTCAGCTCTACATCCGCAAGAAGTACGCCATCAAGTTTACTATTCGAGTAAAAAGGCGTGGCGATACTGACCATTAGCGTACCCGTTGATTTACCTGTATAGATATCCGTTATAATAGTTTTTCGGCTATTTTTTGCAGCAGTATACCAGCCTCGTACTCTCGGATCGTATTTACCTTCGTCGTACCGACCTTTGTTACTATTCAAGGCACTACCATCTTCATAGCCCACAACAATAGCCGTAGCATCTGACAATTTATCGATATTAGTTAGCAGTGACATCACCTCATCATCACCTTTCAAACCAATAAATAGATCAGCTGCAACCTCAATATCTTGCTTTATACCTCTAATAAAACCTGATGTTTGCTCTGCACCGTGTTGAATGCGCAACATCGAATAACTATCGGCTCCTTGTGTCG
This sequence comes from Vibrio sp. DW001, assembly GCF_029016285.1. NCBI lineage: Bacteria > Pseudomonadati > Pseudomonadota > Gammaproteobacteria > Vibrionales > Vibrionaceae > Vibrio > Vibrio sp. DW001. Next base: position 825,798 of record NZ_CP091975.1, on the reverse strand, counting down.
CGACAGTAGCCAACCGGTTAAATGAGACATAGGATAAAATACCCATCGATAAAATCAGGAAAGTGATTGCCGCGGTAATGATGCGGCCTTTAAAATTGAGAATATTATTCATAGACAACTCTTTGGGTAATAGACGTTAATTTATTGTTAATTATAGTTTATTTTTTTCAATCGTAAGACTAATACAATCCCGATATCTTGGGAACACTGAACCGTACAAAAAACGGTTTAATGTTGATATGTGGGGGTCTATGCATACTCAACTAGTCCCTTATCAAGACATAATCCAGCCATACCTTGATGGTCGACCTACTCGTATTTCCAAGAGTTAACTGCCTGCAGGAAGAAATATGTCATAGATTAGATTTTGTTGTTATTTTGTTTGATAGGCAGGTTCCTGATAGGATTCACGTTAAAGCGACAATAAAGGAATAAAGATGACTATTACCATGTACGGTATTCCAAACTGCGACACCATAAAAAAAGCCAAAAAATGGTTACAAGAGGCAGATATCAGTTTTGATTTTCACGATTACCGTAAAAACGGGGTAGATAACAACCTCGTTGAAGGTTTTTGCCAGCAACTAGGCTGGGAGCAGGTACTGAATAAAAGAGGGACAACTTATCGTCAATTGACTCAAGAGCAAAAAGAGAGCATAGATCAACAATCTGTCGTTCCATTGCTGGTAGAACATCCAGCCATGATTAAGCGACCTATACTTAACGTAGACGGTCAGCTTCATATTGGCTTTAAAGCCCCTCAATATTCAGACATTTTCAAGTAAAAGGATTTTTCTAACATGAATGACAGCCCAGTATTGGCTTTAGCTAAAGATTTGATCAGTCGACAATCCGTCACACCTGAAGATGCCGGATGCCAAGTAGTCATGATAGATAGACTGAAAGCATTGGGGTTCAACATTGAGGTGATGGTATTTGACGATACCACCAACTTTTGGGCCCGTCGCGGTACTGAAGCACCTTTATTCGCCTTTGCTGGGCATACAGATGTAGTGCCGTCTGGTCCTTTAGAGCAGTGGCATACCCCACCTTTTGAACCGACTATTATCGATGACCATCTGCATGGTCGTGGTGCTGCGGATATGAAAGGCTCTTTAGCTTGTATGATTGTCGCTGTGGAGCGCTTTATTGCTCAACACCCCGATCATAAGGGATCGATAGGTTTTCTTATCACATCGGATGAAGAAGGGCCATTCATTAATGGTACGGTCAAAGTGATTGAAACACTGATGGCTCGCAATGAGAATATTGATATGTGTATTGTAGGTGAACCTTCAAGCACTCATTTCACGGGTGATATTGTCAAAAATGGTCGCCGAGGTTCGATCACCGGTGACATTAAAGTTAAGGGTATTCAAGGTCATGTTGCCTATCCTCATTTGGCAAATAACCCCATACATCAAGCGCTACCAGCACTATCCGAATTAGTAACAACAAAATGGGATGATGGCAATGCTTACTTCCCACCCACTAGCTTTCAAATCCCAAATCTGCACGCAGGAACGGGGGCATCAAATGTGATCCCTGGAGAATTTAACGTACAGTTTAATATGCGCTTTAGTACTGAGCTAAATAATGATGAGATAAAACGTCGAATTCACTCTACACTCGATTCATATGGGTTAGATTATGATGTAAATTGGACACTTAATGGTGACCCATTTTTAACCGATCATGGGGCGTTGTTAGAAGCCGTTGTTGAAGCCGTTGAAGAGATCAATCATACCAAACCACAACTCCTCACCACAGGGGGAACGTCAGATGGTCGTTTTATCGCCCGTATGAACTGTCAGGTAATCGAGCTTGGACCAGTAAATGCTACCATTCACAAAGTAAACGAATGCGTCAACATCGCTGATCTAGAAAAACTGACCGACATGTATGAGAAAACGCTTCAAAAGCTGTTAGCTCTATGACACTAGATATGAGTAGACAGAGGATGGAAGTAAGCCTCTGCGACGATGTGATCGAATGAATAAGCAGCAATTAACAGGGTTAACTGAATCTCACCTAAAGGTTATTCAGACTGAATATCAATCTATCAAGGTCAACTATTTGATAGAACAAGATATAGAGCGTCTTGTTATTGCTGCCAGTAAGGCTGGATTCCAACTAGAGGTAGCAAGTGGGTTTCGAGATTTCCAACGACAAAAGTCAATCTGGAATAGAAAGTGTTCGGGTCAAGCCGTCATACTAGACGATCAAAGCCAACCCATTGTTTTTAGTACGCTCACTGAGCAACAGCGCCTATTTGCTATCTTGCGATGGTCAGCCTTGCCGGGCGCGAGTCGGCACCATTGGGGCACTGATCTCGACATTTATGCAAAAAACCTATTGCCTCATGGCAGTAGGTTACAATTGGAGCCATGGGAATATTTAACGGGCCATCAGGCACCTTTTTATAACTGGCTGTGTGAACACCTTTCGCTCTTTGGTTTTTTCTTTCCGTACAAAAGAGATCTCGGAGGCGTTGCAGCAGAACCTTGGCATATAAGCCATCGAGAAAGTAGCGAAGCATATTTAGCTGAATTGTCAGCCTCATTAATATTAGAAACACTAGCAATAGAAGATGTGTTGGATTTACAAACCATTACAGCCAATTTTGATACTATCTACTCACAATACATCACCAATATTTGCAAGGATTAATAACATGATTGATTTTCTTTTAAACCCTTGGGTGATCAGCATTATTATACTCAGTGTCGTAGTGGGTAACATTGCGGCACTTAAGTACACCGCCAATATGAAGTTTGGCCAACCAGACAAGAAAAAAAGTGATTTAGACAGACTAAACGAACTAGATAAAGAACGTCAAAAGCAAACAAAAAAGGACACAAAATAGTGTCCCTTTTATTACTTAATTTTAACGTTACTCTTGTTTTGCAATCACAGCAGCAAGGGTAGGAACAATCGATTCTAGTACTTCGGCAGTAACAGGTTTACCCGCACTATCGGTAACGTTAATCGAGGTTCGGTTCCCCATATCCCCCAAAAGGAAGGTATACGTTTTGCTTTCTAGACTAAGAGGCTTAGTACCGATAGAGGTCCAGAACTCATCATCTGGTTCCGAGTACTTGGCCTTGATCAAACCTTCTGACTGATTACGTTCTTCAAGCTGGAAACCAACCTCAGGTAATACGCTGACTACACGCTGCCAAAAAACATTGTATGGAGCACGTGCAATAATAACAGGCAAGCCACTTCTATCCTTACCCATGCTTATCGGAATTTGCTTAACAAGTTGAAGCGCTTTTCGGTTTGCTTCTGTTCTCAGTTTTTGATCGTAGGTCGACGTAATAACATTTGTCATAAATGTATTGTACCTTTCTTTATTGGTACGACTTACTTCTTCAGCAGAACCATTCTCTCGCCAATCAATGAGGCTAACACGAAACCCATAGCGACTATTCGCGTTAAATTGTTCAAACAAATAGCGAGCCTCAATCAGTTTCTCTTCGTCTTCTGAACGCCATGAAATCCAATCCGTTTCGATGTATTTATCGTTATTAACTCTAAGTTTAATATCCCTCTCGAGAACCATCTCTTGGACTGTTGTCCATACGCTGTTCATTTCATCCTCTCGGATAAGCCACATCGTTACAACCCCATCCTTGAGCTCAGAGCGAGCACCGGGTATGAGTTCCAATATCTGTTGAGGGGGACGAATATCGACACTACGGCCTATATTTCCATCAAAATCTCCCGTAGGAATCTCATAATTGGGATAAAACTCGCCTTTCGCTCCTTCTTGAACTGTCCAACCTTCAAAAGGAACGGTTTCAAGATATCCGAAATCATCTTTAGCTTGGCGTCTTTGTTCTGGACTACCTGAACACGCACTTAAAACAAGAACAGCCAGTGAACCAATCACTAGCTGATGAGAAAACTTCATTAGCACTCCTAATAAAATTCGAGATAAGAATGAATCCATCTCGAATTTATTTTCTAACTTATAATATTCCAGCTTCGATTAACGCTTGCTTTACAACAGGCTGTGCTTCTTCAGAAAGCACTGTCAGCGGCAAACGCATACTGCCATCATCAATAAGGCCCATCTGATGAACAGCCCACTTAACTGGGATTGGATTTGCTTCAACAAATAAATTTTTATGTAGTGATGTTAAACGTTTATCAATCTCAGCGGCTTCTTCGTACTTACCTTCTTTCATAAGATTGAACAGTTCTGCCATCGGCTTCGCCGCGACATTATTGCTGACCGAAATAACACCTTGACCACCTAATCGGACAAATTCTACTCCGGTAGCATCATCACCACTTAGTAAGACGAAATCTTTGCCACAAAGTTCACGGTGAATGGCAACTCTTTCTAAATCACCGGTTGCATCTTTAAGCGCAACAATGTTTTCAAGCTTCGACAAGCGAGCGACCGTTTCTGGCAACAAGTCTACCGCAGTACGTCCGGGCACATTATAAAGAATAACTGGCACTTCACTTACATCATTCACCGCTTTGAAGTGTTGATATAAGCCTTCTTGCGTTGGCTTGTTGTAATAAGGCGTCACGCTGAGGACACCAACAATACCAGAATTATTTAGCAAGCGACTAAACGTTACGGCTTCGTGAGTTGCATTCGCCCCTGTACCGGCTATTACAGGAATACGGCCATCAGCACACTCAACTATTTTATTCACTACCTTAACATGCTCTTCAATCGTTAACGTAGCTGATTCACCAGAGGTTCCAACAGCGACAATACCATCGGTGCCTGACTCCACATGGAAATCAACCAATTTTTTTAGGCCGTCGTAGTCAACTTCACCATCACTTTTGAATGGGGTAACTAACGCAACAATACTTCCTGAAAACATGTCTATCTCCCTTTAATTTCACTACTTGCATAATAATGCATGAAACTCAGGTAACACAAGGGATTAAAGTGTGATGTTTTACACTAAACGGTGGAATAATTGCACATTTATCCATTAATCTAACAACCCATCGAAAACTCGTTTGTTATTTATCCAAATACCAACTGTGCTAGTATTTATAAATAACACATTAAAAAATTAAATATTATGTCTCAACACCTAGTAATCACAGCTGTAGGAACAGACCGCCCTGGTATATGCAACCAAGTTGTTCATCTTGTTACCCGCTCAGGATGTAACATCGTAGATAGCAGAATCGCACTATTTGGCAGTGAGTTCACTTTGTTAATGTTGGTTTCAGGAAACGCCAACCATATTACTCGCGTGGAGACCACTCTCCCTGTTCTTGGTCAAGAACACGGGCTCATCACCATGATGAAGCGAACCTCCCCTCATCAAGACCTTTCTCACTGCTACACTATTGAGGTTTTTATTGAATCTGATGATAAGAAGGGATTAACCGAGCAATTTACTCAGTTTTTCGCCGATCGAAATATTGGTTTAGCATCGCTGAGTGCTCAAACTATTGATAAACATAAATTAAGCAGTGATAACAATTTATTCCAAATCGCGATGAGTGCCACGGTTGAGGCAGAATATAATTTGATGCAGTTACAAGAAGAATTCAATCAACTTTGTGCAACATTAACGGTGCAAGGTTCTCTAAATTTTATAAAAAACAGCCAATAAAAGGAAGTCTGTAATGGATACATTAACGGCAGGGACACGTGCGCCTAATGTCACTTTGCTCGACCAAGATGGGAAAGAAACCTCTATATCTGATTTTAAAGGAAAGAAAGTACTATTCTATTTTTATCCAAAAGCGATGACCCCTGGATGTACTGTCCAAGCTCAAGGACTTAGAGACATAAAGAAGCAGTTAGATGATCACAACGTGGTTGTACTAGGTGTAAGTATCGACCCGGTAATACGCCTAGGTAAATTTATCGAAAGAGATGAGCTCAACTTCACGCTTCTATCAGATGAAGATCATGCAGCAGCAGACCAGTTTGGCGTCTGGGGTGAGAAGAAGTTTATGGGCAGAATTTACGACGGCCTTCATCGAATATCATTCTTAATTGATGAAGACGGTGTCATTGAGCAGGTCTTCAATAAATTTAAAACCAAAACCCATCATGAAGTCATTCTTGATTACTTGAATAAATAGTACCGCGAATATAACCGTCATTCCCGTTAAAACTGGAATGACGGAATTTTTACTCTTCAATCGTTAATGCACCAGAGGTTTCCTGATTCTTAATCGCGTTCCATACCGCTTTCACCAACGTGGCAAGAGGAATAGCAAAGAACACGCCCCAGAACCCCCACATCCCACCAAAAACAAGCACTGCACCTATAATCGCAACGGGGTGTAGATTGACGGCTTCTGAGAATAATACTGGCACCAATACATTTCCATCTAGTGCCTGAATAATACCGTAGGCGGCAAGTAGCCAATAGAATTCAGGGGTTACACCCCACTGGAACAAACCAACAATGGCTACAGGGACGGTCACGGCTGCCGCACCAATATAAGGAATGAGAACCGATAAGCCCACGGCAACACCAAGTAATGCTGAGTATCTTAGATCCAACAAAACAAAGGTTATGTAGCTAGCAGAGCCCACGATAAGTATCTCAACCACTTTACCGCGAATATAGTTCGCTATTTGTAGATTCATTTCTTGCCAAACCTTCGTGGCTAGACGGCGGTTCTGCGGTAATAAACCACTCAAAATAGACAACATTTCCTCTTTGTCTTTGAGCAAGAAAAAAATCAATAACGGCACAAGAATCATATAAACAGCCAGCGCCGCCAAGTTAATCAACGAAGCCAAAGAACCTTTTACTACTGTTTCACCCAACCCCAACACCTGAGTTTTGGTATTTTCAAAGATAGACTCAACAATTTGAAGATTAGCAAGTTCTGGGTATTGCTCTGGTATGGTATTCAAAAATTCTTGGAAGCCATTATACATAGTCGGTATATCATTGATTAGATTGCCAACCTGATTCCAAATGGTCGGTACTAACCCGAAAACGGCTAGAATCATAACGCCAACAAAAATGAGCAGTACCATCATAACGGAGATAACACGCGGAAGACCAAAACGAACCAATTGACTAGCTGGCCACTCTAACAAGTATGCAAGCACTATGGCCACTAACAAAGGGGCGAGTAAGTGCCCGAAGAAATAGATGGTAATAAATCCAACGAGCAGAATGGCAATTAAACTCGCTGCATGTGGATCCGAAAAACGTCTTTTATACCAACGACTAACCATATCAAACATCTAGATAGCTTCTCTTATTATTTACTGTCAATACATAGTGATCTTGTCTTTCTTCAACATGCACTAAAATGTGGTGCCTTTCAAAAAAACGAACAATATCACTCATAGAACTCAAATCACGAATCAGAATAATAAATGCTCTACCACCTGAATTGGCATGCTCCCTTTTGGCTCTTAATAGCGCCATAGGACAACGCTCTTCACGTAAATTAAGAATATAGGGTTTCATTCTATTGTGTGATGCTTATTATAAAGAGATTATTGTAAAGGGTTTTGATAAAAAGGGCTTCTCTTTTCAACTTAACTTTTTACGTCACAAAAATAAATCTACAACTAACACGCTTTATTTCGCTATATTTGCTAAGACAAAGACGAACCAAGGCAGTTTTTTGCTGTCTTAACTCGAAACGATCTCGGAGTTCATATAATAAAAATGCTTAAAAAAACACGGTCCTTAATCGCTTTGGTAATGGCAACCACGCTGACTCTACCCGCTATTGCCAATAACAACGAATTACCTGATATTGGTACGGCAGCAGCTGGCACCCTCACTATTGATCAAGAACTGATCTACGGTGATGCCTATATGCGCATGCTTCGAGCCAGTCGCCCTATTATTAATGACCCGGTATTAAACGAATATATTACCAACCTTGGCCATAAGCTGGTTGCGAACTCTGAAGACGTCAAAACCCCATTTCGATTCTTTATGATTAGGGACCGGAACATTAACGCATTCGCATTTTTTGGTGGTTACGTCGCCTTACATTCCGGTCTATTTTTACACGCAAGTAGCGAAAGTGAACTCGCCTCGGTAATGGCACACGAAATCGCTCATGTAACGCAACGCCATTTAGCGAGAAGCATGGAAGACCAAGCAAGAAGATCCCCGGCGACAATGGCCGCGTTAGTTGGTTCATTATTGCTTGCTATTGCCTCTCCTGAGGCCGGAATTGCTGCTCTGACGGCGACCACTGCAGGTAATATGCAAAGTCAAATTAACTACACTCGCAGTAATGAAAAAGAGGCCGATCGATTTGGGATTAACACATTGGCCAAAGCCGGTTTTGATGTCTACGCAATGCCAACATTTTTTGGTCGATTAGCGGATGAATATCGCTACGCGAGTACGCCTCCACCAATGTTACTTACTCACCCATTACCACAAGATCGTATTACTGACTCAAGGGCAAGAGCACAAAAATACTCGCCTATGAAATTAGGCCCATCAATAGAATATCATCTTGCTAAAGCAAGAATCGTCGCTAGATACGCCAACATAGAATCAGCAGCTTCGCTTGATTGGTTTGAAAGACGACTAAAGAAAAACAATCCAACACTAGAACCGACGTATAAATACGGGCAAGCGCTCGTTTATCTCGACAATAAACAGTTAGAGAAAGCAGAACCTATTTTATCGGCTTTACTCAAGCAAGACGCTCTGAACGAATTCTATCTTGATGCATTATCTGATCTGTATATCTATCAAGAGAACCCAAACAAATCGGTTCAAATGCTTGAAAATGCCTTGAGTAAAAAACCGAATAACCCTGTATTGATCGTTAACTATGCTAATGCTCTGATTAAAAGTGACGAAAATCAAAAAGCCGTGAGCGTATTACAAAAATACACCCATGAACTTCCCAATGATATGAATGGTTGGCAACTCCTTGCAGATGCCTATGGTAAATTAGGTAAATCAGACGAAAACCTCGCAGCTCTTGGCGAAATTCTTGCCCTTCAAGGGAATTGGAATAAAGCACTGCAAAACTTCACTCAAGCAAGTCAATTAGCGACACTTGGTAGCCTAGAGCAAGCAAGGTATGATGCGAGAGTCGACCAACTTATGGTTCAGCGCGATCGGTTTTTATCACTACAATAATTCTTAAAAAAGGAGAAACTCCATGACAGTCGTGATTTATCACAACCCTAGGTGTTCAAAAAGCAGACAAACCTTACAGCTTCTAGAAGAAAACGGTATTACACCTGAGATAGTAACGTATCTAGACAACAGCCCATCAATTGAAACCCTTAAGACACTTTATTCACAGCTAGAGCTGTCTAATGTACGCAGTATGATGAGAACCAAAGAGGCGTTGTATAAAGAACTCGATTTAGCCGATGACGGTTTATCCGATGATCAGCTATTTCAAGCAATGACAAAAAACCCAAAACTCATTGAGCGTCCTATTGTTGTGGCTAACGGCAAAGCAAGACATGGTCGCCCACCAGAACAAGTCTTGGATATAGTTTAGAGAGCGAATAATGGAAGAAAATCCGGTTCTACCTAAAACCCAACAATACCGTTATTTAGCACTTTGTGGATACCTTTCACTTTTATGCTGGGTAGCATTATGGCAGATATTTATTTCGCCACATCCTCATATTAACCCTTTCACGGCCGCTATTGGTTGGTGCATCCCACTGCTATTTCCATTGAGAGGAATATTAACGGGTAAAGCCTATACCCACGCCTGGGCAAACTTTGTTTTGATGCTCTACTTCCTGCATTCACTCACTATTCTATATGTTGACCAAGGTGAACGATGGATTGCAGCAATAGAACTGCTGCTAGTTTGCTGTGCCTTTACAGGAAACGTACTTTATGCAAGAAACAGAGGGAGAGAACTAGGACTGAAATTGCCAAGGTTGTCGGAAGTAGAAAAACAAGAAAAAGAGAGATTTGATAAATAGTCATTTACCCAAATAAAAAAGGCCCTATAGGGCCTTTTTTATTTGGAATGGACATACTCTAAGCAACTGTGTTTGAGTTTATTTTATCCATTCAAAAAACAATGGTGTCACTTCCACAATCTTAGGTTCTTGAGGGATATTAACGGCGACTTCTTCAATTACCGGAGCAACAGCACTGCCTGTTTCTTGCTCAGCCAATACTACCTCCGTGTTATTCTCCACTGGTCCCACATTATTCGTAACGGCATCAATTTCAGGTACTACGCTGTTATCATTAGGCTTAGGTATAAATAACACCTCTGGTTCGAACCTGCGAATATGGTTGTTCTGAATAACTTCCGATTCAAAATCAATTTCAGAACCCAGTAAATGAATAGTAAACGTCGCCTCATTGCCGACAATGTTGTCAACATCAACACTGGCGACAGAGTTTAGCCCTTTTAGAATTTGTTCTAATGCAAAAAAACTCTGTACAGATGCGACGTTAATAAATCTTGCGCTAAGCGTACTTTCTGATATTCCACTCGACTTAATTGAGCTTCTACGTGCGTAGTAATTACTTACTTCATCGATAGCTATTTCCAATGCTTTGAAGGTATCTCCACTCGCACTTCCAACAACAGGTTCGCGCTTAGACTCCACAATATACTCTGGTTTTTCATCATACAACGTCCAACGAACATAACTGCCGTCAGCCGCTTTTTGAATGCGAATAACAAGCACAGCATCTGACGCATAACGCTGACTTGCTTTACTTATTGGTGCCGTAAACCCACCCCATAAATCAGGTCCCGCGATACTAGTGACGTCTTCAATATCCCCCACAGGAACGGTAATCGGTAAACCACGTAGATCTGAAAAGAATTTAATCTGATTTAAAGCACTACTGCCCGTATGTTCCCACAAAATTTCGCGACCGTACTGCCCCTCTTGGATAACCCAAACGACAAGGCTAGAACGAATATTCGACCAATAAGGCAGATCGGCTTGACTAAGCAAGGACTGGATTTGAGGTGGGTTAAAAATCATCTTTAGACTTTTCTGCCCAAACTGATCTCCGTAACCAATTTGAGAAAGATATACGCCGCTTTTGTTTAGCGCTTTTTTAACCACTGGGCTGTTGATCGCATTCTTATCACCAGATGCTTTAATGATGACCTGCTTCAACCCCTGCGATTTGGCACTTTTTTCCGCATCCGATTGATTATCATCTAAAACAACTTCTGAGCTAAAGACATCGACTTTTACAGATGCTTGAATAGGTAAAGCGAGTAATCCAATAAACAAAACCACTAAATAGCGCATGCTGCCCCTAAGAAAAATGAATGGTGAATAAAACAAGTTAAGCAGTTCTAGTATAACGAGAAAGAGGAACACTACCAAGTTAACTAGTGAGAACTTGATCACTAGCAATCTCAACAATTCGTCATTCAACATTATCTCGGTAAAACTATCCTAACTTTCGCGCTTTTTTTTGATCTAAACCGCAAGGCAAACGTTTGCATAAATGATAGAATCCTGCGAATTTTATTTAACTAACTATTTTGGATGGGAATCATGACTAACGTACTTATGGGCGCACAAATGCTATTCGTTGCATTTGGAGCACTTGTTCTTGTACCTCTATTAACTGGATTAGACCCCAACGTAGCACTATTTGGTGCGGGTGTGGGTACGCTTCTTTTTCAAGTTGTCACTAAACGCTCTGTCCCAATTTTCTTAGCCTCTTCTTTTGCGTTTATTGCTCCGATAATGTACGGCGTACAGACTTGGGGTATAGCGGGTACAATGAGTGGCCTTATGGCTGCTGGCTTTATGTATATTGTACTTGGCGCGGTAATCAAAGCTAAAGGCGTGGAAGTCATTCATAAACTGCTTCCACCTGTTGTTGTAGGTCCGGTGATAATGGTCATTGGCCTAGGACTAGCGCCTGTTGCCGTCAACATGGCTTTAGGTAGAACACCTGATGGGACTCAACTTGTTGACGCTAACGCTGCACTATGGATTTCCAGTTTATCTCTATTGTCCGTTATCTCTATTAGTGTATTTGCAAAAGGCTTTATGAGATTACTGCCTATTTTTGGCGGTATATTTGTTGGTTACGCTGTAAGCTTAATGTTTGGTGTCGTAGATTTTAGCCCAGTGACGGAAGCCGCTTGGATAGCACTACCCAATTTTGTTGCACCAGAATTCAACATTAACGCGATCCTATTTATGATCCCTGTTGCGATTGCTCCCGCGGTTGAACACGTTGGTGACATGCTTGCAATCTCTAATGTCACCGGTAAGGACTATCTTAAGAAACCGGGCCTTCACCGTACAATTATGGGCGACGGTATCGCAACGATGGCTGCATCTATGTTTGGTGCACCACCAAATACAACGTATAGCGAAGTAACTGGCGCTGTTATGTTAACCAAATCCTACAACCCTGCCATTATGACTTGGGCAGCGGTTACCGCTATTGTGCTTGCGTTAGTCGGTAAGCTGGGGGCCATTCTACAAACCATTCCTATGCCAGTCATGGGAGGCATCATGATTCTTTTGTTTGGTTCCATCGCAACGGTTGGTTTGAATACACTTATTAAGAATAACGTTGATCTACACAAGTCGCGTAACCTTGCAATTGTCGCGGTAACATTAGTGTTCGGTATTGGCGGTATGGCTTTTGGTATCGGCGAGTTCAGCCTACAGGGTGTAAGCCTTTGCGGTATTGTGGCAATAATCCTAAACTTAGTGCTACCTCATGATCTAGGTGAGAACCACGTTGTCGATAATGCCCAGATAGATGATGATGCTTAGCTTTTCACCTGTCGCCTCTGTTAGGTTACATAATTGAGTTCGTATATATAATTAAAAGGTTGCGTAACATTCGCAACCTTTTAATTTATCTTAACTATAGCGTCGACGTAATACCGTAATCTTGACCATAATTTTCAACGACAAAGTCGATGTCTTTGTCACCACGACCAGAAAGGTTGATTAAAACGCTGCCTTTTAATCCTTGTTTTGCCAATTTAAAGACATAAGCAACCGCATGAGACGATTCTATTGCAGGGATAATCCCTTCTAAGCGGGAGAGCTCGAAAAATGCATCGATCGCTTCTTTATCATCTACCGTACCATACTGTACACGTCCAATATCTTTAAGATAGCTGTGCTGAGGCCCTACAGATGGATAGTCTAATCCACTTGCAACGGAATATACCTCTTGTGGTTCACCGTCTTTATCTTTAAGCATATAAGATTTAAAGCCGTGCATGATACCTGGTTCACCCAATGTTAACGTTGCTGCATGTTCGCCTGCAACTTCCAGACCTCGACCTGCGGGTTCTACACCATGAATAGCGATTTTTTCGTTATCCAAGAAAGCAGTGAAAAGTCCCATTGCGTTAGAACCACCACCTACACATGCGACAAGATTGTCGGGTTGCTTCCCTGTCATCTCTTCAAATTGGATTTTTGCCTCATTACCGATGATTGATTGAAAATCTCGTACCATCATAGGGAATGGGTGTGGGCCGACAACAGAACCAATCGCATAAAGTTGAGTAATAGGATCTTGCAGATACGCTTCAAATGCCGAATCTACTGCTTCTTTTAGGGTTTTTCTTCCATGCGAAACAGGTATAACTGTCGCGCCTAAAATATGCATTCTGACCACGTTAGGATGTTCTTTTGCAATATCAACTTCACCCATGTATATGTCGCATTCCAGTCCTACAAGTGCGGCAGCGGTCGCCAATGCAACGCCGTGTTGGCCAGCACCCGTCTCTGCAATGATTTTTTTCTTACCCATTTTTTTAGCGAGTAACGCCTCGCCAAGACAATGATTAATTTTATGAGCGCCAGTGTGATTGAGATCTTCTCTTTTTAGGTAGATATCTACACCATATTTTTCCGACAGGTTCTGAGCATGAAAAATAGGACTTGGGCGGCCAACAAAGTGCTTATAAAGCCTAGCCAGCTCATCTTGAAATAGCGGATCTTGACGACAACTCTGATAAGCCTCATTTATTTCCTTCATGATCACTTCAAGCTGTGGTGGGATAAAACTGCCGCCATATTCGCCAAAATACCCTTCTTCGTTGGGTAATGTATGTTCAAAACTATTTTTCATTGATAAACCCCTTACTGACATTGTGTGTTTCTAGATTACAACGAGGCCAAGCCAGAGGGTAGATGCTTTAGAGGCTATTTATTCACTTCGTGATATCGCTCTCGCAAACTAGTACATAAGATCAAAAAGGGCCACTGTAAACAGCAACCCTTTTCATTCTTAAACTAAATGACTACTTAGTTCCGAAGATCTTATCACCAGCATCGCCAAGACCTGGAACGATATAACCTTTATCGTTTAGCTTCTCATCAATTGCGGCCGTATAAAGCTCTACATCTGGATGCGCTTTCTTAAGCGCTTCAATCCCTTCAGGTGCAGAAACTAAAACCAAGACTTTAATATGCTTACAACCCTTATCTTTTAATAAGTCGATTGTTGCTATCATTGAGCCGCCAGTTGCAAGCATTGGATCAACGACGAGTGCAATACGCTCATCAATATTCGAAGCAAGCTTGTTGAAATACGGAATAGGCTCTAACGTCTCTTCATCACGATAAATACCAACAACACTGATACGTGCACTAGGTACATGCTCTAATACTCCATCCATCATGCCTAATCCGGCACGTAGAATTGGAACAACAGTAACCTTTTTACCTTTAATTTGGTCTACTTCTACTGGGCCATTCCAACCTTCAATTGTTACCTTTTCTGTCTCGAAATCTGCAGTCGCTTCATAAGTTAACAGGCTACCCACTTCTGTAGCCAACTCACGAAAACGTTTCGTGCTGATATCCCCTTCGCGCATTAAACCAACTTTGTGTTTAACTAAAGGGTGTTTTACTTCAACAACTTTCATTTCCATCTCCGACGATTTTCTAATAAACCTTGTGATTATACATGTTTTCTTAATTTTTTTCCGAATCAATGCAACGAAAAAAAACCTTACGCAATCGTTTTCCTTATTGCGGTAACTCGGTTAGAATAACGCCGATTTTCACATCTAAACTATCATGACGAGGACTTCCCGTGAGTGGCAATAACACTTCTCTTAGTTATAAAGACGCTGGTGTAGATATTGATGCAGGTAATGCTCTAGTAGACCGCATTAAAGGTGTTGTAAAACGCACCCGCCGCCCAGAAGTAATGGGTGGCATCGGCGGTTTTGGTGCCCTTTGTGAGCTACCAACCAAATATAAAGAACCACTACTTGTATCAGGTACAGATGGCGTAGGTACAAAGCTTCGTCTCGCTTTGGATATGAACAAGCACGACACAATAGGTATCGACCTTGTTGCTATGTGTGTCAATGACCTGATAGTTCAAGGAGGTGAGCCTCTATTTTTCCTTGATTACTATGCAACCGGTAAGCTTGATATTGATACCGCCGCCGCAGTTGTCACCGGTATTGGTGAAGGGTGTATTCAAGCTGGTTGCGCACTTATTGGTGGTGAAACCGCTGAAATGCCAGGCATGTACGAGGGTGACGATTACGACGTAGCAGGTTTCTGTGTTGGTGTTGTAGAAAAAGCCGACGTTATCGACGGTTCAAAAGTAGCCGCTGGCGATGCACTTATCGCCGTTGGTTCTAGTGGTCCCCATTCTAATGGGTACTCTCTAGTACGTAAAATCATCGAAGTTTCCAATGCTGATCTTTCAGAGGAACTCAATGGCCGCTCTATTGGTGATCAACTGTTGGAACCCACTAAGATCTACATCAAGTCCGCACTTAAAATGATTGCTGAGCACGATATTCATGCAATATCACATATTACAGGTGGCGGCTTTTGGGAAAATATCCCTCGAGTACTACCCGAAGGTACAAAAGCCGTTATTGATGGAAAAAGCTGGCAATGGCCTGCTATCTTTACCTGGTTACAAGAAAAAGGTAACGTAGAAACCTTTGAAATGTATAGAACATTTAACTGTGGTGTTGGCCTTATCGTCGCCTTGCCTAAAGAACAAGCCACTGCAGCGGTTAAGTTACTGCAATCTGAAGGCGAAAACGCTTGGATTATCGGTGAAATAGCGGACGCATCTGAAGGCGAAGAACAGGTAGAAATAAACTAAGGATTAATTCAAATATGATGAAACGGATCGTCGTACTCATTTCAGGAAATGGTAGTAATCTACAAGCAATTACTGATGCTTGTGGGACACAAATAGTCAATGGTGAAGTCGTTGCTGTTTTTTCCAATAAAGCAGATGCGTATGGCCTTGAAAGGGCTAAACAGTTAAATATTGACGCCAGTTTTATCGATCCTAAAGCGTTTGAATCCAGAGACTTATTTGATATTGAGTTAATGATGCAAATAGATAAATATCAGCCAGATCTAATTGTTTTGGCTGGGTATATGCGCATTCTTAGTCGCGAGTTTGTCTCTCACTACCTCGGAAAAATGATCAATATCCACCCTTCTCTGCTGCCAAAATATACAGGATTAAACACCTACCAAAGAGCAATAGATGCCGGTGATACGGAACACGGTACCAGCGTACATTTTGTCACTGACAAACTCGATGGTGGCCCAGTCATTTTACAAGCTAAAGTCCCTGTATTCTCTGAAGACACCCCGGAAACGCTTACCGAAAGGGTCCAAACCCAAGAACATGACATCTACCCATTGACGGTAAACTGGTTTGTACAAGGTCGACTTTCAATGGTCGATAATGACGCGGTTCTTGATGGTGAAGTTCTGAGTAAATTGGGATACGCAGCAGACTAACCGTGTGTTGGTTCATTCATAAAAATCCGTGTATCAGGTATAAAAAAACAGCGAACGCCAAATAGGCAATCGCTGTTTTTTTATTCTTCAGTACACCATGTTTATTCTCTACCAAACGAACTGTCCAAAAATTCAACTCGCATGCGGATGTTATTATTTTTGCTTTGGTGGAGCGAACGGGATATCAATCAGACTCTCTGAATTACAGCCTATGATTTCACCAAAATGAAATAGGTTGAACTCTCCTGGTTTCATTCTGTTCCACGTTTCATTATCTGTTAATGGCTGAGTCGCAACGACGGTCACAACATCATTTGGCGTTGTCTCTTCTTGAAAGTTAACCGTCATATCCTCATCAATAAGACTCGCTTTCCCAAATGGTGCTCGACGAGTTATCCAGTAAAGATGATTCGTACAATACGTCATTACATAGTCGCCATCACTGAGCAGCATGTTAAAAATACCAAACTCTTTTAATTCATCGCAACATTCGGCGATATACCGGAACATCTCCACAAGATCTTGAGGAGGTTCTGGATATTTTGAGCTCAACTTATTTAGTATCCAACAAAACGACAACTCACTGTCTGTTTTTCCAACTGGTCTAAATCGATCCATTTCTAATGATTCGTAGCCAGATAACTGTCCATTATGAGCAAATGTCCAGTACTTCCCCCACAATTCACGAGTAAATGGGTGGGTATTTTCTAAGTTCACACCACCTCTGTTAGCCTGTCGAATATGGCTAATGACAGCACAACTCTTAATCGGATAGTTCTGTACCAACTCGGCTATTTTTGAGCTATAGCTTGGGTTTGGGTCTTTAAATGTTCTAAACCCTTTGCCTTCATAGAAGGTAATGCCCCATCCGTCACTGTGAGGCCCTGTTTTACCGCCTCGCTGCATCAATCCAGCAAAACTAAAGCAGATATCTGTTGGCACGTTAGCGCTCATTCCGAGCAATTCACACATTTGAAAACCTTTAACGACTAAACTATCGAGGGAGCATTAGCGCTCTACTATTTAAAGACCCGTCCGAACAGCTCTTTAGAAATCTTTCGCCATCTCTTTTTCTATTAATTGAATGACAATATGAATGATCTTTATATGAATCTCTTGAATTCGGTCAGCATAACCAAAATGGGGCACGCGTATTTCAATATCCGCGCATCCAGCCATCTTACCGCCATCTTTACCTGTCAAAGCGATCGTTTTCATCCCTTTCTTCTTCGCGGCTTCTATTGCTTTGAGAATATTACTTGAATTACCTGAAGTCGAAAGGCCCCATAGCACATCACCTGAAGAACCAACCGCTTCAATATAACGTGAGAATACATAATCATAACCAAAGTCGTTGCTCACGCAAGACATATGGCTTGGGTCAGAGATAGCGATGCCCGCGTATCCCGGGCGGTCCTCTCTATATCGACCTGTTAATTCTTCGGCAAAATGCATCGCATCACAGTGTGAGCCACCATTGCCACAAGAGAGAACTTTACCACCAAGCTTGAAAGAATCTGCAATCATCTTGGCTGCCGCTTCTATCTGTTGAATATTGTGCTCATCACTTAAAAATTTATTTAGTACTTCTGCCGCTTCATTTAATTCTGAACGAATTAGATCTTGATACATGGTGACTCTCACTGTTTCGAGGGAATAAGATTACTCAGAGTTTACCTAGTTTTGATTTCGAGTGTCGAGTAATAAGAGAAAAGAATGAAGAGTTCACATAAAAAAGAGAGGCTATATAACAAAATAGAAGAGCCTTAAGCTCTTCTATTTTTCTATCACTCACCGTTTAGGTGGGGCGTCCAGTTGCATTTCTGGTACTGACACTCTGCGTGTTCTCAGCTTTCTAATCACAAACCAGATGATAAGGCCAAGAATAATCACCACTAAATTTCCTACCAGTATGGTCAACATGCCGGTCATTCTTGCTTCTTCTCTGTCACGCCTAATTCTTTCTATTTCAAATGCTCTGCGCTTCTCTTCCTGTATACGCTGATATTCTTTGGTTGACTGTTCAATATCAAGCTTTTTCATCACGCTGAAAGCTTTCTCTTTCAGTTGAATGATGAGTTCTCTTTTCGCCGCACCTTCTGTTGCGTATACCGTACCTTTCCAAGTATGTTTGCCTGGATACGGGTCATTCGTCATAGTGAATTCAGTCGTAAAGCCTTCTGCGTCGACACTACTTTGAGTAAGGATAGTTCGTTTATCTGGCGTCGTTTGCTCTATGCTTGCCGCGATAGTACCTGGCAATACCATTCCTTGTTCGCCGGTAATTGTCACCAGATGCCCTTCATTATCAACCCTTGATTGAACAAACCCAACCGTGATGGGAGAAGGATACACAAGTACTGTTTGCTCAACCGCTCTTAAGAAAACGCCATTTCCTGAGGTGATTCTGGCTTTATATTTACCTGGAGCAACCGTAATGGGCAATGCCACAGTAAAGACGCCATCACCAGAGATTTCATCCAAGCCTTGCCCGTCATCTTGAAAGGTACCTAGAATGGTTGACTCTGGTTCAGAGGCGATCTCTGGGTTCTCTTCATCTTCTACGAAATGAATAAAATTGACGCGAAGCCGTACTCGATCTAAAAAATCTTTGAGCACCAGTGGATTGCCATCTTGAGTAAGACGGGCGGTAAATTTTATCGTCTCTTGTTGATATAAACGATTAGGAAATTTATCGACGTGGAGCAATAAATCAGATAGCAGTTTTATATTATTTCTTGGTGTCACCTTACCAACGGCTTGCCATGGTCCCGGCATAGGATCCTCAATGGAAATAATATCCATACCATTTTCTTCATACCAAGAGACGCTTTCCGGATGATCCCATGAATAGTACTTTTTACCATCAGGACGCACCAATACAACGGATCGAGACCGAGATTTTCTATAAATAACAAAAGATATTTGTTCGATTGTTGGATCAACCCTAAATCGGTTGTCCAATAAAGAAACAGATGATTCTGTTTGTGACCAACTAAAGGAACTGGTCAATATGCAGGTTAAAAAGAACAGAATCCTAAACATAGTTTCCTCTATTGCCGCCAGAGACAGCTTCCGCCTTCTTCGACGATATTCAAACGTTTTTGGTGTGCTTCTACTTCATCGGCAGATGCACGTAAAACCTTAAGAGATTTTCTTTCAGATACTGCTCGTCTAATCGATTCGCCATCGCTATTTGATTGTTGATCACCAGTAAATGCCAAAGAAGTTTGTCCACCCGTCATGAGTAGATAAACATCGGCTAGAATTTCAGCATCGAGTAACGCCCCGTGGAGTGTTCGATGCGAATTATCTATTCCATAGCGCTCACATAGAATATCGAGGTTGTTCCTCTTGCCTGGAAATATTTTTTTTGCCATGGCAAGCGTATCGGTAATTTTACAATACTGACTTGTTTTACCAATACTACGATCAAGCTTCTCGAACTCAGAATCCATAAAGCCGACATCAAAGGGCGCATTATGCGCGACAAGTTCCGCACCTTTAATAAATTCTAAAAACTCATGATGGACTTCTCGATACATCGGCTTATCGCGAAGAAATTCATCGGTAATACCGTGAACACCAATGGCCTCTTCTTGAATTAACCTGTCCGGTTTTATATAAACGTGAAAGTGTTTGCCAGTGAGCTTTCTATCAATGATCTCTACAGCACCAATCTCAATAATTCGGTGCCCCAAATAGGTTGGTCCACCTTCTTGGTTCATACCGGTTGTTTCGGTATCAAGTACCACGATTCGTTGTTGGTTAGAATTGTTACTAGTATTCATAATGATATGTATGTCAGACTATATTTATATTGAAGTTGGCTTATCGAGTAATAGTATCAAATCATGACGAAACAAGTTGAAGTTTTCACCGATGGATCATGTTTAGGTAACCCCGGCCCCGGCGGTTATGGCATTGTACTTAGATATAAACAAACAGAAAAGAGGCTATCCAACGGTTATACGTTAACGACAAATAATCGAATGGAAATGCTCGCAGCAGTCGTCGCATTAAAAGCGCTGAAAGAGCCTTGTCATGTCATCCTGACTACGGACAGCCAATACGTTCGTCAGGGCATCACTAAATGGATCCACAACTGGAAAAAGCGCGAATGGAAGACATCTGACAGAAAACCGGTGAAAAATGCAGACCTATGGAAAGCGCTTGATATCGAAGCATCCCGTCATTTCGTCGACTGGCGATGGGTTAAAGGCCATGCTGGGCATAGAGAAAATGAAATATGCGACGAGATAGCAAGAGCCGCTGCGGAAGCGCCGTCAGATATTGATGAGGGTTATGAAGGTTAATTTCTTTGAATTGCTAATCGGTATTCTTCGTCGATTCAGCGCGGCTTCCTACTCTCATATTCACGCCTACTGGCGATAATTTTCGTTTTAATCGCCAGTGAGGCTTAATCAACTTGAGCGGATAGGTTCTCTTTCTCGCGACAATAAAATAGAGACTGCCACAAGGTATTAATCGATCACCCATGCTATTTTCCAACCAAGTCCAAAATGGATGTTTCATTGGAAATACAGCATACCTATCAATGTGCACAACCTGATAGTTCAATAAGCCTAACCAATCTTTAATTCGGTTTGGAGTAAACATACGTCCACTCCATGGCAGATTGTTTTTCCTCCACGGCATTAAACTAGAGAGTCCCATCAGGCTAATAGGGTTAAAACCAGTCATAATTAGATACCCATCGTCTACCATCACTCTATCCACTTCACGCAACAGACGATGAGGATCACTGCAGTAATCTAACTGATGGGCGAGAAGCACTACATCGATACTTTTTTCTAAGAAGGGAAGGTCGTAATGTTCTGCAATGACAGTATGCTGTGAGTTTTTGATATCAAGGTTGACTTGATGCTGAATATTACACATCCTACTTGCTATCTCACAACTAAGTCCACCAAGCTTTAGCATGTGATAACCAAATAATTTAGGGCACCACTCGTCTAGCCTCATCTGGATGGATTCGGATACCCAAGCACCATTTTTTAGATGCTGCCATGAGTGAGGTTGTTCGATTTTTTTTGCAGTACGAGCTGGTTTCATCGATACCTTAAACTTACAATTCATTGCTGGAGAATAAAATGTTAACCATCAAGAGCATACCCGCATTCAATGACAATTACATCTGGCTAATTCAAAATAGCGATAAACGTTGTGCAATTGTTGACCCCGGTGACGCAACACCAGTCTTAGAGTATCTCAATCAACATAGCCTTACATTAGAAGCAATACTCGTTACACATCATCATAACGATCACATTGGTGGGGTTGCCGCTCTGTTGGATGCCTTTCCAAACATAAAAATTGTTGGCCCTGAAAAAGAAAATATTCCATACCTTACCCACAACTTAAATGGTGGAGCGCAATTCTCACTGTTTGATGAAACATTCTTAGTGCTTGATCTTCCTGGGCATACCAATGGGCACCTTGGATATGTCGGCGATGGTAAACTCTTTAGTGGCGACGTTTTATTCTCAGCAGGATGCGGTCGCATTTTTGAGGGGACGCCTGAACAGATGTTTGAATCTTTAAATAAGATACTCGCCCTCCCCGATGAAACAGAGGTATACCCAGCGCACGAATATACCAGCTCGAATGTTTCTTTTGCGTTGGCTGTAGAACCAGATAATCAAAACTTACTAGCCTATCGTGAAGACGTTTTTCGATTGAGAGCAGAAGGAAAGCCGACGCTACCCACAACGTTGCAAAAAGAGAAACTTATTAATCCTTTCTTGCGAGTTGATCAGCCTAGCATCATTAATTCCATTGCTAATAGAACCAAAGAAACGTCTGCAATTGGAGTCTTTACTGCTTTAAGAGAGTGGAAGAACGCATTTTAACGTTTTCTAGCTTGTCACTGTATATGAGCGCAAGTATCATCAGCAGTCAATTTTTAACAAGGTTAGATAAATGAGAACGCTGTTTAGTTGGATCGTAGTACTTCTGTTGGCAGGTTGCCAAACGACTCAACAAATTGACTCTTCTTCTGAGACAAATTCGACCACAGGTACAAACCATCAATCAGACTCTAGTTCGAGTGCTGCAAATAATGGTAATACTGATACGATAGATTCTGCTAACGATGGTACGGCGCCGTCACAAAGTGATGTCAATAAACCAGATATCACTCCTTGGAATCGCGACGATGTTTGGGAGCGCATTGCGATGCAGCTCAAATTAGAGGTGCCTGATCGTAAAAGTGTCGACTACTATCGTAATTGGTTTATTACCCATCCTAATCATCTCATTGCTGTTTCTAACCGAGCTGAACCTTTCCTTTATTTAATTGTGGAAAAAATAGAACAGCGCCACCTACCTCTAGAGCTAGCATTATTACCTGTAGTAGAAAGCTCATTTGATCCCTTTGCCTATTCACATGGCAGTGCTGCTGGATTGTGGCAATTTGTACCTGGCACAGGAAAGATGTATGGCTTAGAACAGAACTACTGGTATGACGGCCGACGCGATGTATCAGCGGCTACCGATGCAGCGCTAGACTACCTGACCTATTTGAACAAACGATTTGATGGTAACTGGAATCATGCCATCGCGGCCTACAATAGCGGTGGCGGACGTGTTTCTCGAGCGATAACTAAAAATAATAAAGCGGGTAAACCAATAGATTTCTTCTCTCTTGAATTACCTAAAGAGACCAGCAGTTATGTTCCAAAATTACTTGCTTTAGCGGATGTTGTTGCTAATCAAGAAAAATACGGTGTCAGCATCCCTGCTATTGCAAACAAACCTGTATTACAAAGCGTTGATCCAAAAGAGCAACTTGATCTCGCGATAGCGGCTAACTACGCTGGGCTTTCTGTCACTGAACTGCAAAGCTACAATCCAGCCTATAACCAATGGGCTACAGCACCTGAAGGACCATTTCACTTTTTATTACCACTCGACGCTGTCGAGCCATTTAATCAATCGGTAGAAGAAAACCGTGGTAAAGGTGTGAAGCTTATTCGCTATAAGGTGAAATCTGGCGATACACTGAGTGTCATAGCAAGAGACCATGAAACAACAAGTAAGATAATCAGAACAGCGAATAACCTGTCCGGCAATATGATTCGTGTTGGACAACATTTGATGATTCCAACATCGACAAAAGGTGACGAAGCTTATGCGCTGAGTGCAAAAAATCGTTTGGCCAAAACACAATCAACGGCCAGAGGGAAGTTTAAGGTTACTCACACCGTTTCAAGTGGCGACAGCCTATGGACAATTTCTAGAAAGCATAAAGTGTCATATCAGTCTTTAGCTAAATGGAATGGTATGGGCCCCAAAGACACATTAAAAATTGGTCAAAGACTCGTCATCTGGAAAAATAATAGTGACGGTGCCGTTATGCGTACCGTTCATTACAAAGTTCGCACAGGAGACACCATTAATGGTATTGCGAACAAATTTAATGTTAAGAGCTCAGATATTGTAAAATGGAACAATCTGGCTAAGAAAAAGTACATCAAGCCAGGCCAAAGCCTTAAGCTTTATGTCGATGTCACTAAGGTCAGCGTATGATAGTTCCTTCTAGTAACCCATTATCCATGGTTGTTGATATATTTCGAGCTCCAACCTCATGCTTCGCAGCACTCTATAAAAGAGGCGCTTGGGGCTGGCAAACCTATGTACTTCTAATGTTAACTCCATTCCTATTTTGGGGTTATTATTTCGATATTGTTGATTTTGAATGGTTAAAATTCAACCTAATCGAACAACTTCAGGCGACATCCCCAGATAAAATAGTCTTACTTGAACCAAATACCCTCATGGCAAGTGAGATTCTAAATGCCGTATTTAATAGAACTCTAAATATTGGCTTACTTGCATTTTGGTTTTTCTTGGCTGCAAAACCTAGCCGTCATCAGCACGGTTATTGGAAGTGGTTTGCGGCCTCCAGTGTCGTCATTTTTCCAGCCGTTCTCGGTGACTTTGCAAGCTATGTGAGTCTGTTAATCAATCATGGCAATGTGATGAGTTATGCAGCGGATTTGAACAGTTTGAATGGTTTACTAAAACTACCGCTAACGAATGAATGGTCTTCTTTCACTCGTGCCTTGCCGTTGTTACTACCTTGGTACATTGTGCTCGGCTATGCAGCTATTGGGGCTTGGACTGAGTTTTCCAAAGGTCAGGCTCTTGCTATTTCGGCCCTTCCTTGGCTTGGATATTACCTCATATGGGCTTTATACATATTAATTATTTAGTCGCGAATCACTGAACTTGAAATTGACTATTAAAGGGTTATGATCCGAAGCGTCCGTTACGGGCGCTTTTGCATTTATCAATGTTAACCCTCTATAAAAAACATGATCCAGAGGCAAACCATTGACGAAAAGCTTTCGGTTATCCGGGTCAAATGGCACCTCATGAAGTGCCAG
This sequence comes from Vibrio sp. DW001, assembly GCF_029016285.1. Classification (NCBI taxonomy): domain Bacteria; kingdom Pseudomonadati; phylum Pseudomonadota; class Gammaproteobacteria; order Vibrionales; family Vibrionaceae; genus Vibrio; species Vibrio sp. DW001. The sequence goes on along the minus strand of NZ_CP091975.1, from coordinate 800,700 downwards.
TTTCGCAACCTGTTCATTTAGCTCTGTAAGTCGATCGTCACTCCACGTATTGAAATCTCCAGCCATAATTATTGGTCCAGTATGTTGCATGAGTTCCCCTCTTAGTAGAGAAAGCTGCTGCTGGTACTCTGCTATCCCCAAGGAAAAATTAATGGCGTGTACGTTAACAACGGCAAGCTGCTGACCATTAGACAATAGATACAGAGCGTATAATCCTGACTTGGGTAATCTTAACCAGGGTTCTTTGGCACTAAATGCACAAGCCGTAATAGGGAAATTAGAGGCTAAATTAACTACACCAGCACTAATATCAAAAGCCGAAAATGCTTTAACGTAGTTGCTTCCCCACGATTGTTTTTCAATCCACACCTTAAAAGCACCTGTAAGGCTCGCCTCTTGAAGCAAAAGTAGCTGTGCGTCATGGCTAAATTGGTTAAGTGCCGGTTCCCAATTATCTCGATTCTGTTTGTAGATATTCCAGACCAAAAGGTTAATATGGCCATTCTTATCAATAGGTTTCGGTGATGGGTTTTGGTAACAGATAGGTGTAACTTGCGTTTGATCATGACTTAACAAGAGTTGTTGAGGCTGTTCGGGTACATCAAAAACAATCTGAAAAGAGAATAGTGCCAATACAACAAGGGATGCACACAGTATTAGAATCGATTTAATGACTTTCTTCATACCCTATTATTACCACTAGCTAAAAAATCATTTATACAATGAGATTATAAAGATGAAGTGAAAATCCACCGACAAAGAAAGTCGACCGATTTAAAAGGTAACCACCGCATTAGAAGTAGATGTTTAAGAATAGAAAACAAAAAAGGAGCCTTAGCCCCTTTTTATTCAACCACTTTTAAATAGCATCTTCATCTTCTTCGCCAGTACGAATTCGTACCACACGATCAACATTCGTAACGAATATCTTACCGTCTCCGATTTTACCCGTTTGAGCTGTTTCAATTATTGTATCTATGCATTGATCAACAACATCGCTAGTAACAACAATTTCAAGTTTCACTTTTGGCAGAAAATCAACCACATACTCTGCACCTCTGTACAATTCTGTATGGCCTTTCTGACGACCAAAACCTTTGACCTCAGATACTGTCATACCTGTAATACCAACTTCTGCTAGCGCTTCACGAACATCATCCAATTTAAACGGCTTGATGATTGCCTCAATCTTTTTCATATTAATCCCTTAATCTTACCTACATCTATGACAGCATTACTATTGAAATCAACGAAATAACCAACACTGACATTCTGACAAACTTATTTCATTTGTGAATAGTATGCTGCCAAGTTTTCGATATCCTGGTCGCTGAGTATTCCAGCCTGTGGTTGCATAATTGCGGCATTACCGCCATTTCGTTCTTTGTTACGATAAGCTTTAATTGAAGAAATAATGTACTTTTCGTTTTGACCAGCTAGGTTTGGATAGCCGTCAATGGCCGATATACCAGCAACGCCGTGACAAGCCCCGCATACCATTGATTTTGCTTTTCCTGCCACTGGGTCACCAGCTAAGACAGAACCACTAAACAACACCGTACCCATTACTAATCCAGTTACTAACTTATTCATAACGCTTCCTTTAATTTATATATTCTAATTATTGAGCTTACACTCTTATACTTTATCCCATAGAATTTCACAATCATCACCGTGAAATTCTTTGCACACAAAAAGATCTGCAACCATAGCGAGCTGATCACCATACATAATAATGGGTGTTCGCGTGCGTAACCAACTTGGTATTTCATACTCCTGAAACAGTTTCTTCAACTTTCTACTATGTTCTCGTTCAACGGGGTGAGCGGTCAAACCTTGTGGATTAAAGTGAACCCATACTCGTTCATTTTTTTTAGGAGAACGCAGCGACAGCGATGTCCCTACGCATTTATCAATAAGTTGAATATGACCCAGTTTCTCAGGTAGCGCCAGTCGTTGTTGGAAAGATAGCGAATCAGACCAAGAGGTAACATCTGGTATTTTGTCCACAAAATAGAGTCGACCTTTGAAGCGTCTCACTTCTCCAGACGTGATATTTATTTTAGGATTACCATCTGTTTTTGCTAACGCAACCTCTTTCCAAATCAAGCTTAATTGTACTAAAGAGGGCATCATACTGTGCCTAGCGCTTAGCCAAAGCCTTAGCAACTGATTTCTAGCAAGTTCACTCTGTTGACCTAGTTGCAGGATAGATAAACTACCATCAGCATCAGTCAACTGTATTAGCCTTTCATTTAATAATTCATTAATGAGCGATTCTTGATTCGCACACAACTTGCTGCTTCTTAATACGGACTGTTCTATGTTTGGCCATCGCGCTTTCAGTTTGGGAATAACCTCTTGTCGCAAGAAATTTCGATCATATTGAGTATTTTGATTACTCTCATCTTCATTCCAGTTTAGTTGCTTAGAATGCGCATACTCAATTATCGCGACTTGGCTGATAGCTAAGAGAGGACGAATCAATAAACCGTCGGAAAAAGAAGCGCATTCAGGCATTGCAGATAGCCCTTTGGGACCGCTACCTCTTTTCAGAGCCAGTAAGAATGTTTCCATCTGATCGGCATTGTGTTGGCCAGTTATCAGTATATCGTCTCTTTTGACATGTTTTTCTAAGGCTTGATAACGCTTGTTGCGAGCCTCTTGTTCTGTGCTCACTTGGCGAGCCAAATTGAGTTCAACGTACTCGATGAACAGCTCAATACCGTCGTCGTCACACCAAGTCTGGCAACAAGATACCCATTCATCCGCGTTATCACTTAATCCATGATGGACATGAACCGCTAAGCAAGTTACCTCTTTGTGTACTGCCTGATAACGCGCAAGTAGATCCAGCAATACTCTTGAATCAACACCACCGCTTAATGCCAAAACAACACGGCTGTGGGGTTGTCGGTATTTATCAAGACATGAAGTAAGAGTATCTAACAAAGCCGGGCCTCAATTGTTTACGTAATCAATCATAGGCGAGGCAAATGGTCTTAAATTGCATGCTGATTAGCTTACGTTTACGGTTAAAAACAATAAAACGGACCTAAAGGTCCGTTTTATTCTAACTTAATCCGTTTTCATTTGCTTCAATCTTAACAATAACCATAGTTCATCAAACGCTGGTATCGGCGTTCAAGCAATGTATCACTATCGTACTCAACAAGTTCATCGAGTTGTTTAATTAAATTGGCTTTCATATTCTTAGCCATCTGAATAGGGTCACGATGCGCACCACCCAATGGCTCTTCAATGATTTCATCAATAAGCTCTAATTCTTTTAAACGTGGCGCAACGAGTCCCATCGCTTCAGCAGCTTGTGGAGCCTTATCTGAATCACGCCAAAGGATAGAAGCACACCCTTCAGGAGAGATCACCGCATAGGTCGAATATTGAAGCATATTGACGTAATCACCAACACCAATAGCTAATGCACCACCACTACCACCTTCACCGACCACATTACAAATTATAGGCACTTTCAGACCAGACATCACTTTTAGATTTCTAGCGATAGCTTCAGATTGTCCGCGCTCTTCCGCACCGACACCTGGATAAGCACCAGCTGTATCGATAAAGGTAATAACTGGCATATTAAAACGCTCAGCCATCTGCATTAATCGAAGCGCTTTACGGTATCCTTCTGGTTTTGGCATACCAAAGTTACGTATTACTTTTTCTTTCGTTTCACGTCCTTTTTGGTGACCGATAACCATAACTGGTCGTCCATCTAGACGAGCCATGCCACCAACAATGGCTTTATCATCGCCATAAGCACGGTCGCCTGCTAAAAGTTCAAACTCAGTAAATACATGTTCAAGATAATCTAATGTATAAGGACGCTGAGGATGACGAGCAAGTTGTGCAACTTGCCATGCACCTAAATCGTTAAATATTTTCTTTTTAAGCTCTAAGCTTTTCTCTTCTAATTGAGAAATCTCTTTATCTAGATCCACCGTTGTATCACCACCGTGGCGAGACATATCTCGAAGTGCTTCGATTTTTGCTTCTAGTTCAGCAATAGGCTTTTCAAATTCTAGAAAGTTCAGGCTCATCATGAATCCTTTGTTAAACAGCTGCGATTAACCACTATAAACAATATAGCTAATGATTAGGTTATCACAACTGAATTTAGTTAAATTCGAGTTCTACTTGTTTTTTCCCAAGTAACTGTTTTAATTCGTCTATCAATGTATCATTTGGCGTTACTCGCCATTCAGTTCCCAATGCGAGCTTTGCTCTAGCATCTTCCCTTTGATAATACACATTTACTGGAACGGTTCCCGCTTTGTGTGGCTCCAATATTGCACTAAATCGTTCAAAAAACTGAGCATTTATTTGCGACTGCATAATCGATACTGATAATCCACGAGCATATTTCTCACGGGCTTCACCAATATCCATCACTTCTCGCGCAGACATTTTAAGGCCACCATTGAAGTCATCAAAGCTGACCTGTCCAGAAATCACTAATATTCTGTCTTTTTCTAGTAATTCTGCGTACCTATCCAACACATCAGAGAACATCATTACCTCAATTCGACCCGATCTGTCATCTAATGTCATAAGACCAATACGAGATCCACGCTTAGTTGTCATCACTCTTGCCGCAATAACTAAGCCAGACAAAGTCACACTTTGATCGCGCCTTGTTACCGTTGCATCTTTTAGTCGACAACTAGTGTACTTCGCAAGTTCCTTTAAATATGCATTAACTGGATGTCCGGTCAAATAAAGCCCTAAAGTTTCCCGCTCTCCTTCCAACCATATTTTCTCTGGCCATTCAGGCACCTGGGCGTAAGCTTGCTCTACCGCTTCTGGTGCATTCGTTAGCACACCAAACATATCAGACTGACCAAATGATTCAGCTTGATGATATTGACCAGCTGCTTTCACTGCCGCATTGACTGACGCCATCATGGCCGCCCTATGTGGACCTAAACGATCCAACGCACCAGCTTGGATTAACTTTTCGATGACGCGTTTGTTGGCTTTTTTCAGATCTATACGAGCACAGAAATCGAAGAGATCCTTGAAATGACCGCCACTATTTCTCGCTTCAATGATATTTTCAATGGGCCCTTCGCCGACGCCTTTAATCGCTCCGATGCCGTAAACAACTGCACCAGATTCATCCACATTAAATCGATAGTCTCCAGCATTGATATCTGGTGGTAAAACCTTTAATTTCATTCGGTTACATTCGTCCACCAACCCAATAATCTTTTCGGTATTGTCCATATCAGCCGTCATAACCGCAGCCATAAATTCAGCAGGATAATGGGTTTTCAGCCACAGGGTTTGATAAGAAACAAGTGCATAAGCCGCTGAATGCGATTTATTAAAACCATACCCTGCAAATTTTTCTACAAGGTCAAATATTTTCATCGACAATTCACCGTCGACACCGTTATCAATAGCCCCTTGTTCGAATATCGAACGCTGCTTTGCCATCTCTTCCGGTTTTTTCTTACCCATCGCACGCCGCAACATATCGGCGCCGCCTAGCGTATATCCTGCGAGGATCTGCGCAATCTGCATTACCTGTTCTTGATACAATATAATGCCGTAGGTCGGTTCTAACGTCTCTTGAAGCGAATCATGCTGCCATGTTTCATCTGGGTAAGATACCGCTTCACGACCGTGTTTACGGTCAATAAAGTTATCTACCATTCCGGACTGTAATGGCCCCGGACGAAAAAGCGCCACCAATGCAATAATATCTTCAAAGCAGTCCGGTTGAAGTCGTTTGATAAGCTCTTTCATACCACGGGATTCTAATTGGAATACGGCGGTTGTTTCAGAATCTTGTAGCTTCTTAAATGAACGAGGATCTTCAAGTGGAATCGATTCGATTCTAACCTGATCTTTCCCTTCTTTTTTCAAACGGGGATTAATTAAGCCAAGCGCCCAGTCGATAATAGTCAGTGTACGCAAACCAAGAAAGTCAAACTTCACCAGCCCAGCGGTTTCTACGTCATTTTTATCAAATTGAGTAACAGGAAAATTCCCATCAGCATCGCAATAAATTGGCGCAAAATCCGTAATCGTCGTGGGAGAAATAACCACACCACCGGCATGTTTACCTGCGTTACGTGTTACGCCTTCTAAAATTCGGCACTTATCAATAAGCTCTTTTACGTCTTCATCAGCCGCATAAATCTCTGGAAGCTGAGGCTCTGCTTTAAATGCCTTTTCAAGGGTCATACCGGGATCGGGTGGGACTAACTTAGAGATGCGGTCAACAAAGCCATATGGGTGGCCAAGCACCCGGCCAACATCCCGTATTACCGCTTTAGCGGCCATGGTTCCAAAGGTAATAATCTGTGATACAGCATCACGACCATATATCTCTGCCACATGATCAATTACTTGATCTCGTTTATCCATGCAAAAATCGATATCGAAATCGGGCATAGATACACGTTCAGGGTTTAGGAAGCGTTCAAACAGGAGGTCGTATTCCAGTGGGTCTAAATCCGTGATACTTAACGCATAAGCCACCAGAGAACCTGCACCAGACCCTCGACCGGGGCCAACTGGCACATCATTATCTTTCGACCATTGAATAAACTCCATCACAATCAAGAAGTAACCAGGAAATCCCATCTGGTTAATCACTTTAAGTTCTATTTTAAGGCGTTCGTCATAATCTGCTCGTTTATCCAATCTAACTTGTTCGTCAGGGAACAAAAACTCAAGGCGGTTTTCTAAACCTTCTTCTGATTTTTTAATCAGATAATCTTCAATCTTCATCCCTTCTGTTGGAAAATTTGGCAAGAAAATTTCGCCTAATCGAACCGTAGCATTACATCGTTTCGCAATCTCGACACTATTCGCAAGGGCTTCTGGGATATCTGAGAACAGAGCGCACATCTCTTCTTCAGTACGCAAATATTGTTGAGCACTGTAGTTTTTAGGTCTTCGCGGATCGACCAGAGTAAATCCATCATGTATCGCGACACGAATTTCATGTGCATCAAACTGCTCGGCATGAAGAAACACAACCTCATTCGTCGCGACCACTGGCAGCCCGACATTATCAGCCAGCTCGAGTGCAAAGTGTAAATAACTCTCTTCGTCTGCTCTTCCCGTTCGCGACAGTTCTAAATAAAAATGATCAGGGAAATGGGTATTGTAAAACTCAACGCAGCTGTCAACCAAGGGTTGATTACCTTTGAGTAATGCTCTACCTATTTCGCCATTTTTACCGCCAGATAGAATGATCAACCCTTCTTTATGGTTCACTAACCAATCTTTATCAATAACAGGTTGATGTTGTACGTGACCTCTTTGATATGCCTCAGATATGAGCAATGTAAGGTTGTTATATCCCTTATTATCTTTAGCAATAACCGTTATCTGCGTTAACTCATCACCAAAGAGATCGGACTGCATAGCAAAGTCTGCGCCAATTATTGGCTTTATCCCGCAGGCGTGCGCAGTATTGTAAAATTTCACCAATCCACATAAGTTAGTAAAGTCAGTTAGCGCCATTGCTGGCATTCCAAGCTCGGCAACCTTTTTCACCAATGGTGGGACTTTAGACAGTCCATCAACCATGGAATAATCACTGTGCACTCTTAGGTGTATAAATTTTGGATCAGACATTATTTTTGGTTACTCGCTCAAGGTTTAGGACTCACAGAGACCTAACGCTTTTTTAACTGGCTTAAAGCTCTTTCTATGTTGTTCTATCACACCATATTTATCAATAGCTTCAAAATGCGCTTTAGTTGGGTAGCCTTTGTGCTTAGCAAAGCCAAATTCTGGATATTGATTATCCAACTCTTCCATCTCTTTGTCTCGTACTACCTTCGCCAATATAGAAGCGGCGCTGATTTCCGCTACTCGCAAATCACCTTTCACAATGGCTTGAGCCTGCATCACTATATCAGGTACCCGGTTTCCATCAATCAATACAAAATCGGGTTGAATATGTAACCCTTCTACCGCTCTAGTCATAGCAAGCATTGTGGCATGTAAAATATTGAGTTGATCTATTTCAACGGGAGAACAACGTCCAATTGACCAAGCGAGTGACTTCTCTTTAATCTCAGGAAAAAGTGCTAATCGTTTCTTTTCTGAAAGCTTTTTTGAGTCAGTTAGGCCTTCGATAGGAATATTGGGATCGAGAATAACGGCGGCGGTGACAACATTGCCGACAAGGGGCCCACGGCCCACTTCGTCAACACCTGCGAATAGACGGAACCCTTGTGGATATTCAAATGGAGGAAATTCTTTAATCATTCAATCTGCCCATTAATTTCAATACTGCCGTAGCAGCTTGTTGATCGGCCCCTTTGCGAATCCAATGGTGCATCTCTGTGAATTTTTCTAACATCTCAACATTGTCATCAAAAAGCAGTCTATCAACCTCATTGAAGAGATTATCAGCATGACACTCCTCTAGAATAAACTCTTTCACCATCTCTTTACCCGCAAGGATGTTGGGTAAAGAAACAAATTCACTTTTAACTAAACGTTTAGCGATAAACGCAGTGATAGGATTTACATTATAAGCGACAACCATTGGTCTCTTAACTAGCATGCATTCTAATGCCACCGTTCCTGAAGCTAACATCACCACATCAGAGGCTTGAATCACATTTCTAGCGGTATCATCAACTAAGATAAATTCCAATTCAGGCGCCAGAGTCTTCCACACTTGTTCAAACTGTTGCCGTCTTTTGTCGTTGACTAACGCAACGACAAAACCGAGGTTGGGGTGTTTCTGGTGAAGTTTTTTGCACGTTTCGACAAATGGCTGTGCCAACATTTTCAGTTCTGCACCGCGGCTTCCCGGCAATACTGCGAGCCATTTTTTGTCTGGATTCAAGCCAAGTGCTTCTCTGGCTTGCTCTTTAGGATTTTCTAATGGGATAGCATCCGCAAGAGTATGACCAATAAATTCGCATGGAACGTTAAACTTATCGTAAAACGCTTTTTCAAATGGTAAAAATGCTAGCACGAGGTTGGTCGCAGCTTCGATTTTAAAAATCCGTTTTTGACGCCAAGCCCATACGGAAGGGCTCACGTAATGGACCGTTTTAATGCCCGAATCTTTAAGATTTTTCTCTAAACGCAGATTAAAATCAGGCGCATCAATACCAATAAATACATCCGGGGGATTTAATGTATAGTACTTAACCAATTCAGCTTTCACTTTCAAAAGCCTAGGTAATCGACCTAACACTTCCACCAACCCCATGACCGCGAGCTCTTCCATATCAAACAACGACTGGCAACCTAGCGCATTCATTTTAGGGCCACCAATACCGACGAATTGCGCATCAGGCACTTGCTGTTTGATTGCTTTAATAAAGCCTTCGCCCAGAGTATCTCCTGATAGTTCACCAGCAACAATGCCGATAACAAGAGGACGAGATTGAGGCATAAATTCCATTCCCTATAACTGTATAAACAAAAAAAGTGTACCAACAAAGAAACTGTACAGACAAAAAAGACCGTAACCAACGTTACGATCTTTTAAAATGTTCGCCATTCATTCTCAATAACTAACGAATAATTCCTCGAGACGAGTTCTCTAAGAATTCTAAGAACAGTTTAACGCCAGCAAATTCTTCCGCTTCTTTCGCTATTTCTATTTTTGCTTCGTCAACGGTATTACCGTTACGATATAACGCTTTATATGCTCGACGTATCGCGTGGATCTCTTTCTTTTCAAAACCACGTCTTTTGAGACCTTCGATATTAATACCGAAAGGCGCGCAATGATTACCTTGCGCCATCACATAAGGCGGTACGTCTTGCACAACGATTGAACCACCACCAAGCATCGCATGATCACCTACGTGACAGAACTGGTGGATAGCACACATACCGCCAATTATTGCTTGCTGACCAATAATCACATGCCCTGCAAGCGTCGCATTATTAGCAAAAATACAGCGATCGCCAACGATACAATCATGCGCAATATGAGCGTTGATCATAAACAGGTTATCATTACCAACTTTAGTAATACCATTATCTTGAATCGTACCTCGATGCATGGTCACGCTCTCACGAATTGTGTTGCGATCTCCAATTTCAAGGCGTGTATCTTCACCCGCAAACTTGAGATCTTGGCACTCTTCACCTATAGAGGCGAACTGAAAGATACGATTATCTTTACCAATTTTCGTCGGACCTTTTACCACAACATGTGACAAAAGCTCGGTTCCTTCGCCAATCTCTACCTTACTATCAACGGTACAAAATGGACCAATTTTAACATTTGCACCAATAACTGCGCCATCTTCTACGATTGCGCTTGGATGAATCTGAGCAGTTTCATGGATCATAATTGGAATTCTCTACGTGCACATTTAAGGTCAGCAGAACAGACTACAGCGCCATCTACTTTCGCAACGCCAGTAAATACCGCAATGCCTCTGCGTTCTTTTAAAAATTCGACTTCAATAACCAATTGATCACCTGGAACAACGGGTTTACGAAACTTCGCTTTATCAATACTAGCAAAATAATACAATTCGTTCTCTTTTGGCGCACCAAACGTGGCAAAGGCGAGTAAACCTGTAGCTTGTGCCATTGCTTCTAAAATAAGTACACCGGGAAAAATAGGCATCTTCGGAAAGTGGCCGGTGAACTGAGGTTCATTTACTGATACATTTTTCAAGCCAATAAGATATTTGCCTTCTACATACTCAGTCACTCTATCTATCAGTAAAAACGGATAACGATGTGGAAGTAATTCCTGAATTCTTGTGATATCCATTGTTTTCTTTTCAGTAGTCAAAACCATATTCCTATTAACAATTCAATTGGTTGTAATTATAAACGAAAAAGATCCGCTATTTGCAGACCTTTTCAGTAATTAGTAGAGATTGATGGTGATTATGACTCCAACTTCTTCTCTACTGCTTTCAGTCTTTTATTTAGTTCATCTATACGATGCACTCGAGCCGCTGTTTTTCGCCACTCTCTATTGGGTTGCACTGGTATGCCGGACGAAAACATCCCTTTATCTGGTATGCTTCTCATCACCATACCCATACCCGTTATCGTTACCTGATCTGCAATCTGTATATGACCATTGATAACGCTACCACCACCAATAATGCAGTATTTACCAATAGAAGTACTGCCAGCAATGATTGTACCACCCGCAATGGCGGTGCCATATCCGATCTGCACATTATGAGCAATTTGCAGTTGGTTATCTAGAATGACGTTATCTTCAATAACAGTATCATCTAGTGCACCCCTATCAATAGTAGTACATGCTCCAATTTCTACCCGATTGCCGATCCTAACCGAGCCGACTTGAGGGATTTTAATCCACTCACCTTTGTCATTCGCATAACCAAATCCGTCTGAACCTATCACCGTATTTGACTGGATTAAACATAAGTCACCAATCTGAACACCATGATAAATCGACACATTTGCCCAGAGCTTACTTCCCTTACCAATTATGCTGTTTTTACCTACAAAACAACCAGCACCAATAGAGGCGTTGTCTCCAAGTGTGACGCCGGACTCAATCGTTGCATTGGCACCAATGGTTACCCCTTCCCCCAACGTCACATCGTCTGCGACGACAGCGGATGCATGGATGTCACTCGCCGGATTAGGTGTCGAGTCTAAGGCTTGAGCAACAAGGGCATAGGCTAGATACGGATCGGATACGACCAATACATTAGTCTTGCAAAGCTCTAACTCCGACTCTTTCACCATTATCGCAGAAGCTTGGCATTCGCCTAAATGCTTACGATATTTTACATTAGAAAGAAAGGTAATCTGGCCTTTACCGGATGTATCCATCGGGGCGACAGAAGTCACAACGACATCGCCATCACCATATAATGCCCCGTCGGTAATCGCGGCTAATTCAGCAAGAGTCACTCTAGGCATAATATTATTTAAGCTCTGCTAGTACTTTTTCAGTTAGGTTTGATTCTTCATTTGAATAAAGAAGTATTTGACTGTCTATAACCATGTCATAGCCTTCTTTTTCGGCAATTTTAGTGGTCGCTTTTTGAATAACGGCAACCATTTGCTGTCTAGATTTAACGTCTAAAGATTGTGCTTTTTTCTTATAGGCATCTTGCTTAATTTGACCTTCAGCATTGAGTTGGCTGATTTCAATTTTTAGCTTCTGAATACCTTCTTCACCGAGTAGAGCGCCATTACGTTCAATCTCTTGACTTTTTTTGGTCATCGATGCCTGAAGTCGCTCTAACTCAGCTCTATCATCTTTTAATTCTGCCTGAAGTTTCTTAACAATAGCTTCGCGCTGAGGAAACTTACTGATGATATAGCCCGTACTAACATAACCAATTTTTTGCGCGGCTTCTGCTGCGTTAACAAAAAATGCAGAGCTTGCAACAACAAGACTAAGACCAACAGTTCTAACTAATTTATTCAAAACATTTTCCTTTTAAAAGGTTCTACCTATTGTGAAAGTGAAAAATTCTTCGTCATCACCTTCATAAATTTCAATTGGTTTCGCAACGGAGAAAACTAATGGCCCCATAGGAGACATCCATTGTACCGCTGCACCATAAGACGCACGATAATTCATTGGATCAGAATAATCATAATAATATTTCTCGCCATAAGAAATATTATTCTCTAAATAATTAAACTCTGTATCCCACACACTCGCCATATCAAGAAATACACTAGTGCGAATTTGGGATTGCATTTCTTCAGAGGCAAATGGGGTTGGAACAATCAACTCAACACTCGCGAGCGCGACCGCATTACCACCAACCGCATCGTCAGTTGCAGCGTAATTAGGGTTATTACCTACGCCTTCATCGTATACCGCTTTTGGCCCTGCGGAGTTAGAACCAAAGCCTCGGAGCGTAGTAAAACCACCAGCATAATAGTTTTCATAGAATGGAAACAGGTTATCATTTCCGTCATCGGAAGCCCCATAACCATTGCCATAACCAAGGCGTCCTCTAAGGAGCAGTGTGAACTCGTGTTTCTTCGTCAATGGATAATACTGACGAACATCATACTGAGCCTTAAAGTACTGTACATCTGACCCTGGCACTGTCGCTTTATAAGACGCTCTCTGGTGATTACCAGCCGTTGGGAAATACCCTCGGTTTAGATTATTACGCGTCCATGTCAGAGTAATATCAAAATCATCAACTTCTAATTCACCTGAACTACTTATGTTATCTTCTTGAGCTTTCAAGAATTGTTCTATTTGGACATAAGAATCTAGGTTAGAAATCTTGTTGTGTGTATAACCCAATCCTATTTCAAAGAAATTGAGTTCATCAAATGGGAAACCCCAAGTCAAGCTTGTACCATAACTCTGGTTAGTATAATCAACAATACCGGCTTCAGAGGCTTCAAATTCATTGTAGAAAACCTTGCCACCCAAACTAACACCATCTAAGTTCCAGTATGGGTCTCGGTACTCTAAGGTTATGTTTTTCTGATAGTCATTCATCATGGCATTAACGCCAACACGGTTACCAGAACCCGCAAAGTTGTCTTGTTGTAGGCCAACCTGGAAGCTAATACCAGATTCAGTACCATAACCGACACCAAAATTGATACTTCCGGAATTCGCTTCTTTAACCGTATAAACCAAATCAACTTGGTCATCCGTACCCGGTACGCGTACGGTCTGTACGTTCACCGTCTCGAAAAAACCTAAACGATTGAGTCGAGATTTACTGGTCTCGATCGCTTTTGAGTTTAACCAGCTGCCTTCCATTTGACGCATTTCACGTCGAAGTACTTCATCTTTTGTCGAGTTATTACCCGTAAAACGAATATCTCGGACATAAATACGATTACCAGCCTCAACATTAATGGTTAGATTTACGGTTTGATTCTCGTCATCGAATTCAGGCTGTGTAAAAACGTTGGGATAAGCGTAACCTGCTTCACCCATGGTCTTTTTAACGTTTTCTTCTAATCCTGTTACCAATGCGCCGTTATAGAGATCACCATCTTCAAATGGAACCATCTGTTCGAATTCAGATTCTTTACCAATCAATTCGCCTTTGAAAACGACATTTTCAATGGTGTACGGTTTACCTTCATCCAAGTTTAAAGTGATGTAAACGCCTTTTTTGTCTGGCGATATTGCTACCTGAGTCGCATCGACTTTAAACTTCAAATAACCTTGGTTTAGATAAAATGACTTGAGTGCTTCTAAATCGGCCGCCAACACTTGTTTCTGATATTTATCATCAGCAAGAAAATTCCACCAAGAGATATCAACATTCAGATCGAAACGAGATAAAAGCTGTTCGTCATCGTAAACCTCATTACCAATGAAGTTAATCTGCTGAATTTTTGCAGACACCCCTTCGGAAAAGACGAACTTTAGGTCCGCTCGGTTTCGAGGAAGTGGAGTCACTACAGCTTGCACGGTAGCATTATACTTACCAACGCTGTAGTAGAAGTCCTCTAAACCTTTCTCAATTTGACTTAAGGTTGTTCGATCAAGTGCCTCGCCTATCCTTACGCCTGAAGCGTCTAGATTTTGCTGCAGTTGCTCTTCTTTAATCGCACTATTACCTGAAAACGAGATATTCGCTACCGTCGGCCTCTCTTGCACTTGAATAACAAGTACATCATCATCTCTCAATACTTTGACGTTCTCAAAGTTACCGGAGTTGTATAGCGCTTTTATGATATCGGCGACATCTTGTTGATTGATATTATCACCAACACGAACGGGGATCTTCAACAGAGCTGCACCTAATGCAACACGTTGTAATCCTTCCACCTTGATATCTTTCACTGTGAACTGCTCTGCGCTACTCACTGTTGAACTTGCGACTAAAAGAGTAGCGAGTAGTAATTGCTTAATTGCCATACCGGTTCTGACTATTCCTTGATACTTCTGATTGCTTTCTGCTTGGTTGTATTCTCAGGAAAACGCTAAGTAAATCACTTTGCCTTATCTTGAGTATATCGATATCACAAACGCATAAAATCATTAAAAACAGCTATCGCCATTAGGGAGAAAATAATTGCTCCACCAATTCGAAAGCCCATTTCCTGTACTTTTTCTGGTACAGGTCTTCGGATGACAGCTTCAATAGCATAAAATAGCAGATGGCCACCATCTAAAATAGGTAATGGCATCAAATTAATTATGCCTAGATTCACACTTATCAGCGCTAAAAACCCTAAAAAATAGACAAGGCCATAACCCGCTGTTGCTCCAGCACCCTTGGCGATGGAAATTGGTCCACTTAAGTTATTTAGACCAACATCACCAACCACAAGCTTCTTAAGCATGCTAAATGTAAGAGCGATAACTTGCTCTGTTTTGTCAAACGCTTTACCAACAGATTCAAACACACCATATTGTAGATCAAATCTGTATTCATCTGGCCAGTCTGCAACTTTAGGTCCGATGCCAGCGTAGCCGATTACCTTACCGCTAGACAACTCTTTACTTGCTGGCGTCAATTGTAATGAAGTAGAAACGCCGTTTCGTTCAACAATTAACTCTAGTATCTGGTTCGGTGAAGAACTAATTTCATCAACCACTTGTTGCCAGTCTTGGATTAGCACTCCACCAATCGACACGATTTTATCGCCAACTTCTATTCCAGCCAGTTCAGCAGCACTAGCATCCGCAACATTAGCAATAGAGGTGAAAATTTCTGGTCGATAAGGTAAGAAACCCAGCGTTTGCATCGCCGATTCTTTTTCGGGATCATACTTCCAGTTTCTTATATCTAATATTTTGGTCTCTTCGACCCCGTATCCTTTGCTTGGAACCAGCGTCATGACCATTTGATCATCCCCGATATGAGAGACCAATCTCATATTGACTGATTCCCAATCTAAGGTTTCGGTACCGGCAATAGAAATAAGTTCCATTCCAGGTTCTATCCCTGCCTGTGCAACAATAGAATTTGGAGTAACCTCACCAATAACGGGTTTAATCGCTGGAACACCAATAAGGAATACTAACCAATAAGCGAAAATCGCGAATAAGAAATTGAATAGTGGTCCCGCGGAGACAACAGCGGTTCTTTGCCAGAGTGGCTTACGGTCAAAGGCCTGCGGCAGCATTGATTCGGGAACATCATCTACTCGACTATCCAACATTTTGACGTACCCACCTAATGGGATCGCTGATATGTTGTATTCTGTACCGTCTGCTCCTGTTTTTTTCCAAAGAGACTTACCAAAACCAATGGAAAATTTCTCGACTTTTACTCCGCACTTACGTGCAACCCAAAAGTGACCAAACTCATGTACAGCAACTAAAATGCCTAAAGCAATTATAAAGCTGCCGAAGTTCCATAAAATATCATTCATAATGAGCGTTCTCTAACCACTTCCTGAGCAAGACGACGAGCCATTCTATCTAGCTCAAGCAAGCTTTCCAAGTTATCCGTAACTAAGTGTTGCGATTCTGAACAAACCTTAGAAAGTACTCGTTCATTGACAACAGCAATATCAGTAAAGTTCAGTTGTTTATTCAAAAATGCGCTGACTGCAATTTCGTTTGCTGCATTTATCGCCGTTGTCGCATGTTGCCCTTCATAACAAGCATCAATAGCAAGTTTAAGACAAGGGTATCGGGCATAATCAGGTTCTAAAAATGTTAACTCACCAACCTTCGTAAAATCGAGTGGCGAAACACCTGAGGATATTCTTTCAGGATAAGACATGGTCAACGCGATAGGAGTGCACATGTCCGGTTCCCCCATCTGCGCCAAAACAGAACCATCTCTGTATTGAACCATTGAGTGGATCACCGATTGAGGATGAATAATCACTTTTAATTGCTCTCGTTGGCAGTTAAATAACCACTTAGCTTCAATGAACTCCAACCCTTTATTCATCATGGTAGCAGAATCGACAGAGATTTTTGGTCCCATAGACCAGTTGGGGTGTGCAACGGCCTGTTGAGGCGTCACCAGTTGAAGTTTATCTACATCGGTATAGCGGAATGGACCACCAGATCCAGTCAGCAAAATCGCATCTATCCCATACTTATCAAGATCACATCGACCAACACTTTTTTGGACTTGCTCTGGTAAGCATTGAAAAATAGCGTTGTGTTCACTATCAACGGGGAGTAATTCTGCACCATATTGCTCAACGGCATCGATGAACAACCTGCCTGACATAACTAATGCTTCTTTGTTCGCCAATAGAATACGTTTGCCCGCTTTGACTGCCGACATTGTAGGAGCTAACCCAGCAGCTCCTACAATAGCTGCCATAACACTATCGACCTCATCTAAAGAAGCAACAAAACTTAAACCCGCTTCACCCGCAACAACAACTGTCGACAAATGAAGAGATTTCAGTTCTTTCTCTAATAAGCTGGCTGCCTTCAGATCAGACATTGCAGCAAATTTAGGTTTCCATTTGATACAGAGCGCCTTCATTGCGCTTACATTTGTACCAGCGGTAAGCGCTATGATAGAGAACTTGTCGGGGTTTTCAGAAATAACCTTAAGCGTACTACTGCCTATTGAACCTGTTGCACCCAAAATCGTTATGTTTTGCATCAAGAAAAAACCGCCGTAAATAGAATAATAAGTAGATTACTCAAGAGGTATTTAGAATACCTCTTGAGGCGGCTAAATTGTGAAATAGAGCAGTGTAAATACTGGAAAAGCAGCCGTTAAACTATCAATTCTATCCAGAACACCACCGTGTCCGGGGATAATATTGCTGCTGTCTTTAATTCCAGACACTCGTTTGAACATACTCTCAACAAGATCGCCGAGAACAGAAATAATGACGGTGACCAAAGTAATTATGATCATACTAGCAACACTTGAAAAATGAATATCAAAAATACTGGCGGTAAACCACCCCACCATGAGTGCAACAACGATACCACCGACAAGTCCTTCAATCGTTTTATTTGGGCTCACGTTCGGTGCCATTTTACGTTTACCAAATGCTTTACCAGCAAAATAGGCTCCACTGTCTGCCGCCCAGACAAGTAGGCAGACAAACAGCACTAATTTAGCGCCATGATAAGGCTCTAATTCAATATTCTGAGCCCTTAATATTAGAAGGCTCCAAAAGAATGGCAAAACAGTTAGGACACCAAATAGCTGTCGTAATACCTTGGAGTGTTGCCAGAAACGGGTTGATTTAGGATAGGTTATGGCTAACGCACTCGCTATCAGCCACCAGGTTGAGGCGGCAATCAATAAGACCATATGAAAAAAAGTTAATTGGTTTAAACTGACAATGTCAGAAGGAATAACCCAATAACTGATTACCAAACACGTCAAGGTAGGAATCATGGCCAAATAGCGCGACTGACTACCTACAAATTGAGCCCACTCCCAAAGTGCTAAAACGGTAATACCGGTTACAACCAGTAGAAAAAGAGGCAAAGGGAGTTCAAAAATAGCCAACACTGCTAGTGGGGCTAGTATTAACGCTGTAATTATTCGTTGTTTCAAATGCGTTACCTTAGATTTAATCCATTAAAGCTTTTATCTGTCCGCTAGTGCAGCCGAATCTTCTTTCTCGACTGACAAACCAAGAGACGGCGTCCACTAACTTATCTTCATCAAAATCAGGCCAAAGTACATCCGTAAAATACATTTCTGCGTAAGCAAGCTGCCATAACATAAAATTGCTTATGCGACATTCGCCACTGGTTCTAATGAGAAGATCAACCTCCGGCAAATCCGACATAGTCAGTTCTTTTGCGAATAGTTCTTCCGTAATGTCGCTCGGTTGCAAAGAACCTTCTTGAACCTTTAAAGCAATGGACTTTGCTGCTTCGGTAATATCCCACTTGCCACCATAATTGGCCGCTATATTCACAACCATACCAGTATTGTTCGTCGTCAATACTTCCGCTTCAGCAATTTTTTTCTGTAACTTCGAGTTAAACTGACTGACGTTACCGACAACCCGCAATTGCAGATTATTTTTATGTAGTTTTTTAACTTCTCGTGTCAAAGCCGAAATAAAGAGTTCCATAAGTAGGTTTACTTCTTCTTCCGGTCTACGCCAATTTTCACTGCTAAAAGCGAAAAGAGTAATGGCTTTAACACCTAACTTTGCGGCACCTGTTATCGTTTTCCTTACCGCTTTAGCACCTGCTCGATGACCAAAAGCGCGAGGTTTACCTCGTGCTTTTGCCCAACGACCATTTCCATCCATAATGACGGCTATATGTTTCGGAAAATGAGACGAGGAGACTTGGATATCAGGCATAATTATAAATTGATAAATTTGATTGGTTCGAAATAATAGCATAAAAAAAACGCTGGGCTGTTAGCACAGCGTTTAATCACATGAGACGTAGTGATTAACTACACTTCCATTAAGTCTTTTTCTTTTGCCGCAAGAACGTCATCAACATTCTTCACAGCAGCATCGGTCAACTTTTGAATATCGTCTTGTGCTCTGCGATCTTCATCTTCTGAGATCTCTTTGTCTTTTAGTAATCCCTTAAGATCACCGTTAGCATCACGACGAATATTGCGAATAGCAACACGACCACCTTCAGCCTCGCCACGAACGATCTTAACTAAATCACGACGGCGCTCTTCCGTTAACGGAGGAAGTGGTACGCGAATAACGGTACCAGCAGACATTGGGTTTAAGCCAAGATCAGACTTCATGATAGCTTTCTCAACTAAAGGAGTAAGCGCTTTGTCAAATACAGTTATCGCCAAGCTACGTGCATCTTCCGCTATCACGTTGGCTACTTGGTTTAATGGTGTTGGTGCACCATAGTACTCGACTGTGATACCAGAAAGTATGCTTGGATGTGCACGGCCAGTACGTACTTTACTAAGCGTACCTTTTAGCGCTTCAACACTTTTTTCCATGCGCTCTTGCGCGTCTTTTTTGATTTCGTTAATCACGTTTTCACCTTAAACTTTTAACTAATTTGAATGAATTAATCAGCGTTACTAATCAGTGTACCTTCTGCTTCACCCATCACCACGCGACGAAGTGCGCCTGGTTTATTCATATTAAATACGCGGATTGGCATATTGTGGTCACGTGCCAATGTAAATGCCGCTAAATCCATTACTTTCAGCTCTTTCTCAAGGACTGCGTTGTAAGATAGCTTATCATACAGTTCTGCTTCCGGGTTTTCTACAGGATCTGCCGTAAATACACCATCCACTTTGGTGGCTTTGAGAACTACATCCGCTTCTATTTCAATTCCGCGCAAACAAGCAGCAGAATCTGTCGTGAAAAATGGGTTGCCTGTACCAGCTGCGAAAATGACAACACGACCTTGACGTAATTGAGCAATAGCATCTGCCCAGTTGTAATCATCACACACCCCTTTAAGTGGGATTGCCGACATAACACGTGCATTGACATAAGCACGATGCAGTGCATCACGCATGGCCAAACCATTCATCACGGTAGCCAACATTCCCATATGGTCACCAACAACACGATTCATTCCCGCCTCAGCAAGTCCAGCGCCACGGAACAGGTTTCCGCCACCGATGACTAAACCAACTTGAACGCCCAACTCGACCAACTCTTTAACCTCTTGGGCCATACGCTCAAGAGTTGCTGGGTCGATACCAAAGCCTTCTTCGCCTTGAAGAGCTTCACCACTAAGTTTTAATAGAATACGTTGATACGCAGGTTTTGGGTTTGTCGTCATGGAGTTTACCTTCCCGTGTAGAGTTATTGATTAGCTGTCATGAATTTACGCTTTAACCAAGCTTCAATTCAAACGTTCATTCATCATAGCTAGATAATCTGATTCAAATTTTACTCTATTGCATTCATAAAAAGACCGTAGCCAAGGCCACGGTCTTTTTCAATACGATGACATCAAGGATTACCCTTTTTGTACCGCAGCAACTTCGTCAGCAAAGCTCATTTCTTGAGCTTTCTCGATGCCTTCACCAACTTCTAAACGTACAAAGTTAGACACTGAAGCACCTTTCTCTTTCAACATGTCACCAACTGTTTTCTTCGGTTCCATGATAAACGCTTGACCAGTTAGAGAGATTTCGCCTGTGAATTTCTTCATGCGGCCGACAACCATTTTTTCTGCGATTTCCGCTGGTTTGCCTTCGTTAATTGCGATTTCAACTTGAACCGCTTTCTCTCTTTCAACTACATCAGCTGGTACATCTTCAGGGTTAACAAATTCTGGCTTAGAAGCAGCTACGTGCATAGCTACGTGCTTAAGAGTCTCTTCTTCTGCAGAACCTGCAACAACAACACCAATACGCTCACCGTGACGGTAAGAGGCAAGGCTAACACCTTCAATATACTCGACACGACGGATACTGATGTTTTCACCGATCTTAGCAACAAGCTCAATACGAGTTTCTTCAAATTTAGCTTGAAGAGCAGCCGCGTCTAGCTTCTCAGCGACAGCAGCGTCAGCGACTTCGTTAGCAAACGCTAGGAAGTTGCCATCTTTTGCTACGAAGTCAGTTTGACAGTTAACTTCTAGAAGCGCAGCAAAACCATCAGCTTGTTTAATGATGATAGTACCTTCAGCAGCAACATTGCCTGCTTTTTTAGCGGCTTTAGCAGCGCCACTTTTACGCATGTTTTCGATCGCTAATTCAACATCAGCATTCGCTTCAACAAGCGCTTTTTTACAATCCATCATGCCAGCGCCAGTACGCTCGCGAAGTTCTTTAACTAGAGCAGCAGTTACAGTTGCCATTCTCTATTCCTCAGTTTATTCAGGATAAGATACAAATAAGGGGCCTAAATGATGGGCCCCTGATTCTAACTATAACTTAGTTAATGTTTAAAGCGCCTTTCAGAAATCATGTTTCTTCAACACACCTATTTTACAAAAACTAAGTTTAACGTCAGAAGTCCGCTATTACTCAGCTTCTTCTACGAAACCGTCTTTTTCGCCAACAGCTACAACAGCGTCTTGGTTACGACCTTCTTTAACAGCGTCAGCAGCAGCGTTTAGATAAAGCTGTACAGCGCGGATTGCGTCGTCGTTACCAGGAATGATGTAATCAATACCGTCTGGGTTAGAGTTAGTATCAACAACAGCGTATACTGGAATACCAAGGTTGTTAGCTTCTTTAACTGCAATGTGTTCGTGATCAGCGTCGATTACGAATAATGCGTCAGGTAGGCCGCCCATGTCTTTGATACCACCAAGAGATTTCTCTAGCTTCTCCATTTCACGAGTACGCATTAGAGCTTCTTTCTTAGTTAGTTTCTCAAAAGTACCGTCTTGAGCTTGAGCTTCAAGTTCTTTAAGGCGTTTGATAGACTGACGAACAGTTTTATAGTTTGTTAACATACCACCTAACCAGCGGGCGTTAACATAGTATTGGTTGCTGTTGATAGCAGCTTCTTTAACAGCTTCAGATGCTGCGCGTTTAGTACCAACGAAAAGAACTTTACCTTTTTTCTCGCCAACTTTGCCTAGCTCAGCTAGTGCTTCGTTGAACATTGGAACCGTTTTTTCTAAGTTGATAATATGTACTTTATTACGAGCGCCAAAAATGAATGGTTTCATTTTTGGGTTCCAGTAACGAGTTTGGTGACCGAAGTGAACACCAGCTTTAAGCATATCGCGCATTGATACAGTTGCCATTTTAAATTCCTCTTACGGGGTTAGGCCTCCACATACCCCATGCATCCGACTTTATTCGTTGGTCTTGCAGACCACAATAAAGCACCCCGGAACATGTGTCGGTACGTGTGTGATTTAAAGATAAAAGTTAATGGAGCAAAAAAGCTTCGCTGACATTCATAATGTCAAAGAGAACAGTTCATAACTCCGGCGCGCTTTATACCACAAATTGACGTTAAAAAGCCAGAAAATTCACCTCACAAAAGTAGATTTCTACTTACCCTTTTGTCTTAAGTAATGCTAAATGATAACGGAATTCAATTGCACTTAGCCTACTCACTGGTAGAATACGTTGCATAAGTACCCTGTACGTACAAAAAGAATTAGAGAAAACAGATGACGATTAAGATAAAAAACACCGCAGAAATTGAAAGAATGAGAATTGCAGGTAAATTGGCTGCTGAAGTTCTAGAGATGATTGAACCCTTTGTAAAACCTGGTGTAACAACAGAAGAGCTTGACCAAATTTGTTATAAGTTCATCATTGATAATGGTGCTTATCCTGCGCCGCTCGATTACCACGGTTTTCCTAAATCTATCTGTACTTCAGTAAACCATATCGTCTGTCACGGTATACCCGCCACAGAAGATGCCATGGGTTCTACTGGTAAACCAAAACCTGGTGTGCTGAAGGATGGCGACATTGTCAATGTCGACATTACCGTCATCATTCCAAATGACAACACGGTCTCTCTAGAAACACGTCCGCAGGGGTATCACGGCGACACATCGAAAATGTTCCTTGTGGGTAATGTCCATCCGGCGGATAAACGTCTATGTATGGTTGCTCAAGAGTCACTATATGCAGCAATGCGTAAAGTAAGACCGGGAAACACTATCGGTGACATCGGTACGACAATACAAAAATACATCAAAGGTGTGACACCTCGTTTCTCAATCGTCAAAGATTTCTGTGGTCACGGCATTGGGGATGAATTTCATGAAGAACCTCAAGTCGTTCACTATAAGAACAACGATCGACGTATCCTTCAACCCGGTATGATCTTTACTATTGAACCCATGATCAATGCTGGAAAATTTGGCTGTAGCGTAGACTCAGAAGATGACTGGACAGTATACACTGGGGATGGGAAAAACTCTGCACAATGGGAGCACACCATACTAGTGACTGAAACGGGTTGTGAAGTACTGACTCTTCGCGCTGAAGAGACCATTTCTAGAGTATTAATTAACAAGTAATCATCATCTTTAAAAAATCCTCGCCTATAGTGAGGATTTTTTATGGCCAAAATTTGTCCTTTTATACTATTGAAGCGATGACTTTTCTCCTATTTGATCCTCGCCTATTCTTTAGCTGTCGCTACATTTCAGATTTATTATCGCTTAGAGTTCGTAGATAAGTGACCTCGACAGACCTTTCCAATGCCTTTATCTACTGTTACATTGGTCTCAATATTGGTTTCAAGCACGGACGGCAAGGAATGCCCAATTTATCTCCACTAAAATTCGACGATTCTCAACTCAACCCTACGGACATTAAGAATCAGCTCGACAAATTATCACATTATCAAAATGACCAATTTCTTAAGCATCGACCTGTCACTGATTTGGTCTTCGCCCGTTCAGAATATATGGACCAGTTATTACAAAGGTTATGGCATTATTACCAGTTTTCAGATGTTGAAAACCTCTGTTTAATTGCGGTTGGTGGTTATGGAAGAAGTGAATTACATCCTTTATCAGATATCGACATTCTCATACTTTCTGACAAACCATTAACCACAGAATTGGGCGCAAAGGTCAGTGAATTCATTACCTTGTTATGGGATTTAAAGTTAGAGGTTGGTCACGCAGTACGAACCATAAAGGAATGTTCAGAGGTAGGCAGTGGCGACCTTACTGTCGCGACTAACTTGCAGGAAGCTCGCCTTCTTTGCGGTAGTGAAGAGGCCTTCATAAAACTTAAATTGCTTGTCTTATCAGAAAGTTTTTGGCCCAGCGTGGATTTCTGCCAACAAAAGATAACCGAGCAAAAAGAGAGACATGCCCGCTACCACGATACGACCTATAACCTTGAACCTGATATAAAATCGAGCCCAGGTGGCCTGCGAGATATCCATACCTTAAGTTGGATAGCAAGACGGCATTTTGGTGCAACGTCTTTGCTAGAGATGAGCAAATACGGCTTTCTTACCGACGCAGAATATCGAGAATTAGTCGAGTGCCAAGATTATCTTTGGCGAGTTCGGTTTGCCCTTCATATGGAATTAAAACGCTACGACAACCGACTTACATTTGCGCATCAGGCACAGGTCGCCCTACATCTAGGTTTTACTGGGGAATACAACATCCCTGTTGAAATGATGATGAAAGAGTTCTATCGAACACTAAGACGTGTTGCCGAATTAAACAAGATGCTTATTAAGCTTTTTGAGCAAGCGATTATCAATGACGGTGAAGAGTTACCGGCAGAAGATCTTGACGATGATTTTCAGCGTAGAGGCGCGCTTATTGAGGCAAAAAAACCTGCACTTTTCCAGGCAAGACCCGAAACCATATTAGATATGTTCATTCATATCGCTAACGACTCAAGCATAGACAGCGTCGCACCTGCAACACTTCGTCAACTTAGGACTGCTAGGCGTCGTCTCAATAAATTTCTTCATACCATACCGGAAGCGAGGGAAAAATTTCTCGCTTTATGTCGCCACCCAAATTCACTGTCCCGCGCCTTTCCATTGATGCATAAACTCGGCGTTATCGCAGCCTATATCCCTCAGTGGAGTCAAATAGTTGGTCAAATGCAGTTTGATCTCTTCCACGTTTACACCGTGGATGAACACAGCATGCGATTGCTCAAAAACATCCATGCCTTTAGCCATATAGAAAACCACAATAAACACCCCATTTGTTGCGAAGTGTACCCGAGGATGCAGAAAAAAGAATTGCTTATCCTTGCCGCCATTTTCCACGACATAGGTAAAGGCCGCGGAGGGAATCATTCTGAAATTGGTGCTGTTGAAGCTTACGCATTTTGTATAGAACATGGGTTATCGAAACCAGAAGCCAAGCTCGTCTCGTGGTTAGTGAAAAACCATTTGCTGATGTCTGTAACCGCTCAACGACGTGATATCTATGATCCCGATGTTATCGCTGAATTTGCTAAAACAGTACGTGATGAAGAGTACCTTGATTATTTAGTTTGCCTGACCGTTTCTGATATATGTGCCACCAACCCTGAGCTGTGGAACAGTTGGAAACGAACGCTATTAGCAGAGCTGTATCATTCTACACAACGAGCGCTTCGTAGAGGGCTTGAAAATCCAGTCGATGTTCGCGATAGAATTCGTCACAACCAACAATTATCATCAGCCCTATTAAGAAAGGAAGGTTTTTCTGCTAGAGAGATCGAACTGCTATGGCAACGATTTAAAGCAGATTATTTCTTAAGGCATACTCATAAACAAATCGCTTGGCATTGCATCCATTTATTACGACATAGTGATGTGGAACAACCTCTTATACTGGTTAGCAAAAAAGCAACACGTGGAGGTACAGAGATCTTTGTTTACTCTAAAGATCAGCCCGCACTGTTCGCTAGCGTTGTGGCTGAAATAGATCGCTGTAACCTCAATGTCCATGATGCTCAGGTTATGAGTAGCAAAGATGGGTATATACTCGATACGTTTATGGTCCTCGACCAAAATGGCGATCCTATAAAAGAAGAGTTCCAAGATACCTTGATTACTCGTTTAACTGAGACTCTAAAACATACCGGTCCAAAGAAAGTTCGAGTGAGGCGTGCGCCGAGGCAACTCCAACACTTCAATGTAAAAACTCAGGTTGATTTTATCCCTACTAAAACGGGAAAAAGGACACTGATGGAGTTTGTAGCCTTAGATTTTCCAGGTCTTCTAGCAACAGTGGGTGAATCCTTTTCTCAACTGGACATACATCTCCACGGTGCAAAAATAACCACCTTTGGTGAACGAGCACAAGACTTGTTTATTATCACCTCTTCTACTGGTAAATCACTGTTAGATCACGAACAGGCAGAACTAAGAAGTATGTTAGTGAAAAATGTTTCAGAACTAGCAGATAGGTAGCATAAAAAACCATGACGAGAGAGCAGAACGCGATCTCGTCCACAACTCTTTTCTACTCGACAAAAATCATCTATCTACTAAGCTTTTACACTGCTAAAGTTATATTAATTAATTCAGTTAATTAATAATCACACACTATATTTGACACAATAATTCAAGAGGTAAGCTATGTATCCAAACCTTACTGGTTTAGGGATTCATGATCCTAAGCAAATAGAGCGCTATTCACTACGCCAAGAAGCTCACAAGGATGTGTTAAAAATTTATTTTCACAAACAAAAAGGAGAACTGTTTGCGAAGAGTGTGAAATTTAAATACCCAAGACAGATAAAAAATGTTTTGGTTGATGGTGGAACCCATCAATATAAAGAAGTCACAGAGATCAACCGCAACCTGACACTTGTCATTGATGAGCTCAATCAATTAACAAGACCTGCGAAACTCAATGGAAAAGATCTTAAAGAAAAAATTCTATCCGATCTCCGTCATTTAGAAAAAGTGGTATCTAGCAAGATTCACGAAATTGAATCTGACTTAGAAAAACTCAAGTAGCAAAGAAACCTTATAGAAAATGGCCCAGACAATCAGTCTGGGCCATTTTTTTATACATCAAATCATTGAACCTATGTAGACGTAAAAATAACTAATTTAGTATGCTGCGCTTGGCATATAGAAATCATCTACATTGCTCTTATCGACAAGTTCAGCCGCAAGTATCACTCGAGAAGGAACGGTGTGATACATCTTACCTAATTTTTCACCTTTTAAGCCCGTAACCGCTAATGCGACACCAGAAGCAACCATGCTCGGTGGATAGGTAACCGTAGCCCTTACCACTTTGTCTCCATCCATAACCATTTTCATGATGTCTTTAGACCCTGCGCCACCCAGTACTGTTTTAATTTCAGTACGACCAGACTCTTTAATTGCTTGCATAATGCCTTTAAGCATATCGTCATCTTGGCACCAAACTGCATCAATACGAGAGTGACGTTGTAGCATATTTTCCATCACGGCTAAGGCTTTTTGCGTTGACCAATCGGCTGGCTGGCTGTCTAAAATCTCCATACCTTTATGTTTGGCGATTTCAGCATTGAACGCATCGACACGTTGCTTGTTAATTGGAATCGACATACCTTCGATGACAACAACCTTACCTTTGCCATCCATCTCTTCCGCTAACCATTTTCCACTCACACTACCGAGACCGGCATTATCCCCTGCAATGAACACGTTTTGAGCTGGATGAGCGAGTTCTCTGTCTACAACAACCGTATAAATGCCGCTGTCATAAGCCTCTTCTATAACCTTCTGTAAGGTCGCTGGGTTATGAGGTAAAATAACCAGTGCATCAATACCACGTATCATTAGATCTTCAACATCACCTACCTGTTTGGATCCAGAACTCGCCGCAACGACATAGAATTCAAAATCTTTTTCTGTTTCCTTAAGATCCGCGACTGCTTTTTCTGCCCACCACAACAATCCAGCTGTCCAACCATGGTCTGCTGAAGGTACTGAAACACCAACTTTGTAGGTTTTTGCAAAGGCTTGTGACGTACCTAAAATAGCAACAAGTGCTATACCAAGACTCAACTGAGCAATTTTTCTTATGAGTTGCATTAGTAGTTCTCCTTTGTTCTTAATAATAGTGTCTGGCTCAACTTGTCCGCTTAAATTGCATCAACACTGCAATCAGTATTACTAAGCCTTTCACTGTTCCTTGTAGGTAGGGGCTAACCCCTAGTAAATTAAGCATGTTATTAATGATGCCCAAAATAATGGCACCAACAACGGTTCCCCAAAGGGACCCTTTTCCTCCTGATAAGGATGTACCACCGATAACCACAGCAGCAATCGCATCCAGTTCATAAAATAGACCCGCGTCTCCAGGACTGACCGAGTTAAGCCGAGATGACAGCATTACCGCTGAGATACCGACGGCAAACCCTAGGATGACAAAGGTGAGAAAATAGATTCGTTCAACATTGATAGCTGAATATGCAGCCACTTTCGGGTTAGAACCCACGGCGCAAACATGACGACCGAATGCCGTATGCTTTAACAAAATATGACCTAATATT
This sequence comes from Vibrio sp. DW001, assembly GCF_029016285.1. Taxonomy (NCBI): domain Bacteria; kingdom Pseudomonadati; phylum Pseudomonadota; class Gammaproteobacteria; order Vibrionales; family Vibrionaceae; genus Vibrio; species Vibrio sp. DW001. The sequence goes on along the minus strand of NZ_CP091975.1, from coordinate 771,982 downwards.
GCGAGGATAAAAAACACCCATACCGGAACAGGAAGACCCAAAAAGTATCCTGTTCCAACGTCTGGGTAGTGTTGATTATTGGAGACCGCTTCACCTGCGTCACTTACATACAATGTGAGAGAACGATATACCGACATGGTTGCCAATGTGGCAACAAAGGAGGCTATTTTCCCCTTGGTTGTCAAAAAACCATTAATTGCACCAAAGAATGCACCTAAAACCATCGCCCCTATGATGGCAATGCCAACAGCGCTCCAGCCATCGCCTAGATAATTGAGCAGCATAATAACTAACACGCCAACAAGGGCGAGCATTGACCCGACAGACAAGTCAATGCCACCAGCAATAATCACGAAGGTCATTCCTAACGCGATAATTCCAGTATAAGAAACCTGCCTCAAGACATTCGTTATATTTCTTGGAATAAGAAAGTGTTCACTCGCAATAGCCGATAATATGACCAATACAAATAAAGCAATCAATGGAGCAAGGCTGCCAAAATTGAGTTTACTTAGCCACGATGCCTCTGCGGTCGGAACTCTGTCTTCTGTTTGATTACTCGCTAGGGTTTTATTATTCATATCTGCGGCCTCACTCATGCGCTCACTTTCTCAGAAGGTGTGTGTTGGGTCTCGGTCTTTTCGGCTTGCAATCCTGCCGCCAATAACATTATTTGTTGTTCTGTAATCGCTTCTTTTTCTAACTCTCCTTGCAATTTACCCTCTCGCATAACCATGACTCTATGCGCCAGCCCTATCAGTTCTTCCATTTCAGACGAGATAACAATCACGGCAAGTCCTTGCTCCGTTAAGTTTTGAATAAAGTGGTAGATATCTTTCTTAGTATTTACATCTACCCCCCTTGTCGGTTCATCCAAAATAAGGATTTTCGGTTCGGTATCCATCCATTTCGACAGATAAACTTTCTGTTGATTTCCACCGCTTAGGTATTGCAATTCGGTATCCAATGACGCGGCTTTAATATCAAACTGAGAAACATATTGCTCAGTTTTAGTTCGGGCTAATTTGTGTCTAATTAACCCTTTGGTATAGCGCGAAAGAGAAACTAAACTGATGTTCTCTGTAAGATCAAAACCCATGACTAAACCCCGTCCTTGACGATCTTCACTTAGATAGGCAAGCCCTTTTTGAACCGCCTGCTTAATATCATGAATATCGACTAACTCTCCAAATACCTCTATCTGTCCAGATTGTTTTTTTCTTATTCCCATTACCGCTTCGGCAACTTCTGTTCGACCACTACCAACCAGTCCAGCAAAGCCAAGAACTTCACCTTTATGAACATGAAAATCGATGCTTTCAACCATCCCTTTAAGCGATAAATTCGACACCTTCAACGCGACTTCTTTCGTTGATATCGATTTTTTAGGAAAAATTTGGTTCAGTTCCCGCCCAACCATTTTGGTCGCCATATCTTGCTCATTTATCTCAGACACATTATCAAGAGACACTAAATTTCCATCTCTAAGAATCATTAATCGATCACATAATCTTTTCACTTCTTTTAGTTTGTGAGAAATAAATAGAACGGTGACACCTTGGGCTTTCAACTTATCAATTAAAGTAAACAAAACATCCACTTCTAAGCTGGTTAGCACGGTCGTCGGTTCATCCATAATGAGTATTCGAGCGTCATAAACCAACGCCTTCGCAATTTCAACCATCTGCTTTTCAGCGACGCTAAGATCTTCTATGAGCGCGTCTGGATTAAGCTCTGTATCGAGCATTGATAGGAGTTCGACCGTTCGTTGACGCATAGAATATTTATCTAATAACGTGCCTTTTTTTATTTCTTGTCCCAAAAAAATATTTTCAAACACATTCAAGCTAGCGACTAAATTAAACTCCTGAGGGATCATCGCGATTCCGTGTTTCTTAGCATCAGATGGAGAACGAATCTCCACTTGTGAACCATCAATCGAAATCGTTCCACTGCTCGCGTGGTAGATCCCATTAATGATTTTGAGCAATGTAGACTTACCCGCTCCGTTCTCACCCAGTATTCCAAGAACCTCTCCAGCCACAATATCAATGCTGATACCATGAAGCACTTGTACTCCAGAGAAATCCTTCTTGATTGAATCTAAGCGTAAAAGTGGTTCGTCTACATGTCTGTCCATTTAGAAGTCCTCGATCGAAATCCAATTACTGTTCTGCTCAGATGACGCAATAACAGCACTGATAAAACGCATCCCATCAACACCATCTTTCAATTGAGGCAGGAGGCTTTTACTCAACACTTGCTCTGCTGATTCACCTGCTTTCACTTTTACAATGCAATCCGCCGCTTCATAATAGAGATTGGCAAAGCCCTCTAAGTAACCTTCTGGATGTCCGCCTGGCGTTCTTGTTAAATACGGTGCCGTCTCCAAATAACCGTTACCCGCTCGTGTCAAAATTTGAACCGCTTGGCCTAACAAGTTAAACACCAATTGATTTGGGTTTTCTTGTGACCATTCCAGCCCCCCTTTCTCTCCGTAAACACGAATTCTCAGACCATTTTCATTACCCGGAGCAACCTGACTACTCCATAACATTCCTTTCACGTTCTGTTCAAACCTCAGCATTGCACTGACGTTATCATCCAACTGACGACCATCAACAAACGTGGTTAACTCTGCACTCACCTGCTCCAATTTTAGACCACTGACAAACCGCACTAAGTTGTAAGCATGTGTTCCAATATCACCAAGGCAACCAGCCGGACCAGATCGTTGGGGATCCGTTCGCCACTCTGCTTGTTTATTGCCTGAATGTTCGGTATCTGTGCTCATCCAATCTTGTGGATACTCCACTTGAATAACCCGAAGTTTGCCTAATTGGCCATCGGCTATCATCTGTTTCGCCTGACGAACTAAAGGATAGCCAGTATAGTTATGTGTAAGTACAAACAACTGCCCGTTCTTTCTGGCTATCTCTTGTAGCTTGTATGCATCGGCGAGATCTGAGGTTAAGGGTTTATCGCAAATAACATGAATGCCTGCATCAAGAAATGCCTTCGCGACCGGAAAGTGCATATGATTAGGCGTTACAATAGACACAACATCTATTCCATCATCTCGAGCCGCCTCTCTTTTTGCCATTTCATGAAAATCACTGTAAATGCGTTCAGGCGAAAGCCCGAGTTCTATTCCAGACTCTGTTGCCCTTGCAGGATCGGCACTTAATGCACCAGCCACCAACTCATAACGACCATCAATTCGAGAGGCAATTCTATGTACAGCACCTATAAATGCCCCAATACCGCCGCCTACCATACCGAGTCTAATCTTCTCCATTACCTCGTCTCCTTTAGCTCAATCCAAGTATGCGTAAATTTGCCGAATCATCGGTCGCCGCGTCTGCAAAATCATCGAAGGCCTTGTCTGTTACTTTAATGATATTTTCTGAAACAAACCTTGCTCCTTCCGCTGCACCTGATTCTGGATGCTTCAAACAACATTCCCACTCAACGACGGCCCATCCATCGAAGTTATACTGAGACAGTTTGGAAAAAATACCTTTAAAGTTAACCTGACCGTCACCGAGAGAGCGGAATCGAGCCGCTCTTTCCACCCACCCTTGATAGCCTCCGTAAACGCCCTGCTGCCCAGTAGGATTAAATTCCGCATCCTTGACATGGAACATACGAATACGATCGTGGTATCTGTCAATGAAATCGAGATAATCAAGCTGTTGAAGAACAAAGTGGCTCGGGTCATACAGAATATTGGCTCTTGGGTGGTTACCCACTTCGGCTAAAAACATTTCGAATGTAATACCGTCATGTAAATCTTCACCTGGGTGGATTTCGTAACATACATCGACACCAGCTTCATCGAACGCATCCAAGATAGGTCTCCAGCGCTTACCCAATTCGGCGAATCCTGCCTCGACCAACCCTGCTGGTCGCTGTGGCCATGGATACATAAATGGCCATAAAAGTGCACCCGAAAAAGTAGCATGTGCGGTCAACCCTAAATTTTTAGACGCTTTAGCAGAAAGCATTAATTGATTTACTGCCCACTCTTGTCTTGCGCTTGGATTTTTATGAACTTCAGGAGGAGCAAAACCGTCAAACATCTCATCATAGGCAGGATGAACTGCAACCAGTTGCCCTTGTAGGTGAGTACTTAGTTCGGTAATTTCAACACCATATGAGGCAACCATGGTTTTAAGTTGACGACAATATTCGACATCTACTGCCGCTTTTTCCAGATCAAATAATCGTCCGTCCCATGTAGGGATTTGGACCCCCTTATAGCCTATACTTGCCGCCCATCTCACCATGTTTTCTAACGAATTAAATGGTGCTTCATCCCCTACAAACTGCGCAAGAAACAGTGCTGGACCTTTAATAGCTTTCATAATATTCCCTTACCTAACAATGCGAGTTAAAACGCATTTTTTGTAATCGATTACAAAAAAAACTTAATAAAAATGCGTTGAATATCTTAATAATCCAGTGTCAAAACCAATTATATCCAACGCATCATTTTTGTGCATGAATTCAAATATAGTCTAATAACTAGACAATTATTAGTCTAAGTAGGATGATAATGTGATGAATATTGAAAAAACGAACACTTTTACAACAAGATATTTGACCTGATATACAATTAATCTTTTTCATAAATAGAAAACTAATTTTCATAAAATTGTAATCCGTTACAATTGCAATCGTCCAGTATCCTGTCACGTAAAATAGGTAGTCATTCAGGTGAAAATATGCCCACAATAAAAGATGTAGCGAAGCTGGCTGGCGTCTCCACCGCGACCGTTTCTAGAGCGATGGCAGCACCAGAAAAAGTGTCGGCGAAAAATCGTAAAAAAGTGGAATTAGCGATAGCTGAATGCGGTTTTACACCGAATGCCATTGCCAGAAATTTGCGTAAAAGCGAATCGAAAACTGTGGTTGTCATTTTACCTGATATCGCCAATATGTTTTTTGCTGATATCGTCAAAGGGATACAATTGGTTGCCCAACAAGAAGGCTATAAAGTTCTTCTCGGTGACTCTGTTCATACTGTGCAACAGGCAAAAGAATACATTGATTTGGTTCGAACAAAACAAGCCGATGGTATCATCAGTTTAACATCGGAGCTTCCAAGTGACATTCAGAAAGGGGCCAACATTCCGATTGTCATGGCCTGCGAATATTTTAGTGGTTTCCTTATCCCAACCGTCCGCGTAGACAATTTTGACTCTGCCAAAAGAGCAACGGAATACCTAATTGAACTCGGTCATACAAGAATTGGTTGCATCACTGGTCCAATGGGAAACCCGATCTGTAGTGACCGAAAGCAAGGCTATATAAAAGCAGAGAGCAACGCCAATATTGACATCAACGACAACGCGTTTGAATCTGGAGATTTTAGTTTTCATTCTGGTTACGCCGCCTTTCAAAGGCTCGCTGTCCAATACGAAATGACGGCACTTTTTTGTTTTAACGATATGATGGCACTAGGTGCTATGCGTGCAGCGATAGAGATGGGTATCGACGTTCCAAAACAACTTTCAATTGTCGGCTTTGATGACTTATTGTTTGCGCAGTACACGACCCCTCAATTAACCACGATTCGCCAACCTCAAAAACAATTAGGCGAAACCGCCATGCAAGTTCTTACAAAGATTCTTAAGGGCGAAAAAGTCCCGCAAGACAGCGTCATACCAACACAACTTATCGTAAGAAGCAGCTCAACTATCGCGGCTAAATAAATGACTATAACGACAAAATCAACTAGGTAACGTACCCTGAGTGCTAACTCGTTAACACGTGTTTCCACTCAAATTCCGCCATTAGCCTTAGCCAACAATCATCGAAGTTCGCTTTAATGCAGATATCAGAATGGGTGTAAGGGTGAACAAACTGCAGTTCCGTTGCGTGTAGAAATAGTCGATGAGCCTGATAGTTTTCGCGAAACAATCGATTATGTTTACCATCACCATGTGACGTATCCCCGACAATAGGGTGCCGTAGATGCGCCATATGACGACGCAGCTGATGTTTACGACCCGTATGAGGTTTCAATTCAACAAGGCAATATCGGCTCGTAGAAAAACGACCCGTCGAGTATGGTACTTCAACTTCAGATAACGGAAGATAATCGGTAACCGCTTCTTGCGGTTCTTTATCTGTTTTAGCGAATTTGTCCGCAATTTTATCCAACTCTTGTTTCAGTGGATAATCAAGCGTATCGCCTTCTTCTATCCATCCTCGAACAATCGCATGATAGGTTTTTTTCATTTCATGATTGGCAAACAAAGGCATCATTTCTGATGCAACTTCACTTGATAAAGCAAAAACCAATACACCAGAAGTCGGCCTATCTAACCGATGCAGTGGGAACACATGCTGACCTATTTGATCTCGTAATGTTTGCATTACAAATTGAGTTTCATACTTATCCAACCAAGAGCGATGAACAAGCATGCCTGCAGGTTTGTTTACCGCAATGATGTACTCATCCTGAAAGAGAATCTCGAGCATTATTGACACTCCTCATCAATCCTGTGCAATAGCGTTATCAATTCCAATGTCTTGGTCTCCATTTTCCAAACCTCTTCAAAATAAGGCGAAATAGCAAAACCACTTGGAACGCGCTGCTGCTCTAACATCTCTCTCATTTTCGGGATGAATATCCATTGCAACCATTGTTCAGGTTCTAATGTGTCCAACGCAAAAGGTTCTTTACTCTGTAGTGCACTTTCTTCCGGTTCTTCACTGTCCCAAAGGCACAGTCTTTGTAAGCAGATTTCGGTTTCTCGCAGGAGAGTAAATAGAGGAAGATCGTCAGTCATAAGAATATTGCACGTTGCCACCTTGAAATTTTCGGTAAGAGTACCATTTATTAACCAAAGACCAATAGAGTAATTAACGAAATGGAAAACATTCAGACCCTAACTCAACTGCTACAAAATAGTGATTGTGAATACAAAATTTTTGATTTAGGGAGACGCATCCTATCGGTTGAGAATACGTTATTTTCTAATGTTGAACTAGGTCAACAACCTTACCCATATCCACTACAACGACAAGCTCATGTCGCTATTGCCTATTGGAATAAAGAAAAACAGCCTTGGATCTGGTTTCTAAAGTTCCCCCTTGATGAAAGAGGTTTGTTGAAGCAATCAGATATTGGTCACTTCATAAAATATGTTATTGAAGCAATGGGAACAAGATTAGGAGGAAAACTGGATGAGCAACAAGAGCAAAAACTGGCGAATAACCCTTACACATTCAAACCTTCCGAAGATAAAATGGCTGTCTTTCACAGCCAGATCCGCGCCCTTTTAGACATGCAAACGAGTCAATACTATGAGCATGCTCAGCACTATTTTAACGGGGGATTAGGTTGGGATAAATGGCAGACCGTTGGCTTACAAGGTATTGCTGATATCTGTGCTCGAATTCACCAAGAACAGAATGGCGTCATTATTCGAAAATCATTGCGCCATATTCCCAGTGAACCAAAGTACGCATTACTGGGCGTATTAGAACACACCAACCTTTCTGAAAAGCTGTCCAACATACTTTTAGAACTCGCTCAAAAAGAGTGCGCCCTTAGCAACCCAGATTTATTTTTGGTGTCGGCATACGTTAGAGCCCTATCAGGCGCGCATTCAACGCAATTGAGAACACTTGTCAGCGAGATACTACTCCGCCCACTGTTAAGTCATCAAGAGATACTGGTTGGTATTGCCGGTCGATCTTGGCATGCACTGGAAGACCCAAAAATTGCAGAACAATATCTCCTAAGGTTGGCACAAACTGGCAATCAAAAATTATTTAATCAATTGTTTGCAGATCTCGTCATGCAACCAGCGCTTCGCTCAGTGCTTTTACCACTACTCCATAGCCATCCTTCAGACGAACTAGCCACTGCTCTCGTTAGCTTACAGCAATCCACCAAAGCGAAGGCGAAATAATGATTAGTGATCTATTGGCAATAATTGGACTGGGTTTTGGTTGTTTTCTATTCTGGCAACAACGAAGACAGTCTGAATTGGCAAAAGCCGCGATTGCTAAACGATGCGATCAACTCGATTTACAACTTTTAAGTGTTTCATTTGGTTCTCATAGAATAAAAACACCAGAAGGGAAACTAAAATGGCATACCGCTTATCAATTTGAATTTTCTGCCTTAGGCGATGACTGTTATCAAGCGAATGTCATTATGCGAGGGTTTAGACCAGTACGTTTCAATATCCCACCTTACCGGATGGGAGATTCCATTTTATAAAAAAAGAAAAGCCCCAATACTTTCGTATCGGGGCTATGATCTTACTTGCAGCAATCCAGCTACCAAATATGCTCCATGCATCATCCATAATAGTGCTGAATCCGTCAGCTTATCCTTTACATCGCCATCCTAGCAGTGTCCTAGTCATCCAAACTACTAACGTTCCTCGTTAGCAAACATCACTTGTTCCTTGAGCGGTGTCCTTTACATCATCCTGATGCCGTTCCCTGCCTGATCCTTTCAGGTGTTCCATCGCAAATCCTTGCCGCTAGCATCCTACTAACGTTGCATCCTGCAATGTCCTTTGTCCTTTTAGATTACTATCCTAGTAATCTCACTTCTTCCTGAAGATAACCAAACCCTTGGCTATTCCTAAATCCTTTGTCAACGTCCTGTTGACGCAGACAAGATTACTATCTTTAGGATTTCGAACAAGTCACTTACAGTAGTATTCTTTCTACAGAAACGATAAAAACAAAATAAAATACTTAAAAAAAACAACAAGTTAACAACAAAAAGGACACCAATAACTATAGGTATTATCGACTTCTCTTACACATTTGTAAGAGATCTCTTACAAGTAACTTCTTGATTAGATATTCTCAATCCACGAGATGTCATCGATACAAATGACCATGTTCTCTAATAATACTTAGAACGATTGACGAAACATATGGACCGTAAGCTCTAGATAACTCAAGAAGGACAAAGTAGGATATAAACATAAAGAAATAGTGGAGTTCTAAATGCTAACCAAAGACGTATCTGCTGAGCTTGAACAAGCATTGCAAAAAATTCATGCCTCAGGCAAAAAACCAACCATTGCTCTCGTCAAAGCTCAACTGACAACGAGTATCCCCATGCCCGCGATTATCGCCGTAATCAAAAGCTGGAAAGGCAATCAATCTATCCCTAAAATAGAAATTGCAGAAAAAAAGGATCTCGATTTAGAAAAGCGAATAGAACATCTTGAACATCAAGTTGCTCTATTAACTACTAGGCTGAACGAGTTAGAGGCGACAAAATGAAGATATGGGTTGATGCTGATGCCTGCCCTAAAGTTATTAGGGAAACACTATTTAGAGCCGCAGAAAGAACCGGCGTTGAATGCATATTTGTGGCAAACCATAGAGTACCGGTACCGACGCGCGTAAACATCAAATCCATTCAGGTAGAAAGTGGATTTGATGTGGCGGACAACGAAATTGTTCGACTTGTAGAAAAAGGTGACCTAATCATTACCTCAGATATTCCTTTGGCGGATGAAGTCATCACCAAAGGTGCGCTTGCCCTTAGCCCCAGAGGTGAGCTGTACACCAAGGAAACGATAAAGGCTCGATTAAATATTCGAGATTTTATGGATACCATGCGTTCTAGTGGCATTCAAACAGGCGGACCAAGCGCGCTGTCTCAAACAGATCGAAGAGAATTCGCTAATCATTTGGATAGAGTATTAGCGAAACGATAGTCTTAAATCCGCTACTTCAATTGATCCCAGCTGATATTAGATACAATGCGGCATTTGTCGCATTTAAAATAAAACACATCATGCAATGGGTTATCCAAAAGCCACTCTCCCCCGCATTTCGGACACCTTCTTTCTCTTTCCTCTTTAAGCCCCTTACCGCCAACTCGGTACAGATAGTAGTAAGTCGGAATTTGAGTTAGATATTCAATACGGCCTCTTATATCCCACCCTCGACGGAATAGATCACTATTAGTCTGGGTAATTTCTGCAAGGGCGGCATGTTCAGCCTTGCAACCACCTGCCATCTGCAATTCATCGCAGGCTTGCCATTCTGTTTGCCATTTAATAACCGCTTTGTGATCGCCATTTAACGTTGCTGGGTTTCTATAAAGTGGGATGGGTAAAAGCGTCTCCCCACTTCGTAGTGGAGAACAGGTATGAACATAGGTTGTGTACAAGACTTGCCAGTTTGGTGTCTCTTGCTCTGCAGCCTCTTCAGAGTTTAAATCTCTTCCTACCAAGCGAACCTTAGGGGACAACAGACTCGCTTCAGATAACGCCTTTATACAAACATTAACGTAATCAGAGTGGTTATCAGGATGAAGACTCTCCTCTTCAGGACAAACAGCTCTTACATAAAACACCCCATCACCCATGACGATAGGAAACTCTCTCCCAAGGATCTGACCGTTATACCGAAGCGCCTCCATCAGGCTATTTACGCCTTTGTCGACCGCAGAAACCGTCGTGTTGTCAAAGCATTCGAACTGTAATTCAGCAACAATCATCTTGCTATACCTCTGGTACAATGTCAGTCAAGAATTCAGTCACCGTTTGCGCTAAGACATCACGCTTATCTGTTCCCAATCTTTCCAATATGACATTTCCGCTAATATTACAGATAGAAATAACGTCCAATTCGGCGTCAGTCACCCCAATAAATACCGTGGGTTTCAACTTCAGTCGCCTTTGTGTCACTAGATGACCCAGTATGTTTTCTTGTAAGCGAGTATAATCTTCATCGCTCCAAACTTGCAGCAGAGTAAATGGCTTATCTTGCCAGTTGGCCTCCATATCAGCACTATACTGACAACCATAAAATGTTTTTATGTCGTCATGTAAATCAATTTCAATGCCATTTTCCACGTTAGCAAAATCAGCCATTTCGTCTCGTTGAACTGACTGCCAATAAACCGCACCGCCCATGTTTTTGTCCACACAGGGAGAAACCAACCCGACGAGTTCTTCATTCATAGGTAATGTTTGATATTTATCTTGCCAGGCTTGTTTATACTGAACAGAAAAGTGATGCAAAGCATCCGCCACAGGTTGTGTCATGTAGCCTCCTTGACTTGAGTTAATGACAGCGTATACGCGATTAAGTAGAATCTTAGTTATTCTAATCGATAAATGCATTTTAGTATGAGCAAATATTCAAATTCCGCAGAACTTGTTGGCTTAACTCTTGGACAAAAAACAGAATACCGTCAACAGTATGACTCTACATTACTGCAACCAGTCCCAAGAAGCCTAAATCGAGATGATCTCAACCTGACAAATGACCTTCCTTTTAAGGGTTGCGACGTATGGACACTCTATGAGCTATCTTGGCTTAACAACAAAGGACTTCCACAAGTTGCCATAGGCGATGTCTCTATTCCTGCGACCAGTTTGAACCTCATCGAATCGAAGTCCTTCAAACTCTATTTAAACAGTTTCAATCAGACACCGTTTGCAAATTGGGATAAGGTAACGGAAACACTAGAAAAAGACCTGTCAGCTTGTGCAGGTGAAACGGTTCAAGTAGTTCTCAACCCTTTGTCGTCATTCGCAAATCAACCCATTCACACTATGGACGGGGAATGTATTGATGATCAAGATATTGAAGTGACCGACTATCAATTTAATCCTGAGTTTTTAAAAGGGTCTATTTCAAACGAACAGATAACCGAAACGTTACACAGTCATCTTTTAAAATCGAATTGCTTGATTACCAATCAACCAGACTGGGGCAGCGTAGAGGTTAAATACACGGGTAAAAGAATCGATAGAGAAGCACTATTAAGGTATCTCGTCTCATTTAGAGAACACAATGAGTTTCACGAACAGTGTGTAGAAAGAATCTTTATGGATATTACTCGATATTGCTCTCCAGATTATCTAACAGTATGTGCACGTTATACGCGTCGAGGTGGATTGGATATCAACCCATACCGTTCGTCAGAATCGTCAGCACCACAACACAATCATAGATTAGCTCGCCAATAGCTTAACAAGGTGTGAAACAAACTAATGTCAATATCTGCATTTTCTAGATTCATTATTTCGACTGTATTGTTGTGTACCACCATTCTGTATGGAACGGCAGCACTTGCTGAAGGGGCCACAACAACCCTTTTAGAAGAAGCAGAAAAACTGATCGAAATTGTTCCTGAGCGTTCAAAAAAAATCGCTCAACAATTTCTTAGCGCAAGAACGTTAACCGAGAAGAGCCAAGAGCAGATCCAAAAGCAGTCTACCGATAATGCTGTCCGTACGCCTATTACCAGTATTAAGGCACTGCAAATTATTTCAAAAGCAAAGTACATTTTGGGTGATTCTAGGGGGTCAATAATCAGTATTGAACAGGCAGAAACGCTTGCCAAAACCTATAACCTGCCTAATCAGGTGCTAAAAATTCAATTGTTAAAAGCCACTTTACTGTGGCGACTGACCCAGGATGAGCACAAGATAACCCCACTGATAACAAACGTTGAAGAGAAGTTAGAAAATAGTGAACACACCATTTCGGTCACGGAGCTAAAGTACCAGTTACTGATGTTAAAAGCAGAAATCGCCATATCACTACAAAACAATACGCTGGCTCTTGATTACTTTTCTCAAGCAAATAACTTGCTAATCAAACTTGATCAAGAAGAGCTATTAATAAAACATCAGATTATCTTGGGTGAATACTATTTAACCAATGAGAATTATAATCAGGCTCTTTATCAATTACTATCGGCTTATTGGTCCGCCATCGAGAAAGACAAACCGGTCTTGTTAGCAAAGATAAACCGTATCATCGCCGATCTGTTCATTAAAAAATCGGTTCTAGATAAAGCGTTAGAGCATCTATCTCAGGCCGCCGATTTTTACGACAACTACGAGAGCTCAAGTAATCTAGCCGATATTCTCAAAAACATGGCTGATATCTACTACTCTCAAGGCCGATACAACCTCGCACTGGTTCATTACTTCAACGTACTAGACACCGATGCGGTAAATAGAAATACGGCAGAAATTATTCAATTACGATTGGATTTAGCAAAAACTTATCTTCAGCTTTATAACTACCCTCTTACAGAACAATATCTGCAACGAGCAAACGAATTACTGGCCTATGCAAAAATAGACAACTTAATGGCCACCTCTTTTTTACTTGGTGCTGAATTAGAGTTTTTGAAAACCAATATTGATAAAAGCTTATTCCTAACAAAAAAAGCGCTTTTAATTGGCCAAAAAATAGACGATAGCAATATTCAGCTCCATGCGTATCTTCTTCTTACAAAAACATATGAATATTTAAATAATTATTCTGAAGCATTTAGTAGTGGCAAAAAATATGACCAATTAATAACCGCTAAACAGCAACAATTATTAACTATCTCAGAAAATGATTTTAGAGAACAAAAACTATTTATCGAGCAATCTTTACATTATAAAGACCAATCAAAATTGCTGCAAAAAAGCAATGAAAAGCAAGCGCGTTTTAAATATGCAAGTACAACATTATTTGCTATTTCATTGCTCATTTTAATACTTTTTGTTCGACGAGGTATTGTGAATAGAAGAATGAGAAACCAACTAAATGACCTTTACAATGACCACTATACGCACCCTCGTTCTGGCTTACGTAACTTCCGACTATTAAATGTAAAATTACCCTCCTCGCTAGAGCAAAGTAGTGCCAACTTTGAACAGTGGAAAACGGGCGAACTGATCAATGAACCTCTACACGATAAACTCCGTTTTATCATGATTGAGTTACCAAGTTTAAGAACCGCTTACCTTCAACAAGGTTACAATGCCGGTCTTCAGCTCGAAGCAGAATTTGGGGCATTCATTAAGACAAAACTGGACAGCCCAGCAAGGCTTTATCATTTTGCTGACGGTATGTTTTTATATGTTGAACCAAACACCAACCCAAATAAAACGGCCAGCCAATTATTTGAACAAATAAATAATTGGGTAAAAGAATTTAAATCTGAAAAGTTACTTGATAGAACTATTAGAGCTGGTATTGCCGACTATCCATTTTTACCCAGAGCCTATACTGCTATAAACGACAAAGAGTTATTAGATATATTATTAATGGCTTCTAACCTTGCCCGATTACAAAACCACCAACATGGTGGAAATCAATGGGTCTGTTTAAGAGCAATAGAAAATGCACCCGCTGCGAGCTTTGCCAGTAACGATATTCGGTCTGCATGCCTTTCCGCTATCGAAAACGGCCTAATAAAAATTGATTCTAGTGATAAAATTGAGGACAACATCATAAAATTAAGTATCATTGAATAATTTACTGGTTGTTGTACGATAATTTGAATGACCTGCTAGTTATTTTTGTTATTATCATTTAGATGTATTACTCCAAGGACCAATGTGCGCCATCTACTTAATATATGAGTGAACTAAATCTTGCAGGTCGGCAAGAAATTCTCAAGCAGATCGACCAATTTAAATTACAATTAGAAGAAGCAAGACTTAAACACCGAGATGCCTCATTCAAGCATTCGAGGGAAGCGCAAGTCCTGAAAAGGGTTGTGACAAACTTAAGTACCGCGTGTATGGGGTACAATGTTGAACTTGATGCCGCCGTCTCATCGTTGAAAGCCGCTTTTCAACAACAGCAAGATATATCTAAGTTGATTCCTCGCTTGGCCGTTCTCGAGCGCATGCTCAAACAAAACAGTAATACAATGGAAAAACAGAAAATTCATCTAGACGACAGAGTAAGACATAGCGGCGAAACGCTGCAACGCATACCTGGGCTACCCGCCCAACTTAAACGTGATCTAAGAAATTTATTGAGTTTTCCGTCAATAAAAAATCATAACCAGCTTGACCAAGCCACTCGACTACTCACTATCTATGAAAGAGCCATCAAGATCATTACGTCGAGTAGTACTCATTCGTTACAAAAAGCACCCGAAGTCAATCAAGAACTGCTTAACAAGCTAGCTGAAGAGTTACAACATCTAATCAGTGAGCTTGATTTTGATGGCGAATCTGGTGATTTACTCAATGATATTCGAATCAAATTATTGGTTGGTGTCGGTACTGAAGCACTCATAGAACTTACCTTACAGATACTCAAACTGGTCATTGAAGGTACGCATTACGAACGCAAGACATCCGAACTGTTCTTAACTCAAGTTAACAACTCACTAAGTAATGTCATCAAAAGCTCAAACCAAAATACTGAGCAAACCTATGCCTATTCAGAGCATCGAAAACAGATGGCAACACAGCTACTGGATATCTCCAACGAAAGCCAAGAAGCATTAGATAAAGCCGTCGATCTCAAAAGCGCAAAATCGGCAGTAAAACCATTGCTCGACCAAATCACCATGCTGACTGAACGCCTAAAGCACAACGAACAAAGAGAAAGTTCTGTCATTGAAAGAATGCAACACAATGGTCGTCAAATGGAAGGGTTGTACGAGTTAACTCAGGATCATCGACGCCGCTTAGATGATCAAGCAAAACGCATCCTCATCGATCCTTTGACTAAAGTATTCAACCGAACAGCATTCCTTGAAAAACTCGAACTTGAATATCACAAATGGATTCGCGCACAAAACAAAATTTGCCTTGTTCTTCTCGATATCGATAACTTCAAATCGATCAATGACAGCTTTGGCTATACTGCTGGTGATAAAGCACTCAAAATCATTGCTCGTACCATTACAAAAGAAGCAAGGGACATCGATATCGTTGCTCGTTTCTCTGGTGAAGAGTTTATCTTGATTCTTCCTGATATCGAAATGAAAGAGAGCCGCGCGCTTATTGAAAAAATTCAACTATATATTAGCCGACTCCCCTTTAAGTTCAGAGATCAAAGTATCAGTGTGACAGCATCAGCAGCATGTACATCTTTAAGAGATACCGATACGCCAGAAGAAGTATTGGATCGATTAAATCTTCTACTTAATGAATCCAAGCGCAAAGGCAGTAATCAAATAGTTATCAAGTAACCTCACCCTTCTCTCTTTTTCCTGTTTTAAACCAATTCTTATAGAAAAAACTGTATTTCACTTGTACTCCGGCATCAATGACGTATATGGTTAAAGCTATAGTCCTTAATCTTCAACAGGTTAAACCACATTTTTTGCAGGGTTACCTATATTGTCTCTACAGGTTTAAAACCTACCAATAATAATACTTCCTATCGTAAGGAGGATCATATGATTACACATATTAGCCCAGCCGGCAGTATGGATTTACTTTCTCAACTAGAAGTGAAGCGCCTTAAAAAAGAGGCGACGAGCGATCTCTATCAACTTTATCGAAACTGTACTCTGGCTGTACTCAATTCCGGTAGCCATACCGATAATTCTCAAGAGTTACTCGATAAGCACAAGACCTTTGATGTCGATGTGGTTAGCCGAGAACGCGGAATTAAACTCGAACTAACCGATCCCCCAAAAGATGCCTTTGTCGATGGCACCATTATTACCGGAATCCAAGAACATCTATTCTCTGTGCTTCGCGATATAGTCTATGTCAATATGCATGTTGCTCAAATACATAGAGAAAAACAGAATGACCCCGAACATATTACCAATTTGGTTTTTGCTATTTTAAGAAATGCGGGTGCACTTCATCCCGGTATTGAACCTAACTTAGTCGTATGTTGGGGCGGCCATTCCATCAACCCTAACGAATATCAATATACGCGAGAGGTTGGGCATGAATTAGGATTACGGGACCTAAATATATGTACTGGATGTGGGCCCGGAGCAATGGAAGGGCCAATGAAAGGGGCCGCTATCGGTCATGCTAAACAACGCAAAGATGAAGCACGGTATATTGGTTTAACGGAGCCTTCCATTATTGCCGCCGAGCCACCAAATCCTATCGTCAATGAACTCATTATCATGCCCGATATTGAAAAACGTCTAGAAGCGTTTGTTCGAATGGGACACGGCATCGTGATTTTCCCCGGAGGGCCAGGCACAGCAGAAGAGCTTTTGTATATTCTGGGTATAATGATGCACCCAGATAACGCTGACCAACCCATTCCTATCGTTTTAACAGGACCGAAGGAGAGCGAAGCATACTTCCGTTCAATCGATACGTTTGTCGGTGATACACTTGGTGAACAAGCTCGGAAACATTATCAAATCGTTGTCGATGACCCGGAAAAAGCCGCTCGTATTATCAAAGAGGCCATCCCAAATGTTAAAGCTCACAGACAATCGACCGAAGATGCTTACAGCTATAATTGGTCATTAACCGTATCTCCAGAGTTCCAACATCCCTTTGATCCTACCCACGAAAATATGGCTAATTTAGATCTGCACATGGATCAGCCAACAGAGCGCCTTGCGTCTAATCTGCGAAAGGCATTTTCAGGCATCGTGGCAGGCAATGTCAAAGCAGAAGGTATAAAAGAGATTGAAGAACACGGCCCATTTATCATCGATGGTGATTCAGAACTAATGGACAAGATGGACAAATTGCTCAATGACTTCGTTACCCAACAAAGAATGAAGTTGCCCGGTTCGGAATATATCCCATGTTATAAAATCGCAGGTAATTAAGAAAAAAACATCAGAGGTTACTTAGCTAACTAAATTGAGTAGAATAAGGGCTTAACGGTAAGTCCTTATTCTATTGGAAAACTATGTCTATACATCTAGTGATTATTGATGCACTGAACCTTATAAGGCGAGTACACTCGGCTCAGCCTGATCCTAATGACATAACCAGAACAATAGAAACCACCAAAAGAACCCTCAATCGTATTCTTTCAGAATCAACGCCTACTCATATCATCGCTGTATTCGACCATCACCTTCAAGACAGGGGATGGAGAGCAAAACTGCTACCGAAATATAAACAAAATCGTAAACCTATGCCAGAAGCGCTACAACAAGGCTTAGACAGCATTCAAGGTGCGTGGTGGGAACTGGGAATTGATTCACTCCTATCAGACGGGGATGAAGCGGATGATCTCGTGGCAACACTTGCTGTAAAAGTAGCGCAACACGGGGAAACCGTCACTATCGTCTCGACAGACAAAGGCTATTGTCAACTTTTGGCGCCTACATTGCAGATCAGAGATTATTTCCAGCATCGTTGGTTAGATGCCTCATTTGTAGAGAATGAATTTGGCGTTAAACCCAGTCAACTTTCTGATTACTGGGGGCTCACTGGAATCAGCTCCAGTCAGGTTTCAGGTATTCCTGGTATTGGACCAAAAGCGGCAAAAGAGATATTGACCCAGTTTGGCAGTATAGAAGAAGCTTATAATTCAGATGAGTTGGTCGAAAAATATCGCAAAAAATTTGAAGAACATATAGAGCTAGCGAAGATATGTAAGCAAATTTCATCACTCAAAACCGATGTTCAACTCGGGTTTAATTTGCAGGATATTCGATATACCCCTAATTAGTTGCTCAGTTCAATGTGAACCAAGCAACAGACAACATGTACCTAATCGCACACTATCTCGGTGAAATATTCGACAAACATTGAATATGAACCGTGATCTCTTCTCTATCGTGATATAAATGTTTCGCCTGAAGTCGATATTTGACCTCATGTTCTTCAAGAAATTGCTTCAGGTTCTCAATATCTTCTAAAACTTCATCATAGCGGCCTTTCATAGGCAGCTTAAGGTTGAATATCGCCTCTTTCGCTAAACCACGAATGATCCACTCTCCCATCAACTGAGCAACGCGAGAGGGCTTCTCTATCATATCGCACACAAGCCATGTCACATTCTTTTTCTGGGGCTCAAACTTGAAACCATCTACCATGTGATGTTTGACCTGCCCCGTGTCCATCAAGCTATCCGCCATCATGCCATTATCAATGGCGTGAACAAACATAGAACGTTTAACCAATTGATACGTCCACCCTCCTGGACAAGCACCAAGGTCAACAGCCCACATACCTGGAGCCAACCGCGTATCCCATTCATCTCTTGGAATAAATACGTGGAACGCTTCTTCCAGCTTTAAGGTTGACCGACTCGGTGCATCCGATGGGAACTTAAGCCTAGGAATGCCCATAAAAAAGGCGGAGCTATTATCTGGGTATGAATAACCAAGGTAACAGTGTCCCGGCGCCACAAAGCAGATATGTAACATCGGCTTTTTGGTGTTCTCTTTTTTGTATAGCAGACCTTTCCCTCTCATCGCTTGACGAAGAGGAACCGTGAATTTACGACAAAATTTAAGCAATTCTTTTGCTTCATTTGTATCTGGTGTTTCTATACGTATGTCGCCACAGATCGGAAAAGCGTCAATACCATCTAACGTGGTCAATATCGGCGAAATTCGATCATCACTTGGTAGTGCTTGAAACTCCGTTGCAACAGCAAACATTTGACGAGCAAATATCAGGGTCTGAAAGTCTATTTTTTTGATCAGATTTTCAGCATCACCCTCTTGGTAACACTCAAAAAGAACATAACCTTGGTTTTTCTTCACACGGGGAAAACCAAAAATTTCTAGTTGATTAGCTTTGTCCTGAATCTCACCTGCACACTCTTTCTCAAAACCAGAACGGCAATAAAGCATCACTTGTTTCACTGAGCAACCTCATTTATATGTAATGCTGAGTACACAAAGAAAACCCAGCCAATCAGAAACATTACCCCACCTATTGGAGTAATAGGACCAAACCATTTCATCCCTGTCAGCGCAAGCCCATAAAGACTACCGCTAAAACAAAGGATGCCGATAATAAAGCAAATTGCCGACCTGAAAAGCCCTTTTTGCACTTTTTCGTTAGAATTAAACCTTAGTAATATGGCACACGCCATAATTGCTAAGGTATGTAGCGCTTGATATTGCACACCCGTCTTAAACACGGCAATGAAATAGTCCGATAACATAGACTGTAGACTATGGGCAGCAAACGCTCCCAGAGCAACAAAAATGAAGCCTGAGACACCGGAAATAACCAGCAGTTTAGCGGATCGCCTGTGGTTCAATTTGATTGCTTCATTTGCCATCATAAAGCGCCTCTTGTTCACTCGCCGCCTTCGCTATCATCCAATCTCGAAATGTTGCAATACGACCGGTATCCGCCTGACTTTCATGACAAACGACATAAAATGCATTCTTGCTAAGCAAGACTTCATCAAACGGGGAAACCAATCTTCCTGCATCTAATTCTGGTTGAGCCAACACATTGTTTCCAAGCGCAACACCCTGACCATGAATAGCCGCTTGCAGTACCATCGTCGAATGGCTAAAGATTGGGCCATGATTGACATTAACCCCTTCTATCGCATTATTTCTCACAAACTGCTTCCACTCTTTTCTCGAGGTATCATGCAATAAAGTATGATTTTTTAAATCCGTTAAACCAGTAAGCGATTTCGTCGACATCAATAAACTGGGTGAGCATAGCGGGATCAAATATTCCTGATATAGTTTGTCTATTCTTAATCCGGGCCAACTACCTCGTCCATAATAGATGGCGACATCAACATCATCGGTTAAAAAGTTGTCATCTGAATCCACGGCTTTGATGCGAACATCGATATCAGGCTCTTGCTGATTAAAATCGGCTAGACGAGGAACCAACCATTGAATAGCAAAACTCGGAGGTAAGCTAATCGTAAGCGCGCCTTTTTCACTTCTCTCCAGTACTTTGTCTGTCGCTTCTGCAATCGCACTAAAGATATCCTTGATATCAAGGAAATAACTTTGACCTTCTTCAGTGAGCAATAAAGAACGGTTTCTACGCCTGAATAATTTCAGGCCAAGAAACTCTTCGATCGATTTAATCTGGTGGCTTACCGCTGCCTGCGTAACAAACAATTCTTCTGCGGCACGAGTAAAACTTAGATGTCGTGCAGCCGCTTCAAAAACCTTTAAAGAGTTTAGCGGAGGTAATCTTCTAGACATTCTAGACCTTAGTTTCCATGCATTAGTTTTTATTATCTGAAGCATTATAAAATGTCGATTGCCTGACGGCTAGAGAAATTCTATATTTCATCCCGCAACGATAGCCTGAACGGCTTGGTTTCTTACCAATTGGTTATTCGTTGCACTGTTGTGTTTGCAAATCTCGAATTCGAGTTGGGTATAACTTACCTAGGTTTCCATCAATCAAATTGATGCAAACCAATCTTTCTGTATTAATTTGACCTGTCTGTCAAAACATTTATTTTTGCACTGTCTCTATGGCAGTGCTTTTTTTTGAATGTATTAAGCAAAAAAAACCAACAGATAGTTGCTGGTTTTTTTACACTTACAGATAGCTCATTACAAACACGCTAAGGCCTGTACACCTTCACGTTATCAAAGCCTTGCTCTTTCAAGTAAAGCGCTTGCAAACGGCTCATCACACCACGGTCACAATAAAGTAAGTAACTCTTAGACTGATCTAAATCACCAAACTTGGTCGCTAACTTATAGAAAGGTAAATGCTTCACCTCTACGTCATCAATGACGAGCGAATTGTCCTCGGTTTCATCAGGGCTGCGGATATCCAATACAATGGCATCTCCGTCCACATCAGCGACCATTTCAACATCTGGCACCTTCGCTTGGCTCTCTTTCTCAATATCACGGATATCCATCATACGAGCGTTATAAACCACATCATCTAAGATAGAAAAATCGAAGTTTTCTTCCTCTTTCTCTAGCTTCTCTTTAATCGCTTTTATCGTTGGTTTTTTCGAAATAACACCGCAATACTCAGGCATTACCTTAGCAAAATCTTCGGTGCCAATAACACGAGCCAAATCGATAATATCTTCTTTGTCCCAGTTGATTAGAGGTCTGAGTATTAGGGTATCGGTAACGCCGTCAATATGACGTAGATTCGTCAATGTTTGGCTTGAAACCTGCCCTAATGCTTCACCCGTAATCAAAGCTTGAATACCAAATTTCTCTGCCAGCATGCCACCTGCACGCATAAACATACGTTTCAGAACGACACCCATTTGGCCATCATCAACGTTCTCTAAGATTTCCGCCACTACGGGTTCAAAATCGACCGAGATAAACTTAACTTTGGCAGATGAGCCATATTTGTTCCACAAAAAGTGTGACACTTGCTTCACGCCGATCTCATGTGCTGGACCACCTAAATTGAAGAAGCAATAATGCGTTTTTGAACCACGTTTGATATGCAGATAACTAGAAACACCAGAATCAAAACCACCTGAAATCAAGCTCAATACGTCTTCTTGTGTTCCTAGAGGAAAGCCACCGAGTCCTTTGTATCTAGCAATAACTTGGTTTAGCTTTTCATGCTCTACTTCAATATTAACCGTCACATCAGGGTTTCTAAGCTTAACTTTGGCACTTTCAACCGCTTGATTTAAACCGCCACCGACATATTGCTCCAGCGCGACTGACGTAAATTCATGTTTACCACGACGTTTCGCACGAACAACAAATGTCTTGTTTTCAATTAACTTACCACTTAGTTTCAACACTTTTTCATAGATATCATGCATATCGGTAAATTCAGACTGCTGAACTTCCAATACATGATGGATACCTGGTGTATGGGTAAGAATCGTTAAAACTTCTTGGAAATACTCATCACTACTAGCTGTCACTTCAATGTGATCACGACGATTGAATACAGCAACAGATTTTGTTCTACGTTGGATAATAATTCGAAGGTTACATTCCAAAATACGAGTAAAACGTTTACGCACTGATTCACTCTTAACAAAAATCTCTGGATGGGGCTTAACAATAAATTTCATAAGTGGTTTCGCTAAATAGGTGATTTCGCTAATTTGAACACATGGGTGTTACATTTTTCTAGGATAAAGCTAGAAAACTAAGGCGCGAGATTATACACGATTTTGACGGAAATAAAGACAATAAAAAGAGGGTATGGTTGAAACGGAAGAATTGGATGTTCTGGTCATTTAGAAAAGCCTATATGAGAATCTCATATAGGCTTAGTTTGAATTAGTTAAAAGCCATTGAAAGGAAGTAACCGACGATCGTTGCGGTAACGACGCCAATAAAACCAGGTGCAATAAAGCTGTGGTTTAACACATATTTACCAATACGAGTCGTCCCAGAACGGTCAAACGTGATAGCGGCCAGATCACTTGGGTAGAATGGGAAGAAGAAATAGGCATAACAAGCCGGTAGCACCCCAATAAGAACCTCTGCTGGAATTCCCAACGAGAAACCTAATGGAAGCATGATAGTTAGTACTGCTGCCTGACTTTTAAGGAAAATCGACGCCACGAACATCGCAATGGCAAAACTCCAAGGGTAAACACTAACGACATCACTCACCATTGAGACGAGATAAGGCTTATGGAAGCTAATAATCGTGTTACTCATCCACGCGATACCAAAGATAATGATAACGGCGGTCATACCGGCAGTAAATACATTACTAGTAACGATTTTTTTCGGCTGAACCTTTGTAACCAATAAAATGATTGCGCCCACTGAAAGCATCAAAAACTGTATAGCCACTGACATTTTTACACCGTCAGGAAGCAGGTTAAGACTTTTACCAAACAGAGCAACAAAAATCACCGAAGCGATACCTAAAACAAAAACAATCAAGCCTGTCTTTGCTCTTTTATCTTCGGTTGAGCCGTCTTTTGCTTCCACTGTCGTATCAATGAGCTCATTACGGAACTCTTCGTCTTCACAACGAGCCTGAAACTCAGGATCTTTATCAAGATCTTTACCTCGTGTAAGGCTCCAAGTACACGCGACCAATAAACCGGTCAATGTCGCTGGTATGGTTATCTTAAGAACATCAATCAAACCGATATCTAAATTGTTATCTACCGATGTCGCCATAACGACGGCAGCAGCGGCGGCAATTGGACTCGCCGTAATACCCATTTGAGAAGCAACTGTCGCTATCGCCATTGGACGTTCAGGACGAATCCCTTTTTTGTAAGCTACATCGTAGATAACTGGTAGAAGAGGATAAACAGAATGACCAGTACCAACTAAAACGGTTAATGCATAAGTGCTAAGTGGGCCAAGAAAAACAATCTGGTTTGGATGTTTACGCAGGAGCTTTTCGGCATATTTCACTAAAAGCTTTAACCCTCCCGTTGCCTCCAAAGTAGCCGATGCGGCAACCACTGCGAGAATAATCAACATAACGCTGACCGGTGGCGTGCCCGGAGCAACACCAAATACAAACGCTAATATCGACACACCTAAACCACCTAGAAGGCCGAAGGCTATTCCACCATGCCGAATTCCGATAAATATGACTGCCAGTAGCAGCATTAAATGAACATAAAACATTTTCTTTCCTTATTTAAGAGTCATTCATCATTACCAAGATCACTCAACAAAGCCTTTGTCAGAATGAAGGTAAATAGAATTTCATTATTTTTAATAGGGTTAATTTGAACTGTGTGACAGTTTATCAATTCTTTCGAACTGGAATTTGGAGGGCACGATTAAAGTAACTAATTTTTACTTTTGTAACTTTTGTAACCGTTGATTGATGTTTCTATTTGTTACATCAATAGGTATGAACAGCATCATTACTGACACAGCACATATTAATGCCTATAAAATGCTCGCTATACTGATTCATCTCGACATTCTTGATGCATGACACCTTACGATTTATAGAGCGCGATAATGAAACTGAAGAGTTACCTAGCCTTAACAACAATCGCCACGTCTTCCTTTATTGTTATTGTCGTGACAACAGCTATTTTACTATTACTGCAAACTTCTCACCAAGAAGGCTTTCAAGCAAGAGGATTAGAACTTGCTCGCGTGCTTGCCCATAACCCGGTCGTCATTAATGCTGTCGATGCAAAAAATAATAATCAAGAATATGATCTTCAAGACTACATTGAAGACATAAGAAAAAGTACGGATGCCTCCTACATCGTTGTCGTAGATAGAAACGCAATGCGGTTAAGCCACCCTACTCCAGACAAGATTGGCAAACACTTTATTGGAGATGATATCTATCCTGCTCTGGAAAGTGGTCAAGAATACAGTAGTGTTGCATCCGGTTCTCTGGGTGAAGCCATTCGCAACTTTTCCCCTGTTCGCCTTAATGGCGAAGTCATAGGCGCTATTTGTATTGGCTATTTATCGGTAAAAACCTCGAGTATTCTTCTGAAGAAATTTAGTGATATAGGCCTAATAGTAGGGAGTGTTTATCTGTTGGGAATCGCGGCCATTTTTGCCTTTGTATTTAAGATAAAACGAACCTTTCTAGATTATGAACCTGAATTTATAGTCAACAAATTTCACGAACATGAGATGGTTTTTGACAGTATTCGAGATGCGATTATCGCGGTCGATAGCAATATGAATATCACCACCATAAACAACAGTGCCATTAAAATGCTTTCCATGGGGGCATCAAACCGATACGACTATATAAACCACTCCTTAGCACACTATTCTTCCTCATTA
This sequence comes from Vibrio sp. DW001, assembly GCF_029016285.1. Classification (NCBI taxonomy): domain Bacteria; kingdom Pseudomonadati; phylum Pseudomonadota; class Gammaproteobacteria; order Vibrionales; family Vibrionaceae; genus Vibrio; species Vibrio sp. DW001. Next base: position 746,643 of record NZ_CP091975.1, on the reverse strand, counting down.
AGTCACCTTGTACTTTCAAAGCAAAGTATGTTTCATCAAGGCGAATTTATGATTGGAAAATTGAAATATCGAGCCAACATTTACCCTATTAACACTTCTAAGGGTCTGCTCGGCCACGCCATCGTCTTTTTTGCAAACCTCAGCCATGACGAACTAGAGCGTGAGGTCAATTACCTAAAGAATTACTCAGAAATATTGCGAAGCAAGACACATGAATACTCCAATAAACTCAATGTAATATCAGGCATGCTACAAACAGGTAAGTACGATGAGACCATAGATTTTATTCAACAAGAGACGGACCGCTATCAATCCGTCCTCCGCAACATTGTTATGTCGATTACAGACAGTGCCGTAGCAAGTATATTGCTCGCAAAATTTAATAAGGCATCAGAGATTGGCGTAAAATACACCATCGATGTGGACAGTAATTTATCGAATTACGAAAAAAACGCATCGGAGAAACTTGTTACTATTATCGGTAACCTGATAGACAATGCATTGCTGGCATCATGGCAAAATAGAAACAATGTTAACCCTGAAGTATCTGTGTACCTAAGTGACCGCAGTAGTCACATTATCCTTGAGGTTCAGGATAGCGGCGCGGGTGTGCCCGATAAGATATCGGAACATATTCTCGAATTTGGTGTGAGCTCCAAACACGACGATGAGCATAGTGGAATTGGTCTGTATTTAGTCAAGCAACTTGTTGATTACTTTCATGGAAGTATTGACTGGGAACGAACCGATAAACAGACCACACTTTTCAGTATTTACTTGGATAAGAGTGATGTAGAAAATGACAATTAAATACACCGTAATGATTCTCGAAGACGATGTTAGGGCAAGCTACACGCTTGAGTCCACCATCAATCAACTCCCGGAGTTTAACGTGGTTGCGGTCAGCGAAACCTGCGCAGAAGCTCTATTGCAATTTGAGTTATACAAACCAATGCTTGTCTTTGTAGACATTTCATTGCCTGATGGCAACGGAATTGACGTCATACGCCAGCTACGCGAAAAAAAGGCACAATGCGACTTTGTAATGACAACCGCAGAAAGAGAGACCGCAACCGTTGAGAAAGTCGTTCAACTCGGTGTTATCGACTATCTCGTCAAACCAATTCGAATGTCTCGAGTCCACCAAACGTTAACCGACTATAAGCAATTCAAACAACAGCTCTCTCAAAGAGCAACCGTTGACCAAGGTGAGATAGATCAGATACTACGAAAAGTGCCGGAAAAAAAGCTGCGTATAACCCCTAAAGGTATCGATATCACGACGTTGAACTCTCTCAAAACAATCCTTCACGAAGAAGCATTGATTGATTTCTCAGCAGAAGATATCGGTAAACGAATGAATGTGAGCCGTGTTACGGCTCGACGCTATCTGGAGTTTTTGGAATCAGAAGGCCTGATCCGCCTAGTGTTGAATTACAATACCGGCGGTAGGCCTCGTCGTTTATATCAAGTTGTAGAGAGGCAAATTAACCACTACTGACCAACACTCACCTCATCGCTATACTGCGGTTTACCTTGCAATATACCGATTTCAACTCGTCGGTTCTTTGCTCTCTGAGCGGATGTCGCGTTGCCATTTAGTGGCTCAGTATCCGCCATCCCCCGAACTCTCAACCTTGCATGGTCAAAGCCTGCCACTTTTTCCATCTCATGTGCAACTGACACTGCACGTTGTGACGATAAGTCCCAGTTTGAACGATATAATTCTGACTCCAAAATCTGATCATCCGTATGCCCTGAAACGCGAACAATTCCCGGAACATCTTTAACGAGATCAGCAATCTGCCGTACCAGTGGTCTGAATTTCGGTTGTAAGAAAGCCGATCCTCCAGGAAAAGCACCTTTCTCTCGAATTCGAATAACAATTTCCTGACCGAGGTTTTCCACTTCAATAGCGCCTTGGTCAATTTCGCGCTCGAGTGCTTTCTTAATGGTCTCTTCTAGTGCATCGGTCTCTTGCGCCATCGCTTCTGCTTGCGCTTGCGCGTCAGACTGCGATTGCTGATCTTGCTCTTGTTCTGATTCCGATTGAGTATTTTGATTCATCTTCGTCGACGTTTCTGGCGACTGACCACCCGTCTGCTCGCCAGCTTCTCTATTTTTACCACCGGCCCTTGCTGACTCCCCTTCGTGGAAGTTGAGGTTAGACTGAGTGATATCGATGGTTTGCTGCATAATAACGTCGATAGGCGTAGGCTCTGGTCTACCCGGCCTAAACTCTAACGCGATAACACTTGTACCTTTAGGGATGTCTTTTACTTCCAATCGATTTTGCACACCAAATGCAAACTTCATAGAACCAGCAATTTGTTTGAATTTCAGTACATCCATCTCAGAAAACGAGAGTAGAAGTACGAAAAAACACATCAGAAGTGACATCAAATCTGAGAAGGTTGCCAACCATAAAGGTGCACCGGGGGGCGGACATTTGCACTCATCTTCGTCATCCATTGTTCCGCTTCCTTACTCGTTATCGATATCTAGAACACGTCTCTTCTCGTTAAGATAGTTCTTAAGGTAACTATCAATAACGCGAGGATTTTGACCATCTTGAATGGCGAGTACACCATCCATAATAAGGCGACGATTCAATTTTTCTTGCTCTCGACGTAAAGAAAGTTTATCGGCAATAGGGAAGAACACCATGTTAGCTAACACAGCACCATACAATGTTGTTAAGAGCGCAACCGCCATCGCAGGGCCAATCGATTTAGGGTCATCCATGTTTGAAAGCATGGCAACCAAACCAACCAATGTACCAATCATGCCCATTGCGGGTGCAACGTCACCATAGGCTCGAAATGCCGAACTACCTTGAACATGGCGTTCATCGGTTAATGCGATATCCTTTTGCATTGCGGCTCTCACCACTTCAGCATCATGACCATCAACGAGCAGATCAATGCCTTTCTGCATAAAGCTGCTGGAAATTTCCATCTCTTCAAGGGCAAGAAATCCACCTTTACGCGCGGCGTCTGCCATTTCAACAACTTTAGCGATCAATTCTTCAGGATCATCCGTCTTAAAGATGAACGCTTTACCGGCAATCTTAAAGGCACTAAAGAATTGACCCATGGTAAATTTCATTAAAACTACGCAGGTCGAACCGCCGACAACGATCAAAATGGAGACAGTATCGACAAACATGCCAATGCTACCACCAAGTACCATTGCCATTATCACGAAGGCGAATCCTCCGATCAGACCTATTAATGTTGCTAAATCCACTAAGCACCTCTTATGCTAAATTGTTCAATGCAATCAACATGGGATAGTCACTCTATCGGCCACTAGTCGCGATCTTTTAATGATTTGTTTGAAAAATATCAATATTTGCAAAATCCGAATCGTTCTCAGGATAAGCCCTGCATAGAAAATTTCCAAGTAAGTCTTCTTAATTCAACGAATAAACACACAGTTTCGCTTGGTTTAATCGTAGATAAGCCATAAACCCTACGCTACCTTTACTCTTTAAGCCGTGAAATTAACTTATACCAAACTGGGTATGGATTATATTCGCCGGACGCGAGATAATGTTTACAGTATGTGAGATAAGTTTGTCACTTGTGATCGTTCCAATTGACCATCAATCCACTCTAGAGTAAGTTTCGTTCACCTCAATAAAAGCAGACAGATCATGGCCACAAAAAAACCTGAAAATATGACCTTCGAAGCAACGCTAGAAGAGCTCGACTCCATTGTAGAACAGCTTGAAGGCGGCGATCTTGCACTAGAAGACTCATTGAAACACTTTGAACGCGGTATCTCGTTAGCCCGTGAAGGCCAAACCAAGCTTACTCAGGCAGAACAACGAGTCTCTATCCTATTAGAAAAAGATGATAATGCACCGCTGTCCGATTTTCAAAATGAGCATTCAAGAGAAGACTAATCCATGTTGGCATCATTACCATTCTATCAAGAACGAAACCAAGCTCAGTTAGACTCATGGTTAGATAAGCTGGACTATCAAGCGCTACCTCTTGTCCAAGCGATGCGTTATGGGTTACTGCTGGGTGGAAAAAGGGCAAGACCGTTTCTGGTTTATGTGACGGGTGAAATGCTCGGCTGTTCGCTAGACGAACTCGACACGCCAGCTTCTGCTATAGAATGTATACATGCCTACTCTTTGATTCACGATGACCTTCCCGCAATGGACGACGATGAACTTAGGCGTGGACACGCTACCTGTCATATCGAATTTGACGAAGCGACCGCCATTCTTACTGGTGACTCGCTTCAAACGCTGGCATTTACTATCCTAGCGGAAGGGCCTCTTTCTGATTCTGGTGAAACAAAGCGAGTATCGATGATACAAGCGCTAGCGAAAGCGTCTGGTGTGCAAGGGATGTGTGTCGGACAAGCACTCGATCTCTATGCCGAAAACAGAAGCGTATCACTTGAAGAGCTCGAAGCCATTCATAAAAACAAAACCGGCGCGTTATTAAAATGTGCCATTCAACTTGGTGCATTGGCAGCCGGAGAGAAAGGGCTATCTATCCTTCCTTTGCTAGACCGATACGCAGAAGCCATTGGCTTGGCCTTTCAAGTTCAAGACGATATATTGGACGTTGTTAGCGATACGGAAACCCTAGGAAAACCGCAAGGTTCGGATCAAAACTTGAATAAAGCCACCTATCCATCTTTACTTGGATTAGAAAGTGCTCAGCAAAAAGCTCAAACTCTTTTGCAAGAAGCACTTCATGCATTGGATGCAATCCCTTACAATACGCAGTTACTCGAAGAGTTCGCCCGATACGTTGTCGAGCGCAAAAACTAACATTATAAGCGCTGAATATTTTATGACTCTTGATATTTCGAAATATCCTACATTGGTTCTTGCTGATACGCCTGAAGAACTACGTACCCTTCCAAAGGAAATTTTACCAAAACTTTGTGACGAATTGCGTACGTATTTATTAAATTCTGTGAGCCAATCAAGTGGACATTTAGCGTCTGGCTTAGGCACCGTTGAATTAACCGTTGCACTGCATTATGTTTACAACACACCATTTGACCAGCTCATTTGGGATGTTGGCCATCAGGCTTACCCTCATAAAATTTTAACGGGTCGTCGTGAGAAACTCCCTACCATTCGTCAAAAAGATGGCCTTCATCCATTCCCTTGGAGAGAAGAGAGCAAATACGACACACTTTCCGTTGGACACTCATCAACCTCCATAAGTGCCGCATTAGGCATGGCTATTTGTGCCGAAAAAGAGGGGGAAGAGAGAAAAATAGTCAGTGTTATTGGTGATGGAGCCATTACAGCAGGCATAGCATTTGAAGCAATGAATCATGCTGGAGATATCCATTCGGATATGTTGGTTATACTGAACGACAACGAGATGTCGATATCGGAGAATGTTGGAGCACTTAACAATCATCTTGCTCAGGTTCTTTCCGGTAGCCTATACACCTCTATTAGAGAAGGGGGCAAAAAAGTACTTTCTGGTTTGCCGCCAATCAAAGAGCTGGTTCGAAAAACAGAAGAACACCTTAAAGGCATGGTCGTCCCAGGAACCATGTTTGAAGAGCTAGGTTTTAACTATATCGGTCCTGTTGATGGCCACGATGTTAATGAGTTAGTTAAGACACTGAAGAACATGCGAGGGTTAAAAGGCCCGCAGTTCTTACATATTATGACGAAGAAAGGCAAAGGCTACGAGCCTGCCGAAAAAGATCCTATCGGATACCACGGCGTACCTAAATTTAACCCAGCGGAAACCAGCTTGCCGAAAAGCAATGGCACTAAGCCAAGCTTCTCTAAAATATTTGGTGACTTCCTCTGCGACATGGCCGCACAAGATCCAAAACTCATGGCAATCACACCCGCTATGCGTGAAGGTTCAGGCATGGTTCGTTTTTCTAAAACGTACCCAAAGCAATATTTTGATGTTGCCATTGCAGAGCAGCATTCAATCACCTTAGCAACAGGGATGGCTATCGCTGGCTACAACCCTATTGTCGCTATCTATTCTACCTTCTTACAGCGTGGTTACGACCAGTTTATCCATGATGTCGCTATTATGAACTTGCCTGTCATGTTTGCGATAGATCGTGCAGGTATAGTCGGTGCTGATGGCCAGACTCACCAAGGTGCATTTGACCTCAGCTTTATGCGCTGCATTCCAAATCTAGTTATCATGGCACCGAGTAACGAAAACGAATGCCGTCAAATGCTATATACCGGGCACAAACATCAGGGCCCAAGCGCTGTACGTTATCCTAGAGGAACAAGTATAGGTGAGCCTCTAGAGCACACAATGACAGCAATAGAGATAGGCAAAGGGCTTATTGTCCGCGAAAACAGCCAGCAAAAAGTGACCTCTAATGAACTGAAGGTGGCCATCTTAAGCTTTGGCACCATGCTAGAAAGTGCCGTTATCGCCGCCGAAAATATCGATGCTACCGTTGCTGATATGCGCTTTGTTAAACCATTAGATGAAGCGCTCATCAAAGAGTTAGTTAGCCGCCACGATATCATCGTAACAGTAGAAGAGAACGCCATCGCTGGTGGTGCTGGTGCTGGTGTCGTTGAATTTATGATGCAACAAAAGCTCATCAAACCAGTGCTCAACATCGGCTTGCCTGATAAGTTCATCGCTCAAGGTACACAAGAAGAGCTGCATATCGAACTCGGTTTGGATGCAGTAGGTATTGAAGCTAAAATTCAAGAATATATCGCGAAGTAATAATAAAAAAGCGAGGTAATACCATTATCTCGCTTTTTTATCACTTAACCTTTTTTATTTAAACATATCACCTAGATCCAACCGGCGTAGGTTCCAACCAAGAACAAAGCAATCCAAGCCATCACACCGGCAACAATATCGTCAATCATAATACCAAAGCCTCCGTGTACACGCTTATCAAGCCAGCCAATCGGCCATGGTTTTACCATATCAAAAAAGCGAAATAGCACAAATCCTGTCACCAACCATTTCCACTCGGTTGCAGGAAGGTTCATCATAGGCACAAAGCTCATGGTGATCCAAAAGCCTGAAAATTCATCCCAAACAATTGAACCATGATCGTGTGTGCCCATATCGTCCGACGCAACCTGGCATATCTTTACCCCGATGAAACAGGAGATAACAACCAGAGTAATATAGAGCGGTAATGACAACTGAACCAATAAAAAATAGAATGGAATCGCCGCCAATGTTCCCATCGTCCCAGGAATAATCGGTGATAACCCACTACCAAATCCAGTGGCAAGTAGATGCCAAGGATTCGCCAAAGATATTTTATCTAACGGATTTGTCATTCTGCGTCCTTAAAATGGTCATAACCACTAAGCTGCCAGTCTACTCTCTTGCCATCTCTAATAAGGTCAAATATCCCTTCAGGGCGGATCTGACCGATACAAGTAACCTTGGTACCAATATGAGCCAACGCACTCTCTAAGCCGCCTTTATGCTCTTTGGGAACAGTAAAGCAAAGCTCATACTCTTCACCACTCGTCAGGGCAAACCTTTGTGCTTTTTCCCTGTCTGCGCAAAAGTCCAGTAACTCACTTGAAAGAGGCAGCGCACTGATATCAATCATCGCCCCCACATGGGAGCTTCTAAGTATATGTTGAACGTCTGAAATTAAACCATCAGAAATATCAATGCAACTTGATGCAATGTTAATCAGGGCTTGTCCAGCTAATATCCTTGGTGTGGCAATGTAATGGTGGCGCTCTAGTTTTTCAGCGAACGGCTTGCTTCGATCTTCGTTGCCTAAAATAACGTCAAGCCCTGCTTTACTGTCACCCAATTCCCCGGTCACGTAAAGCCAATCTCCAACGCGAGCACCAGTGCGACAAAGAACTCGGTTCTCAGGCACAAACCCTTGAACCGTTAGGGTTATGCTCAAAGGCCCTTTGGTTGTATCACCACCAATCAGTTGAACGCCGAAATAGTCTGCTAATTCAAAGAATGCATCGCAAAAAGGCGCTAACCAAGATTCATCTTGTTCTGGGAGAGTTAACGCCAATGAAACCCAGGCGGGTGTGGCTCCCATTGCGGCTAAATCACTTAGGTTGGAGGCCAACGCTTTATGGGCAACCCAAGCTGGATCTGCGTCTGGGAGAAAGTGAGTACCAGCAACTAAGGTGTCCGTACTTATTGCAATACGAACGTTATCTGGCGATCGAACAACAGCACAATCATCTCCAAGCGATATTTGAACATCTTTACGTTGGGTCTGACGATTGGAAAAATATTTTTCTATTAAACTAAATTCACCGGACATTTTTAGCGACTCTCGATTCTCTAGTTTGACTCATGGCCTAGGGCTTGTTGAATAGAAACAAAAAAGGCCAGCAAAGCCGACCTTTTTATCTATACAATTTTTATTTTTTACGTACGTGCGGTGCGGCTTTATCCAACACACCGTTGACAAACTTATGACTGTCTTCGGCAGCAAATACTTTAGCCAACTCAATCGCTTCGTTGATAACCACTTTATATGGTACATCCGCGCGTTGAGTCATTTCATACATAGCAAGACGTAAAAGCGCTAACTCCATCATATCCAAATCTTGCATTGGACGAGATAAGTAAGGGCGTAGTTTGCTATCTAACTTAGTGTGATTTTGTACAACACCTGACAATAAGTCACGAAAGTAAGCAACGTCTGTTTCTGGCGCAACCAATGCAGGTTCGGTAGCATGATGCTCTTCTTCATCATACTTACCACCAGATAAAAATTGTTCTTCAATTGTGGCAACATTATCTTTCGATATTTGCCAAGAATATATTGCTTGTAAAGCAAATTGACGTGCATTACGACGTGCGGCTGGTTTCACACTTGCCCCCATTAGGAATCGATTTCTGAAAGAACGTTGATCATCTCAAGTGCGCTTAGTGCAGCCTCTGCACCTTTATTACCAGCCTTGGTTCCCGCGCGCTCAATAGCCTGATCGATGGTATCTACGGTTAACACACCGAATGCTACTGGAAGACTGTACTCCAGAGAAACTTGTGCAAGACCTTTATTACATTCACTACAAACATAATCGAAGTGAGGTGTACCACCACGAATAACCGTACCCAAAGATACGATAGCATCAAATTTCCCTGTCTTCGCTACGCGTTGAGCAACGAGAGGTAATTCAACGGCACCAGGGCAGCGAACAACAGTAATGTTATCTTCTGACACTTGTCCGTGACGCTTTAAAGTATCGATAGCACCAGAAAGTAAACTTTCATTTATAAAGCTATTAAAACGAGAAATAACAATAGCAATTTTTGCATTTGGAGCTGGGAAACCGCCCTCGATCACTTTCATAAGCCTTCCTTCAACTATATTCATCCAGTAAGAATCGCCGGATTCTAGCACAATTTTGTGAGCAATATCTATACCCAAAACAATTGAAGTTGCCACGAGACAACAAACGAATGAATCCCCACGAACTTAGATGTGCTAAGTGCTTGAGGTGAATCAGCGCTGTTAACGTAACTGCAACTTCAGGTATGACGAATAAATAAAAATTATTCTGTCACGTACTCAACCACTTCTAAACCAAAACCACCAAGAGCGTGGTAGCGTTTGTCCGTCGAAGATAATAATTTCATTTTGCTCACACCCATATCAGCTAGAATCTGCGAACCGATACCAACACGGCGAGACGTACCCTGCTTTTTAGCCATAGTAGGTGCTTGACCTTTATCTTGTTGCTCAAACATTTTCACGCGGTGGACAAGTAGATCGCTTGACTCTTCATGACCCAAAATAACTAAAATACCACCCTCATCACCGATACGTTTCATCGCGGTGTCTAATGTCCAGCTACGATCGGCATTTCTATTTGAACGAAGCAGATCCGTAAACACATCATGCAAATGAACACGAACTAAACATGCTTCATTAGCGCTAACCGAACCTTTGCGTAGTGCATAGTGAATTTCATTATCAATCGTGTCGCGATATGTCACCAAATCAAATTCACCAAACTCTGTTGGGAGCTTACATTCCGCAACGCGTTCGATCGTCGTTTCGGTGTTGTTTCGATACTCGATAAGGTCAGCAATAGTGCCTACCTTAATATCATGTTTTTCTGAGAAAACTTCCAAGTCAGGACGGCGAGCCATGCTGCCATCTTCATTAAGAATCTCTACAATGACCGATGAAGGTTCAAGACCCGCTAAACGTGCTAAATCGCAACCCGCTTCTGTATGACCCGCGCGAGTCAATACGCCACCGTCTTGCGCGGTCAGTGGGAATATATGCCCCGGCTGTACAAGGTCAGCCGCTTTCGCGTCTTTCCCTACCGCAGCACGTACAGTCACTGCGCGATCAGAGGCTGAAATTCCGGTGGTCACCCCTTCTGCAGCTTCAATAGAAACCGTGAAATTCGTGGTGTACTGAGCGTTGTTATCTTGCACCATTGGAGCAAGACCAAGGTTAACGCATCGATCTTTTGTCATGGTTAGACAGATGAGGCCGCGACCATGTGTCGCCATAAAGTTGATAGCTTCAGGTGTGATATGTTCAGCTGCGATAATAATATCGCCTTCATTTTCACGATCCTCGTCATCCATAAGGATAACCATTTTTCCTAAACGAATATCTTCGATAATTTCTTTTGGCGTACTAATTGGCATTGTCGTCGTCCTATCTAATTTCCCATACAAAAAATGGATTTAAGCAAAACCATTTTGTTGTAAAAATTCCATCGTGATTTTGGGTTCAGGTTGCTGCTCAGAGTTTCCCTGAAGTAACCGTTCCATATATCTTGCTAATACATCGACTTCCAAGTTTACTTTTCTACCCACTTGAAAGTTATCCATTGTCGTCTCTTCAGAGGTATGAGGAACAATGGTCAATTTAAAGGCATTTTTTCTCAACTCGTTCACCGTCAGGCTAATACCATCAACGGTAATCGAGCCTTTATAGGCAACGTATTTAGTAATATCGTTTGGTATTTCCACCCAAAACTCTATCGCTCTACCCACTTGATTTCGTTCAACAATCGACCCTACGCCATCCACATGACCAGAAACAATATGTCCACCAAAACGCGTCGTTGGTAACATTGCCTTTTCTAGGTTCACTTTGTCTCCCACTTTATATTGGGTAAAACCTGTCAGATTCAAGGTTTCCAATGAGAGATCGGCGGTATAACTGCGCAAACCAAAAGCAACAACGGTTAAACAGACACCGTTGGTCGCAATACTGTCGCCGAGTTTCACGTCAGACATATCCAATTTACCCGTATCAACCGTAATGGAGATATCTTCGCCTTTGGCAGTAATAGCGGTTAGCTTTCCTACTGCCTCAATAATTCCTGTAAACATGACTTCTCTAACTTTCCTGTTTGATCGTTGCAATAACTCGAATATCTGGGCCAACCATACGAATGTCTTTGATATCCAAACTGATGGCCTGATCCATGCTTTCTAAACCTAGCATATTAATCAGTCCACGCCCGTCTGTTCCCATCAATTTAGGGGCTAAATAGATAATAAGCTCATCTACAAGATTCTGCTTAATAAAACTTGCCGCTAAGGTTGCCCCCGCTTCCACCCAAATATGGTTAACTTGATGCTGTTTATTCAACTGTTTCAATACCATTTCGAGGTCTAGCTGTGCCTCTTTGAGAACAACAGATAAACCGTTTTGGTCTACACTAGATTCTGAATCACAAGCCGAAACTTGGACGATTTCACCGTCGGTCTGAAATAAATTGAGGTTCTTTGTGAGTGCTAAACCTTTGTCCAATATTGCCCTTATGGGTTGACGTAGATCTTCTTGAGGGTAATTATTTTGAATAGCTTTCGGCAGGTCATCCCAGCGAACGTTCAGAGAAGCGTTGTCATCGATCACGGTTTTGCTCGTTGATAATACGGCACCCGCTCTCGCTCTATATGATTGAACATCCTTTCTTGCTTCAGGTGACGTTATCCACTGACTGACACCGTTTTTTAGCGCCGTTTTTCCATCTAAACTTGCGGCTAGTTTAAGCTGTACAAATGGCATTCCTGTTTGCATCTGTTTGATAAAGGCAGGATTAAGTGCCATCGAGTCAACTTCTAATAGCCCAACCTGGACCTCAATACCAGCGTCCCGTAGGATCTTAATTCCTCGACCTGCAACCTGAGGGTTTGGGTCTTGCATTGCGCAGATAACTTTCGCGACCTTCGCTTTTACCAGTGCTTCTGCACAAGGCGGAGTTCGACCATAATGAGAACAAGGTTCCAAGGTCACATAAGCCGTTGCGCCATGAGCTTTATCCTGTGCTTCTCGAAGCGCAAACACTTCAGCATGCGGCTCTCCAGCTTTATAATGAAAGCCTTCACCAATGATTTCACCGTCAAGAACAATCACGCAACCAACGTTAGGGTTGGGTGCCGTGGTATACAACCCTTTTTTAGCTAACTCGATAGCACGAGACATCATCTGATAATCAAAAAGGCTAAATGATGGGTCCATAGTAGAACGTTGACTGTGCATTAATCTTCGAGCCTAGCAATTTCTTCACCAAACTCTCTGATGTCTTCAAAGCTTCTATATACCGAAGCAAAACGAATGTAGGCAACCTTGTCTAATTCTCTAAGCTGTTCCATCACGAAATTACCGATCATTTTGCTTGGTACTTCACGCTCGCCAGTTGCTCGGAGTTTGGATTTGATATTGCTAATTGCTAGCTCTATAGAATCAGCGCTAACGGGACGTTTTTCTAACGCTCGCTGTATACCACCAACCATTTTATCTTCATTGAATGGTTCACGATTACCATTAGACTTAATGACTTTAGGCATCACTAACTCAGCGCCTTCAAATGTCGTAAATCGTTCTTTACAGGCTAAACACTGGCGACGGCGACGAACCTGATGGCCATCTGCCACCAACCTAGAGTCGATAACTTTGGTGTCATTTTCAGAACAAAACGGGCAATGCATACCACCTCCAGAATGTAGTTAAACTATTCAGTATCACGTTAGGGTCTAGTCTAACGGAATTAAAAAACAGTGGCGAGAGAAACAAAAAGAGGCTCTGTGATAGAGCCCCTGTTTTACTCATTGTTTATTTTAAACAATGCACTATTTATTAAGAGCAGTGATTTAAAACCAACCGTCGATCACGGGCGAACCAAATAGTTCGCCTTACCAACCCACTTATAACTCGTCAGCTCTACCAGACCCATAGGCCCTCTAGCATGTAGCTTCTGAGTCGATACCGCCACTTCAGCTCCCAAACCAAATTGAGCACCGTCAGTAAAGCGCGTGGACGCATTAACATAGACTGCCGCAGAACCAACAGAGTTTATAAATATTTCCGCGTTTTCAATACTGTTCGTCATAATGGCATCCGAGTGACTCGCGTTATGAATACGCATGTGATCAACGGCTTCATGTACGTCCTGAACCACTTTAACCCCCAATGTAAAGGCGAGCCATTCGGTATCAAAATCACCTTCTTGAGCATCTCTCAATGCGTTGGCATTCGTTAAGTATTCTTTGGCTTTTGCTTCTGCCACTAGCGTAACCTTGCCATTCAGTTTATCGGCAAGCATTGGTAGAAATTCTTTGGCTGCTTTTTCGTGTACCAATAAGGTGTCTAAAGAGTTACACGCTGACGGTCTTTGTACTTTTGAGTTTTCAACAACCAAAAGCGACCTTTCTAAATCAGCGCTTTCATCAACAAATATATGGCTGATACCAAAACCACCAATAATCACGGGGATCGTGCTGTTCTCTTTACACATCTTGTGCAAACCAGCACCACCGCGTGGAATGATCATATCCACATAGTCATCGAGCTTAAGCAGTTTAGAGACCAGTTCACGGTCTGGTTTTTCGATGTACTGCACTGACGCTGCTGGCAACGCTGCTTTCTCTAATGCAGACTGAATAACCTTAACCAGTTCCATATTGGAAAAGAAGGTTTCCTTGCCACCACGTAAGATACTTGCATTACCAGTTTTTAGACACAGCGCGGCAATATCAATGGTGACATTCGGGCGAGCTTCATAGATCACCCCCACGACACCAAGCGGTACACGACGGCGCGACAATGACATGCCATTATCAAGTACCTTGCTGTCTATCTCACTACCTACGGGGTCATCGAGACCAATCACGCTTCTTACATCGTTCGCGATACCAGTGAGCCGATCTTTATTAAGCAAAAGGCGATCTAATAGGGCCTCTGTCATGCCAGCTAGACGTCCTTTTTCGATATCCTTTGCGTTGGCAGCCAGAATCGTTTCTGCCTTCGCTTCTAGCGCATCCGCAATAAAGCCAAGTGCTCTATTTTTTTGTGCTGTTGGTGTCGTCGCGAGATGAAAAGCAGCATCTTTAGCGGCTTGCCCCATTTGAATTAGTTCCACGCCTTCTTCCTTACTTTTAAACCCTAAATAATTGACGGGTTACTCTTTAATAACCACAAGATCGTCGCGATGAATCACCTCTGAACCGTATTCATAACCAAGGATCGCATTAATATCTTTACTGTGTTTACCAATTATTTTAACCAAATCTTTATTGGAGTAGCTAACGATACCTTTGGCAACAAGTTGACCTGCTCTATTTTTAACTCTCGCTACTTCACCTCGAGCAAACTGCCCTGTCACCTTCACTATCCCTTTACCAAGCAGGCTACTGCCTCTTTCTACTACCGCTTTCACCGCACCATCGTCAATAATAATATCGCCTAAAGCGGCGGGCCCTGCAAGTATCCAACGTTTACGATTTTCCAACGCGTCTGGTAAGGCAACAAATTTCGTGCCCTGTGGGCTGTGACTAATCGAGGTTGCGACAACATTCTCTGCGCTACCTGCCGCAATAATGACTTCAATACCTGCTCTTCGCGCAATATCAGCTGCTTGGAGTTTGGTTGCCATCCCGCCGGTTCCGAGTGTTGTTCCACTCCCACCAGCAATCTTGCGCAGCGTTTCATCTATCGTCGTCACTTCTCGAATCAATTTAGCATCAGGATTTGTTCGAGGATCCGCGGTAAATAAACCCGGTTGATCTGTCAATAGCAGTAATTTGTCTGCACCACATAAAATCCCCACAAGCGCCGACAGATTGTCGTTGTCACCCACCTTTATTTCTGAGGTTGCCACCGCATCATTTTCGTTCACTATGGGGATAATATCGTTTTCAATCAATGCATTAATGGTATCGCGAGCGTTAAGAAAACGCTCGCGATCGTCAAGATCGGCTCGGGTAAGCAGCATCTGACCAATCTTTAAGCCGTAAAGAGCAAACAACGATTCCCAAACTTGGATCAATTGGCTTTGGCCTACCGCAGCAAGCATCTGCTTGCTCGCCATTGAATTGGGGAGTGCGGGGTAACCTAAATGCTCACGACCTGCGGCAATGGCTCCCGAAGAAACCATCACAACGGCATGCCCTTGCTTTTTAAGCTGCGCACATTGGCGGACGAGCTCTACCATATGAGCTTTGTCTAGCGCCAAAGTACCACCAGTGAGTACACTGGTTCCAAGCTTCACCACTATTGTTTTGTGACCCACTACCGTTTTTGGTTGCGATGCTTGCCCGCGTTGTTGAGTTGTCATTTGCCTTACTACATAAAGTTTTAATTCGAAGAGATGTTTTAACAATCCATCTTAATTTGTACAAGCATAAAAGGCGCATAAATGCGCCTTTTTATTATTATTTACTGTGAAAGTGCTTTTTTCACATTAAAAACACAAATTAGACAAACTCTTCTGACTCATCATGAAGGGTAAACTCTAAAGCAAAACGCTCTTCAAGTACTTTGCTTAATTTTTTCAGAAATTCTTCTTGGGTTCTGGCAACTTCTTGTTTGAATTTTTTCGGTACGTTTGCCGTAACCCAATTACCTTCAGTGTTATACTTGCCAACTTGAAATTTTGCGATAAATCCATTTACAGCATCGTCTTCCTTGGAGGAATCGAGTTCCATCCACCAACCCCAAAATTCACGTAACTCTGGAGATTTTGTGTCATCAACACAAACAGAAAGACAATCAAATATATATTTGCCATCGTGCGACTCAGACTCTCTTAGATAAGGGCCTATTGCTCTTAACGCCGTTATCAGTCGAAAATGAGTTGGGCTAACCACCTTGTTCGCCATGCGATACTCCATATCGATATAATTATTATTTATAACTTCCAGTGCCAAATGTTGCGCAACATTTCTATGCTATACAGAAAACAACGAAACTGCTATCAAATTAACTCATCCTCCAGCCACTTAATCGCTAAATCGAGTGATTGCTCATACCCAACAGAAATAGAATCCGATGGTATTTGCTTCGCTTTCCCATAATGACTGAAAATTGCAGCAAGTCGATTGTCTGAGTGAGGAGAAACAGGGTCGCCCTCTAGTGACAAAGCTAATACTGGTACTTTTGTACGTTTACTGGTCAAAAAACCTTGAACTTTCAATGACCAAGCCATCATTTGTCCAGCTAAGCTGTGCACATCTACCGCCGTTTTTCCCAATCGGGATGCCAGTACATCCAGATACATCTTGGGCATATTTTTCACCTTTTCAGGTGACGAGAACGTATCGTGAAGCGGCGCCCCCATGACCACACAGGCTTTGATCTTATCTTGCTCGATAAATGCAAGCCTTAGCATTGCATTGCCACCAAAGCGATAACCCAACAAGCCAACTTTGTGGTGATCGACCCAAGGCAGGTTAGGTAGTTCATTCAGAACTGCACGATGCAACTTGCAGGAATCTTCGGTTAATTGCCAATGACTACTCGTACCAATAGACGGCATATCAATCGTTAGCATGCCAATTCCCATTGGAGCCAAATAGTCTTTAAAAATGCGCCACAGGTCGGTCTTTAAACTGTCCAAACCCGCACTAACCATCACCACAGGTTGAGGCTTATCTGTATTAGGGAGATGCAAGTTGGCCTGTATTTTCTTTCCTTGGAAAGAAACTTCGAATTGACGAGTCACGTATTTGCTCATCTTCATCGCTTCATCGTGCGCGGAGTTTGCTAACACTTGAGCTTGAATCGCTAGGTTGTCCCCCTTCAGGTGAGGGTAACCCGCAATACTGTAGCAGAGGCTAGCGTAGAAAAACTCATCGGATGCTTCCTCTCCCGACGCTTTCTCTCTCGACAAGGTAGCAGCATGCTTTTGATGACGCATTCCAAGCTGTGTCCATTCATAAGCCCAGTTACCGGAACGAAACCCAATGACGGTATCCAGCCACTTATCTTCCGTTCTTGAATGTTCGGAAGAAGCGATCTTCGACAATACTTCTTCTTGTTCTATTGGGTCTATCCCTTGCCATATCCACTGATAGCGACGAACATTACGATACCAAGCGTAATGGTCTTTCTCCTTTTTTTCCTTGAGAAACTCCACGCTACTGGGCATATAGTTTATCAAGTCAGATGTTTCTTTAGCTTGCTTGTGCTTTTTGAAAAGCGTTTCAGAAAGATTTACATTGGAATCAGACATAGTTCACTACTGTGTTAGGCCATAATTAATTACATCATATAAAAAAAAATGCTCCTATACAGGAGCATTTTCAAATTTGCATAAATAAATGACTATTTTCTGTTGATTGGGTCAACGTAGGCGATTTCCATATCCCACGGTTGTTCAATCCAGGTATCTTGAGCAATATCGACAATATACTCGTCAACTAAGTGCGCGCCTGCTGGTTTAGCGCTTACGGTAACGAATTTTGCTTTAGGATACATCTCACGAATCTTACGAGCGGTGTCTCCGCTATCCACAAGATCATCCACGATCAGGTAACCTTCACCGTCACCTTCTGGCGCTTTAACTACTGTCATATCACGTTGGTGATCATGATCATAGCTAGAGATGCAGATAGTATCAACATAACGAATACCTAGTTCTCGGGCTAAAATCGCCGCAGGAACCAAACCACCGCGGCTTACACCGAGAATGCCTTTCCACTGTTCAGCAGGCATCTGCTTCTCAGCGAGTTGACGACAATACATATGCATATTGTCCCAAGTAATGATGAACTTGTTACTCATATTATTATTAACCTGTTTGGACTTTTCACACTTATTCAATAATTAAGCGAAAGCAAATTTTAATACAAAAACGACAGCAAGAACCCAAACACTCAATGGAACTTCCCGACCTTTACCACTCAAACCTTTGATAGCTGCATAAGAAATAAAGCCAAGCGCAATGCCATCTGCAATAGAGTAAGTAAGCGGCATAAGCAAACAGACAACCACCACAGGGGCCGCTTCTGTTAGATCACGCCAATCGATAGATACCAATCCAGACATCATCAAAATTGCCACATAAAATAGAGCGCCTGATGTCGCATATGCTGGGATCATACCTGCTAATGGCGAGAAGAATAATGCAAGTAGGAATAAAATGCCAACGACAACTGCAGTTAATCCTGTACGACCACCGGCTGCAACACCAGAAACACTTTCAATATAAGAGGTTGTGTTAGAGGTTCCCAATAACGCACCCACCGATGTTGCTGTAGAGTCAGCAAGTAGAGCACGGTTTAGACGAGGTATTTTACCATCTTCCTTAATAAGGTCAGCTTTTGTCGCTACACCAACTAAAGTGCCCGCAGTATCAAACAGGTCAACAAATAAGAAGGCAAACACTACTGAGATCATACCCACTTCAAATATAGAGCTAAAATCAAGCTGCATAAACGTAGGTGCGATACTCGGTGGCATAGAGAAAACACCGTGATATTGCACATCACCGAAAATAATACCCAGTACCGTTACAATAAGAATGGCAATCATTACTGCCGCTTTAAAACCTCTGTGTACCAAGGCGATAGTGATGAAAAAGCCTATTGCCGCTAAGATGGCTTGTAGAGACGTCACTGAACCGATAGAAACTAATGTTGCTGGGTTATCGCCAACAATACCGGATCCTTGCAAGGCAATAAATGCGAGAAATAGACCGATACCAGCAGAGATCCCGGTTCTCAAAGACATTGGGATAGAATTAATTATCCACTCACGAATCTTAAAGATACTTAATAAGATGAACAACAGACCTGAAACAAACACAGCCGCAAGTGCAACTTGCCATGTGTAACCCATTCCAAAAACAACCGAATAGGTAAAGAATGCATTTAGACCCATACCTGGAGCCTGAGCAATTGGATAGTTAGCAACAATCCCCATAATGAAGCAACCAATAGCAGCAGCAAGGCAGGTAGCAACAAAAACAGCTCCGCGATCCATTCCGGTTTCAGACAGAATCGCAGGGTTTACAAAAATGATGTAAGCCATGGTTAAAAAGGTTGTCACACCTGCGATAACTTCAGTCCGAACATCGGTTTTGTTCTCACTGAGTTTAAACAGCTTTTCCAGCATAATTAGTCCCTAAAGTATAATTCAAAAAATTAAGTAAACGATTGCGTAAACGATTGGCGCGAATTATAAAGTTATCAAATGGCAATTTCCAGCAGGATTCGGATATAAAATGGTTTTTTATTCGCGCGCACGAAGATGAACAAGTCAAAATAGATAGAAGAATAAACCTAAGATTATGTTTTAAAACAATTTATAACAATAAAACATGCAATAAACCATGTGATGTTTTTTTATCCCATCGACTAATTAACTGCTGTTTTTATTGCCTAATTACATAGATAAGCTGCGAAAAATAGAGAGTAAGAATAGTAATCAATACCAATTAATAAAAACACTAAACAATGTAATGGATTACATTGCTCGAATAAAAAAAACGCTACTTCAATAAAAGTAGCGCTTGAATCAGAACAACCTAACGGCTGCCAAAAATTCTAATATTGGGGGCGAACATTTAAGTTCAAATCACAATAGCGCGATTACAATTAGTAACCGAAGCTAATAGGATACTGAAAATTCTGGGTATAAACTGAATGTGAAACCCAAAACGTTGAAGAAACTAAACCTTTCATATCTATCACCTTAATTCAATTAAACAAACTATGTTCTCGGTTCCATGGAGGCGATATTCGGGCTCATCCTTTGAGCAATATGTCTTCATTTTGGAAGACGGGAGTACTATATCATGATGAAATAAAATTACAACAATAAAGGTGATCTTAGTCACATTTATTTCGTTTTGATCTTATTTTGCGTTATTAAATTACATGATAAATGTGGCGTATTGAAAACCTCTTTTATCTACGTCATATCTCAGAGTGATTCCACTTCTGTAACCAAAGTCTGGGTGATATGATGCGTGCTTTCTTTACTTCGTCAAAGATTGAATCATTCTATAATGATGATTGTTGAATCCGAATCACCAATGGGTTCAGCTATTAACTATGTCTTTGTTGCGCTATTAAGTTGAATTCAAATTAAAGCTTTGGACAAAAATAGGAGTTACCTGTGTCTAAACATCACTCGGAAATCAGTTCTCTGTCACCGAAACTCATTTGGCAGTTTTTTGATAAAATTTGCTCTATACCTCACCCTTCTAAGCACGAAGAAGAACTCGCCCAGTACATTATTAATTGGGCACAGGAGCAAAAGCTCGAAGTTAAAAGAGATCCTACTGGTAACGTATTTATAAAAAAACCAGCAACGGAAGGCATGGAAAACCGTAAAGGTGTAGTGCTTCAGGCTCATATTGATATGGTGCCGCAAAAAAATGACGACACAAAACATAACTTCGAGACCGACGCTATTAAACCCTACATTGACGGTGAATGGGTAACAGCAAAAGGAACAACTCTTGGTGCAGACAACGGCATGGGCATGGCCTCTTGTGTGGCTGTACTGGCTTCAGATGACATAAAACATGGCCCTTTAGAGGTGCTTCTTACTATCGATGAAGAAGCAGGGATGACTGGCGCATTTGGCTTACAAAATGGTTGGCTAGAAGGCGACATTTTACTCAACACGGATTCCGAGCAAGAAGGTGAAGTGTACATGGGGTGCGCCGGCGGTGTAGATGGTGCGCTTACCTTTGATATTAAAAGAGAAGAGATACCAACAGGCTACGTTACCCGAGAACTGTCAATTAAAGGGCTTAAAGGTGGTCATTCCGGTTGTGATATCGACACGGGCCGCGGTAACGCCAACAAGCTACTCGCGAGATTCCTTGCGAGCCATGCCCAAGAACTCGAACTTCAATTGGTCGAATTCAGAGGCGGTAGCCTTCGCAATGCCATTCCTCGTGAAGCCTTTATTACCGTGGCACTGCCTATGGTTAATGAAGGGCAGTTAAATGAACTATTTACTCAGTTCATCGGCATGCTAAGAGCGGAATTAGGCAAAGTGGAAACGGGGATTCTTTCTTACTACGAAGTCGCTGAGACCAACTCTCTGATGATCAGCGTAGAATCTCAAACACGATTTATTCAGGCACTTAATGCCTGTCCAAACGGTGTTATCCGAATGAGTGATGACATTGAAGGCGTAGTCGAAACCTCTTTAAACGTTGGTGTTATTAACACCAAGAAGAATAAGATCACCGTGCTTTGTCTGGTTCGCTCATTAATCGATTCCGGTCGTAGCCACGTTGAAGGCATGCTGACATCGGTCGCGAAACTTGCCGATGCTAAGATCGAGTTTAACGGTAGTTATCCCGGTTGGAAGCCCGATGCTAGCTCAGAAATTATGAGTGTGTTTAGAGATACTTACGAAGGTATTTACGGTAGAAAACCAAACATCATGGTTATCCACGCAGGTTTAGAATGTGGCTTATTTAAGGAACCATATCCAAATATGGATATGTTGTCTTTTGGCCCAACCATTAAATTCCCTCACTCTCCAGACGAGAAAGTAAAAATTGATACCGTTGCTCTCTATTGGGAGCAAATGGTGGCAATTTTGGAAAATATACCGAAGAAATAATACGTTTTAAAGATAGTTATTATTACCTAAACAAAAGGCAGGCTTTCGTAGATACAAAAGCCTGCCCTTTTTGTTTTTATTTACCTTATCAAAAGATAAATTTTATTCTTTTTCTGCTTTTTTACGCTCTGCAGATTTGCGTTTGTTTCTCTCAGCTTGCATTGCAATAAATGCTGGTAACTCTCTTTCGCCCCATGCTATCGCTTCTGCTTCAGTTTCAAAACCCATTTCTCGCTTAGATACCGCCGTGCGTTGAGCGGTGACTTGACGAACGATTTCGGCAGCCCAACCATTTCGTTTTTCAATAACTTTATAGCTAAACTTTTTACTGACACTCATTTTCTTTCCTACTCACTGTACATAAAAGAGCCACTACTCTTTTCAATCCGCGCATTAAACCATATCAGAGGAACAATTGCTGTAAATTTGGCTCGGTAATTTCCAATAAAAAGCGAAGACAATTTCAATTTTACAACTTAACTGAGAAAAAAAATCTCTATCCCCACTTTCGTGTAATGCTGTTCGGTTAATGATAAATACTTCGTCATTCCCGTGCAAACGGGAATCTTGGTGACATTTGATCCCCATTTTCATGGGGATCACGCTAGTTTTCGTGAAAATAGGTCAATTTTCGTCGGGATGACAGGTTTCGATTATGTTAATCAAACAATATTATATTTTCACAGAAATACGAGTGTCGAAGGAATGACGGTAGATTGGGTTTAGACAATGAAAACGCCCTTAGCTTTTTGTACACTAAGGGCGTTTCAATATCCAATTAACTCTTATTTAACCAACGTTCACACGAGCATTGCGGAACATTCTCATCCATGGGCTATCTTCGCCCCATGAATCGGGGGCCCAAGAGTTAGCAACCGTACGGAATACACGCTCAGGGTGCGGCATCATAATGGTAACTCGACCATCCGTCGTCGTTAAACCAGTAATCGCGTTAGGTGAGCCGTTCGGGTTATTTGGGTATTGCTGAGTTGCATTGCCCAAGTTATCAACATAACGAACCGCTACCGTGCCTGAATTTTCGATCGCGTTTAGGTGTGCAATATCACGTACCTCTACTTGACCTTCGCCATGAGAAACCGCGATAGGCATACGAGACCCTTCCATACCGCTAAAGAAAACCGAATCCGATTTCTGAACTTCAACCAAACTAAAGCGAGCTTCAAAACGCTCGGATTCATTGCGAACAAATCGTGGCCACAACTCTGCACCTGGAATGAGTTCATGTAAATTAGAGAGCATCTGGCAGCCGTTACAAACCCCTAGAGAGAACGTGTCTTCACGCTTAAAGAACCCTTCAAACTGATCTCTCGCTTGGCTGTTAAACAGGATAGATTTCGCCCAACCTTCACCAGCACCGAGTACATCACCATAAGAGAAGCCACCACACGCGGCTAAACCATGATACTCATCGAGTACCACTTGACCGGTTAATATGTCACTCATATGTATATCGGTTGCTTCAAAGCCAGCACGATCAAACGCAGCGGCCATTTCCACATGGGAGTTAACGCCTTGCTCACGCAAAATGGCCATCTTAGGTTTCGCACCTTTTAGAATATAAGGTGCGGCAATATCTTGATGTACATCGAAGCTAAGGTCGACATTAAGCCCTATGTCGCTATCGTCAGATTTTGCGGCGAACTCTTGGTCGGCGCATTTAGGATTGTCACGTAGCCCTTGCATTTTGTGCGTCGTTTCAGCCCAAATGGTACGGAGCTCTGTACGAGAACGCTTAAATACAACGGTATCGTTATGGTTAATAATGATACTATCTGATTGCTCGACTTCGCCAATGACATGGCTAAGCTCAGCTAAACCAAAGGAAGCTAAAGTAACCAGAACCGATTCAACGGATTCACTCTGAACCTGAATGACAGCCCCAAGTTCTTCATTAAATAGCGTCGATAACGTATCGCTGCCCAACGACGCAATATCAGCACTCAAACCACAATGTCCTGCAAAGGCCATTTCAGCCAGTGTCACAATAAGACCGCCATCACCTTTATCGTGATAAGCCATCACCTTGCCTTCACGAACAAGTGTCTGAATAGCATCGTAGAAGCCTTTCAACTGTTCTGCGCTATCAACATCTGCAGGTTTATCACCCAACGCCTTGTATACCTGAGCAAATGCGGTCGCACCCATACGGTTTTTGCCGTTACCCAAATCGATATAGAGTAGGCTGGTTTCACCTTTATCCGTGCGCAGCTGTGGCGTCACGGTTTTACGTATATCTTCAACACGAGCGAAGGCGGTAATCACCAGACTTAGTGGTGACGTCACCTCTTTCTGTTCGCCGTTCTCTTCCCATTTTGTTTTCATCGACATCGAGTCTTTACCAACAGGAATGGTTAACCCAAGTGCAGGGCATAGCTCTTCACCCACGGCTTTCACCGCTTCGTATAAACCGGCATCTTCACCGGGATGGCCAGATGGCGACATCCAGTTTGCAGACAGTTTAATATGCTTAATGTCACCGATATCCGTTGCAGCAATGTTGGTCAGTGATTCACCAACGGCTAAGCGGGCAGAAGCGCCAAAGTCTAACAAGGCCACTGGGGTACGCTCACCCATCGACATGGCTTCACCGTGGTAGGTATCATAACTGGCTGCAGTTACCGCACAGTTTGCAACCGGAACCTGCCAAGGGCCAACCATTTGGTCACGAGCAACGAGCCCTGTCACTGATCGGTCACCGATAGTAATTAGAAAGGTTTTTTCTGCCACGGTTGGTAATCTCAACACACGGTCTAATGCTTCGTTTACTTCGATACCCGCCGTATCCATAGCAGGATTATTTACTTTCAATGTTGTCGCATCGCGATGCATCTTAGGCGCTTTGCCAAGAAGAATATCCAATGGCATGTCGATGGGAGTGTTGTCGAAGTGTGAATCTTCTAACGTTAGATGGCGTTCTTCCGTCGCTTCACCAACCACGGCATATGGTGCACGCTCGCGCTGACAAATGGCATCGAAGCACGCCATGTTTTCTGGTGCAACAGCCATAACATAGCGCTCTTGAGATTCATTACACCAAATCTCTAATGGGCTCATACCCGGCTCATCATTCGGAACGTTACGTAGTTGGAATTTACCACCACGCTCACCGTCGTCTATTAACTCAGGTAATGCGTTAGAAATACCACCCGCACCAACATCATGAATAAAGGCGATTGGGTTCTCTTCACCCATCTGCCAACAGCGATCAATCACTTCCTGACAGCGACGTTCCATCTCTGGATTTTCACGCTGAACAGAAGCGAAATCCAAGTCTTCAGCAGACTGACCAGAAGCCATAGAAGATGCAGCACCGCCCCCTAGACCAATGTTCATCGCTGGACCACCGAGCACAATTAAGCTTGCACCAACAGGGATCTCTCTTTTCTGTACATGTTCATCACGAATGTTACCTAAGCCACCAGCGATCATGATTGGCTTGTGGTACCCACGAACTTCTTCACCGTTGTGAGAGTTCACTTTTTCTTCATAGGTACGGAAGTAACCAAGCAGGTTTGGTCGGCCAAATTCGTTATTAAAAGCCGCGCCACCTAAAGGACCTTCTAGCATAATATCTAAGGCGTTAACGATACGACCTGGCTTACCAAAGTCGGTTTCCCAAGGCTGTTCAAAACCAGGAATACGCAGGTTAGAGACGGCAAAACCCACCAAACCTGCTTTGGGTTTTCCACCAATGCCCGTCGCCCCTTCATCTCGAATTTCACCACCAGAGCCTGTCGCGGCACCTGGCCAAGGAGAAATCGCCGTTGGGTGGTTATGTGTCTCCACCTTTATCAGAATATGCGCAAGTTCTTGATGATAATCATATTGACGGTTATCAGGATTAGGGAAGAAACGACCAACATGAGAACCGGTCATGACAGCGGCGTTATCCTTATAAGCAGAAAGAACATATTCGCTGTTGGTTTCATAGGTGTTCTTAATCATTTTGAACAATGATTTTTCTTGATCTACCCCATCAATAGTCCAATCTGCGTTGAAAATCTTGTGCCGACAGTGCTCAGAGTTTGCCTGAGCAAACATCATCAATTCAATATCATTTGGATTACGGCCTAGTTTTGTAAAGCTCTCAACTAGGTAGTCAATCTCGTCATCGGCCAATGCTAGGCCTAGTGCGATATTCGCTTCTTCTAATGCTTGTTGACCACCAGACAAGATATCGACATCGGCAACCGGAGCAGGAACCGCAACCTTAAATAACTGCGCGGCACTGTCTGTATCGGTAAACACCACTTCCATCATTCGATCGTGAATCAGTGCATGAATTTGAACAAGTTGTGACGGCGAAAGCGTTGACGATGACTCTACATAATAAGCGGTACCACGCTCCAATCGCTTAACCTTGCTTAGGCCACAATTGCGCGCGATATCGGTTGCCTTTGAAGACCAAGGTGAGATTGTGCCCGGACGTGGTGTCACCAACAGTAGGTTTCCTGCTGGTTCGTGTTCTTGAATAGTTGGACCGTAAGTAAGTAATTTTTCTACTTTTTCAACCTCTTCGCTATTTAAGTCAGCGGTTAAGTCGGCAAAGTGCATAAACTCAGCGTAAATATCTGTAATTGGCAGATCTTGTTCACGGCAAAGTTCTAGTAACTTGTTAACTCGAAACTCAGATAGAGCTGGGGAGCCACGCAAAATTCTCATGTGCTTAGGTCTCTTATGCAATTGATTTAGGTGATATTGGAATAAATTCAATATGTTACAAAAATAAATTGAACTTATACCAATTTCACCTACCTGTTGCGGCCGTATTATAGAGGAAAAAGTTTTGTGACGTAACACCAAAAGCAACCGTTTGCGCCATTTTTTGATAATCTAGCCAATAAAGCTAGAAATAGCGTATAACCTGCAAATAGTCACTGTTTTCTTTAATGATTCTTTGCCGAACATTGCAGCTCTGCTATAAAGAGCATAGTCAATCTATAAAGAACCCCTTTTAATGCGTAATTTTTTTAACCATTACTGGTACAAAACATCTCTAATACTTATTTTGGGGCTTTTCTTATCCGGTTGTCAGATTGAATCTGATCCAAAAAGTGAATTAGATAAAGTCCGTGAAAGAGGCGTATTAAGAGTTGGGACATTGAATAACCAGCTCGCCTATTATATTGGTCCCGACGGTCCTACTGGCTTAGATTACGAGCTTGCAAAACGCTTTGCAGACGAACTCGGAGTGAGACTGGAAATGAAACCCGCTTATCGTTTATCCGGGTTGTTTCCTGCATTAAAAAACAGTGAAATCGATATTATTGCGGCGGGTATTAGCCAAACACCTGCTCGCATACAGTCATTTCGTGCTGCACCTGCGTACTATTATGTTAGCCAACAGCTTGTCTACAAAGCCGGAAGTTGGAAACCAAGAAGTATTAAAAACTTAGTCGCAAGGCAACAAAAGAACCCAGAAGAAATCTTAGCCATCGTTTCAGACTCTCACTTCGTGCCAACATTAGAAAATCTTAAGATTGAATATCCTACGTTGGAATACTCCACCAGTAAGGACTCCGATGTAAAAGACCTACTTCGACAGGTTTCTACCGGGGAACTTGCTTATACGATTGCCGACTCAGTAGAGCTCTCTTTAACCCAACGTTTATACCCAGATATTGCACTCGCACTCGAACTGACCGAAGACCAACCTATTTCTTGGTATATGAGAAAAGCGGATGATGAAAGCCTTTATGCCCTATTGATAGAGTTTTTTGGAGAGATGAAGCAATCGGGTGATCTCGCGACACTCGAAGAAAAGTACTTTGGCCACGTAGAAACCTTTGATTACGTCGATACCCGCGCCTTTGTTCGAGCTTTGGATAGCAAGTTGCCAAAATGGGAATCTCTCTTTAAAGAACACGCAGGTAAGTTTGATTGGCGCTTAATAGCCGCCCTCTCTTATCAAGAGTCACACTGGAACCCTAGAGCAACGTCACCGACAGGGGTTCGTGGCATGATGATGCTCACGCTGCCTACAGCGAAGCTCGTGGGTGTGAAGAATCGCTTAGACCCAGAGCAAGCGATCATAGGTGGGGTCAAATATTTGCAGCGTATTGTTGAACGAGTACCTGATTCCATACCAGAACACGAGAAAATTTGGTTCGCCCTCGCCTCTTATAACGTTGGTTACGGACATATGATGGATGCTCGTCGCCTGACACGTTCACAAAAAGGCAATCCCGACTCTTGGGCGGATGTAAAAGAGCGATTACCACTGCTTAAAAAACGTAAATATTATAGTAAAACTCGATACGGCTATGCCCGAGGGGATGAAGCCAGAAACTATGTCGAGAATATTCGACGCTATTATCAATCGATTATTGGCCACGTTGAAGAACAGCAGGCCTTAAGCGCCGATATAGATATTGAAGGCATTCAGGTTATTGACGTTCCGTTGCCTCCAGAAGAGAACGGGGAACTGGTGGGCCCACCAGAGAAAGGGCAATCAATCCTTCTTCCAGCGACAACAGAAAAAGAGTCAACATCAGAACAGAAAGCGTCGACACAGAAAGAACCAATGCAAGAAAAGTCGGTACAGCAATAATCGAAAAGCAGATAATTCATTTATCTGCTTTTTTTTCATCTGCGCTATTCATCATTTGGTAATAAACTATCTTTATAAAGAACGCTTACAAAAAATGATAACACGACATAACCTAGATTAAGGTTACATAAAAAGGAGAGTGACAATGCACTCTATTAGAAAGCAGTCAAAAAGCCTCGCGACGAAAACATCATCAGCGAACCGTCGAAAAAGAATGTTGGCCAACAATAAAAAGAAAGTTATCTGGCGTCACAGAGCTTATGTTCATTGCGAAACGTTTGACTAGTTTCTCTGCTCCATAAGAAACTCAGACGGTTTGATTTGTTTTTAACTCTTTCTTCTCTTTGCGTCTTCGTTTAAAGAAAGATTGCAGCTGAATTCTGCACTCATCTTCCAGTAATCCTGCCTCCACATCGGCATAATGATAAGCCGCTTGGGTATCAAACAGATTTAGCACGCTTCCGGCAGCCCCAGACTTTCGATCCGGTGCGCCATAAACAACGCGCTTTACTCGACTATGCAACAACGCACCTGCGCACATAGGGCATGGTTCCAAAGTGACATATAGAGTGGTATCGACTAAACGGTAGTTTTCGAGTATCTGTCCAGCCTGTCTTAACACCTGTATTTCAGCGTGAGCGGTAGCATCGTGATCACAGATAGAACGATTAAAACCTCGAGCAATAATCTCCCCATCCTTTACTAAAACAGCACCTACGGGTACTTCTCCTGCCAATTCGGCTTCATGAGCAAGCGATATAGCTTGGCGCATAAAATACGCATCTTGTTCAGAAAATGTTTTCGTGTCGGTCGTCAATGGGGAAACCCTGTCGCAGTCAATATTGATAGCGTATTGTAGCGTAGCTGAGCGTCAAAATGGAACCTGTTAACGCGATTCATCATCCTTATATCAATCACATTAATTACTTTATTAAAATGAGTTCGTTTCCGCCAAGCACCCAAGGCGTCTCTGTGCGAACACCATTCATCTGACCTGTTATTTAGAGGCATCGGTATTGTATCGCGCACTTTTCAAGATTAAGCGACGAATTTCACCCGAGACACCGCGCCAGTTAACCTCAACTTCAAGCTGTTTGAGGCCTGAAATGGTCTCTAGGTCCGTGATTGTTGACGTCACCGTAAATCGTTGGCTTTCCCTCGTTTTTAATACCTCGACCGTTTTTGGAAGCAGAGTCATTTTAGAGAATTGAACACGGCTTTCTAAGCTGCCACCCTTTAAACGCAATTGCTCTAATGTAGATTCAGCGAGGTACAATGCCTCTTGTTGTCGTTGGGCCAGCCGAGCACTTCTCAGTGTGTTTATTTGAAGCTGGGCTAACCCTAAGATAGAAAACGAAATAAGGAGCATGACGATAAGCACTTCCATCAGCCCAAATCCACGAACCTGCTTATTTAAAATCACGCCAGCTCCCTGCCACCCACTCGACGCGATACTTAGGCTTTTCACTAACCAGTAATTGACGGTAAAGTGACAGGCTTCCTACCGTCGAGGTTATTGAATATTGTTTATCACTTTTTCCAGTGTCCAAAACCCACGTCACCTCAACAGAAAACGGTAGGCTGCATTCGCTTACCTGTTTATCTATTGCCATTGATTTCGTTACCGACTGACTCGCGAACAGGGCGAAAGCACATTCTAACCCCGCCTCGGCCAGCCAAAACCTTTTACGGTACTCAATCTCACT
Source organism: Vibrio sp. DW001 (assembly GCF_029016285.1). Classification (NCBI taxonomy): domain Bacteria; kingdom Pseudomonadati; phylum Pseudomonadota; class Gammaproteobacteria; order Vibrionales; family Vibrionaceae; genus Vibrio; species Vibrio sp. DW001. Next base: position 716,577 of record NZ_CP091975.1, on the reverse strand, counting down.
TTGTCCCCTTTTATACTGCGTAAACACGCCAGAATAGCTAGCCATAGACAAAGCAAGTGCCGCTAATAGAAAAAAGTGACACAGTATCAATACCGCTATCCCTTTCTGTTTCATTCTCATCGCATTGCCACGCTTATCGCCAGGTTACATTGGGCCTCAATATCAACCAAGGAAGCCGTCAGTGATAGCTCAATTAAGGCGGGTTCAACACCACTCATCTGCGTTTCTTTGACCACAAAGCTAACCAGACGGATCTGAGTCTGATCAAACACTGAATAGAAGGGATGGCACTGATTATTGATGGATGAGTTCGTTACCTTGTAGGAACAATATTTAAGTTTCTTCTCTTTGCTATCGGCTTTAAACACGGAATAGATAACCTCGTCACCCTCTCGATAGACGTAGCTCAGTTCTGACTCTGAGCTTATTATCTTGCTCGCTCTTCTAAGATCATCCTGAATAAAGCGCAATGAATCAGAAACCGTACTGTGCAGAAGAAGTAATCGAATCTCCTTCTGAGCGGCAGAACTACTCGCAATCGTGATAGAGGTTAAAGTGGTCATCGCTAACGCCGTTAACGCACTCGTCACAAGCGTCTCAACTAAGGTGAACCCACGTACATTGGTGCGTTTTAGTGCTCTTATTCCACTAACATTTTGAATAGCCATAAAATTGCTCCCCAATAGCGCATATCCTCACTCGCCCGGTAATATGGTGTGTAATCAGTTTCAATGAGGTGCGATTCGCCGCTTTATCGCCTATCAATAGATAACCGTTTTCTAATACCCGTCCTGTTCTGCCATCCAGTTTTATTGATGTCCAAGAGGGAGAAAGCGGGGTGCCCTCCCCTTGAGTAGACGCAATTTCATTATCGTCACCGGTCACTCGGTTATGCTGCACCAAAGACAAGCGCCAACCATTCACACTTCCTCCTTCACCCTCCGAATACCGTACCCAGAGATCTTGCCGTCTCGTCAGTGCTTCTACTCGAGCTTGACTGAAAAAGCTTTTCAGCTCCACAGCCCGCTGCCTGAGTTGATAGTTTTGATAAAACAACTGAACGTTAGGCAAGGCGACGGACAACAAAACACTCGATACGGAAAGAACAACAAGAAGTTCGACTAAGGTAAATCCTCGATTCATCAATAACTCCTAGTACCAAGCGAAAAAAGTCATCGTTCACAAACTGATTTCGCTTGGCATGACAATATGCATGGCGTGATGCTAACAACTAAAATTGAAACGTTTAAACGAAGAAAACACATTTTGGAGGGAGTTCAGAACTATAGCTGGAACCACTGTCTGTTTATCTTAGGGCGAGAGATTTCACCCGCAAATACTTGTCGAAATTTAGGCACAAAAAAGCCACTGCGGTGAGTGGCTTTTATCGCGAGTCTTAACGTGATGGTACCTATCGAACTAGGTACCAGTGTTAATCTCATTCATCTACTTAATTGGTTAAGTCATCAAAAAACTTCTTAACGCCGTTGAAGAAACCTTCTGATTTAGGCTTGTGCTTATTGGCAGCATCACCACCACACGTCTCTTCGAACTCTTTTAACAGCTCTTTTTGACGCGAACTGAGTTTGACTGGCGTTTCAATAACCAGCTTCACAATAAGGTCGCCAATACCGCCACCACGAACGCCTTTCACACCTTTTCCACGCATGCGGAATAAGCGATCCGTTTGTGTCTCTTCTGGCACCTTAAGGTTTACACGGCCATCGAGTGTAGGTACTTCAACTTCGCCACCGAGTGCTGCTTGAGCAAAACTCACTGGTACTTCGCAATAGAGGTTGTTGCCTTCACGTTCAAAGATGTTGTGCTCGCGTACATGAACCTGAACGTACAAATCACCTGTTGGTGCACCTTGTTCTCCAGCTTCACCTTCGCCTGATAGGCGAATGCGATCACCTGTGTCCACACCAGCGGGGATCTTAACGTTAAGTGTTTTGGTTTTCTGCTTACGACCTTGACCATGACATGAATTACATGGGTCTTTGATTGTTTTGCCTTTACCGTTACAGGTTGGGCACGTTTGTTGAACAGCAAAGAAACCTTGGCGCATCTGCACTTGGCCGTGACCATGACAGGTTGCACATGTATGCGCGCTCGAACCTTTCTTCGCGCCAGAACCGTCACAAACTTCACACTCTACAAGAGTCGGTACTTCAATCTCTTTTTCGCAACCACGAACGGCATCTTCTAAAGAGAGTTCCATATTATAGCGAAGATCAGCACCACGTTGAGCACGCGCTTGACCTCCACCACGACGGCCTCCGCCGAAAATGTCACCAAACACATCACCAAAGATATCGCCGAAATCACCACCTTGGCCGCCGCCGCCACCCATACCACCTTGTTCAAAAGCAGCATGACCATATTGATCATAGGCCGCTTTTTTCTGGGGATCGGTTAAGATTTCATACGCTTCTTTTACTTCTTTAAACTTTTCGCCAGCCTGATCATCATCCTGATTTCTATCGGGATGGAATTTCATCGCAAGACGCTTATACGCCTTTTTAATATCTCGCTCTGAGGCTTCACGGCTTACGCCTAAGACTTCGTAAAGATCACGTTTTGACATGTTTTCAAATACCGTTTACTTGCTTCAAATCTAACTAGAAAATGGCGATAAACCATTATCTAGTTAGATTCATTATTTACAAATTTACGGGCGAAAGAGAAAACTCCAACGCCCGCAACATATATTGAGACTACAAATAATTCTTTGATTTCTTCCTCCTTACAAGAGAAAGAAATCACTTCAATTATTTTTTGTCGTCTTCTTTAACTTCTTCAAACTCGGCGTCAACAACATCGTCATCTTGCGCTTGTTGTTGGCCCGCTTCTTCGCCTTCACCAGCTTGCGCTTGTGCTTGCTGTTGAGCGATTTCCATCAGTTTTTGAGCGGCGGTCATTAGGGCTTGAACCTTCGTGTCGATAGCTTCTTTATCGTCGCCATTCTTCACTTCTTCTAGCTCTTTGATTGCTGCTTCTATTTTCTCTTTCTCTTCAGCTGGAAGCGCATCACCTGCTTCTTCGATTTGCTTCTGAGTACCGTGAATCATCTGATCCGCTTGGTTACGAGTCTTCACAAGCTCTTCAAACTTCTTATCCGTTTCTTTGTTCGCTTCTGCTTCTTGTACCATTTTCTCGATATCTTCGTCGCTTAGGCCACCAGAAGCTTGGATAGTAATCTTCTGCTCTTTACCTGTTGACTTATCTTTCGCAGATACGTGAAGGATACCATCAGCATCAAGGTCGAATGTTACTTCAACTTGGGGCATACCACGTGGCGCAGGCTGAATACCTTCTAAGTTAAATTGACCTAGAGATTTGTTGTATGTCGCTTGCTTACGCTCACCTTGAAGAACGTGGATAGTAACCGCGTTTTGGTTATCTTCTGCCGTTGAGAAAACTTGGTTCGCTTTTGTTGGGATAGTTGTGTTCTTTTCAACAAGCTTAGTCATTACACCGCCCATTGTCTCAATACCAAGAGACAGAGGAGTAACGTCTAGAAGTAGAACGTCTTTAACTTCACCAGCAAGTACACCACCTTGAACTGCTGCACCCATGGCAACGGCTTCATCAGGGTTTACATCACGACGTGCTTCTTTACCAAAGAACTCCGCAACTTTAGCTTGAACCATAGGCATACGAGTCTGACCACCAACGATGATTACGTCGTTGATGTCACCAACAGAAAGGTCTGCATCTGCTAGAGCAACTTTTAGAGGCTCTAGAGTACGTTGAACTAGGTCTTCTACTAGTGCTTCTAGTTTCGAACGAGTCACTTTAATGTTCATGTGCTTAGGACCAGTCGCATCCGCAGTAACATAAGGTAAGTTGACGTCCGTTTGTTGCGCTGAAGACAGTTCGATTTTCGCTTTCTCAGCCGCTTCTTTAACACGTTGCATTGCAAGTGGATCGTTTTTAAGATCGATACCTTGGTCTGCTTTGAATTCGTCTACTAAGTAGTTGATCAGACGGTTATCAAAGTCTTCGCCACCTAGGTGAGTATCACCATTCGTTGCAAGTACTTCGAACGTTTTCTCGCCTTCAACTTCATCAATTTCGATGATAGAGATATCAAATGTACCACCACCAAGGTCATAAACAGCAATAGTGCGATCGCCGCCTTTTTTGTCTAGGCCATAGGCTAGAGCCGCTGCAGTTGGTTCGTTAATGATACGTTTAACTTCTAGACCAGCAATACGGCCTGCATCTTTCGTCGCTTGACGCTGAGCATCGTTAAAGTAAGCAGGAACAGTGATAACCGCGCCAGTGACTTCTTCGCCTAGGAAATCTTCAGCTGTCTTTTTCATTTTCTTCAGAATTTCTGCAGAAATTTGCGGTGCAGCCATTTTTTGGCCTTGTGCTTCAACCCAAGCATCACCGTTATCAGCCTTAACAATCTTGAATGGCATGATTTTGATATCACGCTGAACTTCTTCGTCTTCAAAACGACGACCGATCAGACGTTTGATCGCAAATACTGTATTTTGCGGGTTAGTAACCGCTTGACGCTTAGCAGGTTGACCTACTAACGTTTCGCCATCTGTATAAGCGATAACGGAAGCCGTTGTACGCTCACCTTCAGCATTTTCTATTACGCGTGGTGCGTCGCCATCTAATACAGCAACACATGAATTAGTAGTACCTAAATCAATACCAATGATCTTACCCATCAGACTATCTCCGAAAATTCAGTTATTCAATTTCTATATCCCATTAAATGGGGACGGAGAATAGGGATTCAACCCCCTATCTCCAAATGTTTGTTTTGTGTCTGCACCTTAGATAAGGGCATTGAATCGCTTTTCAAGGGATAGAATAAAAAAAACATTCACCATTTTCTTTTATTCAAAAAAACGGGTTGCCCAAAAGCACCCCGTTCATCCATTGATTACTACCCAGCTAATCTAAGCGGCATTCAGGACAAGTCGCATCCCGAAGGAAGGTTATTTAGAAACCATCACCATTGCAGGACGAATAACTCGTCCGTTTAACTCGTAACCTTTTTGCATCACAAACATGACACTGTTTGGTTCATGGTCGGCACTCTCTTGAATTGACATCGCTTGATGATATTCAGGGTTAAACGCCTCGCCTTCTGGATTAATCTCTTTAAGACCAAACTTAGCCACAGTGTCTGTAAATGTCTTATGCGTTAGCTCAATACCTTCAACTAAAGGTTTCACCGCTTCATTCTCAACATCAGCAGCTTGAATAGCGCGCTCTAGGTTATCGATAACCGGTAATAGTTCTTCAGCAAATTTATTCAACGCGTATTTACGTGCTTTATCCATTTCCTGTTCAGAACGGCGACGCATGTTCTCTACTTCTGCTTTTGCGCGTAGAACGGACTCTTGCTGTTCTTTCACTCGCATTTCACTTTGAAGTAGTGCGGCTTCTAATTGTGCAATCTTTGATTCTTCTTCATCAATTGCATCGGTCTCATTCCAATCAATATCGCCATCGGTACCCACAGCATCCACATCGGAATCGAGTTCCTGCTCTACTGCTTCTTGATTTAGTTCTTCTTGGTCAATTTTGTTTTCTTTGTTACTCATGCTTTCTCCAAACTTCGGAATTTAGTTTCTAACGCAAGTCTTGTTATCAATTTAAGAGACGCGGACATCTAAACTTAAATAAAACACTCGCGTATTTGATTTAGTTGCCTTTATTATGGGGACTGATATTAATGATTCAAGCGCTAAACGCGTCCTTTCATCTTTAATTGGATTATCTTCATGAAAAAGCCTTTTAAAACCATTGGCATAATTGGAAAACCAAGAGATCACAAAGCTGTACAAACTCATAAAGATTTGTTCCATTGGCTTGTCTCTGAGGGTTATAACGCCGTTATTGATGATCGTCTTCGTGATATTCTTGATGATATCGAAGACCAATTTTTTACAAGCTTAGTCGATATTGGGTCAAAAGCGGACCTCGCCATTGCCGTAGGTGGTGACGGAAATATGCTTGGTGCCGCAAGACTTCTCTCCCGTTTTGATATCTCTGTTATCGGTGTAAACCGTGGTAATCTCGGTTTTCTGACCGATCTTGATCCTGAAGAATTTAAAGAACCGTTGCAAAAAGTACTTAACGGGCAGTTCGTTGAAGAAGAGCGTTTTCTTCTAGAAGCAGAGGTATATCGAGATGGTCAACTGAAAAGCCATAATACCGCGTTAAATGAAGTGGTTCTTCACCCGGGTAAGATTGCTCGTATGATTGAATTTGAAGTCTATATCGATGATACCTTTGCCTTTTCTCAGCGTTCTGACGGCCTGATTGTTTCCACTCCGACAGGTTCAACAGCCTATTCCCTTTCTGGTGGCGGCCCCATTCTCTCGCCCAGCCTCAATGCCATTTCTATTGTGCCTATGTTCCCACATACTTTGTCTAGCCGACCCTTGGTTGTCGACGGCAATAGCAAGGTGAAACTGATGGTTTCTCCAGACAACAGAGGCATTCAAGAAATAAGCTGTGATGGACAAGTCTCCTTGCCTGTATCACCGGGTGACGAAGTGATCATATTTCAAAGCCCCGATAAACTTCGACTAATACACCCCGAAGACTACAGCTATTACCACGTCCTTCGTAATAAACTTGGGTGGTCTAGCAAACTGTTCTAAGGTGTAGCGAACAGTTAACGCACAATTCAGATCTCAAAAACACAGAATCGCTCACAAAAAAGTCACTCTGATAACTTTACTGTATAAAGAAACAGTATATACTGTCTCTTTATACAGTGTTGTTCATTCATACAGGGTTACTAAAATGCTGGCTCATTTAAGTGTTAATAATTTTGCGATCGTTAAGTCTCTTCAGCTAGAGCTTTCTACTGGAATGACAACCATTACTGGTGAAACAGGCGCAGGTAAGTCTATTGCGATTGATGCACTCGGCTTATGCCTTGGTGACAGAGCAGAGGCCGGAATGGTACGTCAAGGTGAAGAAAAAACCGAGGTGTGCGCGTCCTTTCAGCTCGACAATAACCTTCATGCAACGCGCTGGTTAGAAGACAATGAATTGCTTGACGGAAGTGAGTGCATACTTCGTCGTATTATCACTAAAGACGGTCGTTCAAGAGCCTTTATTAACGGCAGTCCTGTCCCTCTTTCTCAGTTAAAATCTCTTGGACAAAACCTGATCAACATCCATGGTCAGCATGCGCATCATCAATTGATGAAGAGCGATTATCAACTGTCTATGTTGGATCAATATGCAGGGCATTCAGAATTAATCAATAAATCTCGTAGCCATTATCAAGCGTGGCGTCTGGTTAAAAATCAATTAGATGAACTAACACAGAACAGCCAAGAAAACCAGGCGCAAAAACTGCTTTTGGAATACCAAATCAAAGAGTTGAATGAGCTCTCTCTTGGCGAAAATGAGTTTGTAGAGCTCGAACAAGAACACAAACGTCTATCCAATAGTGGCGAGCTCGCCTCTAGCTGCCAATCGGCGATCCACACGTTGTATGAAGGTGAAGAGGTGAATGCCTTACAACTTCTCCAATCAACAAACCAAGTTCTCATCGATCTGGCAGATCTAGATAGCTCATTGAGCACGCTACCTTCCATGTTGAACGAGGCCATTATTCAGGTTGAGGAAGCCAGCAGCGAACTACGCCACTACCTAGAAACTGTCGACATCAATCCAGAAAGAATGGTCTATGTTGAAGAACGCTTTTCAAAAGTGATGTCTATTTCTCGTAAACATCATGTATTGGCCGATGACTTATATACCCACCACCAAGACTTGCTTAAGCAAATAGACGATCTTGACTGCTCGGATGAAAGGCTAGAAGCCGTAGCAAAAGAGGTCGAAGCTATGCACCAAAAATTCATTACTAGTGCAGAAAAGCTGAGCAAGTCCAGAAGCCGTTATGCAAAAGAGCTCAACAAGCTCATTAGTCATAGCATGCATGAACTCAGCATGGAAAAAGCCAAATTCAATATCAACATAGAGCAAGATCATAGCCGCACCACGCCACTTGGTATCGACTACGTCACATTCTTGGTTTCTACCAACCCAGGTCAACCATTGCAGCCTATTGCTAAAGTGGCCTCTGGTGGCGAGTTATCACGTATTTCATTGGCGATTCAGGTTATCACGGCTCAAAAAGTGGATACACCAAGCCTGATATTTGATGAGGTGGATGTAGGCATAAGCGGACCAACAGCAGCAGTAGTAGGCAAAATGCTACGTACATTAGGTGAATCGACCCAAGTCCTTTGTGTTACGCATCTACCGCAGGTTGCCGGTTGTGGTCATCAACAGCTGTTTGTAGCCAAACAGACCAAAGCAGGCAAAACTGAAACACAGATGAATTCACTAAACGAAGAACAACGCGTCTCTGAGTTAGCGCGCTTACTTGGTGGCAGCCAGATTACGGAATCCACCATAGCAAATGCAAAAGAACTATTAGCGGCTTAGTATGTAGTGTGATCATTGGTCTGTTTCGTTGCGAGCACTTTTTTCTCAACCACTTTTTTGCAACCAATCGCAAATTTCGCGGTCTTATATTCAACTTGAGGTAATACCTCTTTTACTTCTCGGCCAACCTTGTTTATCATCTGGCGAGTTTTAGCGAATATATTTATTAATAAAGAATTTCCAACTATGCGATTTAAGAAATGGTTAGTTGCCGTTCCTCTAGCCTTAACAATGCTTACAGGCTGTTCTCTGGCAGAAAAATTAGTTTACCGGATAGATATCAATCAAGGTAATTACATTGAGCAACAAGCGGTCGATCAATTAAAGTTTGGCATGACGAAAGAACAAGTTCGTTATGTGATGGGCTCGCCTATGCTGGTAGAAAATGGATACCCAAATACGTGGTATTACATTTATCACCATCAAAAAGGCCATAGCGATCCTATCCAGAAAAACCTTTTTGTTAGCTTTAGTGATACTGGGACTTTGCTTGGTGTTGAGGGAGACTTCCCTACTGGTGAAGAGTTTTTCGAAGGCTTAAACTAGACAATAGGCTATTTAAATAAATAACACTACCCCCGCGCAAGTGTAATGCCGTTCGGTCAGTACCCTAACCCCTCGTCATTCCCGTGAAAACGGGAATCTGGATAAATTTAGATCTCCACTTTCGTGGAGATGACATTGGTTTCGTTAGAGAAAAAGGTATAAATAACCTTAACCGAACAGCATTACGCGCAAGTATTTTTTTTATTTATATCGTCACATCTATCGTAAAATAGCGGTTAGAAGGAGTTGCTTACACTGCTTTTTTTCGAGACTCATTTAGCTTACCACCGGTCACAGGATCCGCATTACCTTTTGCTTTTGCTTGTTCAGCCCTTTTACGCCGAATCTCTTTAGGGTCGGCCAACAATGGCCGGTAGATCTCTATTCGGTCCTTATCTCGAACGGTGGCGTCCAATTTTACATTGCGACTAAATACGCCCACTTTGTTCTTTTTAAGATCGATCTCGGGATACAGCTCCAATATTCCAGAATGATTTATTATCTCTTCTACCGTTAGCTCCTTACTCACTAGCTGAGTAAGCACACGCTGTTCGTCTGGTAGGGCATACACCACTTCTACATGAATCACTCGGGATATCTCCTTGTTCAGGTCAACTAATAAACTTGTTTCGCTCTTTGAGTAAAAGAGTTGACCATATTATTCGTTAAATCATTAAATATTTTACCAAATGCGATTTCAATAAGCCGACTAGAAAACTCAAAATCCAGCTTGAGCTCTACCTTACAAGCGTACTCATCTAGCATGGTAAAATACCAACCGCCTTTTAAAGATTTGAACGGCCCATCGACCAACTCCATCATAATGACGGTATCTTTAGTTAAGCGATTAATAGTGGTAAAGGTTTTACTAATACCGGCTTTCGATACATCGACCGACGCTTTCATCGCGTCGTCGCTCTTCTCAAGTATTTTTGAACCTGAGCAACCAGGCAAAAACTCTGGGTACTTGTCTACGTCATTGACGAGATCGTACATCTGCTTTGCACTGAAAGAGACGAGTGCTGAGCGTCTAACTTGTGGCATAAATTTTCTCGTAACATCTATTACTCATCTAACGACAAGGATTATTATTATTTATCAACGCGGAAAGTAAAAATAAGGTTTCCCCAATAGAGGGTCAATCCGTATAATAGCGCCATTATGGCAAAGAAAAATTCAAAATCCAAAACTACGAGCAATACAATTGCTCAAAATAAGAAAGTTCGCCACGAATACTTTATCGATGATGAAGTAGAAGCTGGCTTGGAGCTTCAAGGCTGGGAAGTAAAATCACTCCGTCAAGGTAAAGTTAATATCGCAGAAAGCTATGTCTTTATGCGAGACGGCGAAGCCTTTATCAGCGGGATGACCATTACCCCTTTAAATCAGGCATCAACGCATGTTGTTGCTAACCCGACTCGTGTCCGCAAACTTTTGCTTTCTAGAAAAGAGCTGGACAACCTGTTTGGACGAATCAACAGAGAAGGCATGACACTTGCCGCATTAACACTCTATTGGTCGCGTTCTTGGGTCAAAATCAAAGTTGGTGTGGCGAAGGGTAAAAAACTTCACGATAAACGCACTGATATGAGAGAAAAAGATTGGGCACGCGATAAAGCTCGGATTATGAAGAGCAAGTTGCGCTAACCATTTTCGTTTTGACGTGAAATAGAGTACCACTCTCCAAGAGCGGCACTCTATTTTTATTCATGCACGTGAATAACTTTTTGATCGCAAATCATTTTCACACATGCACTTATCTTAACCTCGTTATTATACTCAGCAAGAACGAGTTTTTTCTTAAAATACGGTTGATGATTAACAAACCATCGAACCTCTTTCCTTTCACTGTTTACGGTTAACGGCAAAGACCCCAGTTGCGATTGATAATAATGTTGACCCGTTCGCAGGCTGGTAATGGCAATTTTAGCTTGTTGAACACTATCTACGAGTATCGAATGCTGCTTTTGCCATGTATTGAGCGCTTCTGGCCACCGATCACCTATAACAAAACGCCCATTAGTCTGCATACTAGGTGGCGTTAATCGATTAATGGTTAGACTTTGCGTCTTTCTTAGACAAGACCCATTCACACTACTGGCATAAGACCGTCCACTTGGCCAGCAAGTTAGCACCTTACTCACTAAAGCGGGTTGTTTAATCTTACTTATATCCCTTGGTAACAAATCAAACACATCAAACATTATTGGAGCCGCTTGAGTGGCTCCAAGATAGCCGACTAACGGGCTTGCATCAGGTCGACCAACCCATACCGCCACGGTATAATCAGAGCTAACTCCTACAGACCAAAAGTCGCGATAACCGTAACTGGTTCCTGTTTTCCATGCTATTTTTCTTCTCGCGCTTGGCACCACTCTATCCGGAGCGCTGAGGTCACTTAACGTGTCAAAGATAATCCAACTGCTTGCATCGCTGAGTAATGGTTTTGCATTACTCAATGGCTGATCCTTCACCAATCTCAAATCATTCACTTGCCCATGATTTGCTAACGAACGATACAAGCTCGCTAAAACCATTAAGTTCGTCCCTGTGCCGCCAAGGCCAACACTCAGGTTCGCTTGTTTATGTTGAAGATGAATACCCGCTTGAGCCAGTCTTTCATCAAACACTTCTGGAGTAACACGATTGAACACTTGAATCGCCGGAACATTAAGCGAAAGTTTTAGTGCATTACTTACACTCACAGCACCAACAAATTCGCCACTTAAATTGTTCGGTTTATAGCCAGAAAACGATGATGGAATATCACTAAGTAAGCTCTCACTGTGAATAATGCCAAGGTCTAACGCGAGGCCGTAGATGAAAGGTTTGAGTGTCGAGCCCGGCGAACGAATGGCTTGTACCATATCTACGTGTGCGAATCGTTGCTGGTCGGTAAAATCCACCGAACCTTGATAAGCAAGAACCTCTGCGTTCTTATTGTTTACAATCACAACCGCCGATGACGTTTTTCTTGGTAGGCTATACTTTAAACGTGACAGTAACTTAGTCACTTTTTGTTGAAGTTCATAGTCAATGGTTGTCGTGATCACGGTACTTTTTGGGTTTTCTCTTTGCAATTTCCTACTTAGCAAAGGAGCAAGTAAAGGCAACACATCTTCCTTTACCCTTGCCGATTCTTTCGCTAATAGTTGAAATTCTTCTTCCGATATAAGGCCATTTTTAGTCAGGCGCGCGAGCACTTTATTTCTCATTGCTTTAGCGCGCTCAGCGTATCTGTCTGGTCGATTTAATGAAGGACGTTGTGGTAATACGACCAAAAGCGCCGCTTCGTTTTTGGTGAGTTTTTTTGCAGATTTATTGAAATAGCGTAGCGATGCGGCCTCTACACCTTGAATATTTCCTCCAAACGGCGCTAGGTTAAGATATAAGTTAAGTATCTCTTCTTTGCTATAACGCCACTCTATTTGAAAAGCTCGCCATACCTGCTTTATTTTTCCCAAAATAGAACGCGAATGAGGGTCAATAAGTCGCGCGACCTGCATAGTAATCGTCGAACCACCAGAGACAACATATCCATTGTCAATCCATTGCCATGTCGCTCTAATAAGTGACAATGGATTAACACCTGGATGATAGTAAAACCAGCGGTCTTCGTAATTTAGTAAAGCATCTAGATAAAAACCATCAACATGATCGGATGATACTTGATAGCTGTGTATACCTTCTCGGTTAGCAAATGATCGCAGTACCTCACCATGTCGAGAAGTCACCACCGTTGAATGACCATTGGGATATAACACTGGCAACGGATACCATTGGTTCAACATTCCCACAATCGCGGTAAATAACACAAGGCCAATAACCAAGCCGCAATATAGGTGACGTAAACGTGGCATATCCTATTGCGACGCCTTAATGCTGACTCGGTGTTGCTGGTGCGAAATTGAAACGGATCGCCCACCTATATAATGTTTTTCTGGTTGGTACATAGATTCGATATAGATAGGTGGCACGGTGTATTCCCCCTGCACTTCAGCTCGCATAGTATAGGCATATCGATACTGTTTTCCTTTAATTAAATGCGTAGAGACAACAAATCGATCGTGCCTATATTCTGTATGGAGACTATCGCTATGCTGTTCTTCTTCCTCTTCGACAATAGTGACACCCTGTCCAAGGTTTGGGTTCTCTAACACAAAACCTGCGGGAATTCGGTCCACTATCAACGCATTATTGATGGTTTCATCTAGCTTTAACCAAAGGTTGACCGTGACTCTATCGCCTATATTCACTACCTTGTGAAACGGTTTTCCTGAATCAGCATCATCAACCAACTTACCATTCACACGCCAACTTCTGTTTACTTTGTCACTCTTCGTTACCTTGATGGTATTGAACGAATTATCTGGCTCTATAAACTTGATGTTTTGCATATAACCTTGAGCCAACACCTTAAGATAGATAGGATCTTCACCCTGATTGGTTATCTCCATATTTTCGTCAAGCAACTGGCTGATTTTACCGTTTTTTTGCTGTACTTTTTCATCAATTGAAACGGATAATAACTGGCTACTATTTTCTTGATCTGTAAGCACTGCGGCTCTTAATAACGCCGCGCGTTCTTGGGTGCTTAACCAGTTCTTTTCTGCAGAACTCGCTGCAACTTCTTCAATGTAGTCGGCCTGAAGCGCGAGTGCTAGGCTCCTTAATTCCTCATTTTTAGCGATGTTATTTAGCAGCAATATCGCTAAGGATAAATCTCTAATATCGGAACCATAATCATTGTAATAGATAGTATTATTTCGCGATGCTCTGACACTTTCTAATTCAATTTTGGCGGTATTCGTCGCCCCAACATTATTGAAAGTGGCAATGAGATGAAGCCGAGATAGCTCCGTGTTATATATACTAGTATCGTGCCCGTAATTGATATCGCTATAACTGATTAACCCTTGCTCACTCAGTAGATAAGCGGCATAAACTTTGGAAAGTAAGTTCGACTCATCATCGTCATCATTAAGGTATTGTTGAATACGTCTGTAGGCATCTTCTAACATCCCTTGTGGCGCAATATTAGGGTAAAGACGCTCGGCTTCTGTCAAAAACTCGGTGATGTAAAGAGTAAGCCAATACTCTTCAGGTCCGTAGCGATCCCACAACCCAAATCCCCCGTTTTCTTTTTGCATATTCTTCAAACGCCTAATCGCATCGGCAATGAGCTCTCGCTTATCAGTAGACTCCGATTGCTGTTGTAGCGCGCTATTTTGAAGGGTTTGCAGTTCAGGATGATCAAGTAAAAATGGCCATGCTTTACTCGTTGTTTGTTCTGCGCAACCATAAGGATAGCGTAATAGCCCTTTCGCTTGTTCTGTCACGCTTAATATGGGTTTCGCACTGATATGAACTTCCCCACTGAGACCTTGAACTACGGACATACCATTCCATAAAGAGGCAGGCACACGGTACGATTGATTAGCAGACAACTTCATAGACTTCGCCTGACTCACCCATGGCATAGAGGCACGAATCGGTATACTCCACTGACGATCTATATTTGTGGATTGAGATGAATCACTTACCTTGAGTTGCAGTACCGCTCTCTCTGTTAGGTTATCTGAATCAAGAATAAATGCGACATTTTGGCTCCATCGTTCACCGTTATCTAACCTGAGTTTTTTCGTAAATAACGAACCGTTTGAAAACAAGGATGTGATATACGACGGGGCTGCTTCACTTACATTTTCGCTTGCCTCAAGCGCCAACGTGAACGTTTTATCTTTGCCACTGTTATTGAAAATATCGATAGTTGTTGTAGTGATATCACCCGGTACCACAAAGCGAGGGACACTCAGCTCGGCAACCACAGGCATACTAATGGTGTTATCTTGAACCAGTTGTCCAACTTGTTCATTGTTAAACGCGGTCACCACTACTTGAGCCTCGCCGTTATAGTCGGGGATATCTAGCTCAATAACGACTTTGCCGCCGATAAGTTTGTGGGGTTGAGACATTAATACAATGGTTTTACTATCGACTAAATCGTCATTGCTATTCTCTAATCTTTTATTGAGATCGCTACCGAAACGAGATTGAGCAAAAGGGTCCGGCCTTAACTCGTATAGCCTTGAATAGAGATCCACAATATCAGCACTGTATCGACGCTGGTCAAAGAAGTAATGATACGGGTCGGTTGGCATAAATCGAGTAAGGTTGGTGATGCCTTTATCAACCAACGAGACGGTTACCCATGTATCACTTAGAGTATCAATGGATAAATTTGTAGCTTCGATAGGAATGGAGAGCTTTTTCATCGGCTCTATACGCTCTGGCAGTTCAATAGAAAGTGCTATTTCCCGCTGATTACGATCTAACTTTAAAGGCACAATACCAAGGTAACGCTTAGGTGTTTCTCCAGATATTCCTGTTAACGTCGCCGTAAGAAAAATATCGTGTCGCTCAAGTGGCCGACCTTCAGTATCGACTAACGGCACTTCTATTTGCACATCGCCTTTTTTAACCTGAACCCGCTGCGACCACAGCATCGTATCACCTTCAAGCGTGAGCAGTAACGAACCGGCCATTGGACTATTAACAGTGACGTTTGAATGCCCATCACCTTCACTATAACCACGTTTATCTGTAGTGATATTTAGATGACCCGGTTTCATTTTAATCTGGCGATTACCCTGATACCAACCCGCGTAAAATGGATATATCGATTCGGTGCCTTGGGCAAGTTCAACCACTTTTAACCGATAGTCTCCCCACTCCACGCCATAATTCACTTTCTGTGCTTCTTGTGCCAACTCTATTGTTTTCTTGGAAATGTTCACCCATTCTTGCTGTTCTTCACGGCTCCAACCGCTGCCCTCTTCATACACCCAATAATACGGCCCTTGGTTGTACTCTAAGCTCACCTCTACCCGTCCCTCTCTAAGACTCTGCCCATCGGCAGCAAGTAAAGCGATTTCAAACTCAGCTTCACTTTGATAAGCGAAAGAATCTGAAGCAGGTTTAATCGCAGGGATAAGGCTATCTCGCCATGTGGTAAAAAGCACTTTTCTCTGTATTGCTGCCCCACCCGACTCTTGTAAAGCAAAATTGGCTTCAACTTCAACTGGCCCTTTCAAGGTATTTTGTTTTGGTGTTGGTAGGTTAACCGTCAACGTACCTTGGTCTGACAGTTTTTTATCATCAAGCTCTTGATAATAATGGTCGAGGTTAAAACGCTTCCCTACATAAAAATCGCGGTATTTTCCGTTAAAATGTTGTACCGGCTGATACGTTATTTCTGTTTTCAGTACATTACCGGCTGCTGGGGTTCCAAACAGGTATCGACCTTCTAAATTTACAGAATTACTCTGCCCAGCCACGACAAATGGCGCGAAATCAGAGATAAGCAAATCCATTCTCTCTGGTACAAACTCTTCTAGTTGAAAATGGTATTGGCTAATAGGGTTAGGCTCACTTGGGTCTATACGCACCTCTACGGTGTACCTACCCATTTGCCAATTGGTTGATGTTTGAAGATTATAAGTATAATAACCAGAAAACGTTGATAGTAATGCTTGTTGCAATAACGCATTTTTTTCTGGGTCAATGACAGTTAAGAACAGTTGATCAACGCGCTCTTCAGACGAAACCGCTCGCCCATCACTATCCCTTAATAAGATATTTATCGGTAGGTTCTCACCCGGTTTAACAAGATCTCGGTTACTGTATAAATAGGCTTCGTAATCTCTGTATTGGCGACCACCAATATTGAACTCAGAAAGGTCAAGAGGCACCTCTCGCATAGGCAACATTGAGTACTCTTCGTCTTTAGAAACAATCACCATATCGGTATCGATGATCTCTTTCGAAAAGTGGACTAACCCTTTCTCGTCAGTCTGTTTTGATTCTATCCATTCACCGGCTTGCATTAGACCAACATCGGCCCCTTCCACTGCTTCTCCGGTTGATAGGCGAGTAACACTCAATGTACCTTCACGATAATTCAGTCTTGCTTGTATGCCAATATCGGTAAGCAACATATGTTTTACTTGAAAATCACTATAGTCACCGGGCGCTTTGACGACCACGAGATACCACCCGGATGAGAGTGTATGGGGAATAGGGATCCTTGCGGAAGTTAATACATCTTGCTCTGCTTTTGGTAATTCATAGCGATCGGAAAATACGCTGCTATACGCATGCTGAACTTCTCGCAATTCCCACGCGGAAAGGCGATCAAGTAGGTAATAGTTTTGTAATAACTCATTAGGGTCGGTCACTTTTAGAATTTCAATATCGACGACGTTCATATTCATGTAACTGATCGGAATGGATTGCCGTGCCGATTGAGGCACTAAGGGGCCATTTCCCACAACCGTAATGCTTGGCGTTTGCTGTGCGTAAGATGGCAAAGAAAAAAGAGTAGAAAACATTATAAGTACAGCAACGAGCCCAGTATTAAATACCTGCTGCAAATACATAAGAGTTGTGAATAAGGAGCGAGAACGACACCATTTTACATTACTCATTTATTCCTTTCCTTTTGTTATCAATTTTTCAGCTAACCAATTGTTATCTATACGTCCAGTATTGATTATCTGCTTCAACTTTCAAGTATTTATCAAATACTTGAACAATAAATGCTACACAGTGTTGAATATTTAGTCCCCATATACAGGCAGACTTACTGCGTCAATCTGAAATACGAACAAACATTCGACACTTAACCACTGGAAACTAGACAGTGCGTACTTTTCTGTTACTATGCACGTGAACCACTTGGGGCTGATCCAGGATTCGACGGGAATTCTGAAGTCTGAGGTGCATGCCGTGGTGCGGTTTGCCACGTTAAAAAGCCGCAAAAAAATAGTCGCAAACGACGAAAACTACGCACTAGCAGCTTAATAACCTGCCAAGAGCTCTCTTGCCCTAGCTTCCGCTTGTAAGACGGGGAACAACAAGGGATCAAACCCAAACTAGCTAGCCCGGATTTTCCCTCCTGAGAGGAAAAGGGCGAATACTAATTCAGGATAGTCAGTTACTAGCGTGTCGGTTCGCAGGTAGTTGGTGAAATTAAAGATCGACTAAGCATGTAGTACCAATGATGAATGATTTTCGGACGCGGGTTCAACTCCCGCCAGCTCCACCAATGCATTGGAAAGGCCACCTTCGGGTGGCCTTTTTATTACCTGTAACAATCTAAATCGTCCTATAGATAAAACGGTTAATATCAATTTAACCTAGTTCATTACCTAAACTAAGTCACATGATCTCGTTTATGCTGCGCCAACATAGAAAGCAGAAACAATGCTATATCGTTTTTATTGGCTTGAGAGTTAGAAATATCTTCTTCTGCGCTGCGGAGAATGAACTCTTCAACTTGAGTGTAAAAATCTTGATTTGGGATTTGATTGGAACTAGGCATTGCTACCTCCTGTGATAGTTAGAACATCACCACACAAAGGTACAAATCATTGGGTGGTGAACTGAACAAGGTTCGTACTACCGCACCACAGGACACGGCCAGCCTAAGCTGCCTCGCTCAGCCCACCATAATTTTTCCAATTAACAGTTTTATACTGTTAGTCGGAATATCTTAGGTATGCCAAAGCTGCACATTACTTTTCTACTTATAGATCAATAATGTGTCCGTGGTTATAAAACAGGGTACGAATCCTGACACTGGATTTTGCCAGTGCCACGCAAGGTTAAGGTTCACTACCTAAGTTGTCAAACATTTGGTTGAGTGCTGCGAGGGGCTTGGTGTTTTGGGGCCAAGTGGGGTAGCTAGATTAGATAATGATGATGAGTTCTCAACGTTAAACGTTATGGGCATGAGTCTACTCTCGTTGCTTAGGCAAATTGTCCTCAATGAAACAATGAGGGCACACACCATAAGAAAAGCACTATAGTCCATTCCAGGTACGAGTAAATCCATTCGCCCAAAACTTGACAAAATAATCGGATTGAATCCCTAATAATTGCGCTTCCACCCAAACTTTCTTTTTAAAAGTAGTGACTAACTTGCCCATAGCTTCTTGGGTATCTGGAATAGCATATATGTAGGTCATTTGAGATTCAGCATCTTCTGCACAAACATAGGTAAATGATAAAGACAGGCCATCTATAACCGTGGATTTATTTTGCGCTTTAACACCTGGAGTACACGACTCATCATATCGAAAATACACACGTTTATTTTTGTCGGCGTCTCTATCGAGAATAACAAGAAATGCTTTATTAAATTCCATCAACTCATTTCGAGCTTGTATCGAAAACTCTCTGGCAGCGCTGACTTGCGTCGGGTTCAGTTCTACTCCACCACCTAAAAGATCATGAGTAAGCTCAAGAGGAAAATCATCACGATTTTGTTGATAAAGTTCTTCTATTATTATCGCTGAAGTATTGGGCCCTAGATTCAAGTGATTAGACTCACCATCTATAATTTTAGTAAAGCCAGCAATTAAAAGGTTAAGGGCATCGCCTAGCTTACTGACGTACTCCGCCTTCTCGGCATTGTTTACATCGAAATATTCAGATTTTGCCGCCGATATTGGACGAAGATTTAACGAGTGACGACTATTAGAATGATGCTCTGACTCAAGAAAGTTTTGGAAATAACTAAAGGAGTCATTAGTCTTTTCAATGTGATTAGTTTTTTTCCATGCTTCATTGCAAGTAAGTTCACTTCCAACTTGTTGTTCAACAAAAACAACACTCTGAATAGAAGTGACCTCTCTGTTATACTTCTTTTTGAACCTTTGAATTTTCTCATTGAAGTCGTCAATGTCCTCTTTCACACCAATAGCAATTCTCATATTATCTCGGCCCGATTTATAATCATCATATCGGTCTTCGTCGTAACAATACTCAGCTAATTTATCCCACATATTTTGTGATTTCACCGTGGTTCTTCTAATTTCTATTAGCTTTATCCGAATTACCTCCAAAGCATTACTATTCGACTCTGCAATATACTTTTGTGTTTGTAGTTGTCGATATAACTTCTCATTAGTAGTGCTTTCTGGAATTTGGGAATATATAAAGTCGAATGAATTGTAAATATCAACCTGTTCATTAAACTCGTCGACTTGAACATTGTAGCGATCTTCGGCTTTGTTATAGAGTTTTTCGGCTTTGTCCCAATTACTATCGGTACAATACCCAGCATTCGCCTGGGCAATTTGTAACGCGACACATACCAACACAAAGAGAAGTTTGTAAACTATTTTCATCATAATCAATACGCTGCAACAAAGGTTTTATACAGTTTATATATTGATCATCTCTCTTACCCTGTTTCTTATCAATAATACGTTGCGTTATTATCGTGATCTCGTAGACACGCATACCCGACCTTCTTAAATAAGTGGGTAAAGATAACGTCGGCGCAGTTACTGAAACGAAAAACCTTAGCGTTTCTGCTAGGGTTTTGAATATGACTGTGAGTGAAGAGTTTACACAGAGAGCTTACTCCGAACCTTACCCGGTGTAATACCA
Source organism: Vibrio sp. DW001 (assembly GCF_029016285.1). NCBI lineage: Bacteria > Pseudomonadati > Pseudomonadota > Gammaproteobacteria > Vibrionales > Vibrionaceae > Vibrio > Vibrio sp. DW001. The sequence continues at coordinate 696,126 of NZ_CP091975.1, read as the reverse complement.
AAACGCTTCTTAAAAGCTCGGCTAAAAGCAGCTTCAGATCGATAACCAACCACTTCAGCCACCAGAGCAACACTGTCGCCTCTGTCTAGCTGGCTCCATGCCAGTTGCATCCGCCACCACGTTATATATTCCATTACCGTCCAACCACTGATCTGCTTGAAGTTTTGTGCCAGCTTAGTTCGTGACATAGCCACCTGCTTTGCCAGCCCTTCCAGTGACCAGTCTGTATCTGGTTTTTCGTGAATAGCAGCCAACGCTTTAGCGAGCCGCGGGTGAGTATAAAGTGCCAAAATACCAACCTTTTCTGGATTTCCCTCTAAGTACTGACGCAAAGCATAAATAAACAACAGCTCAGATAGGCGGCTCATTACTGCCTCCGAACCCATGCTCCACTCCATACCTTCTTGCATAATCATAGCCATTAACGAATCGCTCCACAGGGTGTTATGGCTCGCCTTTACTATAAATACTTTGGGCAAAGCATCTAACACAAAATGACTACCAAAATGCTGAAACTCAACATTGGCACATAACAAGCCCGTTGCGGGGCTGCTTGGTTTTTCATTGTATGGCAGATGCTGTTGCTCGCCGTCTTCGGGGTTAATGGGGCGTAACGAATGCGGCAATAAGCGGGGAAAGATAACCAAATCACCGGGAGCAAGCTCCGTTGTAAGGTGATTTGGTACCTCTAGCCGACACTGGCCTTTCGTTACCATATGAAAGCTGGTTTTACGGGATTCCTGCTTATTAATAAGCCAGTTCCCGCACACTTGAGCATTATGGTATACCTCAACATCCAGCTTAAGCTGTTGTATTAAACTCGAAAACGCTTCCATTTTTGTACTCTGGGGCTGTTTTTATGCACTATTGACTATTCATCGTACTGGCATTAGCCGTTACTGTATATGGGTAACTCAGTACCACTTCTCAAAACAGTAAAGAGCCCGACTATGAGTACAAACATGAGTGAAAGAATCACGATTAAAGATGTCCTGAACACAGCCAAACAGCCGTCTATTCTGAAACGCTCGACTAAAGTTGCTTTGATTGTCGGAACCATACTGATGTTTATCAACCACGGCGATGCCATTTTCGCTGGCGAGCTAGAGTCCGCCCGCTTGGGAAAAATAATTATAACCTACTTTGTTCCTTTTCTTGTATCCACTCAGGCCAGTGTGACCGCGACGCTCCATGCAATGAAGCAGCCATCAGCAGCACTGTCATCAGATAAAGAGATATTATGATTCGTTTATTTAAGAAAGCCCCTCAACCGGATAAGGTGTTGGTAGAAAAAGAACGCATCCATCAGCTTGAAGCAATTGAAATAAAATATAAGCAGTTACTCAAAAGCAACCCCCTACCGCACGCAGAGCAGATAGTTGACAATGCGCGTAATGTAAATAAAGCCGCCTCAAATCGAATGGATTCCATTACCGAGAGTTCTGAGCTTATTGAACACTTCATTAGTCAGTCGAGTGGTATTGAAACTCTCTCAAATGCCTCTTTTGAATCTGCAAGCATTACCGCAGATACCGCTAAGCTTTCCATCGATAAGATGCACGAGCTGCTTAATCAAATTCAGGATTCAAAACTTCAGATATGTGAGTTCACTAAGCTGCTTAATTCACTGGAAGAGAACAACCAAAACATTGACCAACTGGTGGGTTCTATCAAGGGTATTGCATCCCAAACAAACCTGTTAGCACTTAATGCTGCTATTGAAGCGGCCAGAGCAGGTGAACACGGACGCGGTTTTGCTGTAGTAGCCGATGAAGTGAGAACCCTCGCTACAACAGCGACGCATTCTGCTGACAGTATTAGCCATGAAATGAAAAGTATTATGGATACCTCTGCACAGATCATGGGTAAACAAAAAGAAGTTTCTGATGTGATTAATTTCAGTGCAGAGATTGCTGACAAAACTGTAGAGGATATGGAAGGTTTAGTGGCGAAATCACGCGAAAGCCAGTCGTCTGTTGAAGAGGTGATTCAAAGCGTTCGTCGACAGTTAGAAGATTCACATACCATACAAAGTAATATAGAACAGCTGGTTGAAGATACGCGAATAGCTACTTCACTTTCTGGTTCAAACTACGAACTTGCTACGTTGATTACAAAAAAATTGGCCGTATTGAGGTAGGTTAAATAGTACTTAAAATGATGGATAACACTGCAAAAGATAAAACTATGAAGACACACACCATAAGAAAAGAAAAATAAACAAATTTCCCAAATCAAAAAATGTCGTGAATTTAGTTAGTTTTGAAAGAAATGTTCGTGTCTCTACGGTTTTAATCGAGCTTTTACTATTGTAAAACCATTATGAATGCAGACGAGAGCCAGAACGTGTAGTTTGTTTCTGGTTGTTGTATTCATGTAGGGGAAACCTTCGTCAGTTTAAACCGTTCTAGGATAGGTGCTAACGGGCTATTTAGGTTAGCTTTGCCTTCCCTCAGTGTTTTTCCTGTCCAGAGATTCTTGTTGAGATTTATAAAAAAGCCCTTGTAGAGAGGGCTTTACACGCCTAAGACCGATAAACAGTACAATTGAAACAACCAGGATTTGCATTGTGAACTTGGAGGTATGTGGCTTTATCGTCTTTGAACTGATTACGAATAACACCCTCCAAATCAACGCCTAATACAGTTTCAGCGTGAATCATAAGATGGCCTTCACTATATGCTCTTACTGAGAGCAACCTTTCAGTCAATATTTCCGGGATTTCATTGATACTTAACTCTGCCGTTGTGGCATTTTGTCGAATAAAAATAGGCCCAGATGCTTGATATGGTGATTTTACGTCATGGTATTTATATGGAATAAGTAACACTCTCTCTCCAATTTCCGCTTCTTTCAAAGATACTCGACAGGGGTAACCGGTCTTTGAGTCTACAACCAGCCATGTTGCATTGACTTTTGTAAGCGGCAGATCACTTTGGTTTAAATAATCATCGAACATGCTCTTTTTAATTGGTTTTATAATAAAGTTAGTATTCATTGGAATGTACCTAATTAGCTGCTTTTTTGTTTGGTTATTGCGTATATTAGCTATGGGAAAGACTCTAAAACATCCGAAAATTGCGTTATATTCAAAATATATATCGATGGAGGAGTTATTGATTATAAGGTTACGCCTTTAAATTTAAGTGCATAACAATGCAGACCAATCTCCTTTTCACAACTGTAAACGAGTGAAGAGCGTTCAGAGAATGGATAATAAACTCACGCTTAATGAGTAATAAAACTCTCATTAAATCAATAATATTCTAATAAAGAGTAATTAAATACTCATAATTTGTATTTATCACAACTTACGAGTAAATTACTACACATAGGAATTTAAACGGTACTACTAATGGAAGAACTGACCATACAAGCATTTACCAAAGAAGAATGGCTAGATGTTGCTATCATCTCTTTCCCTAAAAGTGACAAAAAAAATCTCAGCGTTACAGAGCTGCATTATCTCGATGACTATGCTTTAGATCATCATAATAAAGACGATCTTCACGCCGTTTCCATCAATCATCCCGTATCTTTCTTCTTTGATGATATGGGTAAACCAGGATGGTTAAAGTTTCTAGACGATATTATGCCTAGTGGAGCAGGTAGACGATATTGGGTTAAACATCTGGATATTGAGGATCTTACCTATGATGAGCAAGATTATATTTTGCTTAAATTTGGCACCATGTCACCCGTGGGTAACCTACGGGTAAAAGATTCGCTACCCGAACGTCACGAGGTTTCAGATACTCTCTATTTCTCTGTAGGCGATGTATTAAACCGAGCGGGTGATTTTTTAGACTATGCCCAGCAACGAGGTGCCACCGCAGGTGGTGCAACTGGCGCTGGCGGTGAAGCTCCAAAACTGCTTCTACGCTGCTCTATCGAAGAGGACGCGAGTGATAACAAGATATGGATAGACCCATACCAAGATGATGATACCAACCAAGACTTACACTACTTAGTGAAATACCCCAGAGGTTCAAGAACCACAATTGACTGTAATATTCTGCGAGCAGAGTTCTATTACTACCACGAGCTAACAGAAATGGGATTTGATACAATTCCTATCGAAAATATGCGTCTAGAAGAAGGGATAAACTACCCGTCATTATGGCTACCTAGGTTTGATATCAAATTTAACGATCAACAACATATCGAAAGGTTTGGTATGGAGTCTGTTTATTCCATCTTAGGTAAAGGGGCTGGCGTTACTCTCGATCATGAAGCGACGATTAGAGCATTGATAGAAAAGATCACGCAGAGTCACATGGTTAGTAGTCAGGGATATGATTTTGATATTCAGGATTTTGTCATCGAGTGGGTAAAACGAGATCTACTCAATATCCTATTTGGTAATAGTGATAATCATGGTCGAAATACATCATTTTTGAAAGGAGATGGCTTTATCAAGCTCGCCCCCATCTACGACTTTGCTCCAATGAAAGCCGATCCAGAAGGTATACCTAGAACCACAAAATGGCGGACACCTTTAGAAGTTGGCGGAACCTATGATTTCATCGGAATAGCTGATTTGTTATCAGATCTCGTCGCTAGTGAGATCTTACTTGCAGAGCTTAGGAGTACCGCTAAACAGTGTCTTGATCTTAAAAAAAGACTGGTAGACAAAGGAGTACCAGAACAAATTCTGGAAATGCCAGCAACTGGGCTAAACCATATCTCAGACAAGCTCACTAAATGGGGGCTGTTATGAGCACTAACAAACCAGTCTCTAAGGAATCGATTCAAAGCACAGTAGCTCGCCTTAGAGCCAGCCGAGAGAAAGCATCAACTACTCGCAGCACGACGACTGAAGCTATTAAAAATACAGATCAAAGCGTTCAAATGACACAAAGAGTGTCAAAGAACACAACTTCTGTCAGTACAACAGATCGTAAAAAAGCAGCAAACCACATAATTAAACGCTTATTGTTTAGCGAACTCACTGAAGGTCAAGCCTTAAAAGAACTGCGAATCAATGTGCTGGGACTCAAGCAAGATGTTTACGCCAAGCTAGTGAACGTCTCACGCAAAACATTATCAGACATAGAAAATGATCGCGGTAACTACAAAACAGATATTTTGAACAAAGTTTTTAAACCTTTCGGTTTGAAAGCCGGCCTCATTCCTTCTTCACCTAGTATGTTAAACTCACTAATACATGGTAATGAAACTTTGGTTGAAGATTAAAATAGATAATCAATTTAGAACAAATAGTTATAAAAAATTAATTGATTAATTTTAATTTGATACATTAAACTGGCTCCTCCAATGCATAGGAAAGGCCACCTTCACCTACGCCAACGATAATCCACCATCGACAACAAGCGTATGGCCCACAACATAGCTTGCTTTATCTGAGCTCAACCACTCGATAGCATTCGCTACTTCTGCCGTTTCCGCAAATCGTCCCATTGGTATGTGTGGCTCTATTTCACTACGGATATTGGAATTTTGCGATGCCTGTCGTTCTTCCCAACGAGGTGTCCAAGTAACACCTGGGGCAACCGAGTTAACCCTAACGCCGTCTTTAATTGCCTCAAGCGCAACGGATTGAGTTAGCCCTTCTAAAGCATGCTTTGATGCGCTATACATTGCCGCGTTAGACGTTGGGCGAATACCGTTTACTGAGCTGACATTAACAATGGAAGCACCTTTCGACATAAGCTGTAACTCATGCTTAAGGCATAAGGTATGTGACCAGAAATCATTCATTAACGTATGGTATAAGTCATCTACCGCTATCTCTGAAAATACCCCTCCAGACTTTATCTTCGGTGAGGCATTATTAACGGCAATATCTAATCGCCCATACATCGACGAAATATGAGTAAAAAGGTCATCAATTTGCTTTTTATCCGACAGGTCAACAACCTGAAAATCAACATCAGAAAGAATGGGATTTGAAATAGTAACGCTATGCCATGTGTCTATTGAACGGGCACACGTTATAACCTTATACCCTTTAGCCACGAAGGTTTTGGCGACCTCTAAGCCAATCCCTTTGCTACCACCCGTAATCAGTACTATCTTCATTGTAAATCCTTCGTTGATGGTTGATTTTATTCCGTTGACACGGCCTTTAAGCTCGCGAGTTCAGAGCATTTGCAAGTACTTCACCCACCTGTATTCTGAACGCTTGTATTTTTTTATCACCTTTTCGATCTCTATGATACAACAACCAAAACGGCGCGTTAAAACTGAGGTTGTCTAGATTAGAAAAATCTACTTTTATTAAGCTTTTATCTTCATTTGCAATATTGTCGGCTAAAAAAACAACACCTATTCTCGATTTGATGGTGGATAGCACTTGAGAAGGGCTAGATGACTGAAAAGCAATAGAAAAGTTGATGTTATGTTCATTGACTCGATGAACTTGTTTGTTTGCTTTTTTTCTAGATTCATCAACCCAGAAAACCCAATCGTAAACGTGAGGTTGCGAGCGACTGTTGAATTGCTCAAGGTAAGCTCTGCTTGCAGACACATTAAACATTATATCGCCTAGTTGCTTCCCAATACGAAGCGCGTCCGGTGAGCGATGAACTAGCGAAAGCGCGAGTTGTTCACACGTAAATTCTCCTCGTAAAAGTGCCCACTTTAATACCCTGAGATTTAGGCGATAAGCTTAACGTCAGCGATTATGATATGTTGTCTTTCATGAGGAAGGGGGCATTGCTCTTTGACTATCAAGGTGTTAATACAAGGGGACAAAATGATACGTCATATAGATCACATAGTTCTGACTGTTTCTGATATTGAATTTTCGGTGAAATTTTATCGCCGGGTTTTGCTTATGGATGAAATTACATTTGCGAACGGACGCAAGGCACTCAGGTTTGGAAACCAGAAAATCAACCTTCAAACGTTAGGGCAAGAACCAAGAAATAATGCTCACGTTGGCTCTGGTGACTTGTGTCTTATCACTCATTGGGATCTAAACGATGTTGTCGCGCACTTGAAGAACGAAAACATAGCGATTATAGAAGGTCCCGTCGATAAATCGGGAGCCATAGGTCAGATTACGTCGATCTATTTTTTGGATCCAGATAATAATTTGATAGAAATTAGCGTGTATAATTAACTACTTTGTCATCACAATCTACTGATGTAGATTACCAACACGTAGAAATAGAGGATAAAAGGAATGGTAGAGTCAGATAATAAGCTCGCGAGTTGTCTTTGTGGAAGCGTCAAAATTGAGGCTCAAGAGGTCAACCCAAAATTTACAGTTTGCCATTGTGATACGTGCCGAACTTGGGGTGGAGGTCCGTTTTTTGCCGTTCAGTGTGGTACCGATGTTAAATTTCAAAACGCTGAAATGGTGAAAGAATACAAATCGTCGCCTTGGGCAACCCGTGGGTTTTGTGGCCAATGTGGTACACATCTTTACTATCGCTTCAACAAAACCGGCAGCTACAACATGCCAGTAGGTTTGTTTCCAGAGCTAAACGGTTTGGCGATGAGCATGCAATACTTTAGTGATCAACGTCCAGATTACTATTGCTTCTCAAACGAAACCAAAGAATTGACAAAGGCAGAGATCGAAGCTTATTTTGCTTCATCGGTCTAGCCAATTTAACGAACCAAACCATCTCACCCACAACGCATTGCATTGTTAATGCTATTCAATATTTATAGTTATGACGCAATACAGAAGCATCGTATTGCGTTGTGCTGCGCAAGTTAATTAAGCGCGATATTCTTTGGAGGTTCCAGTGTCGGCATTTTTTTTATCTCAGGTCTTAGTCGCAATAGCCATTGGCTTTGACTTGATGTCTTTTCAGTTTAAAGAAAGGAAGAAGATTGTCGCGTGCCTATTTTGCGCTGGTATCCTCATTTCAAGCCATTTCATTTTGCTAGAGCAATGGACAGCGGCAAGTCTAATGGTCATCGCCACTACCCGTTATTTAATGAGTGTATTTTCTACCTCGTCAAAGCTTAAGTACTTATTTTGCTCTGCCTCGGTATTAGCTACCTTTATTACTTATGCCGGGCTAGTCAGTGTATTGAGTTGTTTAGGATCGATTTTTCAAACCGTGGCGGCTTTTAACAAGGACGACCGTCGGTTAAGAGAGCTTATGGTGGTGGGCACGACTTTTTGGCTTTTTCACAATTACTTAGTCGGCTCTCCAACCGCCGTTATTATGGAAGTTCTCTTTATTTCCAGTAACTTAATTGGTTATTATCGGCACTACTATAGAAAAAGTAGCGCCGTTTAAATTCAGCTCGGTCCGCTATTCAGTTATTACTCTTTTTAATGTCATACTTGCCAATCTGGTTTGCATGAAACTGTCTTGAGGGGATGTTGGTCCGGCCATCCATGAATATAAAATCAGATGTTCGCTACCGTAATTAAGCATTCCTGAGATAGAGCACGTTTCATTAGGCACCAAACAATACCCGGTCAGGCTAATGCTCTGAGCCATGTCTAATTCTGCATCGGTATCGATAAAACCCAACAACGGAACATCTGTATTAGCGGTTGTCAGTATGGCTTTAGTTAACCCAGTTTTCGCATCTACTTGATAAACATTTAGCGCGATTTCATCATCTAAGCTTAGCCACTTTCCCGCGACTGGATAGGCCTTTGTATCTGACTCATGATCCATTAAGCCATTATTGAGAGTAGAGAGCTCAGATTGCCTTGCACTTTCAGCTTTGGTAAAAACTAATTCATCTATGTAGTTGCCTTTTTGATAGCTCTCGAAGGGCACAGAGACCACAATTGAATTCGTCAATGTCATCTTGCCATCTAGTTGGAGCTGTCCACACATAGAACCAGCCCAATGCCAGCTTTCATCTTTAATTCCATCTTGGATATTCTTCCAGTAGATCGCCATTGCAATACTTTGCCCAAGCTCTTTAGAGGGGGGATGAACCGAACAACTCCCCACTAATAAATACGAACCGGTTGATCCTGTATGTGAGGAATATGTTCCCCGTACCGCTGTGCCTTCAATAACAAGGGACATCTGTGAGCCAAACGAATTAACCCACGTACCTGCCAAATCTTTGTTCATCATAATGCCTCGTTTAGGTTATTAAACAGCAACGCCGGAAAGGTCTGTTTTGTCTTGATAATTTCAGGGCCACCATGTTTGTTAAATACCCAAACCCCTTTGGGTTGAATATCATTATCAGACACCATTTCATACTCGTAAACGGTGTATAGGTGGTCCATCAGTACCGAGCCTACCAATAACATATTGTCTGCCCCCGAAAGGCCTTGGAATTGAGAAACTATTTCACCCTTTTTCTCACCGGCTTCAATTTCGCATTTGTAGAGGTCACTGGTAATTTCAAAGCTGCCGTACTCCTGACCAGTACTATCAGATAATGTAATAGATACAACAGGGTTGCTGTCTTTTGTTAAATCGAATAATTGAGACAGCACCAACTCATCACCTTTAAACTGTGATGAACCACTATCGAGAGAGAAAAACATATCCGTCCCAACCGGTCTACCCGCTACGCTTACGGATGCCCCTGATGCGCTCCACAAGTAGCTGGCCTCTTCTTGATAACATGACCACGGCATAAATATGTACTCGCGAGAAGACGCATACGATTGGTCTAACCGACCAAACCCTATGACCCCAACGGGATCCTTTGCATCAGCAGATTCGGTCAAGAATGAGATATAAGGCGTTTTCTCATTGACTAGCTCCATTTGTACAAGCTGTAGGAAGAAATCAAATGTCGGTTGAGGCCCATTGTCATTCGCAGAATAATGAAATCGGAAAGGAGGTGCATTATTCACCTGATTCATCGAACGACTCTGGCTGCTAGGTAATCCTATTCCACCATCCCAATCCAACTCCTCAAACTGTGACCCTGAATACGCTTTAGCAAGGAATAGATCGGTGAAGAGATCGTAAGCGTGAACAACGTGAGGAAGAGACAATTTATCTCTTCCTGTTTCAACCTGCATTGTTCCCCACGGGCCAAAACTCACTGATTGCTCTTTTGTACTGATCCATTCAAATGTTGAAGAAACGGATAGGTTAAATCGAGAATTGGCGTAATGCTTACAGCTATCTTCTGCACATAAACTAGACGTTACCCAATTGAAGTTACTCCCTGTATCAAAGCATATTTTGAGTTTTTGACTAGGAGAACCAATACCAAGTTCACAATACCAAGGTGTTGCCCCATTATTTTGAAACGGTCCTCGCTGGAGAGGAAGCTCCAAACCTGTACTTTTTAATGAATTCACTAACACTCCCTTCCAATTCGTCGCTTAAGCTTTCATTTGGCTATCGTCTCTTTATTTTTGCATAACAATAACGTGTTTAAGGTTCAGCCGGTTGATAAAAGATTATTTTTATCAATCTCAAGGGAATAAATACTGACCCTATTTCTCCCGGTATTCTTAGAGTGATACATGGCTTTATCTGCTCTCGCCAATATATTTTTCACATCGTTATCGGTTTTAATGACCTGCGTGACACCGATACTGATCGTAAGGTTTATTTCGTACTCATCTGCCATAAATCGGCTTTTTTCCAACCTCTCTCTTAGCTTTTCAGCAATGATAGTGGCATCTTCTAGGTCAATATCATGAAGAATAATGGCAAATTCCTCACCACCAATTCGTCCAAAACAGTCCGATTCGTTTAACTCAGCTTTAAGCACTTTTACAGCATACTGAATAGCATCATCGCCATAAGAATGCCCTAGTGTGTCATTAATACGTTTAAAGCGATCGATATCCAACATGAGAAGGGAAAAGCTTCGGCTACATGATTGGTACTCATTTAAAGAGGTTGATAATGCGTTAGTAAATGACCGACGATTGGCAATACCGGTTAAATCATCGATCTCAGATAACACCTTTAATCGTTGCTCTAGTAGATGACGTTTCGTGATATTTTTGGCTATCCACACAACGGTACGCTCACCGTTTTCGATTAATGGAAGAGGCTTAATAATACCTTCAAACCAAATCTCTTGCGGAGATGGAACATGTTCTGGCAGGTCAATCATGTCCTGCCTATCAAACTTATAATGGGCAAGCTGTGTTTCGTTCGACTCCAGAGCCGCTACTATGTGGGAATGAAACTCATTGGCCATGTCAGGAGGCGCAATATCATAAAGTGACCGTCCAATAAATGGCTTGCAATCAAAACCGGTGGCATTGTCATCTCCACCATAAACATCGATATAAATACCTGATTCAGAGAATATAAATACGTGATCTGGCAAAGCATCTAACACGGTAAAATATCGATCTTTCAATTCCATCTAACAAGCCTTTTCTATCCGTAGCAATCAATAAAAATCAAAAATACTCAACAACAGAAATGCTATTACTTGAACGCATTAATGTATCAAATATAATCAATCATATCACTTAAGTAGCATATAGTTCACTAAGCACATATTTCAAGCTTAATGGCTTGAAATACAAATTGCCTTGTACCTACACCGTGCTTAATTTCTCGTGGCAAGCCAGTTTCTCTATTATCTGTATTCCTTCAAGGGTAACCAAACTATCTTGAACGGATGAAAAGGCGATTTAAGAAAACCAACAATGAACCTATAACCTGTACCAAAACAAAATCGAATACGACAGGCAATATAATAGACCAAATTAAACGACTTCGCTAAAAACAAGAAAACCATTACGATGTGCTCATTTATTAGAACTCGACATATTCCAATCTAAAAGGACAGACACTGTATGAACACCACTTATTTACACGCTGACTCTCTTTGGTAACTTGTTCTTGTATACTTAGCTATTCAATATTCGTGAATCTTGTATTAATAATCCCTGGATTAAAATTGTGCCTCGATCCCCTATTACAGCTCTTGAGCGTTAGGTCTACATTGTCTACAATGGCGCCACTTTTTATTTATTACAGATCTCGAACATGAACGACACTACATCGCAACCCGCTTTACCAGACCACCTTTCGGGTAATCCTCGCAGCCCACATCATGTGGCCGAATGTTTCGAGCACAAAATTGGTATTCGACTTAACGGCAAAGAGCGCTTTGATGTTGAGGAATATTGTATCAGTGAAGGTTGGGTAAAAATTCCATCACCTAAAGCAGTAGACCGTCGTGGACAACCCATTCTGATTAAGCTAAAAGGCGTTGTCGAAGCTTTTTACAGTTAGGTCGTATTTATACCTCTGACGAGTAACCATAGAGTCTAGAAAAATGTAGGCTCTATGGGTTACGATTTGGCGCTTACCACAACGTTGAATTACACATTCACACCTCTCCCAACTAATTCACGCATAGAATAGCCATCCACTACGTCAGCTAATCTGTTCATGCTGCACGGTATAAAATACCAAAATCGTTTGAAAAAGAGCCTCTTCCGCGCTCAACCATCATAATGCTAATCAAACCATCAAATCATTTTGCTCCGTTAACCAAAGCGATGGAGACTACTCGTACCTTGATTGTAATGAAGCGTGAAAATTGGCACTATCTGAACGAGAAATACGGCATATAGTCGGCCGTATAGATCGCGTTATAAGTAGCAGAGGAAATAGGCGTAATGGATATTCGTCAAATCGACTGGACACAAACCATTCCTGTCCGTCATCGAGTTTTATGGCCAGATAAGCCGCCCAAGTTTTGTTATGTGGAAGGAGATGAAGATGGCCTTCATTTTGGGGCTTTTGAGAATGACGAGCTCGTTTGTGTTGCCTCTGTCTATATCGATGGGGATAAGGCTCGTTTACGCAAGTATGCGACAGAGATTCAGTTCCAAGGGCTAGGCATAGGAACGGCGGTATTGAAAGAGGTGATCGCTTATTTGAGAATGAACCACATCAACTATATTTGGTGTGATGCAAGAGAGTCAGCATTACGTTTTTACGGGCGTTTCGGTATGCATTCGCAAGGTGAACGTTTCTATAAAAGTGACGTGGCGTATTATAAAATGGGCATGCACCTAGGTTCGGCAGAAGACAGATAGCAACCTAGTTGAATTGAATTGAATTGAATCACAGTACAAGTTAATGGAGTATTAGACACACCTAAGGAGATGTATATTGAATAACTATTTTGAGAGCCCTTTCGTTGGTAAATCGTTGAAGGAACAAGTCACCAACCCGAATATCATTGTAGGTAAGCACAGTTACTACTCTGGTTATTACCACAACCACAGTTTTGATGATTGTGCTCGCTATTTACTGCCTGATAGAACGGATGTGGATAAGCTAATTATTGGCCATTATTGTTCAATTGGTTCTGGCGCGGTGTTTATGATGGCAGGCAATCAAGGTCACCAAAATAAGTGGGTAAGTACTTTCCCATTTTTCTATCAGGATAATGACCATTTTGTTGACGCAAAAGATGGCTTTCAACCTTCAGGTGATACCGTTATTGGTAATGATGTATGGATTGGAAGCGAAGCGATGATAATGAGCGGTGTAACCGTTGGTGATGGTGCTATTGTCGCGAGTCGTTCTGTTGTGACCAAGGACGTTGCACCCTATTCGATTGTCGGCTCAAATCCTGCCAAGCATATTCGTTTTCGTTTCTCAGATAGTGAAATATCTCAGTTATTGAAAATGAAATGGTGGTTGTGGAGTGACGAGCAACTCAAAGGTGCCATGAGTTTAATGTGCTCATCAGATATCGATGGTCTTACCGATTATTGGCACAATTTTAGCCGTATCTAACTATCGGCTTAAGCTTTGCCATCGATGATTGATTATGGAATACTTGAATGAACATACCAAATTAAATGTCTCTGTAAAACACTTGTACTGATATGAATTGTATTCTGGTTCTCTATCCAACGTTATTCAAAAGCTACTCTAAATTCAGTAGAAAGTTGTCGATGCTCATTGTAAATTTGGCGTCTCCACGGCTGATTTTCATCGATGACAAGAATGAGTTTGGGGTCCAGTATACAAAGCAACATAACCTCGCATACGAACGAATTGAACAACCACTAACCAAAGCGTTGCACAACATTACGCACGCCATTGTATTTAGCGATGGGGAAGAGTTTGTTGATGAGGTAAAGGCCTTACGACAAGGCTTTGTCAAAACAAGTGTTCAGAGAATTAAAATTACTCGGGTTGTTAATGTCACCAGAGATCCTGTCTATAACGGAAGGCAAAGCACCGAGCAGTTTGAATATATTGGCCGAGGGTCACCATGGGGGAACCCATACCCTATTGGTGTTGATGGCGATGATCGTAACGAGGTTTTAAGAAAATATAAATATGACTTCGATTACGACAATTTTCTAAACATCACCAAAGTGAGTATGTTGATGCTTGCAGGCAAGCGACTGGGTTGTTTCTGTAAACCAGACGACTGTCACGGTGATATCATCGCTGATTATCTAAATACATATGATGATGGTCAATAAGGAGTGAATGGTCCAAAACCATACAAAAAACCACCCTGAACACCGACTAAGTCACATTTATTTTGTTATCTATTTGAGTTGTTTTATTGTTTTTGGCACCGTAAATAATGACCGTTTATAGAAGATAAGCAACCGCACCTACCACACGCTTCTTTTTAATTAATTTGCCGTCATCCATCACATTATCAATCAGGGTTAGTACTCAAAATGGGTGCAATCTTAAAGCTGTCAATTCAGCCTTAATAATAAACCCGATATGAGAATGAGGAACAACAATGAAGTTAATCAGAACAGCAATCATCTTGGCTCTGTTTCCTTTGGCATCACATGCAAGTGATATGACAACAGGAAAAGCGGTAGAAGCACTGAATCTCAGTGAACTCGCACTAACGTATAGCCAAGAAAAAATAGTGAAAGTAACGGGCATAAGTGATGCCACACAGGCGGATGCTTTACTCATTGACATGAACGTAATCAAGCCAAGCGATTTGGGTCAAACAAAAACACTTTCTGACAAACTTAATCATTTTGTTGAGGATCAAATCGACCAATCTGAACGCTATATTGGTAATGTTTCCGACAAAAATATCGTCGAGCGCGTAAGCAAAACTTGGAATAATTCCACGGTTATTGATGACAAAAAAACACTCAGCTTGCTGAACAGCTTCATCGATAATGGCCTTACTACCGGCTATAACGTTGTCGACACGCTAGACGAATCAAACTTTAATCAAAGTATGATGATCCGATACGGTCACAATAATATCCAGCACGCAATCCAATTACTGTATTTAATGAAGAGTGAAGGTTTTGATCCAAAAGTCCAGCTCACACCAAAATCGTCTGCATTTTTATATCTTCCAGAGTGGGGCGAGCCAACTTACCCCGTAACAACGCTTGAAAGTGGCAAAATGGTTTCTGTGGTTAAAGAGTATAATTTGGACTTTGAATTTCAAACACAAGAACGTAAAGAAAGCTTTATGGATTTGATCAATCAGTATGCAAAAAAAGACAGTGCTGATGAGAAAGGTCTACTTTTTGAATCATGGTGGCAGCCGTTCTATCGTTCATATACCGAAATGGCCGACTACAAAGTATTAACTGAAAACCGCGTGATAATAGATCATTATCAAGCCGACCTAATGTCTCTGCCAGAGAAAGCAAAAGACCAAGAAAAACAAGTGCGTGCAATGGCTGAAAACTACGATGTTGTTGCGACAAAAGTATGGGTTAACCCTTCCTTCTACCGTTACATGTTAGGTGAGTTTAAGTAAACACCTTGTTTAAAAGGGTCTAGATACAGTCTGGGCCCTAATTTAATTTGTACCCGTTTAATAACTCACCTAAGGTCATAGGTCGATCAAAGAAGCCAAGCAACTGCGCAGGCGTTTTACCATCGCGGTGCGGCCAGCAAAAATTATAGTAACCCGTAAAGACATGCAGCCAATCGTTAATCGATTGTTCGTTAAGTGTTGGCCCTAAACCTTGGAAGAAAGTCTTAGCGGCATCAAGATAGTGCTGAACCCTATCTAAACTCGTCTCTTGTAATAACTTTTCCCATTGTTCTACGGACAAGCCTTGCCCCTTAATATGGCAAGCCCCTTTGGTTTTATCCCCTTCGGATAAAAAACCCCATTTATCTTGCCACCAGCCTATATGACGAATATTAAGTTTGTTCTCATTGAACCACGTCATTTTAGGAGCGCTTTCTCGAAAATAAAATAGGTGGTCTTCTGAACGCAATAAATCTTGCAAAGATGCATTCATAAAGGCATTTCTCAACATCGTATCTTGTTCAACAAAGTAGTAACGATGGGATTTGTGTTGCAGCTTTTTTCTTAGTACCAATGCGTGTGCAAAACAGGCTAAATACGGCAAGGCTAAATGGCCTTTATAGGAGTGCATTACTGGTCGGTCATTGCTGGTTGGATCTAAGTAGTTCTTTCTCGACATGATGGCTTCATATTGCGCCGTAATGCTCATTATCAAATCCCCCTTATCAGGGGCTTCAACAGGTGAGCGAGTCGATAGACTAGGTTCAACGGCAAGCAAGCACTCCGGTTCCATGTCCGTAGTAAAATTCGTATCAAATGCCAAAACATAACCACTTTCTGTATGCGTCGTTGCAATGATCATGGCCGCTTGTTGTTCGCCCAAAAACTCATAGCTTGTTGATACATTGCATTTTTCAACTTTTTTATAAAACGATTCTTCTTTAACATGGGCAATATATTTAAGCCTATCGACCATGCCATGCTGCAACTTATAAAATGCTTTGGCGGTGATCTCTAATTTTTGGCAAATATTACGTACACCGAACGAGTACATCATGCCGTAAAATATCGCGTTTTGCGCCTCGCTATGTGGATTCATGCACGAAAGTTGGTCGGTAAAAACGGTATTACAACGTCGACATTGATAGCGCTGCTTCAATGAATTAGTTTTGCCAAATGCGCGATAGCGTTCTGGAAAGGCATGTACCGCAAACGGTTTAGAGGCGCACTCATGGTTTGGGCAGGACGTAAGAGATAACGCATGGTATCGTTTTTGGTGTTCAATCGTTTGGTATACGGAACGATTATTAATAACCTGAGGATAAGCCCCACATTTAGGACAGTGATAAATATTCAAGGCTTTGGTGTTATACACCGTTTGATACAAACTGGGGTCGCTTAGACCAAAATTCTCGCACCCCGTTGAAACACAATAATTAACCTGAATTCCTTTGTATGGTTCGGGAAACACCATTTTGAGATCATCTTCCACTGATTATATTCCCCTCTGCATTCCTAATTATTACATTATACCAAGCTAAGTAAGTTTGTGATCAACATGAATGTCATTCCACCGGCTGCTCAAGAACTCTTGTACGCATTAGCAATGCGACTTCCTGCCCATTGATGTCGGCGCCATGACAACCCTAGTGCTGATCAGTTAATTGTCCAGATTGGTGTGAAAACATTATGAACAAGTTGCCTATCATCAACAAGGTCTGAGCCGCAGACATCATATACTCAAAAAGGAATACTCACCTAGGTCAGTATTCCTTTTCTATAGCATTTGATTCAATCTACGATTAAATCGTCATAATGCCTAACCTAGCTAGCCCTTGCTCAGGAAAAAAGCACACTTATATATTTGGTATAAATGATAGAGCCTACATATACGCCCACAATCCCCATGACGCCAGACAACACCGGCGGAGCGGGAATGGGTAACTTTACTGCTGTAAAAAAAATACCAACGATCAAGCCTGATGTTACGGCCAACAAAACTTCATTTAACACAATAAACTCCTATCCTTAGGGGCGGAACTGAAGACGATTAGCCAAACGTTTCTGTAATGCACCTTGTGGTAACGCTGTACACAGCGCCGTAAGATCCAGCCAATCTTGTTCCTTCATTTTTCGATAAGTCTGCTCAATCAGCGTATCCCTTACATCATCCTCTACAAACGCCGCCTCAAGTGCACATAGGGTGACATCTAACAACTCGACTTTTGTGAAACCAAATTGTGTTTCTGCAATATGATATTCCTTACCAATGTCGGTTCCAAATAACCCGGCATCATCGGTATTAATAGAAAGACGTACGCCTTTTTCATACAACTTACGCAGCGGATGATGCTCAAGTGACTGATTCAGTTCAGAGACCAAAATTCGATTACTCGTAGGGGCAATCTCCAAGGTAATATTGTCACGAATAAGCGTTTCAATTAGTGCCTCATCTTTGATCGCCGCGATGCCATGACCGATACGTTTTGCACCATATTTTAGTGCTTGACGGATACTGTCTGGCCCGCATATTTCGCCAGCATGATAGGATTTATCTAATGGGATTTGATCGACCAACTCATGTACATAGGTAAAATCGGAAAACGTTCCCGCTAATTCATTGCCCGCAATATTAAAACCAGTGATAACCGATCTTGGTTGCTGTTGGATAAAATCCGTACTCAAATTAAGGTGCTCTAGGCTCAAATGGCGAACGCCACACGCTTGTAGGCGAGTTTCAGTACCATATGACGTTTTTACCTCGGCAATCGCACGTTCTACGGCATCCATGATTTGATGATATTTATTGCTATCGAGCTCACCTGAACCATCCGCTTTTTCGGTATAACACAGATGGAATGCTGATGTAATAATCTCGCAGTAAACCAAGCCTTTTTCAGCATTACGAGACAGGTAATCCTTAACAATCAAATAGTAATCTTCTGGCGCCCGCACTAAATCCGCGACAGTATCATAGGTGGTAACAAAGGCACCAAAATCAGATTCATTATAATTGTAACGACCATTTGGAAATTCACTACGGCTATATTTACCCTCTTGGTAAATAAAGTCCGCAGGCAAAGTGACACTGTATTTCTCCGCTAAAAAAAGCGCCATTTCTGGTGTCACAGTGCCTTCAATATGTTCATGAAGCACGACTTTTGGAAGTTTCGTATCCATAATTTGACCTCTAATTTCATTTAACGTTAAGCAGACAATTTCATTCTAGCTATTTATTTGGTTAACCTAGGCCAAAAAATATTCCGGCTATCGTCGCACCCATTAGGTTCGACAAAATACCCGCAGCAAGCGCCTTAAAACCTAAAGAGGCAATTTCTGAACGACGCTCGGCGATCATTCCACCAATACCACCAATGGCTATTGCTACCGTTCCTATGTTAGCAAAACCACATAATGCAAAGGAGATGATCACTTGGGTGCGTTCCGTCATCGGCATACCCGTTGCCCCGACGATGGCGTCACCACTCAGATAAGGTGCTAAGTTAATGTAGGCAAAGAATTCATTAATCACTATTTTTTGACCAATGAATGACCCCGCTAACGTCGCTTCATTCCAAGGTACCCCCATCAACCACGCGATAGGAGAAAACAGATAACCCAAGATCAATTGCAAGCTAAGGTTATCAAACCCAACCCAACTGCCCGCTCCGCCTAACAATCCATTTAACAACGCAACTAAGCCAACAAATGCTAACAACATACCACCAACTTCAATCGCCAACTTCACGCCGTTAGAAGCCCCTGTCGCCGCAGCATCAATGATGTTTAACGTCTGATTTTCTTCTGCTTTCTCGGGGTTTACATCATTGACTTTGTCTGTTTCAGGTATCAGTATTTTTGCAAATAATAATCCACCCGGCGCCGCCATAAAAGAAGCGGCTAACAGATATTCCATTCTCACACCAAGTTGTGCATAGCTAGCTAACATGGTGCCTGCGATAGAGGCTAAACCACCGCACATTACCGCGAACAACTCTGAGCGTGTCATAGTAGGCAAATATGGTTTAATAAGAAGAGGTGCCTCTGTCACTCCTAAGAAAATGTTTGCGGTGGCAGACATTGACTCAGCTTTGCTGGTTTTAAGAAGTTTTTGCAGTGCTCCACCTATCCATTTGACGATAAACTGCATAATGCCAAGGTGGTACAGTACGGCAGATAAAGAAGAAAAGAACACAATAATTGGCAAAACCTTAAAGGCAATAACAAAACCGCCACTACCAAACAGTTCGTACATTTTGTCGCTAACAAGCCCACCAAATAGAAAGCTTATCCCATCATTACTGTAACCAATCACCGCTGAGACGCCGTTGGCCATAGACAAGATGATGTCTTGCCCAATTGATGAGTACAAAATAAGACCACCAAGGGCTAATTGGATACCAAATGCGAATCCAACCGTTCTAAAGTTGATAGCCTTCTTATTTTCAGACAGCAAATAAGCGACACCAAACAAGGCGACAATTCCTACAATACTAATAACTAGTTCCATAATTTTTTCCATTAATTAGGTTCATACTGGAGATGACTTTCTCATAACTAGCATGAATAATTACGTGATGAATAGCTCATTTTACTACCCTTTAGTCTCACACCAATAGCTTGTTATCCAAAAGACAGCAATACCTCATACTTAAAGTAGAAAAACTACAATTTCAACTCATATCGATAACGAGATACCTACCAATATCTATTCCAGTTTTAGATGTGATATATGTCACTAAACTAACCGCCACTAAATTTAACAATGGAGAAAACAACGTATATAAGGTGAAAAAATATGGCGCTAGCAATAAAAGCCAACCCTAATGATTTTGCAGAAACAGTCATCATGCCTGGCGACCCTCTACGAGCGAAGTACATTGCAGAAACCTACCTAACAGATGCTGTTGAGGTAAACAAAGTACGCAATATGTTGGGTTATACCGGCATGTATAAAGGGAAACGTTTATCCGTAATGTCTCATGGCATGGGCATCCCTTCAATTTCTATGTATGCCTATGAATTAATAAAAGATTTTGGTGTTAAGAACCTAATCCGTATCGGCTCTTGTGGCTCAGTCAGAGATGACATCCAATTAATGGATATTGTCATTGCGATGGGTGCAAGCACAGACTCTAAAGCTAACCGTGAACGATTCAAAGGGCACGACTTTGCCGCAATCGCTGACTATCACTTACTAGAAACCGCCGTAAATACAGCACGTAAACAAGATCTAAACGTCAAAGTGGGTAACTTATTCACTTGTGATCTTTTCTACGGTCCAAATCCAGATATTTTCGAAGTGCTCGAAACATACGGCATCATCGGTGTCGAGATGGAAGTGGCAGGACTCTATGCCGTCGCTTCAGAACTCGGTGCCAACGCATTAGGCATATTGACCACAACCGATCACATTAAAAATGGTGGCATGCTCACAATTGAAGAACGTGAACTGTCGCTTCATCAAATGATTGAACTGGCACTCGACACGGCAATCGAGCTTTAAGTTCACTCATAAGCGGCGCCATCTATTAATAGTTCCAATGACTATTAACTCATTCCAGAAACCACCAGAGTGAATGCCTTTGGTGACTATCCACAGATTAGATTAGGTTAAATAAATAATATGAAAATTGACGGCAAACATTATCGATCTATTTGGCAAGCAACGGATAACAAAAACATCCATATATTTAATCAAGAAAAATTACCTTATGAGTTTGAAATTCTAACGCTTTCCACCATGGAGCAAGCCGCAGAGGCCATTATTTCGATGAAAGTACGTGGCGCACCTTTGATCGGTTGTGTGGGAGCGTACGGAATGGCCTTTGCCATGTCTGTCGATAGCAGCGATAAAGCAATAGAATCCGCCTATCAAACCTTGGTAAAAACTCGCCCGACCGCGATTAATCTACAATGGGCACTGGACCGTATCTGCCAGCGTTTACGACAAACGCCCCCACAAGATCGTGTACAAGTGGCCTATGAAGAATCCGCTATCATCTGTGATGAGGACGCGGAAATAAACCACAGTATTGGCTTGCATGGTTTAGAGATCATCCGCGAGCTCGCCGCAAATAAAGCCCCCGGAGAAGCCGTTAACATCCTGACCCATTGCAACGCTGGTTGGCTCGCAACCGTCGATTGGGGTACGGCATTAGCACCAATGTACTTGGCGCATGATGAAGGTATTAATATCCATGTGTGGGTTGACGAAACTCGCCCAAGAAACCAAGGAGCGTTGACCTCTTTTGAATTGGGTGGTCACGGTGTCCCACATACCTTAATTGCCGACAATGCCGGTGGGCATCTAATGCAGCATGGTGAAGTGGATATGGTCATTGTGGGTACTGACCGAGTGACGGCTCGCGGTGATGTGTGCAATAAGATTGGTACCTATCTAAAAGCACTCGCTGCACAAGCCAATAATGTGCCTTTCTATGTGGCACTGCCATCGCCAACTATCGATCCTAGCGTATGGGACGGAGTAAAAGAAATCCCGATTGAGCAGCGCAATGGTAAAGAACAATCTCATGTGCAAGGTATTGACGCAAATGGGCAGCGCAGCTTTGTCAATACCGCACCAACAGGTACAGAATGTGGCAACTATGCATTCGATGTAACACCGGCAGAAATGGTTACCGGTTTGATTACTGAAAAGGGCGTATGCAAAGCCAATAACGACGCTTTAAAGGCTATGTTTGCAGATATCATGGACAAATAAGACGTCGTCCAATTCATCTTTCCCTTCGGTGTTGATAAGCCGTTAACCCACTTATCAACACCCATTGAATTCGTTGAATCACTACCTCATAACCTCGAAAGATCAACATACTCCAATATAGGAAAAAACATGCTACTTGAAAAAGAGAGAATCGACATTGTCGAAACGTGCAAAAAGCTCGTAAACCATAATCTTACCGTTGGTACCGGCGGCAATGTTTCGATATATAACAGAGAGCAGAATTTAATCGCAGTCAGCCCAAGTGGTGTCGATTACTTTGCAGCCAAACCGGAAGATGTCGTTATCATGGACATGGATGGAAACTGTATTGATTCGATTCGCAAGCCATCAAGCGAATGGGGTATGCATAAAATATTCTATGATCGCCGAGAAGATATCAATGCCGTGGTTCACACTCACTCCACTTACTGTACTGCCATTGCAACCTTGAGACAGTCTCTGCCCGCTTCAAATTATCTGGTCGCCTTTTCAGGCTATGATGTTCGTTGCGCGCAATATCAAACTTTTGGTACTCAAGAACTGGCGGAGTCTGCTTTTGAAGCGATGCAAGATCGTCGAGCAGTCTTGTTGGCCAATCACGGATTACTTACCGGATCTGGAACCCTAGACGCCGCATTCCAAATTGCTGAAGAGATTGAGCACTGCGCCAAGATTCATTGTATTGCCTCAAGCTTTGGTACCCCTATGATCCTAGATCGAAATGAGATGACACTGATGCAGGAAAAATTTAAAACATATGGTCAACCGCCTAAAAAATAGTGACGTGTTACCTAAGAGCTGTTGTTTTGGCGTAATAATGTTTATTACATTTTTGAGAGAGATCACGTAGACTACGCGATTATTTTTTCGGCCAATTATCAGGTGAATCATGATACGTCTCAACCAAGTAAAATTACCGCTAGATCACAGTGAAAATGCGTTACAAGATTATGTTTTAGAGACGCTGTCTATATCTGAGCAACAGTTGGTTGATATCCATGTATTTAAACGTGGTTATGACGCACGAAAAAAGAATCAAATCACCCTAATTTATACCTTAGATATAACGTTAAAAGAGGTGGACGAAGCACAGCTATTAACAAGGTTTGAGCAAAATCAAAACGTGCGAGTCTCTCCTGATACCGAATACAAATATGTTGCTAGCGCACCCGCTGATTTAACTGAACGTCCTATCGTGATCGGAATGGGCCCATGTGGTTTATTTGTGGCGTTAATCTTGGCTCAAATGGGCTTTAAACCCATTGTATTGGAGCGCGGTAAATCCGTACACGAACGTGCGAAAGACACCTTCCGTTTTTGGCGTACTAGCGAGTTGAATACGGAATCTAATGTTCAATTTGGTGAAGGTGGCGCGGGTACATTTTCTGACGGTAAACTATATAGCCAAGTAAAAGATCCCGGCTTTCTTGGCCTAAAAGTTAAAAACGAATTTGTGCTTGCTGGTGCACCAGAAGAAATCATTTACGTAAGCAAACCGCATATTGGTACCTACAAATTGGTGACCATGGTCGAGAAAATGCGCACCAACATCATTGAACTCGGTGGTGATATTCGCTTTGAAACACGCGTAGAAGAGATAAACATTGAAGGCACTGGTGACGATCAGCATGTTACGGGCGTGACGTTAAACGGCGGCGAAGTGATCAACAGTAAACATATTGTTGCGGCTATCGGCCATAGTGCCCGTGATACATTCCAGATGCTGCATGATAAAGGTGTGCATATGGAAGCGCAGTCTTTCTCGATCGGGTTTCGTATTGAACACAAACAAGCGATGATTGACCAAGCTCGATTTGGCAAAAATGCTGGGCATCCAATTCTGGGGGCCGCAGATTACAAACTTGTGCATCATTGTAAAAATGGTCGTTCGGTATATAGCTTCTGTATGTGTCCCGGTGGCGTTGTGGTCGCTGCGACGTCGGAAGAGCATGCCGTTGTCACGAATGGTATGAGTCAATACTCTCGTAGCGAACGCAATGCAAATAGTGCGATTGTGGTGGGTATTTCTCCTGAGGACTTTAACAACGATCCTCTACAGGGTGTGGCATTGCAACGTAAGCTTGAACGTAACGCCTATGTGATGGGCGGAAGTAACTACGACGCACCAGCACAAATGGTGGGTGATTTCTTAGCGGCTGGTCAGGGCCTGCCTTTTGAAGCGATTGAACCATCCTATAAGCCGAACGTAAAGATGACGGATCTAAGCGATGCGTTACCAGACTTTGCCATTGACGCGATTCGCGAGGCTCTACCGGCATTTGCTAAGAAAATTCGCGGATTTGATAGTAAAGACGCAATGCTAACAGGTGTTGAAACGCGTACTTCATCACCGGTACAAATTAAGCGGGGCGTTGATTTCCAAAGCATTAATACTCAAGGTTTGTATCCAGGTGGTGAAGGCGCTGGCTACGCTGGTGGCATCTTATCTGCCGGTATTGATGGTATCAAAATCGCAGAAGCAGTTGCGCTGGATATGCTTAAGCACCGTCAAGCATAAACGGTGACAACTAAGAAGCAACCGTTCTCGTTTGAATAAGGGAAAGTACTTCCGGATCGTAAAACGCCCGTGTACCTCCCTTGTTGGTTGTCAGTCGTCTTTTTTATCAATGGTTATCTCTAACGATTTGCTATTACCAGCAAACCATTTCTGAACATACAGAGAACCCAGAATAGGCGCCGTTCCTTCTTCAGGAACTTCCTTATAGCGAACACTATTTTTTGTCTCTTTCTCGTATTCAAACTGCACTACTTTCTTTGTCATACTTTTCCCCATTGGGCTTTATTCTTGAATAACTCATGGACTATTTAGGTAGGTTGTCTAACGCATTCGCCATTGTGATTAAACGGTCCAAGATCTTTTCACCATCGACACCGAGACCATTGTGTTCATATTCATTGGTAATCCATACCTTAGACATCGGAATATTCTCCAATGTCTCGCGGGTGTAATCAAGCTCAACGTACATGTCATCGGCATAGGCAGCACAAGCGACAGGTACTCTGTTTTTACTCAGCGTCTCAGCGTTATACAGATCTCCCCAATCATCTTTCTCTGCTAACCTATTTGCTGCTTCACGCAGCGATTCTAATGTCTTTAGCTGACGGAACATCCATGGGTATACCATTTCCCCCGTGAACCAGAACCTATCCCCTATTCGATAGTTAAACTGAGAGTAATGTTCACGAACGCGATGCGCTGACCAGTTTGATGCAAAACCTTGGCAGTAGATAGATTCATGCAAAATAGCGTAGATAGGGTTGGTGAGGTAGCTCTGCTCTTGCTGCATTTGACTCAAAAAACCGTAGTTTAATTGTTTGTCGCCGTTCACCTCAATGAAGGCACCTTCTAGCATGTAATAGAGCGGCAGATTTGCCCCACCACGCCCAAGATTAATACCAATCAACTGAAACTGTTCAACGGTAAAGTGTTGACCATTCGGCAGTGTCACTTGGTTTTCAAGTAAGTACTGGGCAATATCACAGCACATGTCTTGGGCTTGCGGAAACTGAGCAAAGAACCCGTTATTCTTGTCCGTTACCCGCTTATAGGTCGCCATATAAACATCATCGGCATGTCGATAAATCGAAGGAATACCGCCTGTCACGTAACAGCGGAGTAAGCTTTGTGGAAATAACGACAAGTAAGACAACGTACAGAAACCACCAAAGCTCTGCCCTAGCGTGGCCCATTGTTCGATACCAAACTGTTCACGAATCGCTTCTGCGTCGCGTACGATATTATCGGCTCTAAAGTGAGAAAGGTATTCGGCCTGCTTTTCAGCAGACAGATGCGCGAGTGATTCTTGGTTAACCACTGAGCTGTTACCTGTGCCCCGCTGATCTAACAAAAGAACGCGATAGTCTTGAAGTGCACGTTTTAACCAACCCGACTCACCGCTTACCCGTGGTGACGGAAAACCAGGGCCACCTTGAAAGTAAACCAACCAAGGAAGGTCGTGGTTATCTTTGGCTAAATCAACAAGCTCACGGGCGAACACCTGTATCTGTTCACCTTCACCATCTTGATAATTAAGCGGCAATGTAAAACGGTGTTGGCGATACAGGGTCGATCCATCAATAAAACGCTTTTGCACTCAGATGTCCTTATTCTTAATAACATATGTGATGTAGTGTGAGAGTGACAAATCCCCCCTCAGACACAAAAATATTAACACTATTTACGGTTTAGACGGCAGTATAATTTGATAAAGCATACGTCACTGTATAGAAAAGATAGACAGCATAATAAACTCGGTTAACCTACTTCGCTAAAAGTAAGAAAACCATTACAATGCGCTCGTTTTTAACCGTTAGTAGGTGGTTTCCTTGAAGCTCAGTAAGAGATTAATACAAATAGAACAAATGGTGACATCAGACTATGTCCACGTTTGGGATTGCTGCTGTGATCACGGCTTCCTTGGTGCTGCTTTACTGTCTCACCAAGTCTCTTCAACGATCCATTTTGTTGATATTGTGCCCGAGCTAATGGCTGAATTAAACGGCAAGCTTCATCGTTTTTACTCAAATTCATCATGGGAGACTCACTGCCTTGACGTCGCCAAGCTACCTTTAGATCAATATGAAGGGAAGCTCCTAATTATCATCGCTGGCGTTGGCGGTGATTTGATGATCACGTTCATCGATGCGATTCATCAGAAGCATTCAGGATTAGATATTGATTTTTTACTCTGTCCTGTTCATCACCAATTTGCATTACGTCAAAAGCTCATCGAACTTGATTATCGACTGAAAAACGAAGTTCTCGTTGAAGACAACCAACGCTTCTATGAAGTTATTCTGGTTTCGTCAACGAAAGAAGAAAACAGGCAAATTGGTCCGGTTGGAGAAAAAATTTGGCAATCTGAATCATCGAATCAAGCTGCAATAGCTGAAAAATACTTGAATAAAACGCTTAACCATTACAGCCGAATTCAGCAGGGCAACACAACCAATGTTCAACCCATTATTGATGCGTATCGTTTGGTAAAGATCTCATACTGATTCAGCCTTATTAGCAGAAAAACTACCGTACCGGTTATGAATCCACGCGAGAAGAAATGGCAACCTATCATAAAGCGCCTATAAAATACTTAGTGCTCTAATTAAAATAATGTTACATCATTTAACAATTAAAATGAGCCACTAAACGCATCCCTGTAAAAGTGGGTGGATATCGGTGAAAAATACCTATTTTACTAGGTTAATGTCTACATCATGCACTTCGTGACGCTTTGCTCTTTCCTCTTATCAATTAACCATTAGCAAAGTAATTAATTGAGCTCTAAGTATATTTTGTGTATTCTATCGGCCGAAACATGGATGTATTTCACTAAATGGAGAGAGAAATGAAAATCAGACTACTAGCTTTGCTATTTGTCGTGAGCCACTCAGTACAAGCCGATGAAGGGTGTGGAGAAGTAACTATTGCAGATATGAACTGGACGTCTGCGAGCTTTATGGCGAGCGTCGACCGTTTTATTCTTGAGAAAGGTTTTGGTTGCGAGGCATCTTTAGTTCCGGGAGACACCACACCAACTAGTACTTCGATGCTCGAAAAAGGTGAACCTGATATTGCCCCTGAAATGTGGACGAATGCGACTAAAAAATTGCTAGACCAAGGTGTCGCCGACAAACGGATTCGCTATGGTGGTGCTTCACTGAGCGATGGTGGTGAAGAAGGCTTTTGGGTCCCTAAATTCATGGTGGACAAATACCCAGAAATGGCAACTATTGAGGGTGTGATCAAGCACGCTAAACTATTTAAACACCCAGAAAACCCTGATGCTTCAGCATTCTATGGCTGTCCTGCGGGTTGGAACTGCCAAATTTCAGCAACCAATCTGTTTCGAGCTCTAAAACTGGATGAAGCGGGCTTTGACCTAATTGATCCAGGATCAAGTGCAGGACTGTCAGGCTCTCTTGCCAAAGCGAACATACGTGGAGAGGCTTGGTTTGGTTACTACTGGGCTCCAACCGCAATCTTTGGTCGGTACGATATGGTCAAGGTCGATTTCGGTTCAGGCATCGATATCGAAGAGTTTCTTAGTTGTACCACAATCGATGATTGCGAATCACCTAAAGTCACCATGTATCCACCGTCAACAGTGGCGACTATCATCACTGAACCATTCGCAGCTCGCGAACCTCAAATAACGGATTACCTGAATAAGCGTAGCTTTACCAATAAAGAGATGAGTGCGGTACTCGCTTGGATAGAAGAGAATCAGGCCGATGGCGAGGGTGCCATGGAGTACTTCTTGGCTGAGCAACCTGAGATCTGGCGAAAATGGGTATCTCCAGACGTCGCCGACAAAGTGGCTAACGCTCTTTAATTGATAATATGGCCAGTTTTTTTACTGTCCGCTCTGTTAAGGTTCAATAGAGTATTCTGCTCTCGCAGGATGCTCTATTTTTTTGTTCAACGTTCAAAGAACGTCGAATACCTAGGCGTACATTCCCACCGATTAACTTACTTGGTAAAGGAATGAATTTCATCGCGTGTCAAGTAACGCCACTGTCCAACCGCAACATCCAAACAAACATCTCCAATTTCTTCACGATGAAGCGAAACTACTCGGTTACCTACGGCGGCGAACATACGCTTAACCTGATGAAACTTACCTTCAGTGATGGTTAAAAGCGCCTCTTTGGGGCCAATAACATCCAATATGGCAGGCAACGTTGATTGCTGTTCGCCTTGCAACTTCACACCTTTTTTAAACGTTAAGGCAACATCATCCGAAATCACACGCGACAAACCGACTCGATATACTTTGTTGCACTGCTTCGTGGGTGTCGTAATATTGAATGACCAACGTCCATCATCCGTAATCAAAACCAACCCTGTTGTATCCGCATCTAAGCGACCTGCAATATGCAGCTCTGTGGTTTTTTCAATGTCTACATAATTAAACAGAGATGGATAGGCTTCATCGATATTGGAACAAATAGTACCGGCGGGTTTATGCATCATTATATAGCGAAAATCACGAGCCGTTAATTCAACACCATTAAGCATTATCGTATTGTTTTCATGCACCTGAGTCGACTCGTTCATCGTAATACACTGATTAACCAAAACATCACCCGCATTTATCCGTTTTATAGCTTCATTTTTTGTTAACTCAGTACTTTTACAAACAAATTTATCAAGGCGCATTACGGGCACATTATGGAGTTGAGTGGGCTAAACATTATCCTTGCTCACTGATAATTATCAACCATTCCCTGAGGATTAAGAGAAAAGAACCTAAGTAGTACACGTCGCTTATTTGCTCATTTCGGATAAATAGGTAATACCTAATAACCGATGCTTACCTTCACAATTTTTCGACATAACCAATTGAATTCCCTTGCTTAAGGCCGTCTAAAAAAAAGATTACACTTATTAATTTCGGGTTGACTAAATTGGCAAGTAGGACTAATGTTAAATGGAACAGTATGTATTTAATTTCTCATTGAAGTGAGGTACTGCTTATGCTCCAGGATGTAATCAATCGAGTCAATCAAGCCCGAAAAATGGCTCAGCAAAGTTCACACTTTCAACATTCAGCACAACAACACGCCGAAGCAATCAAATCACAAGAAACGCCCCCATCCATCACAAAAAAAAGAAAACACAAAGCAAAAAACAAGTCATTAGCCGATGTCTATAAACCTTATTTTGAAGCTGACACACAACACTAAAATTCCCCTTAGTCAGTTCATGGGTTAGCCTTCGCTAACCCATTTTTTATGCATATTGAACGTTTAATACTAATCTGAAAAAGTAATCGATTAACACTATCGAGGTAATGGTGCAGACAACAAAGGACAAGCCTTTATCAAACCTAAAGCTCTTTGAAATATACCCCTTCATTTTCATCCACTAGATGGAAACCAACTTTAAGCAGATACTCTTTATGCTCGGGGGTTGTAGCGTTCGCTTTCAGTACCTTGACTCCTCTCTCTTTAATCACATTAGGATTCGATACATAGTAGTAGTGGGCCAACTTAAAATCACGATACTCAGGTGTAACGTAGTCGAGTAATACTGACAGCTCACCTTCAGGGTTTATATTGCCCACGAGCACACCTGCAATACTGTTGTTTCTCAACATATAAAACGCCGTATCAGCCCCTTTTAATTCCGTTGTCGACACTTGAAGCTCTATTTCACTCTTATAACTTGAAACAAAATAATCAAAGTATTCTGAACCAACCGACTCGGTAATTAAGGTAAATTGTTCTTTCGTGGTTCGGATTTTCCATAAGAAATAAATATTGATGCCCGCGATACCAATGTTCATGAACATTGTAGGATACGAGTCTATAAAGTACGCGAACATGGCAAATAAGACACAGCCAATAAAATTGATCACCCTAAGCTTAATGATGGAAGTCATAGTAAGTGAAACCAATACCACTAACGACGCTAAATACCCAAACCACTCTACCCAATCAAAACTCATATTATCGTTCCTATATAATTGTTTAATTTAAAGATAGCCCAATTTTGCGAAGACAAAGAATTACATCCAATGTTCATTACCAATAATTGCAGGCGACATCATCAATCCAACACTTCTAGCCCATCATTTGTACTACAGGAAAAACCGTTGGACGCCACCTCTCAACCTTGATACCGCACAGCAACCTGCTAACCTAATCAATACTATGTACGGTTAGGAATATAATAATGAAAAATCTCGCTTTATTCTTCTTCGCGTCTTTGCCTTTATCTGTGGCAAATTCATCAACAAAAATAGAAAGTCCACACTGTCCTATCGGTTGTCCAGAAATCCAAATAGATGGCAATACCATGATATTTGAACGACTTTATGCGTTATCCCAAAACCCCACCACAAAATTTGCCGACTGGGTTGCCTATGAAGTGGATGTGCAAAACTTTGGCACGCACACAAATAGGGACTGGAAGAATCAACCCCTGCTTTCAGAAGATGAAACACTAGAAGAGAAAGATTACAAGAATGCTTATAAACAACTAAAAACCGACCGAGGGCATCAGGTTCCACTCGCCAGCTTTACCGGCAACAAGTATTGGTACACATTAAATTACTTAAGTAATATCACCCCCCAATCAAGTGCTTTAAATCAGAATGCATGGCAAGAACTCGAAAGCAAGGTGAGAGAGAAAGCCGAGTTTAGAGACTCGTTATATGTGATAAGTGGGCCAATTTATTCAGAAGACGCCATGGTATTACCTGCCGCCGATGAACCTCATAAGATTCCTTCCGCTTATTACAAGATCATCTACAAACCGAATAAAAACCTTAGCAAAGGCGAGGCGGCTGTATTTATTATGCCTCAAGATATAGATAAAAATGCTGATTTTTGCAACACGTTAACGGACCTAAAAACGCTGCAACCACTGTTAGCGTACTCATTGCCCCAATCCTTGACAGACAGTACTAAGATGGCAACCAGACTCGATTGTAACTAGAAAAGAACCCCTTGTAGAGATAGCGGCTTGCTCGTCGTTATTTTCAACTCTCTTTGGTAGGGCAGAGACACTAGCGCATTGGCTTGCTCTACCGAGCCATATAACCAAGAGTTCACATCACTGTCTCTGAGTAACAACGGCATTCTATGGTGAATGGTTGCACACTGTGAATTCGATTGAGTGGTTAACGTCACCAGATTCTGGATATTCGCTAATGCGATACCCGCCATATAAAGCGGTCTGTCTTCAATATCAGAAAACAAATATTTCTGTTTACTTCCTTCCTCTTCTTTCCATTCATACCATCCGGAACAAGGAACAACGACTCTGTGACTTATATATGAGGCGCTAAACGTCGCTTTACTTGCCACACTTTCAGCCTGAGCATTGATGATCGCACGATTGGCCCAACTCGGTTTAACTCCCCACAAAAGTTCAAATTGATGCAGTGAGCAATCCGCTTTTCCAACAACAGAGACCTGTTGAGAGGGACAAAGGTCAGAGTTGGTTTTAGCAAAAAAACTTATACCTAACGCCGCACTCACGGCCTCCGCTAACGGATCATCTATGATGTTCAATCTTCCGCACATAATTTTTACACGTTGCTAATTTTCGTGTCTAAAGTATAGAACAGTTACATATCAAACATTGAAACCGAAGCCCTTCAGGGTAACAAGGGCTCCTTCAATTACACTAAATGTTGATTAAAAAATTCAACCGTCCTTGCCCAAGAAAGCTCCGCTTCTTCCGGCGCATATCTACCCGTAGAATCGTTGTGGAACCCGTGATTAACACCTTTATAAATATGGGCAGTGTAATCCACTTTATTCGCCATCAATGATTTCTCATAATCTGGCCATGTGCCATTTACTCGTTTATCTAACTCACCAAATTGCAGTAAAAGCGGCCCTTTAACGTTATCTCGAATTGCTTCTGCAGCAGGAGTGCCATAGAACGGAACGCCAGCATCAAGTTGCTCAGGGATGCTCGCAGCAAGCATATTGACAATGTAACCTCCATAACAAAAACCAACCGCACCTAACTTTCCGGTGCTCATTTCATGAGACTTCAGAAACTGAGCGGCGGCGATAAAGTCTTCTTCTAATTTTACTTTATCCATGCCTTTTTGCATGGTACGTCCTTCATCATCATTACCCGGATAACCACCTAACGGATACAACCCGTCAGGTGCAAAAGCGATAAAACCTTGCGCCGCAAGGCGTCGAGCAACATCTTTTATATAGGGGTTAAGGCCTCTATTTTCATGAATAACCAATACGACAGGCGCCTTACCCTCTAATTTTGCAGGCATAACCAAATATCCCTGACACTCTCCATGCCCTTTAGGAGAATCATATTTGACATAAGAGGCTTTAATTAAAGGATCATTGAATGAAATTTGCTCAGCATTGGCGTAATTGGGTATCAACGCACTAGACAATACCGTCATGGTAAAACCTAAAGCAACAAGCCCACCTAATCGTGCCATAAATTCACGGCGGTCAATGAGGCCGTGCGCGTATTCATCATACCAATCAAAAGCTTCCTGTGGGATTGGCCTTAAAGCTTGTGTATCATTTTTTAACTGACTTGATGTATCCATACTCACCTTTCTCCTTTTATAGAAATATCGATCAACTGGGTATTCTACGGTTGATTAAACCCATCGGATCATTTTCTTAATAAGTCTAGTCTGATGTATTTGGTAATGAGAGGTATTTACAATAATTTACGCTTTTATAAGAAGAAATTTGGCCTTGGCGCGAGCCAATATATTGTCATTTAGTGAAATAAAACTGGTCAATTTATACATTCCTCTTTGTTCCGCAACACAAGTTCCAACAACAACTAGCTCTTGATTAATCGGTACCGGTTTAATGAACCTAACGGTCAACTCGGCTGTCATGGCTTCTAAATGTCGAGCAAACAGGCAATGTGTCATCGCCGCGTCCAATAAGGTGCTGATCACTCCACCATGTAACACGTTCGGATACCCTTGGTAAGATTCATCTAGTTTTATCTTTGTCATAACGCTATTTTCGGAGTCAGATGAAAACTGCAATTGAAGTGAGTTGGAGTTGAAGTTCGACTCACCACATGCAATACAGTTGTTGTGGCTATTTGGCTTAACATTTTTCATTTTATACCCTAGTGATTAAAGCGGATTTCATGCATAATTTATAGCATATGCTATAAATTAACCCAACCTTTTTATTGGCATATGCCAATAACTAACGTATAGTTTACTTGAAACTCTTTTAGGAGAAATTATGGCCAGACCCAAAAAATGCCGTCGCATTTGTGGGCGACCTGCACACAGCTGCTTTAAACCCAATGGGATACCGCTCGGAAAACTAAAGAAGGTAGAGATACTAGCTGAAGAATTCGAAGCGATAAGACTCGCTGACTTTGAAAAATTGAGTCAACAGGAAGCAGCAGATCAAATGGGAGTTTCAAGGCAGACTTTTGGCAATATTGTAAATCGTGCTCGATTTAAGGTTGCTTCTTGTCTAGTAGAAGGTAATGCACTTGTTCTAGAAAATAAGGAGTCAGAACAATGATTTATGCTATCCCACACAGCCGAGAATGCGTCGCTAACCACTTTATGAAAGCCAAGCAGTTCGCTTTCATAAATGCAGACAATTCATTTATTCACGACGCAATCAACCCCGCAGCAGGTGGCAATTCATCTTGTAGCGACAAAAAAGACAGCATCACGCTCATTAAAAAAATGAAAACCGATGCGGTCATCGTGCGCAACATAGGTGAACGAGCGCTCGGAAAATTACTCAGTTCCGGCATTCGTGTGTTTCAAGTTGCACAGCAAACACCGGTGGCATCGGCGATAAGTAGCTCGATGATCGAACTAACTGAATCAACTCAAGGTCGTCCTTCAAAAAAACACCTACAAAAAGGTGGGTGCTCTGGACATTCATGTGGTTGCTCAGAACATTCAAACGGATGCAGTGACCATCATGGTGCTGGTCATCATGGTGCTGGTCATCATGGTGCCGTTAACCGTGGTGTTGGCCATGGAAAGGCGATGTTCAGACAGATGAATCCTATATCGTCCCTATCTCCGCTAGATAAAAGGTAGGATTCGACATGACAACGATGCTCATAACCTTTGGTTTTTTTCTGATCGTTATTTTATTAATGGCCATTGGCGTCATTTTTAATAAAAAAACCATACAGGGAAGCTGTGGTGGGCTAAACAATGTCGGTGTCGATCAGGTGTGTAATTGTGAGACGGTTTGTGATGAACACAAGCTTTATCAGATTTCAGAACCAGAAGACGGTTGCACCAGTTCCATTAAATAACGGGGCACACAAAATGTGTTCGATGGAGAGAACACATTTTCATCCCATAATTTATGCGATAGGCACTGATATTGATTTGGATAATAACGACGATGAAAGATCAAAAAAGGCTTTAGTTTTCACTAAAGCCTTTTAAGTAAAGTCTATTGTTAACCGTGTGGTTAATTGCTTTTAAGCCGTTGTTAGCTCTGCAACTACGATCTCTTTTTTAAAACGGCCAATAAAAGGCTTACCGACCGGCATTACTTCACGGCCAAACTCATTATTAAGGACCTGCGCCATAGCAAAGTAAATCGCACTCGCTCCGCAGAAAATACCTTCAAAACCAGCAATCGTACCAACAAGTTCACTACCCGTGAAATCTCGAATGGCCAGAAGAGCAAACAGGATAGTTAGAGAACCAAATACGACTTGCTTCGCCGTTGGATAACAAAGAGAGCCGATAAACATAAAGCCAGTGAAGATACCCCAAAGAGTAAGATACCAACCCATAAACCCTTCAGGGCTTGCCGCGAGTCCCATCTTAGGCATTACAATAAGGCCAACAAGTGTCAACCAAAATAGGCCGTAAGAACTAAATGCTGTAGTACCGAATGTATCGCCACGCTTAAAACACATAATGCCAACGATAACCTGACCAATACCACCGTAAAAGATACCCATCGCTAGGATCATCGAATCGATTGGAAAAAATCCTGCGTTATGGATATTTAGAAGGATAGTTGTCATACCAAAGCCCATTAGACCTAATGGGGCTGGGTTTGCTAGTTGTGTCGACATCTGGTCTTAACCTTATCAAAAATAGTTGAAAGAAATAAAAAAAAGTTGAAGCTGGCGCATACTAGATGAAATTTTGTTCAGGTTCAACTGTTATTCTGCATCATAAACAAAAAAATACATTGAATAGGTTAAGATCAAAAAAACCAGCTCGAAAGCTGGTTTTTAGAGTACGAATTAAAGGTAAATAATCAGGCGTTTATTCCCACTCAATCGTCGCTGGCGGCTTACCTGAGATGTCATATACCACTCGAGAAATTCCGTCCACTTCATTTATGATTCGGTTGGATACTTTTCCTAAGAAATCATAAGGCAAATGCGCCCAAATGGCGGTCATGAAGTCGATAGTTTCTACCGCTCTCAATGACACAACCCAATCGTATTTACGACCATCGCCCATTACGCCAACAGAGCGAACAGGAAGAAAAACCGTAAATGCTTGAGAAACCTTATTATAAAGGTCGGCACTATGAAGCTCTTCAATAAAGATTGCATCTGCACGACGAAGAAGGTCACAATACTCTTTTTTAACCTCACCCAATACGCGAACACCTAAACCCGGACCAGGGAATGGATGGCGATATAACATGTTGTATGGAAGGCCAAGCTCTAGACCAATCTTACGAACCTCATCTTTAAACAGTTCGCGTAATGGTTCAACTAACCCCATTTCCATATCATCAGGAAGGCCACCAACATTATGGTGGGACTTGATAACGTGCGCTTTACCCGTTTTAGAAGCCGCCGACTCGATCACATCAGGGTAAATAGTACCTTGCGCAAGCCATTTGGCATTCTTAAGCTTCTTCGACTCTTCATCAAATACGTTGATGAACTGATGGCCAATAATTTTACGTTTTTTCTCTGGATCGGCTTCACCAGCCAATGCACTTAAAAAGCGCTCTTCCGCTTCAATCTTGATAATGTTCAGACCAAAATGATCACCAAACATATCCATCACTTGCTGACCTTCGTCCAAACGTAGTAAACCGTTATCAACAAAAACGCAGGTCAATCTATCACCAACCGCTCGCTGCACAAGCATAGCGACAACAGAGGAATCCACACCGCCAGACAATGCTAGGATAATCTCGTCATCCCCTACTTGCTCTTTTATGTTAGCAACCGCATTTTCAATGATGGACTGAGAAGTCCACAGCTTTTCACAGCCACAGATATTGAGAACGAAATTCTCTAGCATGCGCAGACCTTGGCGGGTATGTGTTACTTCTGGATGGAATTGAACACCATAGAATCTTTTCTCTTCATTTGCCATCGCCGCAAATGGGCAGGTATCTGTCTCTGCAACTTTAGCAAAGTCAGATGGAATGCCAACCACTTTATCTCCGTGGCTCATCCAAACATCTAGCAGTGGTGCACCATCTTCAGCTATCGCATCTTCGATATTTTTGAACAGTTCACATTCACTAATCACCTTGACTTGTGCGTAACCGAATTCGCGTTCATCAGAACTCGCGACTTTGCCACCAAGTTGTTCAGACATTGTCTGCATGCCATAACAGACACCAAAGACAGGAACGCCCGCTTCAAAAACGTATTGAGGCGCTCGTGGAGAATTATCTTGTGTCACACTCTCTGGTCCACCAGAAAGAATAATACCGTTAGGATTAAATTCACGGATATCCGCTTCATCGACATCCCAGCTCCACAATTCACAGTAAACGCCAATTTCACGAATTCGACGTGCAATAAGCTGTGTGTACTGAGAACCAAAATCTAAAATTAAAATTCGTTGATCGTGGATATCTTTTGTCATTTTCTCTTCTCAAAATAGGTTGATGATATAACTCTATAACAAGTCAATTCTCTATCGATGTGAACATAAGTCTATTGCTTTAACCTTACTCACATCGATCACTAGATTACAAAAAATTAACCTAAACGGTAGTTTGGCGCTTCTTTAGTTATCTGCACGTCATGTACGTGGGACTCTTTCATGCCAGCGCCAGAGATACGAACAAATTCTGCTTTAGTGCGCATATCTTCAATGGTTGCCGAACCCGTTAAGCCCATGCTCGAACGTAAACCACCCATCTGCTGATGAACAATCTCTTTTAAGCGACCTTTATAAGCAATACGACCTTCGATACCCTCAGGAACCAGTTTGTCTGCGGCATTATCACTTTGGAAGTAACGGTCTGAAGACCCTTGAGACATCGCGCCTAGAGAACCCATTCCACGATAAGATTTGTATGAGCGACCTTGATAAAGAATGATATCACCCGGCGCTTCTTCCGTACCAGCGAACATTGAGCCAACCATGACGCAAGATGCGCCCGCAACGATTGCTTTGCAGACATCACCAGAAAAACGAATACCACCGTCAGCAATAACAGGAATACCATATTGTTCGGCAACATCAACTGCATCAGAAATCGCCGTTACTTGAGGAACACCAACACCCGTTACAATACGAGTAGTACAAATTGAACCCGGGCCGATACCCACTTTCACCGCACTGACACCAGCGTCGATGAGTGCTTTTGCACCGGCACCTGTTGCGACATTACCACCCACAATATCTAGATTAGGATAAGCGGCGCGTGTTTCACGAATACGAGTAAGTACGCCTTCTGAATGACCGTGTGAGGAGTCGATAAGCAGTACGTCTACGCCTGCTTCTACAAGTGCGGCAATACGTTCTTCATTACCAGCACCGGCACCGACACCGGCACCAACACGCAAACGACCTTTATCATCTTTACAGGCGTTAGGTTTACGCTCTGCTTTGTGGAAGTCTTTTGCAGTAATCATACCCGTTAGTTGAAACGCATCGTTTACAACCAACACTTTTTCAACACGAGCTTTGTGCATCTCTTCTTGAACTTCTTCTGGAGATGCGCCTTCTTTAACGGAAGCCAAACGTGCTTTTGGTGTCATCACCTGATCGACTGTTTTATCAAGGTCAGTCACAAAGCGGATATCACGACCAGTGATAATCCCGACTAGCTCATTGTTTTCAGCAACAACAGGATAACCAGCAAAACCGTTCTTTTCGGTTAGAGCGAGTACATCTGCGATCGTATTGGTTGGTTTAACTGTCACCGGATGCGAAACCACACCTGCTTCGAAGATTTTCACTAAACGAACCTGTTCAGCTTGCTCTTCAATGGACATGTTTTTATGAATAAAACCGATGCCGCCTTCTTGAGCCAGAGCGATGGCAAGGCGAGCATCCGTAACGGTATCCATAGAAGCCGATAACATAGGAATATTCAGCGATATATTTTTGGTTAACTTAGTGCGAAGGTCCGCTGTATTAGGAAGCACTGTCGAATGTGCGGGGACGAGTAAAACGTCATCAAAAGTGAGCGCTTCTTTTGCTATTCGTAGCATTGCAATATCTCTCAACTATGGTTTTTAAAAAAACCGAGGTTAAATACGAAAAATTCACCCTTATCGTTTCGCATAATAAGGATGAATCAAATTTGAATCTAAATTGATATTGCAAACGGATTATACGCACGACGCAATCGTTTCGCTACTCATTTTTTAACTTTTAATTTGCATTAACCCTCTTGCTATGTATTATATTGCCGCTAATTTCCATACTCACGTCCCGTGGTATTCTCTTGTCTGTGCAAAGCAACCAAAACATATTTACTGTATCCCGTCTTAATGCAGAAGTTCGTCTACTGCTAGAAAACGAGATGGGTATCGTTTGGTTAGTCGGCGAGATCTCTAACTTTTCTGCACCTGTTTCTGGACATTGGTATTTATCTCTAAAAGACTCCCGCGCTCAGGTTAAGTGCGCCATGTTTCGTGGAAATAATCGCCGAGTAACATTCAGACCTGAAAACGGCAATCAAGTATTGGTCAAGGCACGCCTGTCTCTTTATGAGCCACGCGGAGATTACCAGCTAATCATTGAAAGCATGCAGCCAGAAGGCGACGGCAAGTTACAACAAGAGTTTGATAAACTCAAAATGCAATTGGCCGCAGAAGGTCTTTTTGCTCAGTCTCTAAAAAAATCACTTCCAGAGAACCCGAAGTGCGTCGGTGTCATCACCTCTAAAACAGGTGCTGCTCTGTACGATATCTTAGATGTCCTTAAACGCAGAGACCCTAACCTACCTGTCATTGTTTATCCAACGACGGTTCAAGGAGAAGCGGCAACGTTCGAAATCGCGCAAGCAATTGGCAGAGCAAACTCTCGTGATGAGTGTGATGTATTGATCGTCGGCCGTGGCGGTGGTTCGTTAGAAGATCTCTGGTGTTTCAACCATGAAGTGGTTGCTAGAACTATTGCCGCAAGCGACATTCCCATTATCAGCGCCGTAGGTCATGAAATCGACGTTACTATCGCTGATTTTGTTGCTGACGTTCGCGCACCAACCCCGTCCGCAGCGGCAGAGCTAGTCAGTCGAGACCAAAGCCATAAAGAACAAGCACTGCATTCCCGAACAAATCGTCTGGAAAATGCCATTAAAGTAAATCTGTCTAAGCGGCATTATCTGCTACAACAGTCCAATCACCGGCTTGAAAAACAACATCCTAGCTACCGTTTAGAGCAACAGATCCAGAGATTAGATGATCTAGAATCTCGTTTGATCCGCTCAATCGAAGAACAAACACGTTCAGGACAACATCAAATCCAGAACCTAAATCATCGATTACATCTTAATTCTCCAGATAAACAATTGAATCAACAAAAGCATGCGTTGATTCAAGCAGAACAAAAGCTAAGCGATGCTATCCATCGCACCATGTTGATGTCGAAACATAGCCTCGCGCTTCATGCAGAGAAACTGGATGCGGTTAGCCCATTAGCAACGTTGAAACGTGGTTATTCGATTAGTAAGGATGGATCAGGAAACGTCATATCTCATGCGTCTAAATTAGAAAAGGGCGATCAAATGATCACCCAATTTGTTGATGGCGAAATTACCTCCACCGTAAACTAGCCTAATGACTCACCTTGAGCCTGAAACTCAATCCGAACGGCGGATTTAGATTTCATTTCATTACAGCTATTACAAAAGTAACTTACCGAACCGCAAGCTTGTAGCTTTTCTAACTCTGCTTCACACTTAGGACAAAACGCCACTTTAGTGTAGCTGACATCACAATCGTTACAGCGATAAGATCCTACTTGCCATTCCAATGACCTGCTGCATTTTGGGCATACATTTTCAACCGACATACTCTTCCTCAACAAACTTAATTAAACCTTAATACCCATCGCCACTAAATAACTCGTCAAAAAAAGATCTTCGTCAGATCTTCTGCTTTATCAATTTTGATCAGCGATCTACCCTATTAAGAACATAAATATACACACAACCCGAAAGCATAAGTTACATATCCTGTAGATGCATTTTACACAGATTATTATTCTTAATTGATTAATTTAATCTTTAGATCGCAGGATTTCACAAAATTGATCAATAAAAATTAAACATCGAAATTCACTTAGCAGTAATCTATCGATAAACAGAGATATATTCATGCTTCCATAAAAATCCACATACAAAATAAGTGCCTTTAAATGGCGCCGTTAAAGGCAATAGTGTGAATTTATGCATACGTTTCTTGAAGGACAGTATTGCGTCTCTACGGAAATGACGAAAGTTTTATTTTATATTTTGTGATCCTTCGGGCGCGGATCAAAGGGACGGTCACCCATTTCTTTGGGTGGTATTTTATCGCGGGGAAGAAAAAAGCGCCTTAAAGGCGCTTTTTAATTATTTTTTTCTGTTTTTCATCATACTCAATACGCGATCTCTTTTGCGTCCTTGAGAGAGCGTCATTTTGTTGACCTTACCTTCAAATGGGTTTTCGCTGTTATGGAACTGAATACGAATTGGCGTGCCCATAATCTCTAATGAACGGCGATAGTAGTTCATTAGGTAGCGCTTGTAAGAATCTGGAAGCGCTTTAACCTGATTACCATGAATAACCACAATAGGTGGGTTATAGCCACCAGCGTGAGCATACTTAAGCTTAACACGACGTCCGCGAACAAGCGGTGGCTGATGGTCATCTGTTGCCATTTTCATTACACGGGTAAGTACAGAAGTACCAACACGTGTTGTTGCCGATTTATAGGCCTCTTGAACAGATTCAAATAAGTGACCAACACCCGTACCGTGTAACGCAGAGATGAAGTGAATTCGAGCGAAATCAACAAAACCTAATCGACGGTCCAGCTCTTTCTTAACATCAGCTTTAATATCGGTATCTAAACCGTCCCACTTATTTACCGCAATAACTATGGAGCGACCTGCGTTTAACGCAAAGCCTAACAAGCTCAAATCTTGATCAGATATATTCTCACGTGCATCGATAACCACCAACACGACGTTAGCATCTTCTATTGCTTTAAGCGTTTTCACCACAGAAAACTTTTCTACTGTTTCATTGATGCGCTTACGACGACGAACACCAGCAGTATCTATTAGCACATATTCGCGTTCATCACGCTGCATCGGGATATAGATAGAATCTCGAGTAGTGCCAGGCATATCGTAAACAACCACACGTTCTTCACCGAGGATTCGGTTTGTCAACGTTGATTTACCTACGTTTGGACGACCAATAATAGCCAGTTTAATTGGCTGGTCTTGCAAGCGCTTGAACTCTTCTTCCGCTTCTTCTTCGGTGTATTCAAGCTTCTCTTCATCGTCGTCAACAAGATCGGTTAGATCTTCAATCTCGCCTCTCTCTTTCTCATTCAAAGCTTCAGCAAATGGACTCAATGCGAGATCAATCAATACCGTGACACCGCGGCCCTGAGAGGCCGCAATTTGGTACATTTTATCCATACCAAGTTGCCAGAAATCAGCACTTGCTGCATCCGCATCAACACCATCTACTTTATTGACCACAAGCATAGCTGGCTTTTCTATCTTTCTCAGGTGTTGTGCAATGGCTTGATCGGCGACGGTTAAACCGGCACGACCATCG
Source organism: Vibrio sp. DW001 (assembly GCF_029016285.1). Classification (NCBI taxonomy): domain Bacteria; kingdom Pseudomonadati; phylum Pseudomonadota; class Gammaproteobacteria; order Vibrionales; family Vibrionaceae; genus Vibrio; species Vibrio sp. DW001. The sequence goes on along the minus strand of NZ_CP091975.1, from coordinate 653,287 downwards.
ACCATAAACAACACAACATCGGCTTCATCGATAGCAGCAAGTGATTGCTCCGCCATCTTGGTCTCGACACCTTCTTCTGTGCCGTCAATACCACCGGTGTCAATAACAATAAATTCATGTTCGCCAAGTTTAGCTTGACCATATTTTCGGTCACGAGTCAGCCCAGGAAAGTCTGCAACAAGTGCATCACGCGTACGTGTCAATCGGTTAAACAGCGTAGACTTGCCTACGTTTGGACGCCCTACAAGGGCAACAACAGGAATCATAACAACCTCTACAAAAAACATTCTATTATGTAGTTATAGGTAAGTTTTTGAAGACTTACCTATAACTACTCAATTCAACAACAACTCAAATCAGCAAGCGTTGTTTCTTACAACAAAACGGCTCCTGACCGCAAAGTCAGGAGCCGAACGTGAATTCTATCACACTTTCATTATTTGAGTTAAGATCTAGTCGATTTTTAACTTACGGATTTTACCATCACGTGTCGTGATCAGGTATCCGTCGTTCACTTCAATTGGACCGACAGCAAAACCACTATCATTGATCAACTGCTGGGCAACAAATTCACCGGTATCCGTGTCCAGCCAATGTAAGTAACCTTCTGCATCACCAAAGACCAGATACCCATTTATTAACGCAGGCGCAGTGAGCAAACGGTTTTCTAACAGTTTATTTGTCCAGATTTCGGTACCACTACGGACATCGACAGCAGCGATATGATCGTTGTCTGAGACTAAGAACAAATCAGAACCATCTGTTGCCATATCCAAGGTAGATGAGTAGGTACGCTTCCACGCTGGAGCACCTGAACGCAAGTCAATGGCGATTAATTGACCATTGAAACCAACGGAATAAAGCATACCACCCAAGATAACGGGTGAGGAATCAACATCAACCAATCTATCTATTTCAGTTGCACCTTTTGGAATACCAATAGGTTGTTGCCATATTAACTGACCACGAGCAACAATTGCGGCGGCTAAACGACCATTCGCCGTTCCCCAAAAAACACCACCAGACACTGTAGATGGAGAGCTATCTCCTCTCAATGTCAGGTTAGGAACTTCTGTACTTATCGTCCACTCTTGTTCACCTGTTTCAGAGTCAAGAGCTTCTAAAATACCGCGACTTGTATTAACAATAACGAGGTTATTCTCAGTCGCTGGTTTCGATAGTACCTCACCCATAACTTGTTGACGCCAAAGCTCTTCACCTGTGTCGTTATCAAGTGCGATAACTTCACTATTCTCAGAACCAATAAACAGCTTTCCATAAGACGCAGTTATGCCACCAGATAAACGGGCAATACCTTCTTTTTCAAGATCGATCTTCCAAATGATTTTGCCATTTTCAGGATCCAACGCCTTAACTTCACCATCACGACTTGCGACAAATATTTTGTCGTAGGCAAACACAGGCTGCAGCTTTGAAAAGAACTGGCCAGCACCATCGCCTATTTCCGCAGACCAATCGCTGCTTGGAGTAAACTGGCTATTAACCTGTGGAACAGGCGCCATAACCACTGTGTCTTCCTCACTAGCACAACCCGCAAGTCCAATAATAATAGTGGTACTTAATAATACTCGACTGAGTGTTTTCTTCATTACTTCAGCCCTTACTTGGCAAGATCATCCAACTTAAACTGGATATCTTGGCTTGCATCTGCTGCTTGTTGAGCTTCAGTGTAGGCACTATATGCGGCATCTTTATCGCCTTTTCGCAGTAAAATATCACCTTTAAGTTCTGCGACTCTGCCTGCCCATGCTTTTGAATCTAACGCTCCAAGTGTTGCTAACGCATCATCAAATTGTTCTTTTTGAGCTTGGATTCGAGCAATGCGGAAGCTGGCAATTGGCCCTATCGCAATATCTTTAGTATTGGCTTTTGCCCACTCTAGTTGCGCTAATGCTTTATCCCATTCAGCAGCATCAACCTGAGCTTTTGCAAGCTGGAGTGCGGCTAGAACAGAATATTCAGTGTCTTTATTCGACTCGATAAAGCTCTCCACTTGAGAAGAAACGGCAACACCTTTGGTTGCAAGTTGCTCGATCACTTGTGAATAACTATCTGATGCAGCCTCTTTTGCTTCGATGACTGAATCTTGATAAAAACGCCAACCAAATAATCCACCGAAACCGATAACACCACCTAAAATGACGGCTTTACCGTTCTCTTTCCACCAATCTTTTATGGCTAGAACTTGATCTTCTTCGCTATCGTACAATTCCACTTTAAATCCTCTTAAACCAATTCTATTAGTTGAGCTGCAACATCGGCTTGCGCGACTGTTGTTTGCGATCCACCGATGAGGTCTTTTACCACAACAGTATTTTCAGCAACTTCATTCTCACCTAACACTAATGCAACCGCTGCACCGACTTTGTCTGCGCGCTTAAATTGTTTCTTAAAATTGCCGCCACCGAAATGGGTCATAATACGTAAACTCGGTAATGTTTCACGTAATTGTTCGGCTAACTTCATACCCGCTTTCATCGTGCCTTCACCTGCGGTAACTAAGTACACATCAACATTACGACGTACATCAGTTAACCCCAATGTATCGAGTAGTAAGACTAGACGCTCTAAGCCCATAGCAAACCCGACTCCAGGTGTCGCCTTTCCACCTAATTGCTCAACAAGTCCATCATAGCGACCCCCGCCACAAACCGTACCTTGAGCTCCTAAGCTTTCTGTAATCCATTCAAATACAGTTCGATTGTAATAATCTAAACCGCGTACTAAACGTTCATTAACTTGGTATTCGATTCCAGCAGAGTCAAGAAGTTCACACAATCCGGAAAAGTGTTGCACTGACTCTTCATCTAAAAATGAAGAGAGCTTTGGCGCATCACCTAAAATAGCTTGTACTTCTGGATTTTTGCTATCCAATACACGTAAAGGATTGGTATACATACGACGTTTACAATCGTCATCTAAAACATCTTCGTGCTGTTCAAGATACGTAACTAATGCATCACGATAATTAGCACGAGCCTCTAGAGAACCGATTGAGTTCAACTCTAAACGTACATGATCCGCAATGCCTAATTCTCGCCATAAACGTGCTGTCATAATGATCAGTTCTGCATCGACATCTGGACCATTAAGACCAAATACTTCGACACCAACTTGATGAAACTGACGATAGCGTCCTTTTTGAGGGCGCTCATGTCTAAACATTGGTCCCATATACCAAAGACGTTGCTCTTGGTTATACAGAAGACCATTTTCAATACCAGCACGAACACAACCCGCGGTCCCTTCAGGGCGCAGCGTTAAACTGTCCCCATTGCGGTCTTCAAAGGTATACATCTCCTTCTCAACAACGTCGGTCACTTCACCAATTGCACGGCTAAATAAATGCGTTTGCTCAACAATAGGCATACGTACTTCACTATACCCATAAGCACTAATTACTTGTTTTACTGTACTCTCTACTTTTTGCCAAAGTGGTGAGTCAGTTGGGAGGCAGTCGTTCATGCCTCGAATTGCTTGAATTGTTTTTGCCACTGTCTATTACCGTAAATCGTTGAGATTAATTACTTTCAATTTGGTTTATATCAATTCGTTGTTTCGCGTCCAAAATGGAGGCTTTTGCACGAATTTTTGCTTCTAAATTGTCGAGAAGATCATTGTTATCAAGGCGCTCTTTGGTTCGTTTACCATCTTCATAAAACGCACTTCTTCTTGCGCTACCAGCAAGCCCCAAATGAGAAACTTCCGCTTCACCGGGTCCATTTACTACGCAACCTATAAGAGATACGTCCATTGGAGTGGTAATATCTTCTAATCTCTGTTCCAGAGCGTTTACCGTTGCTATCACATCAAACTCTTGACGAGAACAGGTTGGGCAAGCAATGAAATTAATACCTCGAGAACGAATTCGCAGCGATTTCAGAATATCGAAACCCACTTTAATTTCTTCAATAGGGTCGGCGGCTAGAGAAATTCGTAATGTATCGCCAATACCTTCTGACAACAACAAACCGAGCCCTACCGCTGACTTAACGGAACCCGCTCTTGCTCCACCCGCTTCCGTAATACCTAAATGCAATGGCTGATCTATTTTTTGTGCCAGCAAACGGTAAGAGTCTACTGCTAGAAAAACATCCGAGGCTTTTACACTCACTTTGAATTGATCAAAATTGAGCCTATCAAGTATATCAACATGACGCATTGCTGATTCTACGAGAGCGGCGGGTGTAGGTTCGCCATACTTCTCTTGGATTTCTTTTTCTAACGACCCACCATTAACGCCAATACGAATCGGTATATTATTATCGCGAGCACAATCAACCACAGAACGAATTCGGCTTTCATTGCCGATATTGCCGGGATTAATTCGTAAACAGTCTACTCCGTACTCAGCCACTTTCAGGGCGATACGATAGTCAAAATGGATATCTGCGATAAGGGGAATAGAGACTTGTTGTTTGATCAGCTTAAAAGCTTCTGCTGAATCCATCGTTGGAACAGAAACTCGAACGATATCAGCGCCGACTTTTTCTAAAGCTCGTATTTGAGCGACAGTTGCAGCCACATCAGTAGTACGTGTATTGGTCATCGATTGCACAGCAATTGGTGCGCCGTCGCCAATAGGGACATCGCCGACGTATATTCTGGTCGATGAGCGACGTTTAATAGGGGATTCGTGTTGCATATTAGCTTCTAAGGTAAGGTGAATCTTGCTACTTTGCCAGTATTATACCCAGAAAGGTCAACTGGTTCATTCGCAAATGTCATCGATACGCCTTCAGGCGCACCCAAAATAATTTTATACGGTGCTTTTCCAGCAAATTTAATCGTACTACCTGCTTTTTTGACACCTGTGGCAAACGTTTTGCCGGTGGCATCTTTCACTTGCACCCAACAATCGGCAGAGAAGGTCATGGCTAATTCATTACCGCTTTTTTCCAGCGGTTCAGAATTATCTTCCGTGATGACGATTTCTGTTTCTACTTCGGACATCACTGCCGCTTCGCCATTTGCTTTTTCTAGCAATGCGGCTTGCTCAGCCGCTTCTTGTTGTAACTGTTCTACCGGCTTCCCCTGATCATCGTCAAGACTTGCTGGAAGTGTCACCGCTTCAGGCTGCTCAAATTGAGAGCGGTCAGGAGAAGCAGGTTCATTTGATTGTGGAGGTTCAGCCGCAATAACAGGCATGACAGCATCAACCGTGCTGACTTCCGTTAATGTATCTTGTTGGTTTTGATACCACCAGAGAGAAGAGATACCGATAATAACAACAAATATTATCCACGTTAGCTTCATTATGCGACTATCATGTTTATCTCTCTTAGTTTTTCGAGAAAAACTTTGCATTTCATGATCTGAGTGTTGCGCTTCTTTAAAGCTATCTAGAGAGGCAAGTACTTCTTTATCGTCTAAAGAAACCGCTTTTGCATAAGAACGTAAATAGCCGCGTGTAAACGTAGCGACTTGATCAAATTCATAGTTATTTGCATCGATACTTTGAATAATAGTGAGTCTCAACCTTAATCGGTCGGCGATTTCTTCTTGAGAAATACCCAGTTGCTCACGCTTAGTACGAAGCATATCCCCTGCCTGTACTCCAGCAACGGTCTCTACCACTTCTTCAGTTATAGTTGGTTCTTTTTCAGTAGTCATAGCTATGTATTTCTAATTTTTTGTAGAGCTCGGATATTTTACCTTAAGTATTTTAGCGTATTCGTTTGCTAACTCTTTATTACCTGCTTTATTTTCTAACTCTATAAGCAGATGTAAACTACTCAATTGGTATCCAAACCTATCGTGAAATTTAATTAGTCTAACCCTTGCATCATTATAATCCCCATTCTCTGACTCCAATTTAGACAATTGAAGCAGTGAGAAATAACGGTGTGGGTCATAATCCAAAGAACGCGTAAAATAATGCTCTGCTTTTGCTCTGTTACCACTCTTTAGTGAGCATATCGCTGCATTTTCTAAACTATCAACCACTTGATAGTTTGAAGGCTGCTTAATTGCACGGGTAAAAAACTCGTCGGCTTTTTCATATTGACCAAGTCGACATAAGAATGCACCGTAATTATTAAGCACTTCGCTGTTCTTTGGAGACTCCCGCAATGCTTTTATATACGTTTGTTCGGCAAGTATTTTCTCACCAACTAACTGATAATAATAAGCTATTGAATTCAATGTTCGGTAGTAATTTGGTGCGTATCTTATAGCTAATTCAAGATTTTCTCTTGCTTTAAGTCTATTTCCATCAGCAAGATAGCCTAAACCAAGCTCTATTCTTGCATCTGCCGCTTCAATATCACTATTTCTACCACTCATCTCTTGCTCAGTAACTGTAACACAACCCGTCACTGTGCATGCAAGAAATGTTGTTACAACCCATCTAACCATTGAATCAAAGCCTTAAATAAGCGCACGGGTCACACCCGATTCAATGATTGCAATCTTATCAGATTGATTTTACCGGAATTGGTTCCCCAAGCTGGTTCTGTTTTGTTCGTTTTGTTCTATCGATCACATCACCAACTAACTGACCACACGCTGCATCGATATCATCGCCGCGCGTTTTACGTACTGTTACCGTATGTTCATACTCCATTAGTGTCTTCTGGAAACGATCGATACGAGAGTTACTTGGCTTTTTGTATGGTGAACCAGGATAAGGATTAAATGGAATTAAATTGATCTTACAAGGTGTACCTTTCATTACTTCTGCGAGTTGTCTTGCATGTTGCATGTCATCATTTACATGATCCAACAAAACATATTCGATCGTAACCTTGCCACGGTTGGCGTTCGACGAGTCAACATATCGATGAATGGAAGCAAGTAGATCCTGAATGCTCCAGCGATCATTGATCGGCATAATCTGGCTACGAAGTTCATCTGTCGGAGCATGTAATGACACGGCCAAAGCCACATCAATAACACCTGTCATCTGATCCAAACCAGACACCACACCCGATGTAGATACGGTTACGCGACGCTTAGATAGACCGAAACCTAAATCATCGAGCATAATTTCTAATGCTGGTATCAAGTTTTTCATGTTCAAAAGTGGCTCACCCATCCCCATCATAACCACATTGGTAATTGGACGTCGGCCAGTATCTTTTTGTAACCCTATTTCTTTCGCCGCTCTCCATACCTGACCAATAATTTCAGATACCCTTAGATTACGGTTAAAACCTTGTTGACCCGTTGAGCAAAACGTACATTCAAGGGCGCATCCAACTTGAGAAGATACGCACAATGTCGCGCGTTCATCATCTGGGATATAGACCGTTTCGACATCTTGATCACCAACACGCATAGCCCATTTAATAGTGCCATCAGACGAATGCTGAGCATCGGAAACAAGAGGAGCACGGATCTCAGCGACACGCAGTAATTTTTCGCGTAGCTTTTTATTGATATTCGTCATTTGTTCGAAGTCATCGACGCCAAACTGGTAGATCCATTTCATCACCTGCTCTGCTCGGAAGGCTTTCTCACCTAATTCTTCAATAAAAAAATGGCGAAGACCTTTACGATCAAAATCCATTAAATTGACTTTTGCAGTAGTCATGTGACCTCTCGACGACAGTTGTTTTTCAAAATACTAAATAACCTGACCGCATTGTGCGTATCATCAAGTTAATTATAAATAAGGGCGCGAATTGTACAGCGTTTAATCAGGTACAACAAGGGTTGAAACACACTTGGTAGGTAAGGGATTGATTACTTAGAATATAGAATCTTGAACGTCTTTTTCCTGAAATCTAGTCTATTTTCCCAGATTTTAGAAGTGAGCAAAGTAAACGCTCAAGATTCCATTAGAAACGTTATCCTACGACACTATTCTACTCGAGGACAAATCTCTGATTCAGGGAAGAAAAATTCTATCTCGCGAGCCGCTGAGGCAGGGCTATCTGAACCGTGCACCGAGTTGAAACGCATGCTCAAGGCATAGTCATTACGGATCGTGCCACATGCGGCAGTGTCAGGGTTGGTTGTTCCCATAAGCTCTCTATAGCGTTCAATGGCATTTTCGCCTTCAAGCACCTGGACCATGACTGGACCTGATACCATGAACTCTTTTAGAGGAGGGAAGAACTCTTTACCTTCATGCTCTGCGTAAAAACCACTCGCTTGTGCATCCGTTAAGCGAAGCATTTTTGCTGCCACGACACGTAAACCCGCTTTCTCGATACGGTTATATATTTCACCAATAAGATTTCGCTTCACTGCGTCAGGCTTAACAATTGAGAATGTTCTTTCAAGGGCCATATGATTTCCTTTTTTACTTTTATTACCTTCACTATTCTTATTACGAAATGTGTAAGGTTTATGCTGATTGACTTTACGACGTTTATTCGGTGGTTTTATACCCATTCTATTAGGTAACCATTTAGGTTAATTGTAGAGGTATAAACCACCTTATTATTTTAACTAATGACTTTATATTATCTTTTACTTTGATTGGTCAACAAGAAAGCGCGCTAATGTGCGGACACCCATACCTGTTGCACCAGCGGACCATTTATCACTGGCCGATTTGCGATAAGTACCTGCGCAATCAAAGTGTAACCATCCTTTTTTGTGGTCTTCTACAAAATAAGATAAGAAAGCAGCGGCAGTACTCGCACCGGGTGCGAAATCACCACTGCTGATATTAGACAAATCGGCAAAACTGGAAGGTAACATGCCTCTATGAAAATCGGCTAGTGGCAATGGCCACAGACCTTCTTTCTCTTCGTTTGCGCTGGTTAATACTTTATGGGACAGCTCATCATCAAATGACAACAGTGCATGGAAATCATTACCCAATGCGTTTTTAGCGGCACCTGTTAACGTAGCACAGTCGATAATAAGCTCTGGGTTTTGCTCACTGGCAAAGATGAGGCCATCAGCCAAAACCAAACGCCCTTCTGCATCTGTGTTCATTATTTCGACAGTTTTGCCATTTTTATAGGTGATAATATCACCGAGCTTTAGTGCTCGACCTGACACCATATTTTCTGCACAACATAGGATAAGCTTAACGCGCTTATTCAAACCACGAAGAATCGCCAACCCTAAACCACCAGTAATGGTACCAGCACCACCCATATCAGCCTTCATCGATGTCATGCCGTTAGAAGGTTTTAAACTATAACCACCAGAATCAAAAGTGATACCTTTACCGACGAGGCAAGCAAAGACAGGGGCATCTTTATCGCCCGTTGGGTTGTAATCTAGCTGAAGCATTGCCGACGTCCTTTCAGACCCACGACCCACAGCAAAAATTCCTGTCCAACCTTCTGACAGCAAATCTTTATCTTTGACAATACGGTAAGTAACGTTTTCTGGAGAGAGCGATTTTATGAACTCACCTGCCATAGAAGCAAGCTGCCTTGGCGCTACCTCTTCTGCTGGTTTATTGATTATATCGCGAACCCAATCAGTGGTTTTTATTCTTGCTTCTAGCTCTTTTTGATCGGCATCTTCTAATGCAGTCCAATCCACATTACCTTTGTTTTTTGGAGAACGGAATCCTTGTAAAAAAGTCCAAACTTCCTCTAGTCCCCAACCGTCACCGATTAATTGGATTGACTTAATTCCATTGCCTTCAAGCTTTCTTGCCGCTTTTTGAATAACACCGGTATCGTGTGAACCATCTGTATGTATCTGCGCGCCATTTTCGTTAAATGAGATAACCGCTTTTTCGCCCCATTGGGCATCCGCTTGATCTTTTGATATCTGTACTTGCATCTGTGTAGACATAATTTCTCCTAGCTCTATATGCAGCGCTCTTTTTTATAACTGCGTCTTTTTTCGGCGATCGTAATTACCGTCTAAGTTGTCACTATTACAAACGAAATAGAAGGGCTATGCCCTTCTATTTTTTAAATTATTTACTTTTTACTCTTCAACATTAATCTTATGATTAATCCATTTCATCCATCCAACAGAGAATGATGGCTTCTAATATCTTCTCATTAGAACGTTGAGGATCGTCATCAAACTCTTCCAGTTCTGTGATCCATTTATGTAAATCAGTAAACCGTACCGTTTTAGGATCAGTATCTGGATACAAATCACACAATTCAATTGCAATATCTAGAGAATCAGTCCATTTCATCATTTGCTCCCTTTCGTAAACTTAGTGCTCTTCTGATGCGTGGTTAACCGTATACTTTGGTATCTCAACCACGAGATCTTCATCCGCGACGATGGCTTGACAACCTAAGCGGGACTCAGGCTCAAGCCCCCACGCTTTGTCTAACATATCATCTTCTATTTCATCACTCTCATTGAGAGAATCAAACCCTTCACGAACGACAATATGGCACGTTGTACATGAGCATGATTTCTCACACGCATGCTCAATTCCAATACCATTTTTTAACGCTACATCAAGAACCGTTTCACCTGATTTTGCTTCCAACACTGCGCCTTCAGGGCAAAGATCTTCATGGGGTAATACAACTATCTTGGGCATATTCTCTTCCTACTCTTAAATCAGTACAGCAAACTAAATATCATCAACAGATTGACCCGAAAGTGCACGACGAATCGAAATATCCATTCGACGAGACGCAAATTCTTGGCTCGCTTTGTCTGTTTCTTTAATACCTTGCTCTATTGCATCTGCATTATTGCCATTTCGAAGCGCAATAAGTGCTTCAATGGCTTTTATAAGTTCTTTACTTTCGTCATCTGTAAGCAATGCATCACCATCAGCTTTCATCGCGGCGACTAATCCTTCGATTACTCTGTCAGCCTCAACTTTTTGCTCTGATAATGCTCTCGCCTCCATATCATCTCGGGCATGCGTCATCGAGTCTCTTAGCATGTTAGCAATTTCATCATCGCTTAGTCCGTACGAAGGCTTAACCTGAATCTCGGCTTGAACCCCGGTACTTTTTTCCATCGCGGTAACAGACAACAACCCATCCGCATCAACCTGATAGGTCACACGTATATGAGCCGCTCCAGCCGCCATTGGAGGAATACCTTTAAGAGAAAACTTAGCGAGGGAGCGACAGTCGTCAATTAACTCTCGTTCACCTTGTGTGACGTGCACAATCATCCCTGTTTGCCCATCTTTAAAGGTCGTGAACTCTTGTGCTTTGGCGACAGGTATTGTGGTATTACGTGGAATAATTTTTTCGACCAGTCCACCCATGGTTTCAATACCCAATGAAAGTGGGATAACATCTAACAATAGCATTTCAGAGTCAGGCTTGTTGCCAACCAATATATCGGCCTGAATCGCGGCACCAATGGCGACCACTTCATCTGGATTTATCGTGGTAAGTGGCGTGCGACCAAAGAAGTCTCCGACCATCTCGCGTACGAGAAGAATACGAGTTGACCCTCCGACCATAACGACTTCTAACACCTCTTCACTATCTACATCGGCATCTTTCAACACACGGCGACAAGAAAGCAGTGTTTTCTTAATGAGTGGTTGTATCAGGCTTTCAAATTCGTCACGTGTTAACACACACGTCTCATTGAAAAGAGAGACTTCGGCGGACAACTCTTTTGACAGCGCAATTTTTGCTTCTGTCGCCGCATCCAATAATGTTCTGTTTTGTTGCGCAGATAATGGGGACGCTAACCCGAGCTGTTTCTGGAAATAGTTCGCGATCAAATGGTCGAAATCATCACCACCTAACGCAGAGTCACCACCAGTAGCAAGTACTTCAAATATACCTTTAGAAAGACGCAAAATGGAGATATCAAATGTACCGCCACCTAAGTCGTAAACCGCGATAACGCCTTCCTTTCCCGAATCTAATCCATACGCGATAGCCGCTGCGGTAGGTTCATTGAGTAACCTGAGCACCTTCATTCCTGCTAATGTTGCCGCGTCTTTTGTACCGGCTCGCTGCGCATCATCAAAATAAGCGGGAACCGTAATGACAACACCTTCTAACTCTCCGCCTAATGTATTTTCAGCTCGCTCGTTTAACGCTTTTAGGATATCAGCCGAAACTTCGATAGGATTTTTAACGCCGGCTTTGGTTTGCAATAATGGCAAACCATTGTCACTTTCAAGAAAATCATATGGCAACAATGGATAACGTGTTTGGATATCAGCCAATGATCGACCGATAAGTCGCTTCACGGAGATGATGGTATTACTGGGGTCTGTTTGAGCATGACTTCTCGCTTCAGCGCCAACTTGATGGCTTTGGTCTTGGTGTTTTTTATTTTGATAGTAGACAACTGAAGGTAGAATATGGTTTCCGTTTTCATCCGGTAAAGGTGAAGCGGTACCGCTTCGTACAGAGGCAACAAGTGAGTTTGTCGTGCCTAAATCAATACCGACAGCAAGTTTACTTTCATGTGGCGCTGGGCTTTGTCCAGGTTCAGCAATTTGCAATAACATTGAGCGTCCTTATTTGAGCCGCGAATATCTTATTCAACATGCTCAATTTTATTCTTAATTTTTACAACAAAATTGAGTTTCGTATCTGACCTGTTGATTAACCAACGAGTTTGTCTTCAACGCGCTCAACTTCATTTTTAAGTTTTACAATAAATTTAAGTTTACGTACCCGATCGGTCGCTTGTTCCCAGAGGGATTCATCGAGTTCTTTTTTAACATCGAGTAGGATTTGTTTGTACATTTTGCTGACCTTGTTGTCAAACTCAAACAGGTCATCTTCAGAAGCAATATTTTCTAACTCTTCGCGAAGCTCCATTTGCTCCATCAAAAACACAGGATCTTGCAATGTTTTTTGCTCGCCCTTAATATCGAAGCCGTTAAGCATTAGGATATATTCTGCACGAGTAATGGGTTGCTTTAACGCTTGATACGCGTCGTTTATCTGCGCCGCTTTTTGCACTGACAGAAGACGATCTCTTTCTGAAGCCATTGCAAAATTATCGGGATGAAATTGACGCTGTAAGTCTCTAAACTTAGAAGAAAGAAGGCTACCATCCAATTCATATTGGATAGGTAGCCCGAATAGTTCAAAATGAGTCATTAAGATAAGTTCCAGTTTGCTAGAGAGATGAGAACTAGAAATAGCAGTTAAACGGTAAAGCTTTCACCACAACCACACTCATCTTTTACGTTCGGATTATTAAACTGAAAGCCTTCATTTAAGCCTTCTTTCACAAAATCTAGTTCAGTACCATCAAGGTAAACCAAGCTTTTTGGATCAATGATAATCTTAACCGTGTTCGTTTCGAACACTTCATCTTCTTCGTTTAACTGGTCAACAAACTCCAACACATACGCCATTCCTGAGCATCCAGTGGTTTTCACCCCAAGACGCAATCCAATACCTGAACCTCGGTTATCAAGAAATGTTTGTACTCGGCTTGCTGCCGCTTCAGTCATCGAGATGGCCATACTTAAACCTTAGAATTTCGTTCTTGTACTAGGGAGGAAAATCCTCCCTTATTTCCAGTTAATGCTAATAATTAGCTAACGGTGCTACCGTTAACAATCGCTATTATTGATGCTTTTTTTTGTAGTCAGATACCGCGGCTTTGATCGCATCTTCAGCAAGAATAGAACAATGCACTTTTACGGGTGGAAGTTCCAGTTCCTCTGCAATTTCTGAGTTCTGGATCGCTGCCGCTTCATCGATACTTTTGCCTTTAACCCACTCTGTAACTAATGAGCTAGAGGCAATAGCGGAACCACAACCATAGGTTTTGAATTTCGCATCTTCGATAATACCTTCTGGTGACACTTTAATCTGTAGCTTCATCACGTCGCCACAAGCTGGTGCACCTACCATGCCACTACCTACGCTTGGATCTTCTTTATCAAAAGACCCTACATTGCGTGGGTTTTCATAATGGTCGATTACTTTTTCACTATAAGCCATAATTTTTTCCTCGAATCCTCTATTTCATTAAGATCAATGATGGGCCCACTCTACCGAGCTCAAATCAACCCCTTCTTTATACATATCCCATAGAGGAGACATGTCTCGTAACTTGCTGACGGCAACACGAATTTGTTGAACCGCGTAGTCAATTTCTTCTTCTGTCGTAAAACGACCAAAAGAGAATCGTACCGAGCTGTGTGCCAATTCGTCGTCAAGACCAAGAGCACGTAAAACATAAGATGGTTCTAGACTCGCTGATGTACAAGCAGAGCCTGAAGATACCGCAAGGTCTTTCAGTGCCATCAACAGAGATTCACCTTCAACAAAAGCAAAGCTGATATTTAAATTATTTGGTAAGCGTTGCTCAAGGTCACCGTTAATCGTCAATGCTTCCATACCTTCAAGGCCCGCAAGCATTCTTTCACGCATCGCTAATCCATGGTCGAAATCTTGTTGCATCTCTTCTTTAGCGATACGGAACGCTTCGCCCATACCAACAATTTGATGAGTGGCTAAAGTACCAGAACGGAATCCGCGCTCATGACCACCACCGTGCATTTGTGCTTCTAAACGGATACGGGGCTTGCGACGAACATATAACGCGCCAATCCCTTTTGGTCCGTAAACTTTATGAGCAGAGAAAGAGATAAGGTCTACTTTCATCTCTTGCACATCAATAGGTAATTTACCCGCGGACTGAGCAGCGTCTACGTGGAATATAATTTTTCGCTCGCGACATAACTCGCCGATAGAGCTGATGTCTTGAATGACACCAATTTCATTGTTTACATGCATGAACGAGACTAAAACCGTATCTTCACGCAATGCGTCTTGTAATTTATTCAGGTCGATAAGACCGTTTGTTTCCGGCGTAAGATACGTTACTTCAAATCCTTCACGTTCCAACTGACGACAAGGGTCTAGAACCGCTTTATGCTCAGTTTTACAGGTAATAATATGCTTACCTTTTTTACCGTAAAAATGTGCAGCGCCTTTAATGGCAAGGTTGTCTGATTCTGTTGCGCCGGATGTGATAACTATCTCACGTGGATCCGCATTGATAAGATCGGCGATTTGCTCACGAGCGGTGTCTACCGCTTCTTCTGCCTGCCAGCCGTAACGATGTGAACGCGATGCAGGGTTACCAAAATTACCGTCCATCGTCATACACTGAACCATTTTTTCTGCGACTCTTGGGTCAACAGGGCACGTAGCTGAATAATCAAAATAAATAGGCAGTTTCATTTTTTACTCCAGTGAAAAAAATTGCCGCTATGAGCGAACATTTGCACTGATGGGCTCGACAGTGCTTTTTGTTTTTTGTGTATACCCGTTATTAACCACCAGTTCAATTCCCTGGCGATCAGCGATCTCTAATACTTCATTATCTGTCATAAGTTGACCAAGCGTGATGTTGTCTAAGAAATCACTTATTCGATCACTTAGATCCCGCCAGAGCGTATGAGTTAGACAGCGTGTACCACCTTGGCAACCACTCTTTCCACCGCATTTTGTTGCGTCAACGGACTCATCAACGGCAGAAATAATAATGCCGATAGATATATCAAACGCTTGTCTACCTAAGCGATAACCACCACCTGGGCCTCTTACGCTGGCCACCAAACCCGCCTTGCGCAGTTTTGAAAATAATTGCTCCAAATACGAGAGCGAAATACCTTGGCGCTCAGATATATCGGCTAGTGGCACCGGTCCCTCTTGGGAATTAAGTGCAACATCTAGCATTGCAGTTACTGCATATCTTCCTTTAGATGTAAGTCTCATATCACACTCTTTACTATGTCTAATATAGTTAGAGTTTTTCATACCCGACTAAATTGGTCAAGTATTTATTTGACTAAATTAGTCAAGTATTTAACCTTTCAAGGAAAAGGGTTATTTTTTGCCTGGTAACTGCTTCTCAACAGAGGTTAAAATCCCTCTTAAAATGTTGATTTCTTGAGACTCTGGTCGAGCGCGATTAAATAATCGTCTCAGTTTAGTCATCACCATATTTGGTTTGTCCTGAGCAATAAACTGGGTACTCGTTATCACTTTTTCAAGGTGTTCATAGAACATCTCTAACTCTTTGTGACGTGGATACTCTTCTTCACGCGTCGGGTAATCACTTTGTAGACGATTAAGATGGGCAACTCTCACTTCATAGGAGAGCGTCTGTACTGCCATAGCAAGGTTCAAAGAACTGTATTCTGGATTCGCTGGAATGCAAACATGATAGTGACAGGCCTGCAGCTCTTCATTTGTGAGACCGGTGCGTTCGCGACCAAAAATCAGCGCAACAGGGTGATTTTCGCCTTCTATAGCAAATTTTTCACCACACTCTCTTGGTTCAAGCATTGGCCATTCTAATGTACGAGAACGTGCACTAGAACCAACAACCAAACCACAATCGGCTACCGCTTCTTCTAAACTATCGACTATAACTGCATTTTGAGCGATATCTGCCGCCCCTGCAGCTAATGCTCGAGTTTGGGCATCGACTTCACACTCAGGTTTAACCAAAACAAGTTGGCTTAGCCCCATGACTTTCATTGCTCGTGCGGCAGAACCAATATTACCGGGATGAGATGTCCCTATGAGTATTACTTTAACGTTATCTAACATGCTCAAAATTACCCAATTTGAAAAACCGTAGAATGGTAGCACAGCTAGGGTTTCCGGGGAACTGAGTGTGCTACTGTTCGCTCAATATAAGCAGAAAATTATTGGTTAAATATTCCGTATACAAGCCAAATTAAAACCCACTCTGGTATCCATCTATCGATGCCCTTCTTCACCACCTTTCATAGTGCAAAAAATAACCACTTCCATTTTTTGATAGCTCTGCTATACTCGCGGCCGCTTTCTGTTCTTTAACATCTGTTGGGTATAAATTTATGCATCCTATGCTAAATATCGCTATTCGCGCTGCGCGAAAAGCTGGCAATCATATTGCCAAATCATTAGAAAATGCTGAAAAAATCGAAGCTACACTAAAAGGTAGTAATGACTACGTAACGAACGTAGACAAAGAAGCTGAAGTTATCATCATCGATATCATCAAAGCAGCCTACCCTGATCACTGCATCCTTGCAGAAGAAACCGGTACAATCGAAGGCAAAGATAAAGGCGTGCAATGGATCATTGACCCACTAGATGGCACAACTAACTTTGTAAAAGGTTTCCCTCAATTCTCAGTTTCAATTGCAGTTCGCATGAATGGCAGAACTGAAGTTGCCTGTGTTTATGACCCAATGTTAAATGAGCTTTTCACCGCTCAACGTGGTTCTGGCGCACAACTAAATAACTCACGTATTCGCGTAAAACAACTTAAAGATCTAGAAGGTACTGTTCTAGGAACCGGTTTTCCATTCAAGCAGAAACAACATTCTGAAGCTTATTTCAAAATCATGACATCACTATTTACTGAGTGTTCTGACTTCCGTCGTGCAGGTTCAGCAGCGCTTGATTTATGTTATGTAGCGGCTGGTCGTGTAGACGGTTTCTTTGAGCTTGGTCTTAAACCATGGGATATGGCGGCGGGTGAACTTATCGCTCGTGAAGCTGGCGCTATCCTAACTGACTTCGCCGGTGGTACAAATTACATGGAATCTGGTAACGTCGTTGCATCAAGTGCCCGCGGTACTAAGAATATTCTAAAGCATATCCGTGAAAACGGTAACAGCGCCATTCTAAAATAGAATCCAGAATTCAATCTATCCAGCCCTCATCGAAAGATGGGGGCTTTTTTTATGCTCAGATAATTACATAACAGCTACTGACAGACTGTCGTCAGTAGCTGTTATGTAAGATGATGACAAGACATAAGGAATGATTATGATTGTATTAAAACAAGCAACCACTGAATTTGATGGAATCCATACTTGAGGGTCAAAAAGATATCCAAGCTTTGAATGCTCATTTAACGTATCATTTATTTATTTTTGGAGAAAAATTAAGCTATTTTGACTTATTTGCTTATGCCATAATTAAGAATATTAATTCTCAGGATATACCGACACCGCTAACAGAAGTTGTCCGACAATATCCTCAGTTGTCCGATTACATTTCAAGGGTTGAGAGTGAGCTTCTACTAAGACGTCGCACTTAGTCTTTTAGTTCTTAATTAAAGTGAGTAGTCATATGAATTACATTGCGCTGTCTAAGTCTACTATTGAGTCTGAACACATTTGCTGTGCCTATTCTGATAAAAAATGCCGCGATAGTTATGAAGCGAAAAAATCTTGGTTATCAAGAGAGTTTGATAATGGGTATGTATTTAGGCGCCTAAATGAAAGAGCGAAAGTATTCATTGAGTATGGTCCTGCAGAAAATGCGTGGTTACCCATTGAAGCACCCGGTTATTTAGCGCTTGGCTGCTTTTGGGTCTCGGGTAAATATAAGAATCATGGCCATGGAAAACAGCTGTTAGCGCAAGCAGTAGAAGACGCTAAGCAAGCAAACATGCGAGGGTTAGTCACTGTCGTTGGGAAAAAGAAAAATCATTTTATGAGCGACACTAAATGGTTACTTAAGCAGGGCTTCATAGTCACTGATAAAACGGAATGTAATTTCGTTTTACTTTCTCTCTCATTCGAACCTAACAATGAAATGCCTAAATTTTCAGACTGTGTTAGAAAGAGCAACGTCGATGTTGAAGGGTGTGTTGTCTATTATTCTAACCGATGCCCCTACTCCGAATACCATGTTACTCACTCTTTAGTTGAGAGCTGCCATAAACGTGAAATCGCACTTAAGGTAATTAAACTAGAAACCCAAGAGATGGCTCAGAGCTGTCCGTCACCCGCCACTATTTTCAGCCTTTACTATAATGGTAGGTTTATAACCACAGATATTAGTGCGTGTATGGATAGCCGTTTTGATAGATTTATTCCATCTGACAAAGAATAAAGGCATCTAAGCTTATTTCATTATTAATTGAGAATGCACGTGTTGTTAAGCATGCATTGTGTATTCTATCCAATCGAAAAACTCGAAAGTCTTCACGTATTTCACACCAACTTGCTAGCGTCCATCCATTCCCCCAGAAAGCCAAGCCTAATGGACGTATAGCGCGCTGAGTCTGTGTCTCTTCTGCATCACTCAAGTATTCATCTGAGCATTTCTGGACCAATTTAGCACCGAGAGACAAAGCGAGCAGCTCTTCTTCTGTAAACATCAGGCGTGGCATATCGAAACTTTTATCGAGCCGATATCCGACACGCGTTTCACTCACTATAGGTATACCAGACAAACAAAGATCATTGATATAGCGATAGATAGTACGGATGGATACATTCATTCGTTCAGCTAAGTAAGAAGCCGTTGTTACTCGCCTGCTGCGAATAATCTCAACCATCTGAAATTGTTTTTCTATACGACCCAATGTTACACCGATAGTTTGTGTTTTTATTATCGAAACTTAACCGATTCAAAACAAAGCAAAAAATTTGTAGTGATGAATTAGAACAATCACATTGATGATGTAAACAAATTGAACTCGATTCCGCGAACCGCTCAAAACATCCATGTGCGGACACATTCTGTCTGACCCGTATCTAGTGGAATAGGTATACCGAATAAAGGATTGTGGTTAAGTTTACTGAGCCGTTAATGTTATAGATTGGAATGTAAACCAAACATAAGTTTTGAGAGAGAAATAAAAAAACCGTAGCTTTCGCTACGGTTTTTTTTAATTTAATAAGACACTCAACATTTTCCGTTATGGCATCTCGTCAAATTCTGCACCTTCTTTCTCAATTTGAGCTGGCATCAAGTGTTCACGCTGAATACCCAGTTTCAATGCTAGCGCCGAAGCCACATAGATTGAAGAGTATGTACCAACCGTGATACCTAATAGAAGTGCGAGTGCAAAGCCATGAATCATTGCCCCGCCCTGTGTAAACAGTGCGATAACAACAAACAGCGTGGTTGCAGATGTGATTAAAGTACGACTCAGTGTTTGAGTAATCGAGTTGTTCATCACTTCAATCGATTCGCCCTTACGCATCTTACGGAAGTTCTCACGTATTCGGTCAAATACAACAATCGTATCATTCAGCGAATACCCCACAACCGTCAACAATGCAGCGACAATGGTTAGGTCAACTTCAATCTCTAGCAGTGAGAAAATGCCTAGCGTAATAATGACATCATGTGTCAGTGCTAACACCGCACCGGCTGCAAGTCGCCATTCAAAACGCATAGAAACATAAAGCAAAATACAGATAAGCGACGCAATAATGGCTAAACCACCCGCTTCGGTTAGCTCATCGCCAACATTAGGCCCTACGAACTCGATACGGCGCATCTCTACTTGCTCACCAGTACCTAACTTAATCGTGTCCAGTATTTGGTTACCAAGCATTTCACCCGTCATATCTTCACGAGGACGAAGGCGTACCAAAACCTCACGTGCAGAACCAAAATTCTGAACCGTTGCATCACCGAAACCTTCAGCTTGTAACGCACCGCGAATCTGTTCTAGATTAGCAGGTTGCTCAAAACCGACTTCGATTAATGTACCGCCTGTAAAATCTAGGCCCCAATTCAACCATTTAGTTGAAAGCGCACCGATTGATGTCGCGATCATTAAGATTGATAAAACAAATGCAACTTTCGACCAACGCATAAAGTCGATCATTTTGTCTGATTTCATTATCTGAAACATAACTTTTCCTTAGATCGACAATTTCTTAATGCGCTTGCCACCATACATAAGGTTCACGACAGCGCGCGTACCAATAATGGCAGTAAACATTGAGGTCAAGATACCGATAGAGAGCGTAACTGCGAAACCTTTTATCGCGCCAGTACCTACTGCAAATAATATAATTGCAGTAATTAACGTCGTGATGTTCGCATCGGCAATCGTACTTAATGCATTTGAATAGCCTTGATGAATCGCCTGTTGCGGATTACGTCCATCCCGTAGCTCTTCACGTATACGTTCAAAAATCAGTACGTTCGCATCCACCGCCATACCAACGGTCAATACGATACCGGCAATACCCGGTAACGTCATCGTCGCGCCCGGTATCATCGACATTACACCAATAATCAAAATCAAGTTTGCATTCAATGCCATACAAGCGATTACACCAAACGTACGGTAATACACCAGAGTAAATAGCATTACTGCGATCATACCCCAGATACACGCCTGAATACCCATATCTATGTTTTGCTGACCCATTGATGGTCCAATGGTACGCTCTTCAACGATAGAGATTGGTGCAATCAAAGCACCGGCGCGAAGTAGCAACGCTAGGTTGTGTGCTTCTGCTTGTGAGTCGATACCCGTGATGCGGAAATTACGACCAAGAGCGGTTTGAATCGTCGCTTGGTTAATAACTTCTTCGTGCTTAGACAAAATAACTTTGCCTTCAGCATTCTTGCGACCACTGTCTTTATACTCTGCAAATATGGTTGCCATCAACTTGCCGACATTCTTTTTCGAGAATGCTGACATTTTGCTGCCACCTTCACTATCAAGTGAGATATTAACTTGAGGACGACCATATTCATCATTGCTTGAACTGGCGTCTGTAATACTCTCACCACCAAGAATAATGCGCTTTTTAAGCACAACTGGACGACCATCGCGATCGGTTTTAATCTCGCTACCCGCAGGCGCACGCCCACTGGCCGCCGCTGCTAAATCAGCTTTATCGTCCACTTCACGAAATTCAAGCGTTGCAGTTGCACCAAGAATTTCTTTGGCGCGTGCGGTATCTTGCACACCCGGTAATTCAACAACAATACGACTAGCGCCTTGGCGTTGAACAATCGGCTCAGATACACCAAGCTCATTTACACGATTACGAAGTATCGTGATGTTTTGCTCAACGGCATAATTGCGAACTTCTGCTAAGCGTGTTTCTAAAAATGTGGCTGTAAGAGAGAAATTGCCATTCGATTCAGAATCAACAAAACTCATATCCGCATGCAATGAAGAGAGAACTTGTTTTGCCTGAGCCAGTTGCTCTGCGTCACGAAGTACGACTTCTACCGCTTCTTTACCTTGCTTACGAATAGCACGATAACGAATTTTTTCTTCACGTAGTTCAGTACGGAAAGATTCCTCTTGCTGCTCGATTAATTTAACCATAGCTGCATCCATATCCACTTCCATTAGGAAGTGAACACCACCACGTAAATCCAAACCAAGTTTCATCGGTGTAGCACCGATAGAATCAAGCCAGTCAGGCGTAGCTGGAGCAAGGTTTAACGCAACAATAATATCTTCGCCTAGTGATTCGCTAACAAGATCGCGAGCACTAATTTGAGTATTTGTGTCGTTAAAACGAACAAGAATCGATCCATTCTCTAATACTATGGATTTATTTGATAAGCTCTTTTCATCAAGAGTTTTAGTGACAGCATCCAGCGTTGACATATCAACAGAGGCGCCACGCGCCCCTGTAATTTGAATAGCCGGATCTTCACCGTAGATATTTGGAAGGGCATATAGCGCACTGATAGCAATGGCAAACACGACCATCAGGTACTTCCACAAAGGATAACGGTTCAGCACAGTAAGGACCCTTTAGCTGAATTATAAAGACTTGAGCGTACCCTTTGGCAGCACTGCAGTAACGTAATCTTTCTTAATCGTTACTTCATTGTTGTCATTTAGGGCAATCACAAGATAATCATTGTCTTCAGAGATTTTGCTAATCTTACCAGCAAGACCACCACTAGTAAGCACTTCATCACCCTTGCCCATCGCTGACATTAGGTTTTTATGCTCTTTTGCACGCTTAGATTGCGGGCGGTAAATCATGAAGTAAAAAATGGCTGCAAACATGCCGAGCATGATTATCATCTCGAAACCACCACCGGGTGCCGCGCCTTCAGCTGCTGCGTGAGCCTGAGAAATGAATAAACTCATTCAAAAACGTCCTCTATTTTAAGGTTTTAATTGCTATAAGAAATTGGGGAGTAGTTTCCTTATTTCAAGGTCTACTCCAAAATATTGAGCTATTGTCGTTCGATTTCTATGTGTTGGCGACCTTAATTGCATCCCTGACACATAATAACCGTCTAATCAATGCTCTTATTTATTCAATGGCGGTACGTCTCGGTCTCGACGTGCGTAGAACTCTTCTACGAACTGTTCGAAACGCTCCTCGTCAATCGCCTTACGAATACTTGCCATCAGTCGCTGATAATAACGCAAATTATGGATAGTATTCAGTCTTGCACCTAAGATTTCGTTACAACGATCAAGATGATGCAAATACGACTTCGAATAATTCTGACAAGTGTAACAGTCACATTCTGAATCTAGTGATCCTGTATCCGTTTTATGTTTCGCATTACGGATCTTGATCACACCACCAGTAACAAATAGGTGGCCATTTCGGGCATTTCGAGTGGGCATAACACAATCAAACATGTCGATACCGCGACGAACACCTTCAACCAAGTCTTCTGGTTTACCCACTCCCATCAGATAACGGGGCTTATCTTCAGGAAGCTGAGGACATGTATGCTCAAGCACACGATGCATATCTGCTTTAGGCTCACCAACAGCCAAACCACCCACCGCATAGCCATCAAAGCCAATCTCGGTTAAGCCTTTTACAGAAACATCACGCAGGTCTTCAAATACACCACCTTGCACAATACCGAATAATGAATTCGGGTTTTCCTGCTTATCGAAGTGATCACGGCTACGTTGCGCCCAACGAAGTGACATCTCCATCGATTTTTTGGCTTCATCGTGGGTCGCTGGGTATGGCGTACACTCATCGAATATCATCACGATATCAGAGCCTAAGTCTTTTTGAATCTCCATAGACTTTTCAGCATCCATAAAGATCTTATCGCCGTTCACAGGGTTACGGAAATGCACACCTTCTTCGGTAATCTTACGGATATCACCAAGGCTAAATACTTGGAAACCGCCTGAGTCAGTGAGAATTGGGCCATGCCAATTCATGAAATCATGCAGATCACCATGCATTTTCATTACTTCCTGACCCGGACGTAACCAAAGGTGGAAGGTGTTACCCAATAGAATTTCTGCACCCGTACCTTTCACTTCTTCAGGTGTCATGCCTTTAACCGTACCATAAGTACCTACAGGCATAAACGCAGGTGTTTCAACCGTACCACGTTCAAATTGAAGTTGACCACGACGGGCATTGCCCTGTTTTTTAATTAGTTCGTATTTCACGAAACCTCCGATGTGCCAGAGAAACAGTCTGACTTATGTGTCGCTCCCTAACAGTAACGTTACTGTTAGGAGTAAAAATTAGATCTTTTTATTGATAAACATCGCATCGCCGTAGCTAAAGAAGCGATATTTTTCA